>PABA01000053.1 GCA_002699025.1 Sandaracinus sp. | reverse complement strand
GAGCCCACCCGCCAGCGCCGCCCTCCTCCGCGAACGCGGCCACCCCCGCGACGCCGAGCCGCCCCCCAGCGCCGCCCTCCTCCGCGAACGCGGCCCCCCGCGACGCCGAGCCCACCCCCCAGCGCCTCCCTCCTCCGCGAACGCGGCCCCCCCCGCGACGCCGAGGCGCCCCCCAGCGCCGCCCTCCTCCGCGAACGCGGCCCCCCCCGCGACGCCGGGCCCGCCCGCCGGCGCCCCCGTCCTCCGCGAACGCGGCCACCCCCTGTGCAACCTCGACGCCCCGCGACGGACAGCGGAAAGCGGACAGCGGACGGCAGCGAGCGCAGCGAGCGCAGCGAGCGCCAGCGAGCGCTCAGACGCGCGAATCGACGCGGATGACCAGGCGGACCCCGTCCTCGTCGCCGATCACGCGGCGCGGCCGAGCGGCCGCCTCCCGGTAGCCGCCGAGCGGGAAGTGGCGGGCGCTCTCGGCGAGCGGCTTCTGCAGCCCGATCACCTCCGCGCGGGCACCGGCGCGCACCGTGACGAGCGCGCCCTCGGCAGCGCGTTGGACGCCCTCCGGGAGCAGGCGGAGGTCGGGCGCAGCGAGCCCGAGCAGAACGGACTCGGCCCGGCGGACCACCGGCGGCGCGACGATGAGCGGCGCGAGCCCGCAGGAGACGACGAGCGGGGGCCCGCCGTCGTCGGGCGCGAGGAGCGCGTCCACGCCCCGGACGACGCGCCAGGGGCGCGGCGCGTCGCACCAGAAGTCCTCGAAGAGGGCCTGGGGTCCGGGGGGCGCGTTCGGATCGAGGGGGCGCAGCTCGCCCATCACGCGGACGGCGCCCGGCACCGGATCGTCGCCGAGGCGGAGCACGTCCCGCCCCTCGACGTCGAAGGGGCGGCGCCAGCGCCAGCGATGCGGGGCCGCGCCGAAGAGGCGGGCCCAGAAGCTCGTGCGCACCTTCTCGGGCAGGTAGGGCGCCGAGCGGATCCAGCCCTCGCGGGCGCGGGGCATCTCGGCGCGCCGGTGCCGCTCGCGGACCCGGTGGCCGCTCCACTCCTGCACGTAGACGTGGCGCTCCACCGTGGTGAGCCTACCCGCCGCGGGAACGGCCGGGGTCGCGATTCGGCCGCGCGGGTCGGGCGCCCCGGATGAGTCACCACGCGGCGGGATGAGCGTGCGAGCGCTCGGGCCGCAGGGGGTTTCCGCGCAGCGAGGAATGCGGGCGGTATCCCGCGAAGCGAGAATCCGTGGCGGTCCCCAAGGAAGCAGCGAGGGCGCGTCGACGGGTGACGAATCCGAGTCACGGTCCCCCGCGGCGGCAGCGCGAGCTTGCCGGCGGGCCCGAGCCCGGGTAGGACGCGCCCCATGCGACGCGCCCTGACCGCCCTTCCCCTCCTCCTGGCCTTCGGCTGCCCGAGTGAGCCCCCCCGGGCGAACGAGCCCGCCGCCGACCACGGCGAGGAGCACGGCGACGAGACCGCCACCGCCATGGGGACGGCGACCGCCATGGCCGAGGCGCGCCCCGCCGATCGGGAGGCGCCGCGCCAGCGCCCCGGCGCCCTCCCCGCGCCGGACGACGTCGCCGCCCCGCCGGCCGACGCCGAGCGCACCGAGTCCGGCCTGGCCTCGAAGGTCCTGCAGAACGGCACGGGCAGCGAGCACCCCGACGAGAACGACCGGGTGACCGTGCACTACACGGGCTGGACCACCGACGGGAACATGTTCGACTCGAGCGTGACCCGGGGGCGCCCAGCGACCTTCCCGCTCAACGGCGTCATCGCCGGCTGGACCGAGGGCGTGCAGCTCATGGTCGTCGGCGAGAAGCGCCGCTTCTGGATCCCCGAGGACCTCGCCTACGGCGGCCGGCGCGGCGCGCCCCAGGGTATGCTCGTCTTCGACGTCGAGCTCCTCGAGGTTCAGGAGACCCCCGACCCGCCCTCGGCGCCGGAGAACGTCGCGGCGCCGCCCGCGAACGCCGAGCGCACCGAGTCCGGCCTGGCGTCGCTCGTGATCGAGGCCGGCGACGGGGACCAGCACCCGAGCGAGACGAGCCGGGTGCGCGTGCACTACACGGGCTGGACCACCGACGGCGAGATGTTCGACAGCAGCATCACGCGCGGGCGGCCGGCGACCTTCCCGCTGAACCGGGTCATCGACGGCTGGACCGAGGGTGTGCAGCTCATGGTCGTCGGCGAGAAGCGCCGCTTCTGGATCCCCGAGAGCCTCGCCTACGGCGGCCGGCCGGGCGCGCCCCAGGGCATGCTCGTGTTCGACGTGCAGCTCCTCGAGATCCTGGACTGAGTCCGCGCGCCGGCCGCCATGGCGCTGCGGTCGCTCCGCTCCCTGCCCTGGCTTGCCAGCGCCTCGCCGTGACCAGCGAAGGCTCGGCCTGGCTGCGCTCGGTCGCGGCGCTCGGCTCCATCGAGCAGTGCGGCGCGCCTCTCCGCTCCGGCCCCCGCTGAGCGCCGGCTGCCCGGGCGGCCTCCGGGACCGCCGCGTGCGCGAAGAGAAACGCTGCGTTCGCGCCCACGACGCCACGCGGCTGCAAACGTGCAGTCATGATGCGCGAGACGACCCGCGACCCATCGACTCCGTTGGAGCGCTTCTGCGCCGAGCACGCGCTCCCGCCCTCTGCCCGCGTCCTGCTCGAGGCCTACATGTCGCCCCCGCTGGACCTGGACGCCATCGAGGCCCGCCTCGGCGGCGCGGCCGTGCGGCGCGCGGTGGAACGCACGTTCCTCCGCGAGCTGGGCGTGAGCGCGCGCGCCGTCGCAGCGGCGCTGCTGACGCCCCAACGCGACGACTGACACGCAGGCCGCCCCCGATCCGGAGCCGACCGGGGGAGTCGCTCGGCGGAAGAGGGGACGTGGGGGAAAGCCGTGTCCCCCGAACATGCGATGGAGGAGGTGACGGCCGAGGCCCAGCTTTTCGCTCGAAGGAGGACCCATGATCCACACCTCTCGAGCGATTCACTTCACCATCCCCGCCTTGCTCGCCCTCGCCCTCGCCTGCACCCAGGCGGTCGACGTCGACGGCGCCTCGGGCGCCCTGGCCCGCGACCCCTCGAAGCCCAGCGCGGTGCTCTCCGGGGCGGAGCCCGCCGAGGCCGCCCTCGTCACCGCCCCCATCGGACGCACGACCTCCTTCCGGCTGGAGGGGCGCCTCTACGGCGCCCGCATCGAGCTCCGCGCGCGCCCCGAGCCGACCGGCCTCCGCGACGTCCCGGGCCGGGAGACCTGGGCCGGCGCCCGCGTCCTGCCGACGCTCCGCATGAGCCGCTACGAAGACGGCGGCCGCTGGGTCGACGCCACCCTCACGGACGAGGTCGAGCCCGGCCTCTACGCGGTCGAGGTGCGCGACGGCCGCGGCACCCTGCTCGCCACGCCCGTGCGCCTCGACGCGACCCCGGAGCCCACCGTGGACCGCTCGTTCCTCGAGCTCCGCGAGACCCTCACCGACTCCCTCCCGCTCGCCGACGCCGTGCTCACCCGCGACGGCACCCTCGTCGCCCCCGCCCCGGTCCAGATCACCGGCCACACACCCACGAGCCCGGCCCACGTCGGCGACGAGCTCGTCCTCGTCGGCGAGAACCTGCCCTTCGCCTCGGACTCCATCTGGGCCTCGAGCGAGGGCTGGCTCGACCTCTACCTCGACGGCGAGCGCCTCGAGGGGCTCGAGCACGGCGGCGACCACCTCGTCTTCCAGCTCCCCGACCACCCCGCGACCGGCCGGCTCGAGGCCGAGATCGCCGACGCCGAGACCGGCTACGCGACGACGGTCCTCCTCGACGCCGACTACCGGGTCGAGTACGCGCCCGCCTTCGAGGCCTTCGACGCCGCCGCCGGCCCCGCGGACGGCGCCGACTGGACGCAGGCCTACCTCCTCTCGGTCGCCGCCTACCTCGCCTACGCTCAGATCCCCGAGGTGAGCCAGACGGCGCCGGACTGGGGCCTGACCTTCCACTCCAGCCGCGTCGTGAACATCACGCCCACCTTCGGGCTCGGCCACAGCACCCAGGCCTACGTCTTCACGACCGAGGACGCCCTCATCGTCTCCTTCGAAGGGACGCAGACGGACCTGAACCCGCTCGACGGCAGCTTCGACAACGCGGACATCCCGACGGACGCGAGCATCCAGCTGCTCGACCTGCCCGGCCTCTGCCCGCGCCGGTGCCTCTTCGGCTTCTGCCAGCCGGTCTGCGGCGTCGACGTCCCCGAGGTCCACGAGGGCTTCTGGACCGCCGCCGACGTCGCCTTCCCCGAGGTGCTCGCCCACGTCGACGCGCTCTCCGAGGGGCGCCGCGTCTGGGTCACGGGCCACTCGCTCGGGGGCGCCCTCGCCATGCTGACGGCCTTCCGCCTCGAGCGCGAAGGCGTCGACGTGCAGGGCGTGCAGGCCTTCGGCGCGCCGCTCGTCGGCGACATGGCCTTCGGCGGCTACTACGACGCGACCGTGCCCAACACGCACCGCTGGGTCATCGAGGACGACGTGATCCCCGGCGCGCTGCCGCCGCCCTACTGGGGCATGGGCGCGCTCCACCGGCTCCGCATCGACGGCGGCCAGGACCCCTTCGTCGACGAGTCGCCGCACCTGCCGACCCTCGACGAAGCCCTCGGCCACATCCCCACGCCCGCCGAGTGGTGGGACGCCGTGTTCAACCCGGCAGGCGCGCACATGTCCTACTGGTGCCGCCTCCACACGGAGCTCGGAGAGAACGAGGACGACGGCTACACCTTCCCGCCGCCGCCCGACTTCGGCCGCCCCATGTGCGCCGTGCCCTGAGTCGGGCTCCCGGATCGTTCCGGCGCGGGGTCAGGGCCGCGGGGGCGCGTCGTCGCCTCCGCGGCCCTCGCGCGTCGCGGCCTCGTCCGGCGCCAGGCTCGAGCGCGGCACGTCGAGCGGGATCCAGAGCGTGACGCGCGTCCCGTCCGCGTCGCTCTCGATCGCGAGCTGCCCGCCGAGCTCCTCCGCGCGCCGCTCCATGTTGGCGACGCCGTGCCCGCCCCCCGCGCGCTCGCCGAAGCCCGCGCCGTCGTCGGCGACCCGCACGAAGACCGCCTCGCGCCCGTCCGGCGCGTCGCCCGTGCCCGTCTCGAAGCGGATCTCCGACGCGTCCGCGTGCTTGATCACGTTCGTGACCGCCTCTTGGACGACGCGCAGCACGTGCAGCAGCTGGCTCGGCCCGAGCTCCGGCGCGCGCGGCAGGTCCTCCACGGCCCAGCGCACGCGCAGGCCCTCGGCCTGGAGCGCCGGCTGGAGCCGCCCGCGCAAGGTCGCGAGCGCGGCCACGAGGTCGTCGTTCTCCGGGTCGAGCGAGTCGATCACCACGCGCATCTCGAAGAGCGCCTCCCGGAGCGCGCTCGAGAGGGCCCCCGGCGCCTCCCCGCGCGAGGCGAGCGAGAGGGCCGAGACCAGGCGCCCGCCGAGCCCGTCGTGCATCTCCCGCATGAGCCGCTCGCGCTCGGCGGCGAGCACGCGCTGATCCTGCAGCCGGCGGAGCGCTTCGTAGCTCTGGGCGAGCTCGGCCTCCTTCTCCTGCACCCGCGCGTCGAGCTCGCGGTTGAGCGCGCGCGCCTCGCGGTAGGCGCGGAGGAAGTCGCTCAGGAGGATCGTGCCGAAGGCGAGGAAGAGCACGGGCGCGAGCAGGTGGAGCAGACGCGGCGCGCTCTGCGGGAGCAGCCCCGCCTGGATGGCGAGCGCGTGGGCGCTGACGAGGAGCGTGGCCAGGGTCGAGGCGAGGATCACGCGGCGCGGCGTGCGCGGGAGCTGCCGGTAGCGTCCGAGGAGGCGCGCGACGGCGTAGAGGGGGAGGAGCCCGGCGAGGGCGTGGAAGACGAGGGCGACGTCGAGGAAGCGATCGGGCCCGGCGAGGGCCGTGGCGGTGGCGCCGCAGGCGAGGTAGGCGAGCAGCACCCGCTCGAGGCGCGGCGCGCGGATGGCGAAGAGGCGGTGGAAGCCGAAGATCATGCAGACCGCGAAGGCGTCGAAGGTCGCGTGGATGAGCCAGCGGCCGAAGACGTAGGGGACGACGATCTCGCGGAGGTGCGCGGCGAGGCTGTGCACGAAGTAGAAGAGCGCCGCGAGGGCGGCGTAGCCGTAGAGGGGGCGGCGGTCGGCGGCGAGGAAGAGCGCGAAGAAGAGAAGCGTCAGGAGGAGCGCGACGGCGCTGGCGAACCGGGCGACGTCGATCTGGAGCGCGTGGCGCGAGGCGTGCGCAGGGGCGAGCGCGGCGTGGGGGCCGACGTGGATCGGATCGAGGCCGCCCCAGTCGCCCCGGTAGGCGAAGAGGCGCACGTCGATGGGGCCCCCCTCGCGGAGGAGCTCGGCCGGGAAGGGGAAGAGGAGCGGCCGGTTCCAATTCTGCGCGACCGGCCGCTCGAAGCCGCCGCCGGTGCCGACCCAGCGCCCGTTCACCCAGACCTCGGCGTTCATGTTCAGGCGCGGGAGCCAGACGGCGGCGCGCCCGCCCGGGGGCACGTCGAGCGGCGGCGCCTCGAGCCGGTACCAGCCGACGCCCCCGGCCCGCGGGCGCGTGCGGCTCCAGCGATCGGGGAGGCGGACCGGCTCGCAGCGCGGATCGTCCGGCGCGGGGCGCGGCGGGGTCTCGGCGTCGATCAGGCAGAAGCGCGCCTCGCCGAGAGCCTGCCCCTGCGCCTCCGCGCGCGCCCCGGTGAGGAGGGCGAGCGCCGCCACGAGCGCGGCCAGCGGGCGCGCGTCCAGCCGGGCCGCGGGGCGAGCTCTCACCGGGCGAGGGTACGCGATGGGGGCGCCGGGCGTGGCATGCTCGCGAGATGGGGGAGGCCACCGCCAAGCCGCCGCGCTCGGTCGTCATCGTGGAGGACGACGCGCCGACGCGCGCCTTCCTGAGCGAGGTCGTCCAGGGCATGCCGGAGCTCCGGCTCGTGGCCGCCGCGGAGACGCTCGAGGCGGGCCGGACCGCGCTCGAGGCGCACGCGCCGGAGGTGCTGCTCACGGACCTCGGCCTCCCCGACGGCTCGGGCGTCGAGCTCGTGAAGGAGGCGCGGGCGCGCTCGGAGCGGACCGAGATCGTCGTCATCACCATGTTCGGCGACGAGCGGAACGTGATCCGCTGCATCGAGGAGGGGGCGAGCGGCTACCTGCTCAAGGGCGGCGACCGCGAGGCCATCGAGCGCGCCCTCCGCGAGCTCCTCGCGGGCGGCTCGCCGATCAGCCCCGCCATCGCGCGGCACGTGCTCCGGCGGCTGCGTCCCGCGCCCGCGCCGGCAGCGGAGACGGCGGCGGAGACGGCGGCGGTCGAGAGCCCGCTCTCCGGCCGCGAGACCGACGTGCTCGAGCTGGTCGCGAAGGGCTTCACCTTCGGCGAGATCGCCGGCCTGCTCGAGATCTCCATCCACACGGTGACGACCCACATGCGCCGCGTGTACCGGAAGCTCGAGGTGCACTCGAAGACCGAGGCCGTCTACGAAGCCTCCCAGCGCGGCCTCATCGACATCCAGTAGGTGCCCGGCCTGCCGACCGCGCGACGCCGCCCCCCGCGCGTGTCACGCTCCGCCGGCGATGACGCTCGCGATGCCGTTCCGATCGATCCAGCGCGTCTACTTCGACGACCTCGACGCGCTGAACATCCTCCACAACGTCCGCTACATGCTCTTCATCGAGCGCGCGCGCGGCGAGCTCCTGCAGGCCCTCGGCTTCCGCTGGCAGGACCCGCTGGAGGTGCACCCGGACAAGTACCACGTCATCGCGCACCACACGATCGACTACCTCGTCCCCCACCGCGGCGAGGGCGAGCTCAGCGTCGAGCTCTGGCCCTCTCACCTCGGCCGCACCAGCCTCGTCATCGACGCCTCGGTCCGCTCCCGCCACGGCAACACCGAGCACTGCCGCGCCTCCACCCGCCTGGTCCGCCTCGACCCGGAGACCGACCGCCCCTGCCCCTGGAGCGAGCGCATGCGCGCCATCATCACGCCGCTCCTCCCCGACGCCGAGCCCGGATGAGTCTCCGCGCGGCGTGACGAGCGGCCCCGCGGCATACGCTCCCGGAGCTGAACGCCCGCGCAGCCGTCGCCTTGACGGCCCCACCCTCTCCGTTTCAATCCTCCGTGATCCGGCCCCCTCGCGGGCCCGCCCCGCGCCCGGTTCAGGGAACCCCATGTCGCATCGCGCCCTCCCCAGCACGGCCCTGCCGGTCTCGCCCGAGAGCGAGGCCAACGCCTTCCCCGGCGAGCAGGCCGCCGCCGCCGCGACCCCCGTCGCGCGCACCAAGCGCTGGCTGGCCCTCGACCTCCTGCGCTTCCTCGCCGTGATCCTCATGGTGCAGGGGCACGTCTTCTACGAGGTCATCGCCGACAGCGTGCGCGCCCAGGGCTGGTACGGCTGGCACGGCTACGTGCACGGCT
This sequence comes from Sandaracinus sp., assembly GCA_002699025.1. GTDB lineage: Bacteria > Myxococcota_A > Polyangia > Polyangiales > Houyiibacteriaceae > Houyiibacterium > Houyiibacterium oceanicum. Next base: position 14,740 of record PABA01000053.1, on the reverse strand, counting down.
TCACGGCCCCCATCTTCCTCTTCTCGTCGGGCATGGCCTTCGGCATCACGACCCTCGGGAAGTGGGACGCCCACACGCACTGGGGCCCGGTCGTCGCCAAGCGCATGGAGCGCTACGTGATCCTCATCGGGATCGGCTACCTGCTCCACGTCGGCGTGCTGAAGCTCTCCTGGGTGCTCGGCCTGAGCCCGGACCGCGCCGCGCGCGTCGCCCGCGTGGACGCGCTCCAGCACATCGGCTTCACGCTCATGGTCGCCGAGGGGCTGGTGATGCTCCTCCGCCGAAAGCGCCTCTACCTCGGCGTGATCGCCGCGCTCTTCGGCGCCGCCGTGCTCGTCGCGCCGTGGATCTACGACCGGGAGCTCGCGGGCTGGCCCGTCGGCGTGGTGGCCTGGCTGAACGCCAGCACGGGCTCGCTCTTCCCGCTCGTCCCCTGGTGCGGCTTCCTCCTCGGCGGCGTCCTCGTCGCGCGCTTCGTCCGCGACCGCCGCGCCGACCACGCGCCGGGCCCCATGCAGCTCGCCCTTCCCCTGCTGGCCGTGGGCGCGCTCCTCATCGCCCTCGGCAAGGGGCTCCAGCTCAGCGGCTGGGACCCCTTCCCCGAGCACAACTACTGGAAGGCGAGCCCCTTCTTCTTCGTCTTCCGCTTCGGCGTCGTGCTCACCGTGCTCGCCGCGCTCTGCGGCGTCGAGCTCCTGCTCCAGCGCCGCGAGGGCCCGCCCGGTCGCACGCTCCGCTTCGTGCAGACGGTCGGCTCGGAGACGCTCGTCATCTACGTGGCGCACCTGATCCTGCTCTACGGCCTCGGCGTCATCCCCGGGCTCAAGGGCCTCTTCGAGCGCGAGCTGCTCCTCGGCGGGGGCGTCGCGCTCGTGCTCGCCGTGATGGTCGCGATGGGCGCGCTCGCCTGGGTCTGGCACCAGGTGAAGCGCCGCTGGCCGACCTGGTTCGACCGCGGCCGCTACCTGGCGACCGCCCTCATCGTCGTCGCCTTCCTCCTCCGCTAACGGCCGCCGCCCGGGCAGCGGCTCCGGCGAGATCCGGAGGATTTGGCCGAAGAGCCGATTCGCGCGCCTGCGCACTTCCGCGCCGTCGACGGCAAGGCCCGGTGCGCTCTGGCGACGGGTGCCGAGAGCGGCACGAACACCCTCGCGGGATTCGCATCGAACGCCGCTTCCGCCGTCGCCGGGAGACGATGGCTACGGCTCGCGGGCCGGGAAGGCGGTCCGCACGTGGGCCGGGGCCTCGACGATCTTCTCCGGCGGCTTCGGCCCGTGCCGCTGCCACCAGGCGAGCGCCTCGGCCTCGGTCCACGGCTCCTCCACCACCACGGCGCCGAGCCGCGCGCCGAGGTCCTCCGCGTCTCGCGGCCGCGCCTCCGGATCCTTCTCCAGGCACTCGAGCACGAGCGCCTCGAGCGCCGCCGGGATCGGCTGCCGCGCGCGCTCCGAGGGCGGCGTCGGCGCCTCCTCCACGTGCCCGTAGAGCACCTCGAAGGGCGTCTTCCCCGGGAAGACCAGCTCCCCCGTGAGCAGCCAGTAGGCGACGCAGCCGAGCGCGTAGACGTCCACCCGCTCGTCCGGCTCGCGATCGCCGCGCACGACCTCCGGCGCGAGGTAGGCCGGCGTGCCCGTGATCTGATCGTCGCCCGTGAGCCGCCCGCCGCTCTGCAGCGCCACCAGCCCGAAGTCGAGCACCTTCACCTCGTCGACCTTCGTGCCGAGCCGGCAGACGTAGAGGTTCGCCGGCTTCACGTCCCGGTGCACGAGCCCCGCCCGATGCGCCTCCGCGAGCGACTCGCAGGCCTGCTTCAGCAGATGCACCACCCGCCCCGCGGGCAGCGGCCCGTGCTCGGCCACCAGCGTCTCGAGGTCCGTCCCGTCGAGGAGCTCCATGACGTAGTAGAGGACGCCGTCCTCCGTCGCGCCGAAGTCGTAGATCGAGATGGTGTGCGGCGAGCTCAGCTGCGCCGTCGCCCGCGCCTCTCGCTCGAAGCGCGCCTTCAGCGTCTGCCGCTGCGTGGCCGACGCGCGCCCGCTCAGCGCCTCGGGCCGGATGAGCTTGATGGCCGCCGGCCGCGCGAGCATGCGATGCGTCGCCCGCCAGACCTCGCCCATGCCGCCGCGGCCGAGGAGCTCGATCATGTGGTAGGCGCCCATCTGCTGCGCGCGGCTCACGTCCTCGCGGAGCCGGCCGAGCACCCGGTGGAGCACGAGCGCGAGACCCGCCGCGAGGTAGTTCGGCAGGTAGAGGTAGACGAAGGTCTGCGCGTCCGGCCAGGGCGCCCCCCAGGCGCGCGCGAGCCCCATGGCCGCCGGGCCCATGCTCGCCGTCGCGAGCGCCGCGATGAGCACGCGCCAGCGCGTCGTCGGGACGACCAGCGGGAAGAGCGTGATCCACAGGCAGATCCAGCTCACGCCGCGCACCACGCTGAACGGGTCGTAGGTCGCGAAGACCTCCGCCGTCGCGATGCCGAGGCCCACCACGACCTCGTAGACGAGCCCGAGGTCGACGAGGCGCGCGAAGGTGAGCGACTGCACGCGGGTCAGCCCGTAGACCCCGAAGGAGACGACGCCCACGAGGAGCGCCACGCCGTTCGCGACGGCGAGATCGCCGGCCGTCGGGGGCGGCGCCCAGTTCATCACCGGGAGGGCGACCACGAAGACGAGCACGACGAGGAGCGCCGCCGTGCCGAGCCGCTCGGCGGCGCGACGGACGGTCGCCGGTGAGGGCGCGCTCCCGCGCTCCGCGGCCTCCCGCACCTCCTCGCTCATCGGCTCAAGGGCTCCGGAAGCGATCGGTCGCCTTCACCAGCGCCTGGGTGATGCCTGGCTCGAGCGCCGAGTGCCCCGCGTCCGGGACGATCTCGAGCTCGCTCTTCGGCCAGGCGCGGTGGAGCTCCCAGGCGGTCTTCACCGGGCAGACCACGTCGTAGCGGCCCTGCACGATCACGCCGGGGAGGTGCGCGATGCGTCCGACGTCCCGGAGGAGCTGCGCGTCCTCTTCGAAGAAGCCGCCGTTCACGAAGTAGTGGCACTCGATGCGCGCGAAGGCGTCGGCGAAGTGCGGCGTCTCGGTCTTCTCGACCAGCGAGGCGTCGGGCAGGAGGCGGCTCGTGCGCCCCTCCCAGCCGCTCCACGCGCGGGCCGCCGCGGCGCGCACCTCCGGGTCCTCGCTCGTCAGGCGGGCGTAGTAGGCCTTCACCAGGTCGCCGCGCTCGGCCTCGGGGATGGGCGCGAGGAAGCCCTCCCAGGCGTCGGGGAAGAGGCGGCTGCAGCCCTCCTGGTAGTACCAGCGGATCTCCTCGGTGCGGCAGAGGAAGATGCCCCGGAGGACCAGCTCCGTGACGCGCTCCGGGTGCGCCTCGGCGTAGGCGAGCGCGAGCGTGCTCCCCCAGCTGCCGCCGAAGAGCTGCCAGCGCTCGATGCCGAGGTGCGCGCGGAGCTTCTCCATGTCGGCGACCAGATCCCAGGTCGTGTTCGCCTCGAGGCTGGCGTGGGGCTCGCTCTGGCCGCAGCCGCGCTGGTCGAAGAGCACGACGCGGTAGGCCTCCGGGTCCCAGAAGCGGCGCTGCGTGGCGTCCGTGCCGCCGCCGGGGCCGCCGTGCACGAAGAGCGCCGGCTTGCCGTCCGGATTGCCCGCCTGCTCGTAGTGGATCCGGTGGGGGCCGCCGACGTCGAGGAGCCCCTCGTCGAAGGGCTCGATCTCGGGGTAGAGAGGCATGCCGGGCCAGCATACGGGCTATGGCCGCGCGGGGGCACCCCGTGCGAAGTCCCCTGCCCCTGCCCGTGCCCTGCCCGTGCCCCTGCCCGTGCCCGTGGGGACTCGAGAGCGATGCGGACAACCGGAGGCTCGTCCCGAACGGCGGCGGTACTACGCTCTCCCCGTGCCCCCTGCCCCGGCCGACGATGCGCTCGACGCGCTCGAGGACGCGCTCCGCCTCGCGCACGCCCGCCTGCAGCGCGGGCGCCCCCTCGACGACGCCCTGAAGGCCCGCCTCCGCGCGCTCGCCCCGGCGCACCCGGCGCTCCCGCTCGCTCAGCTCGCCGACGGCCCCGATCGCGCCGAGGCCTACGCCCTGGTGGCCCGCGCCCTCCATGGGTCCTGCGCCCTCCCGCGGCTCCGCCCGCCGCACGCCCGGCGCGCGCTCCTCCACGCCCTCGTGGGCGCCGCCGCCCTCGCCTTCCTCCGCTTCACCCCCGAGCGCGTCCTGCTCTGGACGGCGAGCTCGGCGGCCGCGCTGGTCTGGAGCCTCGAGGCCCTCCGGCTCCGCTCCCCGGCCTGGAACGCGCGCGTCGCCGGCCTCTTCGCGGCCACCGCGCACCCGGACGAGCGGCACCGCGTGAACTCGGGCACCTGGTACGTGAGCGGCCTCGCCCTGCTCGCCTGGACGCGCCGGCCGGCGCTCGCCGCCGTGGGCGTGGCCGTCCTCGCGCTCGCCGATCCGGCGGCGGGGATCGTCGGGCGACGCCTCGGCCGGGGCCGGCTCCCGGGCGGCCGGAGCGTAGCCGGCTCGCTCGCCTTCGTCCTCGTGGGCTTCGGCGCGGCGAGCGGCGCGCTGCTCCTCTTCGGCGCGCGCCCGCTGCTCGCGCCGGCGCTCCTCGGCGCCCTCGCCGGCGCGGCGGCGGAGCTCCTCAGCGGCCCGGTCGACGACAACCTCACCATCCCCCTCGCAGCCGCCGCCGGCGCCTGGGCCGGCCTCGCCCTCGGCTGAGCTGCGACTCGGCGCGGTGGAACGTGCCGGCGCGTCGGGCAGCCGGCCTACGGCGCCACGCGGACGCTCACGCCGAAGTGGTCCGAGAGGTGCCGCCCGTCCACGAAGAAGGGCGCCACGTGCGCGTCGCTGCAGTGGAGCGGCAGCAGGCGCGAGGGCTCCGACTCCTTCTTCGGCTGCGGCACCCAGTCGAAGGCGAAGGCGTAGTCGATGCGCTTGCGGTCGTCGTCGCTCGGCCGCGTCATCGTCCCCACCGTGCCGTCCCAGGTGAAGCCGGCGTCCTGCGGGTTCACGTGCCGGTAGAGGTCGCGCGGCCGCCCGAGGAGCGAGAGCATGGCCGCGTATTCGGGCGTCGGCACGGACGCCCCCGGCATGCCGATCACCGCCGTCTCCGCGCGCACGTTGAAGTCGCCGAGCGCCATCGCCGCGACCTTCTTCCGCCGCGCCTCGGGCAGCGGCTCGAGCGTCTGGTGGGCGAGGCGCGCGAGCTGGTCGAGCTGAAGCAGGCGCACCGGGTAGTGCTCGTCGTCCGACTGCAGGTGCGTCCCGAAGAGGTAGAGCCCCTCGCAGGCGTCCTTCCACACCTTCGAGGTGTCGAGGCGCAGCGCCACCACCCCCTTGTCGCTCAGCGCGTCGAAGCCGATCTTCGCGTCGAACTCCTGGAAGCGGCAGGTCACGAAGGGCAGGCGCGAGGCGACGAAGAGGCCGCTGTCCTCGTTGAGCAGGTCGTCGCCGAGCGCCGGCGTCGTCTCCCAGCCCTTCTGCTCGAACACCTCGCGGAAGCGGTCGCGGATGGGCTCCGGGTAGAGCTCCTGGAGCACGATCACGTCCCAGCTCCCCTTCACCAGCGCCTTCAGGATCGCCTCGGCCCGCTGCGCGTCCTTCTGGCGCCCCGCGCCGCGCTCCCACCAGCCCTCGGGCACGCGCTTCGGCGTCACGACGAGCTTCGCGTAGGCGGGCAGCAGCTTGACGTTGTAGGTCAGCACCTGGATCGGGGAGACGGTCATGGCGAGCCGACCCTACCGCAGCTCGCCGCGTCGCAGCTCGCCGCGCGCAGATCACCGCTCGAAGCTCACCGCTCGCCGATCACCGCGTCGCAGCCCAGCGCATCCGAGCTCGCGCGAAGCGCCCCGAGATGGGCGCCCGCCCCTCAGCCGCGCTTCGCGTCGTCGGGGATCGGCGGCGGCTCGGGCGGCAGGCGCAGCGCGTTGAAGCTCTCGCTCAGGCGCTTGGCCCGCTCGGCGCGCGGCAGGTCCTCGACCTCGATCTCGAGCACGAGATCCTCGTAGTCCGACGCGTCCATGCCGAGGCACGACGCGAGCTCGCGCACGAACTGGTCCTCGCGGAGGTCCACCTCGCCGTCGGCGTCGATCATCTTCACGACCAGCTCGAGCAGCCGCCGCTTCTTCATGGGCGGGTCCTCGAGGAAATCCGCCGCCGCCTTCTCGAGCTCGAACTCGTAGAGCTTGAAGTTCTTGATCCGGTCGAGCACCGGGGGAGGCAGCTCGTCCGGCGTCGTGAGCAGGAGGTCCGCCAAGAGCTGGCGCGCCGCGTGATCCTCCTCGCCCATGATGGTGCCGTCGCAGTAGAGCGCGGCCACCAGGATGTCGGTGATCACGAGGATGCGGTCGCGGAGCTTCACGGAGGACGTGATGCCACGGGGAGCCGGAAAGGACAACGGCCGCGGCGCTCAGGTCATGCCCCGGAAACGTCCGTGAAAACGAGGGAAAACCCGTTCACGCCGGCAGCCGTGTCCCCACGCGGGGGCGCGTGCTCGTCGCTCGGGCGTGACTCTGACGTGCGTGACTCGGCCGCCCATGATAGATCGTCCGAATCATGCGCGGGTGTGTCGGGCTGATGCTGACGGGCCTTTCGGCCTTCCTCATCATGGGCAGCGCGGGCTGCAAGGACTCCGAGGGCGGCTTCGTGATCGACGCCGAGTCCCCGGACGGGGGCATGGCGCCGCCGCCCTACCGGCCGCCGCGCTGCGCGGGCGACGGCGGCGTGGGCGGCGACGCCTCCTGCGGCGAAGGCGGCGTGCCTCCGGTCATGGAGGAGGACGCCGGTCCGCCGCCCCCGCCCTGCAACGAGATCACCTTCACCTACGCGAGCGCCACGGCGACCTCGGTCTGGGTGAGCGGCACCTTCCTGGCGGACGCCGGCGGCGCCTGGCCCGCGACGCCTGCCGAGGGCGCCCTCGAGATGGTCGAGGAGGAGGACGGCGTCTGGAGCGTCACCCACCTCGTCGAGCCCATCCGGCAGCACCAGTACAAGTTCATCGTCGACGGCACCGACTGGATCGCCGACCCGTCGAACGAGCAGACCATCGACGACGGCTTCGGCGGCGTGAACAGCGTCCTCGACGTCTGCGGCGCGGCCTGCGGCGAGCTCGACGAGTTCGACTGGCGCGACACGGTCATGTACTTCGCGATGGTCGACCGCTTCTACGACTCGGACGGCTCCGCGGACCCGGTCTCCGGCGCCACCGACGGCGACGCCACCCGCGGCCCGAGCGCCCAGTACGAGGGCGGCGATCTGCGCGGCCTGACGGAGCGCATGAGCTACCTGAACGACCTCGGCGTCACGGCCCTGTGGATCACCGCGCCCTTCGAGAACCGGGACCTCGCCGGCGCCGCCATCAACCCCTCGGCCGACCCGAACGTCTACTCCGCCTACCACGGCTACTGGCCCTCGCCGGAGAACGTCGACTTCTCCGACCCGACGAGCCCCTCGCCGCGGCCCGCGGTGGAGTCGCGCATCGGCACCGAGGCCGATCTCCGCGAGCTCATCGAGACGGCCCACGGCACCACCGGCGCGAACGGCCACTCGATCAAGGTCCTCTTCGACTACGTGATGAACCACGTCGACGACGAGAGCGGCCTCTACGCGGCGCACCCGGATTGGTTCTACACGGAGGGTGGCGCGAGCCGGCTCTGCGGCCCCGAGGATCTCTGGAACGACCCCTTCTACGGGACGCGCTGCGCCTTCACGAGCTACCTGCCGACCTTCGACTTCACCATCCCGGCGGCGCGCCAGTGGAGCGTGGACGACGCCCTGTGGTGGGCGCGCGAGTTCGACCTCGACGGCTACCGGCTCGACGCGATCAAGCACGTCGACATCCAGTGGCTCCGCGACCTCCGCTCGCGCCTGAACGCCGAGATCACCGACGCGCCCGACGACCGCTTCTACCTGGTCGGCGAGACCTTCGCCTACGACGACCGCGATCTGCTCGCCTCCTTCGTGGACCCGGAGACCGAGCTGGACGGCCAGTTCGACTTCCCCTTCAAGGCGCGGCTCTGCGAGGCGGTCTTCCGCCCGGACGGAAACATGGCGACGTTCCGCTCCTGGATGGACGGCAACGACGGCTACTACGGCCCGGGCGCCATCATGACGACCTGGATCGGCAACCACGACATCCCGCGCCCCATCCACTTCGCGAGCGGCGAGATCACCAACTGCCGCGAGGGCTCCAACCCCGGGAACGGCTGGGACTGGGTGCCCGCGCAGCCGAGCGACGCCGCGCCCTACGAGCGCCTGGGGGTCGCCTTCGCCGTGATGTTCACGAACCCGGGCATCCCGCTCATCTACTACGGCGACGAGATCGGCCTCGCGGGCGGCGGCGACCCGGACAACCGGCGCATGATGCCGTGGAGCGACGCCGAGCTGAACGTGCATCAGCTCGCCCTCCGCGACGCCGTCACCAAGCTCGCGCGCGTGCGCGGCGAGAACCCCGTGCTCGGCCGCGGCCGCCGCGTGACCGTGAGCGCCGACCAGAACACCTGGGTCTACCGGATGACCGGCTGCGGCGACGAGGAGGTCCTCGTCGCGATCAACAAGGCCGACTCGTCGCAGAGCGTGACCCTGCCGGCCGGCACTTGGGAGGACCTCCTCGACGGCGGCACCGTCGCCGGCGGTGCGCAGACCCTCCCGGCCCGCAGCTTCTTCGTCCTCGCGCCCATGTGAGGCCCCGCCCGGGCAGGCGCCGCCGCGCGCGGACGCCCTCGCCTCAGGTGATGGCGTCGCGAAGCAGCTCGATATCCGCATCGCAAGCGGGGCAAGCCAGCACCCCGCCGAGGTCTTCGACCGCCGCGGCGCACTCCACCCGCACCTGCTTCCCGAGCGCTGCCAGCTCCCCCATCGCCCCCGGACCTCTGCGCCGCCAGCGGAGCGGACCCACCTCGAGCCCGCGCTCGCTCACGCCGAGCACCTCGCGCCGACCGCACGCGCACGCGACCTCCAGCTCCCCCAGCTCCATCGACAGGAGGGCTCGCGCGACATCGGTCCGACCGGAACAGGCGGCGAGATCCGTGAGCAGTGTGAGGGGCGGGTACGGTTCGTCCAGAAGGGTCCCCTCGGCCATGAGCGCGGCGTGACGAAGGGACGCGCGCCAGGCGCGCGCGAGGTCCGTCGGCATGGGCGCGCCGAGCGGCTGGAAGGCGGCGATGGCGCCCACCAGGTGGAGCACGTGCATGCGGATTTCGGGCTCCATGCGGACGCAGGCTCCGACGATGTGTGGCACCGCAGCGTAGCTGGCTTCGTAGGTGCTCCCCTGGTGGCAGAGCCCATCCCAGAGCCGAGCGAAGGGGGCCCCGCTGCCAGGCGGGGGAACCGGATGCGCGAGGAAGGAACGCAGCCAGCGCGCGACGGGCGTGCCGTCGGGTCCATGGGCATACGAGAGGGTGCGCCATCGGGCGTCGTCGAGGGGAAGCGGCTCCGGAGTGTCCACCCGATCCACCTAACCCGGATGAGTCATCCGAGCACCCCCGCCTGGTGCGCCCGGTGCAGTTTGCGGAGCGTTCGGCGCTGGCCGCCTCATCGAGGGGCTCTAAGCTGAGGGCGATGCGCGCGGGCCCGCTCACGCTGCTCTCCCTGCTCTTCGCCTGCGGCGAGGGGGGTGGCGTGCCCGCGCCGACGATCGAGACGCACGTCGAGGACTGGCGCGACGAGGTCATCTACCAGGTCGTCGTCGACCGCTTCGAGAACGGCGACCCCTCGAACGACGTGCTCGATGGCATCGGCCCGGACCCGGGCGACCTGGTCCGGCACCAGGGCGGCGACTGGGAGGGGCTGCGGCAGCGGCTCGGCTACATCGAGGCGCTCGGCGCGACCGCGATCTGGATCTCGCCCATCGTCGCCAACGTGGACCGGACGCCTCGCGAGGACGGCTACCACGGCTACTGGGCGAGCGACTTCACGCGCCTGAACCCGCGCTTCGGCGACCTCGACGACCTCCGGCGGCTCGTCCGCGACGCCCACGCGCGCGACCTGCTCGTGATCGTCGACGTGGTCACCAACCATACGGGGCGGGTCTTCGCCTACGACCTCGACGCCGACGGCGAGGTCGACCCGGGCGAGCTCGAGCCGCCGTACCGCGCCGAGGGCTACGACGCGCCGCTCCTCTGGACGCACCGCCCGCGCCTCTTCGCGCCGGGGGGCGGCAGCTTCCAGCTCGAGGCCGAGCACTTCCACCGGCGGGGCTTCGGCGACGTGGGGGTCCGCGAGGAGAAGTTCTTCGGCGACTTCCCGACCGGCCTCCGCGATCTGGCGACCGGGCGCGAGGACGTGCTCGAGGCGCTCGTCGAGACCTACGTGCGCTGGGTGCGCGAGACCGACGTGGACGGCTTCCGCATCGACGCCGTGCCCCACGTGGAGGACGGCTTCTGGCCCGCCTTCGGGCGGCGCCTCCGGAGCCGGCTCGCGGCCCTCGGCAAGCGGCGCTTCCTGCTCCTCGGCGAGGTCTTCACGACGGACAGCGTCCGGCTCGCGCAGCTCACGGGCGAGACCCACGCGCTCGACGCGGCCTTCGACTTCCCCTTCAAGTTCGGGGTCGTCGACGGGATGATCCTCGACGGCGATCCCCCGGCCGAGGTCGTGCCCGTCCTCGAAGGGAACCGGGAGCTCTTCCGCCCCTTCGAGCAGCCCGGCGGCATCGGCCTCTCCCCCTGGGAGGCGCGCGTGCTCATCGCCGACAACCACGACACCTGGCGGCTCCGGGGCGAGCTCGACCGCTTCGACTCGGCGGCGCTGGCGCTCCTCATGGTCGTCACCGTCGACGGGATCCCGGCGATCTACTACGGCACGGAGCAGGAGCTCACGGGCCAGGGCGGCGGCGGGAGCCGCGAGCGCATGTGGGACACGGGCTTCCGCACGGACACGGAGACCCACCGCTGGCTCCGGCGGCTCCTCCGGCTGCGGCGCGAGCACGCGGCGCTCCGCCAGGGCGCGCTTCGGGTGCGCTACGCGGCCGAGACCAACCGGGAGAGCGAGGCGCCCGACGCGGGGCTCCTCGCCTACGAGCGGGACTTCGAGGGCGACCGGGTGCTGGTGGTGCTGAACGCGAACGCGCTCCGGGCGGCGACGGCGCGCGTGCCGAGCGGATTCCCGGTGGGCGTCGAGCTCCGCGACGAGCTCCACGACCAGGAAGCGCGCTGGGCGGTGGGGGCTGGCGGGGCGGTGGAGGTGGAGCTCGGGCCGCGCGAGGCGGTGATGCTCGTGCCGGCCCCCTAGGTTCGTCTCGGGGCGCGGGCGTCGGCTCGGGCGCGGGCGTCGGCTCGGGCGCGGACGTCGGCTCGGGGCGCGGACGTCGGCTCGGGGTGCGGGCGCCGGCCTCGTCTCAGCGTGCGGGCGCCGGTGTCGTCTCGGCCGCCTCGGCCGCCGGGTCCTCGACGGTGAGGAGCGCGTCCACGTGCGGGCCGAGGAAGACGCCGAGGGCGGCGACGGCGAGGACGAGCGGGGCGCGCTTCAGCTGGGCGACCTCCGAGCGGGGCGCGCCGGCGTTGAAGCGGTCGACGGCGCCGAGGGAGCCGAAGGCGTCGTAGAGGATCAGCGCGGGCACGGCGGCGCCGAGGCGGGGCATGCCGAGGAAGGCGCCGGCGAAGCCGACGGCCTCGAGGAGGAGCAGGAGCCAGCCGGTGTTCTTCTCGCGGGCGTAGAAGTGGCCCGTGCCGAAGGTGAGCAAGAGCGCGCAGAAGAAGGAGACGCGCTTGAGGCGCGGGTCGCCGTAGTCCTCGCGGGGCTCGGTGGCGCCGCGGTAGGGGCCGGCGCCGGGTGGCGGCTCGGGCGGGGCGACGGGCTCGAGGACGGCGTCGGGGGCCTCGATGGCCTGGACGAGCTCCTCGGCCTCGGCGAGGTGGGAGCGGGGCACGCGGAGCTGGATGAGCGAGGTGGCGCCGACCGTGGCGAAGAGGCGGCGCTGCTCGAGGCCGAGCACGTGCACCGGGATGCCGGCCTCGCGCAGGATCTCCTCGAGCATGGCGGCCCGGGTCGGGTCGTGCAGGGCCTCCAGGGTGACGAACTCGTCGGCGCTCATGGGGGGCATCGTAGGACCGCCGGGCGACGTTGGCGACGGCGTGGCGGCTCGCGCGGGTCGGGGAATCGCGCTAGATGGCGGCGCGATGGCCGAGGGAACCGAGGGGACGAGCGAGGCGCTCGCGGAGGCGGAGGCGACCGACGCGGAGGCGACCGACGCGGAGGCGACCGACGCGGAGGCGACCGACGCGGGGGCGACCGACGCGGACACGACCGTGCCTGGGGACGAGGAGCCCTATCCGCTCCTCGGCGCGCGGGCCGGCATCGGCGGCGTCCTCATGGGCCTCGCGAACCTGGTGCCCGGCATCAGCGGCGGCACGATGCTGCTGGCGAGCGGCATCTACCCGAAGTTCATCCAGGCCATCGCCGAGGTCTCGACGCTCAAGCTCCGCAAGCGCTCGCTCTTCGTGCTCGGGGTGGTGGTGGTGGCGGCGCTGCTCTCCATCGTGCTCATGGCCGGGCCCGTGAAGTCGCTCGTCGTGAGCCACCGCTGGGCCATGTACAGCCTCTTCATCGGCCTGACCCTCGGCGGCGTCCCGGTCGTCTGGAAGATGGCCAAGCCGGCCAACCGGGCCGTGTGGATCGGCGCCGTCCTCGGCTTCATCCCCATGGCCATCCTCGCCTGGCACCAGATGCAGCAGTCCGGCGAGCCGGCAGACGCGGGCGGCTTCACGCTGATGTTCCTCGCGGGGGTGGCCGGCGCGAGCGCGATGATCCTCCCCGGCGTGAGCGGCGGCTACCTGCTGCTCGTGCTCGGCGTCTACGTGACCATCCTCGGCGCCATCGACGACTTCAAGGAGGGGCTGAAGGCCGGGGACTGGGACCAGATGAGCGGTCCGTTCTTCGAGGTCGTGGTCCCGGTGGGGCTCGGCGTGGTGATCGGCGTGCTGGTCGTCTCGAACGGGCTGAAGTGGCTCCTCGAGAAGTACGAGAAGGGCACGCTCGGGGGGCTCGTCGGGCTCCTGGTCGGCGCCGTGGCCGGCCTCTGGCCCTTCCAGCGCGGCGTGGCTCCGGAGATCGGCGACACGTTCAAGGGGCAGGTCGTGACCGCCGAGCTCCTTGCCGAGATCGAGCCCGAGAAGTACCCGACGGAGTTCTTCACGCCGGGCACCACGGAGATCGTCGGCGCCGTCGGCCTGATCGTCGTCGGCTTCGCGCTGACCGCGCTCATCGCCAAGCTCGGCGCCGGCAAGGACGCGGCGAAGGCCGAGGCCGCGAAGGGCTGACGCCGCGAAGGGCGGACGCCGCGAAGGGCGGACGCCGCGAAGGGCTGACTCGGCGAAGGGCGGACGCCGCGAAGGGCTGACGGGCGCGCTCCGCGAGTCAGTCGAAGCCCGGCTCGAACCACTTCGAGGTCTCGACGGGGAGCGCGCGCTCCGCGAAGGGTGCCCAGTACGCCTCGACCCACTCCTCGAAGGGGTCGAAGCGGCGCGCGAGCGCACCGACGAGCAGGGCCGAGAGGGCGACGAAGCCGATGGAAGGTGCGAAGGCGGTGGTCAGGCCGTAGGTGAGGAGGCCCGCCGCGAAGCCGGCAGCGAGGAGGGGCACCCCCGCGGGAGGCCAGACGTAGAGCGTGACCTCCACGTGGTCGTCCGTGGCCCGGGCCTCGATGCGGCCGGCGAAGTGGCGCCCGTCGAAGGAGTCCGGGGCGAGCAGCACGCCGGCCGTCTGCGCCCCGACGTGCAGCGCCACCTCGGAGCTCGGCGCGGGCCAGGGGAGCTGGCGCAGATCGAGCTCGACGCCCGCGTCGCGGTAGGTGCGGTTCGACGAGGGCACCTCGACGAGCGCGCGCGGCAGGCGGACGCGCCGGACGGGCCACCAAGCGCGCCGGGCGCGGGCGCGGGTGTCCGCGAGCTTCCGGCGGAGCGCGAGGCCCCAACCGATGCCGCCGACGGCGAGGCCGACCCCCGCGCCGACGAAGAGCGACGCGACGAGCACAGTGACGATGCTCATCACACCCTCCCCGCGGTGACGCGCGAAGGCGCCTCGATGGGCCGGTCGGCGTAGGGCTCGAAGCTGGAAGAGGCCGCCCTGGGGAGGGCCGGCGCGAGGAAGGAGGGAAGGAGCATGGGCCGCCTCTGGAGCAGGGGGCGTGCCGCGAGCAGCGCCGCTCCGCGCCCCGAGGCGAGCGGCGTCCATGGTCTCGCGGCCGCGCCATTTCGCCCGGGCACGAAGCATCGGTGCCTACATCCGACGCGAGCTGCCCCCCGCCCCGCGATCGACCCGAGCCTCCCGAGGCGTCCTGCGGACCCCGTCCAGGAGTCTCGCGGACCCCGTCCGAGACCCGGGAGTGCAGCGGGCCGTCCAGGAGCCGCGCGCTCGCCCACTCGGGCCCCGTCCAGGAGTCCTGCGGACCCCCGATCTAGGATCCAAGGCACTGACTTCATTGCGTTCTTCTCGTCCCCGCGGGGCTCCAGCGCCGCTGCGCTCGCCGGGGCGCCGACATAACTGACCCGAGGTCATCTAGAGCCCGAGAGGGCCCCCATGGGGCGTCCTGCGGACCCCCGGTAGGCGATCCAACTGATTGAATTCGTTGGATTCCGATGGTGTCGATGGAGCTCCCGCGGCGCTGGGGAGCCCTTGTCGCTGCCATAAATGACCCCCGGTCATTTATGGCAGCGGCGGCCCCTCCGCGCGTCCTGCGGACCTCCCGGGCGCCCGGCGGAGCGCCGCGACGGAGCGATGCGAGGCCGAGCGGGGGCCGGCCACGCGGGGGGG
>PABA01000052.1 GCA_002699025.1 Sandaracinus sp. | reverse complement strand
GGGGGGGGGGGGGGGGGGGGGGGGGGGGCCGGAGCGCGGACCGCCCGGCGAGCGTGTCCTCCCGACGATGGGGGCGAGTGAGCGGGTTCGTGCCCGTCTCCCTGGGGGCCGGGCAGGGTGCTCAGGCGGCCGGGGCGAGGCCCTGCGGGCCGTCCTCGGCGTAGCCGAAGGCCTCGAAGACCTCGGGGATCTGCCGGTAGACCCACTCCTCGGTCAGCCCGAACTGCGCGAGCGAGTAGCGGTGCGCGCTCTTGTAGCGCTTCTGCCGCGTCGTCATCTCCTCGAGCGTCTTCCGGTAACCGGGGCTCATCGTCTCCCCGAGCCACTCGTACACACCCTCGACCACCCGCTTCGGGTCGCGCACCAGCTCCTCGTAGCGCACCACCCGCAGCCGCTCCTCGGGCAGCGTCCGCTTCAGCTCGAGCGCGTAGCGGTAGTAGTCGAAGTACATCTGCGCGAGCTCCCGCGCCTGCGGCGAGTCGTGCACCAGCTCCGGCGAGTGCGTCACCCACTTCTCGTGGAACATGTTCAGCCAGCTCGGGAGCGACTTGTACGGGTGCCGGATCAGATAGACGAAGCGCCCGTCCGGGAAGCGCTCGAGGAAGGTGCGCACCCGCGGCGTCGTGAAGACGTTCTTCGTCAGGAAGTGCTTGTCCCCGCCGACGGCGTAGAGGTGCTTCTTCACCGCCGCCTCGTAGAAGTCCATGAAGGCCCGCCGCTGCTCCGGCGGCGCCTCGTCGAGCCAGCCGATGTGCGAGTAGCCCTCCATGAACGGGTTCAGCAGCGACACGGTGGGCGTCTCGCAGGTCAGGGCGAAGAGGGCCTCGTCCTCCTCCTCCTTGTCGATGCCCATCTCGTGGATGCCCTCCCAGCCGCTGAAGAACGCCTGGTTGATGGCCTCGACGCCCTTCCGCCCGAGCGCGCCGACGCCGGGCGTGCGCCCGAGGCCCTCGAAGAGCCGCTGGATCGACACGGCGCTGAAGATCGACTGGTAGAGCCGGTAGCCGGCGAAGTGCTCGGTGTCGGTCGAGAGCAGCCGGTGCAGCATGGTCGTGCCGCTCCGTCCGTTCGCGAAGATGAACACCGGCTCCCGGACCCGCTGGCCCCTCCACGCGGGGTAGAGCAGGTCGTCGGCGGCGCGCCCGACGGCGACGGCGCTCCGGAGGCCGGCCCAGGCGCCGCCGAAGCCGGCCCAGGTCCAGGCCCGGCGAAAGCTGAGGTTCTCGGCGGCGCCGCGGACGATCTTCCGCGCGGAGTCCCGGTTCACGTACATCCCACGGGGAGCATGGCAAGCGACCGGGGCAGGTCAAACGTTCTCCCGTGGCCCGGTCTCAGGGCGGGGTGAACGGGGGCGAGGCCCCGCTGGGTCGAAACATGTTCCATCGCCGCCCCGACCCCGCCTCGCCGCCCCCTGAGCCGCGCTTCACCCCAGCGCGCACGGAAGATCCGCCCCGCCGGGGGAGTACAGAGGGACGTGGACGCCTCCCCCCGCTACCCTGATCCGGTGGACAGCCTCGTCGGCCGCATCCTCGGGGAGACCTACGAGGTCGAGCGTCGCCTCGGCGTGGGCGGCTTCGGGGCGGTCTACGCGGCCAAGCACGTGCGCACGGGGCGCCGCTACGCGGTGAAGGTGCTCCGCCCGGACCGCGCCATGGTCTCGCCCGGCGCCCGGGAGCGCTTCCGCCGGGAGGCCGAGGCCCTCGCCAAGCTCGGCCACGCGGGCATCGTGCGCGTCCACGACTACGCCTCCGAGGGCGGCATCGACTTCCTCGTCATGGACCTGCTCGAGGGCGAGGACCTCGCGCAGCATCTCCACCGCGGGGGCGCGCTCCCGCAGGACCGGGCCGTCGCGATCTTCGGGGGCATCGCCGACGCCCTCGAGGCGGCCCACGCCGCAGACACCATCCACCGCGACCTCAAGCCCGGGAACGTCTTTCTCGCGCGCGTCCCCGGCGAGCCCGAGCGGCCCGTGCTGCTCGACTTCGGCCTCGCCAAGCACGTCGGCGAGGGCGGCCCGGAGAGCCTGACGGCGTCCGGCGAGGCGCTCGGCACGCCGCACTACATGGCGCCCGAGCAGGCGAGCGGCGAGAGCGTGGACGCGCGGACGGACGTCTACGCGCTCGGCGCGATCCTCTTCGAGCTCCTCGTCGGCGAGCCGCCCTTCGGGAACGGGCCGGCCGCGTCCGTGCTGGTGAAGGTGCTGACGGTGAAGCCGCCGCGCCTCGACGAGCGGGTCGACGTGCCGCCGGCGCTCGCGGACGCCGTCGAGCGCGCGCTCGAGAAGGATCCGGCGGCGCGCTTCCCGAGCGTCGCCGCGTTCCGGGAGGCGGTCCTGGCGGGCGCCCGGGGGCTCCCGGCGACCCGCGCCCAGGCCATCGTCACGCCCGAGGTCGTGCGGCCGCGCGGGACGGACCGACCGCCGCCCGCGACGCGCATCTCGGGCACGGCCGCGCCCGCCGCCGGGGCCACCACGGCGCGTCTGGTGCGGCGCGGGCTGCCGGTCGCGGCCATCGCGCTGGTCGCCGCGGGCGGCCTGCTCGCCTGGGGCGCGCTCACGAACGCGCCGGAGGTGGGCGTGGCGCGGCCGAGCGAGGTCGGGCGCGAGCCGGCGGAGCTCGCCGAGCGGTCCGCCGAGGCCATGGAAGAGTCTGTCGTCGTGGGCGAGGACGGAGTCGCGGACGCCATGGAAGACGCGGTCGAACACGCGGCGGAGGACGCCGTCGAGGACCCGGCGGAGGACACCGACGCGCCCGCGGAGCGCGCGGACGACGCGCCGGAGCTCGCCGAGGCCGCCGACGAGGCCGATCCGGAGTCCATGCGCCCCGGCGTGCCGCCGACGGAGATCCCGGCGCCGCCCGCCGAGCGCGTCCGTCCCCGCCGGCCCTCGCGGCGCCTCGTCGCCCGCGAGGCCGAGCCCACGCCCGCCGCGCCCGCCGCCATCACGCCCGCCGCCGTCGCGCTCCCCGCGGTGCAGGCCGAGACCTTCCGCGAGCAGGCCGCCGCGGCCGAGGCCGAGATCGGCGAGCTCGAGACCGTGCTCGGGCGCCTCCCGGTCCTCCGCCGCGGCGTGAGCGCCCTGGAGCGCGGCCGCGAGCCCGGCTTCTGCGGCGGCGCGCTCGGCCTCCCCCAGGGCAGCCGCTTCCCGACGGTCGTGAACGCGGCGCAGCGGGTCCGCCGCATCGTCGATGGCGCCTGCGAGCCCTTCGAGAGCGCGCGTTCGCCTTCCTCCGAGGTGCTCCGCACGCTCCAGCGCTTCCCCTCCACCCTGGACCGCGCGGAGGCCATGGCCCGCGACCGCTCCATCTCCACCAACCGGCCCGAGGCCGTCGCCGACGAGGTCGAGGCCGCCGTCGGCGAGGTGCGCCGGCTGCTCGGCGCCGACGTGCTCGCCGGGCGCCGCCCCTTCCCCTGCGACGCCGCGATCTGGGGTCGCCTCCGCCGCGCCTCGAACGCCGGCAACGTCTGGTCGGGCCAGGCCGCGACCAACGTGCGCCGCCTCCGCGACCGGGTCTGCGGCCGGCTCGGCCTCGACCGGCTCGACCGGGAGGCGGACCAGGCCGCCGACCAGCTCGACGAGCTCGAGGGCAGCCTGCGCGCGTCCATCCGCACGCAGGAGCGCATGCGCGACCAGGCCCGGGCCCTCGCGGGAGGCGCGCCTTGATCGATCGCCGCCGAGCCGCGCCGGGATCGCGCGCGGCGCTCCCCGAAGGCCCGGTCCCGCGACGCCGCCGACCTCGACCCGCGGGCTCGCTCGCGGGCGCCCTCTCGCTCGCGCTGGCGCTGGCCGCCCTCGCGGCCAGCCCGGCCCAGGCCCAGCCGGAGGGCGCCCCGGTCTGCGAGCCGACCCTCGACTGCGCCGCCCGCGCCCGCGACTTCGACCGGCAGGTCAGCCGGCTGGGCCGCCAGCACCCGGGCGTCGTCGGCGAGGCCCTCGCGGTGGTCCGCCTGCGCCGGCGTTCCATCTGCCACGCGCGCAACGCCTGCATGGTGGACGGCGCCGCCCTCGCCCGCGTGGAGGCCTGGGCCGAGGCGGAGCTTCGCGCGCTCCAGCAGCAGCGGGCCGAGGCCGCGCGCCGGGCGTGGGCCTCGGGGCTCGCCGGGCGCCTGGCCGCGCTCCACGGGGTCGGCGTGACGCTCGCGCCGCCGCAGCCCCAGGCGACGCCGCAGGTGCTCGGCATGATCGCGCGCCTCGAAGAGGACCTCGAGGCCTACGACGAGATGAACGCGTTGCTCCAGCCCTTCGTCGAGGGGGCGCGCCTGCCGGACGACGGCGCGCCCCCGCCGATCTGCGGCACGGACACGCTCGAGCGGCTGCGCACCATCGTGCGCTCGGGGGCGACGACCCGGAGCGACGCCTCGACGCTCCGCCGCGCCCTCGAGGAGCTCTGCGAGCCCTGGGAGCGATGGCGCGAGCCCGACGAGGGGCTCCGCTCGCGCATGCGTCGGCTGAACGCGCAGGTCGATCGCATCGAGGGGTGGATGCGGCAGATCCAGCAGTGCATCGATCCGGGCCCCTACGACTTCCCCTGCCGCAACACCTTCGGCGAGCAGGAGGACGGCGACCTCGCCCAGACCCGCGTCACGCTCCGGCGCCTGGCCGAGGTGCGGCGCGTGCTGCGGGGCGTGCCCGAGCGGCGCCCCTTCCCCTGCGGTCACGCGATCTGGGCGCGCCTCGCGGCCGAGAGCTGGAACGAGAGCGTCTCCCAGGCGCAGATGCCCGGGCTCGCGCGCTCGGCCGAGCGGCTCTGCGAGGACGGCTTCGGCTTCGATCGGGAGGAGCTCGGCCGGGACGTGCAGCGCCTGCGCGAGCGGGTGGAGCAGCTCCGCGCGCGCTACGCCCAGCAGAGGGCCCGTACCGATCGTTCGCTCCGGCAGATGCGCGCCACCTACGGGCTCCCGGCTCCCAGCCAGGGCTCGGGCCCCGCTCGGTGACGGGCGCGCCGTTCCGTGGCAGAGGGAGACGCATGAACGCGGCCATCCACCTGACGCGCAGCTTCCCCGTCCCGCCCGAGGTGCTCTTCGCGGCGCTCGTCGAGCGGGCCTCCGAGTGGCTGGGCGGCGCCGGCGCGCTCGAGGCCGGCGCGCCCTTCGAGGCGGCCGGCCCGGACGGCGTGGAGCGCGGCATGGTGCGCAAGCTCGAGGCGCCGGCGAAGCTGACGCTCCTCTTCGAAGGCCCCCCCGAGACGCGGGCCATGCTGGTGCTCAGCGGCGGCCCCGCGGGATCGGAGCTCCAGCTGATCCACTCCGGCTTCGAGGACGGCGACGCCCGCGACGCCCACGTGCCCCGCTGGGACGAGCGCCTCGACCGCCTCGGCGCCGTCGTCGCATAGCGACCACGAGGCCCCGTGCAGCCCGCTCGTCAGGACGGCACAGTTCCCGGACCCCCGCCGAGCGAAGCGAGGCTCGTCGCCGAAGGCGGCGAACCCCCGACCCCCGCCGAGCGCAGCGAGGCCCCCTGCCGAGCGTAGCGAGGGCCCCGACGAGGTCCCGTGCAGCCCGCTCGTCCGACACGGCTCAGTTCCCCGACCCCCGCCGAGCGCAGCGAGGCCGCCTGCCGAGCGAAGCGAGGCCCCCGACGAGGCTCCGTACAGTCCGCTCGTCCGACACGGCTCAGTTCCCCGACCCCCGCCGAGCGCAGCGAGGCTCGTCGCCGAAGGCGGCGAAACCCCGACCCCCGCCGAGCGCAGCGAGGCCCGAACACGCGGACGGCCGCGAGGGGTCTCCTCGCGGCCGGTCGGCGTGGTGGCGTCGTCGGGGCTCAGTGGACCCGGCGCTCCTCCTGCTTCGGCTGCTCCGGCTCCGGGAGCTGCACGTCGACGACGTGGATGTTGACCTCGATCACCTTCCGGTCGGCCATCTTGCCGACCTCGTCGGCGATGCGGGCCTTCAGCTCGTCGGCGACCTCGTGGATGTCGGCGCCGTATTCGATGATCACGTCGACGTCGAGCGCGGCCTCGGTCTGACCGACCTCGGCCTCGATGCCGTGCGTGGGGCTGTCGCCGAACGAGATCAGGCGCGACTTGCCGAGCGCGTGGATGCCCGGGATGTCGCGGGCGGCGAGGCCGGCGATGGTCGCGACGACGTCGTCGCTGAGCTGGATGGTGCCGGGGATGCTGCCGTTCTTCTTGCTGGCCATGGGGGGTCGTTCTCCTTGGGTGGTGTGTGAGTGGGTGAAATCGATGGGGGGCGGCGCGCGTCAGCGGGACGCGGTGCGCTCGCCCGTGGGGTCGGAGAGGTCCGCGCGCAGCAGGATCGCGGCGCGGCGGATCTCCTCTTCGGCGCGGACGTAGTTGTCGGCCTCGAGCGCGCTCTGGGCGCCCTCGAGGTGCCGCAACGCGGCGCGCTCGGTCTGGTCTTCTTCTCGCTCGTCCTTCGCCTCGCCGAAGCCGCCGGTGAGCAGCAGCAGGCCGCCGCAGAGGGCGACGAAAGCGGCGAGGGTCGCGAGCACGGTCTGTCGAATCATCGGCGTCGCCTCTTCGCGTCGGGGGGTCGGGTGGTGGTGAGCACGCCGACGCCGAAGGCGAGGAGCGCCACGCCGAGGGCGCGGAGCGGCGTCAGCCAGTCGAAGGCGCCGAAGGTCGCGAGCAGGAGCGTGGCGCCGCCCGCGAGGCCGCCGATGGCGAGCCAGCGGCGGCTCAGAGGCAGCGGGCTCGGCTGCCGGTCGAGGCGCCGCCACCCGGCGGCGACCTCGTCCTTCGCGGTCTTCAGCTCGGCGCCGGCGCTCGCCAGGCGCTCGCGGGTCGCGTCGCGCCAGCCGCCGCCGGCGAGGCGCTCGCCGCGGGTCGGCAGCGCCAGCCAGAGCAGCAGGTAGAGCACGAGCCCGACGCCCTTGGCGAGGGCCAGGGCGAGGAAGCCCAGGCGGATCCAGATCGGATCGATGCCCCAGCGCTCGCCCAGCATCACGCAGACGCCGCCGAGCACCCGCCCCCGCGTGGGCCGCGGGTGGCGCTCGAGGAAGCGCGCGAGGCGGCTCATCCGAGCACCCCTTCGCCCAGCCGGTCCGGCGGGATCACGTCGATGCGCACGGAGGCGTCGCGGACCTCGAAGCCGGCGAGCTCTTCCACGGCGCGCACGGCGCGCTCGCGGGCCTCCTGCGCGATGCGATCGAGGGCGGCCCCCGGAAGCGCGAGCACGCGGAGCTGGAGCCCGACGGCCTGCTGGCCGCGCGCCTTCACGCGGCACTGGACCTCGGCGACGCGCGGCGTCGAGGCCGCGCCGGCGCGGGCCACGCCCTCGATGCCCTCGCGGGAGACGAAGACGACGCCGCGCTCGTCGCTGATCAAGAGGTGCAGCGTCGCGTCGCCGCCGTCCGCCGTGCCGGTCGCGCCGGTCCGCAGTCGCCCGGCGATGGCGCCGAGCGAGCCGAGACCGACCAGGAGCGCCACGCCGGCGGTGGCCGCGCGGGCCCAGCCGGGCTGGCCGCCGATCCAGCCGAAGAGCAGCTTCCCCGTGTGGGCGTTCGGCGCGAGCTGCGCCGGTTCCGCGAGGCCGAGGGCGACCAGGAAGACGGCCGCGGCGACCACGCCGAGGGCGAGCAGCAGCACGCCGATGACGAAGCCATCGAGCGCGCGGGAGGGGCGGCGCGAGGCGCGCAGCGCGGCGCCGGTCTCGACGCGGGCGCTCACGCGAGCTGCCGCCGCGGGCGCCGGTCGACCTTCGGGAGGTTCACGTCGACGACGTGGATGTCCACCTCCACCATGCGGCAGCCGGTCATGCGCTCGACCGTCTCGATGACGTGCTCGCGCATGCGCTCGGCGACCTGGCGGATCGGGTGGCCGAAGTCGACGATGATCTCGATGTCGACCGCCGCCTCCTCGAGGCCGACCTCGGCCTCGACGCCGCGGTGGCGCGAGCCCCCGGGCAGAAAGGCGCGGAAGCTCGGCTCGCCGATCTGATGCACGCCCTCGATCTGCTCCGCCGCGAGGCGGGCGACGACGGAGACGACCTCGTCGGCGATGAAGGTCTGGCCGCGGGTGGCGGGGGGCGAGAGGGAGCTGGCGCTGCGCTCGGACGGTTCGGTCCGGGTCCGCGCGGGGCGGCTCCCGTTCGTGGAGGCCTCGGTGTTCGGCATCGCCGGGCCATGACGCAAGGGCCGATCCAGCCTGGAGCCGAGCGCCGCGTGGGGGGCCCGGGTCGCGCATCGCCCCACCCGTGGCGATCCGCCACGGTGGGGCATGGGCTTCCGCGCGCGCGTCGAAGCGGCGCTGGAGGTGTGCGGGCGAGGGAGCGTGGGGGAGACGTGGGCGGCGCCGCCACGCTCGTCGCCCGCTGCTCAGCGTCGGTAGCGCGCCCGGTACACCACGTCCCCCGGGAGGTGGTGGCTCTCGATGCGAACCGTCAGGGTCAGCGTCGCGCCGTCCTCGGAGAGCTGGAGCGTGTGCGTGACCGTCGCGTCCTCGCCGACGAGGCGCTGGACGAGGCGCCGGCCGCTTCGCCGGTGGGTCGCCTGGAGCGCGTTGTCCCAGGCGTCGCGGGTCGCCACGGCCGGCCCGCCGAGGCGCGCGGTCACGTCGTAGGCCTCGCCGAGCGCGACGCGGACGCCCCCCGGCTTCTCCTCGATCACGACACGCTGGTGCACGGGCGTCCCGGCGCGCAGCCGCCGCCGCGCGATGCCCCGCGTGAAGACGCTCATGTCCTCGGTCGCCCGCTCGACCGCGGCGTCCCGCGCGGCCGTGGCCGAGCCGACGAGGCGCCAGGTGCCCGCGTGGGGCAGGTCGGCGTGGGCGAGCGCGGGGAGCAGGGCGACGCCGAGAGTGGCCAGGAGGAGACGCATCGAGCTCATCATAGGGCCTTCGACGGCCGCGGCGCGTGCGCCTTCATCGCGGCCTGCCCGATCCGCGCCGCGTGCCTCGCCGCGTGCGCGGTCGCGTCGGACACCCGCGCCGGTCGCGGGACGCGCCCGCTCAGCGATCCGTCACGCAGCCCTTCGAGGCGGGGCCGACGAGCTTCACGTACTTCGCGAGCGTGCCGCGCGTCACCTTGGGCTTCGGGGGCGCCCAGCGCCGCTGCCGCTCCGCGAGCTCCGCCGCGTCGACGCGCACCTCGATGCGCCGCGTCTCCGCGTCGATGACGATCGGGTCCCCGTCCTCGACCAGCGCGATGGGGCCGCCCTCGGCCGCCTCCGGGCAGACGTGCCCGATGATGAAGCCGTGCGAGCCGCCGCTGAAGCGCCCGTCGGTGATCAGGGCGACGTCCTTGCCGAGGCCCGCGCCCATGATCACCGACGTCGGCCCGAGCATCTCCGGCATGCCCGGCCCGCCCTTCGGCCCCTCGTAGCGGATCACGACCACGTGCCCCTTCTCGACCTCGCTCCGCTCCACCGCGGCGAGCATCTCCTCCTCGCTGTCGAAGACCTTGGCCGTGCCCTCGAAGTGGAGCCCCTCCTTGCCGGTGATCTTCGCGACGGCGCCTTCCGGCGCGAGGTTCCCCTCGAGGATCGTGATGTGCCCGTTCTCCTTCAGCGGCGCGTCGAAGGAGCGCACGACGTCCTGCCCCTCGCTCAGGCCCGGGAGCTCGGCGAGGTTCTCGGCGAGCGTCTGGCCGGTCACGGTCATCGCGTCGCCGTGGAGCAGGCCCTCGGCGAGGAGCAGCTTCAGCACGGCGGGGGTGCCGCCGACGGCGTGGAGGTCCTCCATCACGTAGGTGCCGCTCGGCTTGAGGTCGCCGAGGAGCGGGACGCGATCGCTGACGGCCTGGAAGTCCTTCAGGCTCAGGGGCACGTCGACCGTGTCCGCCATGGCGAGCAGGTGCAGCACGGCGTTCGTCGAGCCGCCGAGGGCGATGACGACGACCATGGCGTTCTCGAAGGCCTCGCGCGTCATGATGTCGCGCGGCTTCAGGTCGAGCTCGAGCAGGCGACGGATCGCGGCGCCGGCGCGCCGGCACTCGTCCTTCTTCGCCGGATCCTCGGCGGGCGTCGAGGAGGAGTAGGGGAGGGCCATGCCCATGGCCTCGATGGCCGTCGCCATCGTGTTCGCCGTGTACATCCCGCCGCAGGCGCCGGGGCCCGGGCAGGCCTTGGCCACGATGTCGAGGCGCGTCTTCTCGTCGATGCGCCCGACGAGGAGCTCGCCGTAGCTCTGGAAGGCGCTGACGACGTCGAGCTTGTGCTCGTGGCCGGCGCCGTCGACGCGGTGGCCGGCGCGGATGGTGCCGCCGTAGACCATCAGCGCGGGGCGGTTCAGGCGGCCCATGGCGATGAGGCAGCCGGGCATGTTCTTGTCGCAGCCGGGGAGGGCGACGAGGCCGTCGTAGAAGTGCGCGCCCATCACCGTCTCGATCGAGTCGGCGATGAGGTCGCGGCTCTGGAGCGAGTAGCTCATCCCCTCGGTGCCCATGGAGATGCCGTCGCTCACGCCGACCGTGTGGAAGCGGTAGCCGACGAGCTCCTGCGCGAGGACGCCCTCCTTCACGGCGAGGGAGAGGTCACCGAGATGCATGTTGCAGGGGTTGCCCTCGTACCAGACGTCGGCGATGCCGACCTGGGCCTTGTCCATGTCCTCGCGGCGGAGGCCCGTCGCATGGAGCATCGCCTGGGACGCGCCCTGGGACTTGCGCTGGGTGAGGCGCGCGCTGGTGCGGTTCAGCTTCTCGTCGTCGGCCATCGGCGGGAGGATGCACCGAGGGGCGCGGTCGTGCACCCGCCGGGGGCGCAGGCGCGCCCCGGGGGGTCGGGTGGGGAGGCGGCGTGGTGGTCCGAGCTGGGGTGAGGTCGCGCGGCGGGGGCGCGGGCGATGGGGGACGGGGGACTGTGCCGCGTTCGGCCGCTCGTCGGAGCGTCGGAGCCTTCGTCGGGACCTGGGGCTGCGGTGGTCTGGCGCGCGCTCGAGCTCTAAACGCGACGAGCCGCCCCCGGGGGAGCGGCTCGTGCGAAGGGAGGCGTCGTCGAGCGCGAACGCTGGAGGGCGCCGCTCGGAGGGTGGACGCTCAGAAGGGGTTGTCGGGCGGGGCGGCCAGGCCCGCGGAGGGGGTCATGGCGCTCATGGCGGGCGCGCTCGCCGTGGCGGCGGGCTCGGGCGTGGGCTCGGGCGCCGGGGCCATGGCGGTCGCGGTCGTCGGGGAGGCGGCGCGCGTGGTCGACGCGGCGGCGCGCGTGGTCGACCCGGCGGCGCGGCGCGGGCCGGCGGCGCGACCGGGGCGCGCGCTCAGCTCGACGGCGAGCGTGTGCACCTTGCGGCCGGCCTCGTCCTCGAAGGCGTCCGCGCCGACCTCGGCCGTGAAGGGCCGGTACCCCTCGGCCTCGATGGCGACGGCGACGGCCTCCTCGAGGCTCTCGCCGAGCTCGATCTCGCTCGGGTCCTCCACGGCCTCGTCGTTCACCGTCACGGCGGCGCCCTCGGGCAGCCCCTCGAGCACGAGCACGTAGCCCGCCGTCTCCAGGGCCACGTCGAGCGGCTCCATCCCCAGCTCCGGCGTGAGCGTGCGCTCCACCGTCGCGAAGCCCTCGCGCTCGATGCGCAGCGTGAGCTCCTCCTCGGCGGGCACCTCGAGGTCGAGCGGGGTCTCGCCCTTCTCCTCGTCGCCGACGTAGACCGTGGCCCCCTGGGGCTCGGTCCGGACCGTGAGGGTCACGACGACCTCCTCCGGCTCGGCCGCGGCGGCCTCCTCGGCTTCCGGCTCGGCCTCCGCCGTGAAGACGGGGACGACCACGACCGCGAAGAGCGCGATCACGCCGAGCGCGATCGGGACGAAGAGCGAGCGCGGCTCCTTGGGAGGCGGCGGGCGCTGCGGGAGCTTCACCTTCGGCATCACCCGCGAGATGCGCTTCCGGAGTGACGCTCGCGTGACGGGGCCGTCACGTGTGCTTGCCGGCTCCGCCTTGCCCCCCTGAATGAGTTGAAGCGGCATGTTTCCAGTCTGTCACATTCGAGACACCCGAGTGTGACAACTGCTGAATTTTTTCGCGTTGACCACCACCTTCATCACATCTAAACCTTTCAAAGAGATTTGAAAGCACGAAAGCGGGCCCGCCGCCGTGCTCTCCCCGACCCCTCTCGCCCCTCATGAAGGCCGTCCCCTACACGCTCCCGGAGGAACGCTGGCGCCGCGCCGAGCAGCTGGCCGCGGACGCCGTCGGCGCCCTCATGGAGTTCTGGGGCTTCCGGCGGCACCTGGGCCGCGCCTGGACCGTGCTCTACCTCTCCCCCGAGCCCCTGGCGACCAACGAGCTCGCCGAACGGCTCCAGCTCAGCGCCAGCGCCATCAGCCTCACGCTCGGCGAGCTCGTCCAATGGGGCGCGGTGCGGAAGACCAGGCGAGCGCCGCGACCACTACGTCGCCGAGGCGCGCGTCTGGAAGCTCGTCACGCGGGTGCTGCGCCAGCGCGAGCTCGGCCTCGTCCGCGACACGGCGGAGCTCCTCGAGGAGGCGGCGGCGCTCGCGAAGGCCGCGGCCGGCGAGGAGCTGCCCCCGGCGCGCGCCCGCTTCATGGCGAAGCGCATCGGGCGCTTGCGCATGCTCGCCGGCGCCGGAGAGAGGCTCTTGGGCGCCTTCGTCTCGGGCGGCATCCTGGACGTCGGCGCGCTACGAAGCGCCGCGGACGAGCGGGCGAGGCGCGGCGTCGAGGGCGGCGCGGCGGAGCGGACCTCAGCAGAGACGGACGAGCAGCCGGCGCCGGGCGCCGGGGAGCCTGAAGAGGAGCGGGGAGGCGCGAGCCCGACCGCTTCGAGCGTGGAGCCGAAGCCATGAGCGCGAAGCGAGCCCCGAAGGGACGGACCCCATGTCGTTGATCGAAGCAGCGCGGACCGGCGGATCCGCCGACGTCCTCCGCACGCTCCGGACCGTGTGCGACGCGCGCGGCCTGGACGGGCTGGCCCAGCGCCTCGCGGACCTCGGCGATCTCGTCGCCTGGGACATGCGCGACGTGAACGAGGCGCTCGAGACGGTGCCGCGCGGCGAGAGCCTCGTGCACCGGAGCGCGCACCACCTCCTCGAGCGCGGCGGCAAGCGCCTGCGGCCCATGTGCGTCGCCGTCGCGGCCCGCGCCGGGAGCGGCTTCTCGCCGGCGGCCCGGGAGCTCGGCGTCGCCGTCGAGCTCGTGCACTGCGCCACCTTGCTCCACGACGACGTGGTCGACCTCGGCGATCAGCGGCGCGGGGCGCCGGCCGCGCGCGCCCTCTACGGGAACGCGGCGAGCATCTTCGCCGGCGACTGGCTCCTCGTGGAGGCCCTCCAGCGGGTCCGCCGCGTCGGCGTCCCGGACACGCTCGACCGGCTCCTCGCGATCATCGAGGAGATGATCTTCGCCGAGTCGATCCAGCTCGAGCACCGCGGCCGCATCGACACCTCGCGCGAGAGCTACTTCCGCGTCGTCGAGGGCAAGACCGCCGCGCTCTTCCGCTGGGCCACCTTCGCCGGCGCCAAGGCCGGCGGGCTCGACGCGGCGCAGGCGAAGGCGCTCGAGGCCTACGGGCTCCACCTCGGGGTCGCCTTCCAGCTCGTCGACGACCTCCTCGACTACGCGGGCGAGGCGGCGAAGACGGGCAAGACGGCCTTCGCCGCCCTGCGCGAGGGCAAGATGACCTACCCGGTGCTCTACGCCCGGGAGCGCGACCCGCTGGTGCGGCCGCTCCTCGAGGAGATCGTCGCGGCGCCCGACGTGCCCCCGGCGCTGGCCGGCGCGCTGCTCCAGGCCCTCGAGCGCACGGAGGCCCTGGACGCGACGCGCCGCCTCGCGGCCGAGCACGCGGAGAAGGCGGTCGAGGCGATCGCCGGGCTGCCGGGCGGGCGGGCGAAGGACGCGCTGCACACGGTCGCCCTGGCGACGATCGAGCGGGAGCGCTGAGATGGCCGACGATCGCGAGGACCTCCCCCCGACGAGCCGGCTCCCCGGCTTCTACCGCGCGCCCCTGGCGGAGCGCCGCGAGGCGGTGATCGGGCCGGCCGTGCCCGCCGAGCTGGCGGCGCACCTCGAGGCCGGTGGCGCGCTCCCCCTGCCGGTCGCCGATCGCATGAGCGAGAACGTGATCGCCCAGCACGGGCTGCCGCTCTCGATCGCGACGAACTTCCGCGTGAACGGGCGCGACGTGCTCCTCCCGATGGCCGTGGAGGAGCCGAGCGTGGTCGCCGCCGCGAGCAACGCGGCGCGCATGGTGCGCACGAAGGGTGGCTTCCACGGGGAGGCGACCGAGGCGGTGATGACCGCCCAGGTGCAGCTCGACGCCGTGCCCGACGCGGCCGCGGCGCCGGAGCGGCTCGCGCCCCATCGCGCGCGGCTGCTCGAGGCGGCGGACCGGGCCATCCCCGGCATGGTGCGCCGGGGCGGCGGTTGCCGGGACCTCGAGGTGCGCGTCATCGACGAGGCCGAGGGGCTGGTCGTCGTCCACTTCTACGTGGCCGTGGGCGACGCCATGGGCGCCAACGTGGTCGACACGGTCGCGGAAGCGGTGGCTGCCGACGTCGCCACGCTGCTCGGCGGCCAGGTGGGCCTGCGCATCCTCAGCAACCTCCCGCTCCGCCGCATGGTGCGCGTGCGCTGCGCGGTGGGCGCCGACGCGCTCGGCGGTGAGGCGCTGATCGACGGCATCGTGCGCGCGAGCCGCTTCGCCGAGAAGGACCCCTTCCGCGCCGTCACGCACAACAAGGGCGTGATGAACGGCGTCGACGCGGTGGCCGTCGCGCTCGGGCAGGACTGGCGCGCGATCGAGGCGGGCGCCCACGCCTGGGCGAGCCTCCGGGGCGCCTATGGGCCGCTCGCGGTCTGGTGGCGCGAGGACGACGGGCTCGTCGGCGAGCTCGAGATGCCGCTGGCCGTGGCGACGGTCGGCGGGGCGACGGGGGTGCACCCGGGCGTCCGGGCGGGCCTCTCGCTCCTCGGGAACCCGGGCGCGCGCGAGCTCGCCGTGATCGTCGCGGCGGCGGGCCTCGCCTCGAACCTGGCGGCGCTGAGGGCGCTCGCGGGGGAGGGCATCCAGCGGGGGCACATGCGCCTGCACGCGCGGAAGGCCGAGCTCGAGGGCGCGGCGGAGAAGGCGATGAAGAAGGGAGGTGGGGCGTGAGCGCGGCACCGACTCCGACGCCGAGCGACGCGGCCGACTCGCCGCAGCGCAGCGGCATGGGCTCCGGGGCGATGTTCGACGGCATCGCCCACCGCTACGACTTCCTGAACCGCGTGCTCTCCATGGGCATCGACCACTCCTGGCGGCGCAAGACCGTGCGGGCGCTCGGGGAGGCGGATCGGGTGCTCGACCTCGCGACCGGGACGGCCGACCTGGCGATCGCCGTGGCGAAGACGCGCCGGGAGGCGGAGGTCGTGGGGCTCGACCCGAGCGCGAACATGCTCGCGGTCGGGGACCAGAAGCTCGAGCGGCGTGGGCTCGACGGGCGCGTGCGCCTGGAGGTCGGTGACGCGCAGGCGCTGCCCTACGAGGACGACGCCTTCGACGGATGCTGCATGGCCTTCGGGATCCGCAACGTGCCGGATCGGGCGGCGGCGCTCCGGGAGATGGCGCGGGTGGTCCGGCCGGGGGGCCGCGTGGCGATCCTCGAGCTGAACGAGCCGCGGCGGGGGCTCCTTTCGGGGCTGGCGCGCTTCTGGATCCGCAAGGTGGTGCCGCGGCTCGGGGCGCTCCTGAGCGGCTCGCGCGAGTACCGGTACCTGCAGGAGTCGATCGCGGCCTTCCCGCCGCCCGAGGAATTCGCGGCGCTGATGGAGTCGTGCGGGCTCGAGATGCGCGAGGTGCAGCGGCTGACCTTCGGGGTCTGCTGCCTCTACGTCGCGGAGGTCCCGCGGTGAGCCTGGCGCTCTCTTCCACGGCGACGGACGGGCGCGGCCGCGCGCTGGCGGCGCTCGCGCGGGCGCTCCGCGAGGGCGCGGGGGTCGTGACGCTGGCGGCGCCGCGGGCGCGGGTCACGGCGCTCTGGGACGCGCGCGGCGACGCCGTGCTCTGGCAGCCGCCCGGGGAGCCGGCCGTGGCCGGCCTCGGCGTGGCGCGGGCGCTCCCCGTGCAGGGGGGCGCGCTCGGTCCGCTCGAGGCGGGCTTCGCGCTCGGGCCCGAGCACGCGAGCGTCGAGGCGCCGCCGAGCCGGGCCTTCGGGGGCATGGCCTTCGCGCCCGGCGCCGCCGACGCGGCGCCCTGGGAGGGCTTCGGGGACGGGCTCTTCGTCGTGCCGCGCTGGAGCTACGGCCACGGCGTGGAGGGCGCCTGGCTCCGCTTCACGGCCGACCCGGAGGGCGCCGACGCGGAGCGCGCCCAGGCGGAGCTCGCCGCGATCTGGGATCGGCTGGAGGCCGACGCGGCGCTCCCGAGCGCGCCGGCGCTGGCGGCCGTCGAGGACGCGCCGCGGGCGCTCTGGCGCGAGCACGTCGAGGCGATCACCGACGCGATCGCGGCGGGCGAGGTGCGCAAGGTCGTCGTGGCCCGCGGGGCGGCCGTGCGGCTCGCCGGTGAGGCCGATCCGCGGCGCGTGCTCCACGCGCTCGGCGCGCGCTTCCCGGGCTGCGCGCGCTTCGCGCTCCGGCGCGGCGGGACGACCTTCCTCGGCGCGACGCCGGAGCGGCTCGTGCGCAAGGAAGGCGACCGCTGCCGGACCGAGGCCCTCGCCGGCTCGGCGCCGGTCGGGAGGGGCGAGGCGCTCCGGGCGAGCGAGAAGGATCGGCACGAGCACGCGCTGGTAGTCGACGCCATCGCCTCCGCGCTCGCGCCCTACGCCGAGCTCGCGCTGCCGGAGGGGCCCGCCGTGCGGGAGCTGCCGAACGTCGTGCACCTCCACACGCCGATCGAGGGGCGGCTCCGCGAGGACGTCCACGTGCTCCGGCTCGTGCAGGCGCTCCACCCGACGCCCGCCGTGGGGGGCGTGCCGCGCGAAGCCGCGCTCCGCTGGATCCGCGATCGCGAGCAGCGCCTGATCGGCGCGCGCGGCTGGTACGCGGCGCCCTTCGGAGCCTTCGACGCGCGCGGCGACGGGGCCTTCGTCGTGGCGCTCCGCTCCGGTCTGCTCCGCGGGGAGCGCGCCTGGGCCTTCGCCGGGGGCGGCATCGTCGGCGGCTCCGAGCCCGACGCCGAGTACGAGGAGGCCTCGATGAAGATGGGCGCCTTCCTCGGCGCGCTCGACCCGCGGGCCGACGAGGCCGGCGCCGAGCGGGGTGGCGAGGAGCGCGCGCCATGAGCGAGCGCGCGCCCGTGGCGCAGACCGGCTGGGCGCGGGCGCTCCTCGCGGGGCTCCGGGCCGGCGGCGTCACGGACGTGGTCGTGAGCCCGGGCTCGCGCTCGACGCCCTTCCTGCTGGCGGCGCTGCGCGAGGAGGCGCTGACGCTCCACGACGTGATCGACGAGCGGAGCGCGGCCTTCTTCGCCCTCGGGCTCGCGCGGGCCGGGCGCCTGCCGCTCTTGCTCTGCACCTCCGGGAGCGCTGGCGGCCACTATCTGCCGGCGGTGATGGAGGCGGCCGCCGCCGGGCTGCCGCTCGTCGTGCTCACGGCCGACCGGCCGCCCGAGCTCCACGACACGGGGGCCAACCAGACCACCGACCAGGTCGGCCTCTACGGGCGGCATGCGCGCTTCTTCGCCGAGCTCGGCGCGCCGGCGCCGGGGGCGCGGGCGCGGCGCGGTGTGCAGCGGCGGGCCCTCCGGGCGGCGACGATCGCGCGCGGCCCCGAGCCGGGCCCCGTGCACCTGAACGCGCGGGCCCGCAAGCCCCTCGAGGAGGCGGAGGGCGCGCCGGCGCCTGAGCGCGCGCCGCGCGTCTTCGCGTCG
>PABA01000051.1 GCA_002699025.1 Sandaracinus sp. | reverse complement strand
GCCGCCGCAGCGGAACGTCCGGCGGCTCCGCGAAGCGGCATGGACCGGGAAGCCGAGCGCCAGCCCGGACAGCGGAAAGCGGACGGCGGATCGCTCCGATCGCGACCGAAGGTCGTGATCTCGCGAAGCGGCATGGACCGGGAAGGCGAGCGCCAGCCCGGACAGCGGAAAGCGGACGGCGGAGAGCCCGATCGCGACCGAAGGTCGTGATCAGCCGATCGTCGGGCCGTTCGGGCCGTAGAGGAGGCGGGCGAGCTCGGCGAGCCAGGCCTCTTCGCGGCCGTCGCGGACCTCGAGCTGGCCCGTGCGGGCGCCTTCGGCGAGGCGGGCGATGAGCTCGGTGCGCGGCGCCTCGAGGTCGGCGAGGACCGTCATGACGGTGGCGAGGCCGATGGGGGCGCCGGTGTCGTCCATCCAACGCTGGACCTTCGCCTCGAGCTCGGGGTCGGGCGCGTGGGGCGTCTCCTCGGCGGCGGCGGGGCCGAGCGCGTTGATGGCGTCGACGACGCGGGCCGTGCGCTCCTTGTACGGGAGCGCCTCGAGCTCGGCGGGCGAGATGGGCGCGCCGAGCCAGTAGTCCTGCGTGCCCATGCCCACCGGGTACTCGAGCTTCTCGGCGGTGGGCTCGACGGGGAGGCCGCCGCTGAAGCGCACGGGCACGATGGCGACGCCGGCGCGGACGGCGAGGTCGACGAAGACGCCGCTCATGGTCTTCACGGGCGTCCGGCAGTCGTGGCTGCGCGTGCCCTCGACGTGGACCATCAGGCTCCGCGCGGCGGCGCGGTCGGCGAGCTGCTGCACGATCTTCGGGAGCGAGGCCGGGTCGCTGCGATCGAAGTAGGTGATGACGCCGGGGTCGGTGACGCCGGGCCAGGTGAAGCAGTGGGCGATGAGGCGGCCGAGCCAGCTCTCGCGGTGCTCCTTCTTGGCGAGCGTCAGGCTGGGGACGCCCTGGAGCGCGCCGGCGAGGATCGAGAAGAGGAGCGACTCGATGCCCACCTGGTGGTTGGCGAGGTAGAGGACGCTCTGGCCGTGGAGCGCGGCGAGGGCGTCCGGATCGGCGACGTGGACGGTGCGGACGAAGCGCTCGATGAGGGCGTAGTCGAGGTCCTCGACGGGCCAGGGGCCGACGCCGAACCACTCGCGCCAGAAGCCCGTGACGGGGGCGAGGTCGAGGCGGGGCGGGCCGGCGTCCCGAACGGTGATGGCATCGCGGCCATCGATCTCGAGCGGGTGCACGGTGAGCGGCGTCGTCGCGGGGCGGGCGAGGTCGCCCTCGAGGGCGACCTGGCGCGGGTGGAGGCCGAGCTTCGCGGCGACGTGCTCCTTGGCGGCGACCTCGCGCGGGAGGTCGTCCGAGGCGGCGGCGTAGACGCGCCGCACGGTGCCGGGGAGCCAGTCGCAGAGGCGCACCTCGGCCGGGTCGAGGGTGCTGGCGCCGCTCCCGTCGCCGGCGGCTTCGCTCAGGCGGAGGCCGGGCACGGGCTGGCCGTCGCGGAGGAAGGCGGCGCGGTCCGGAGGCGCGGCGACACCGAGGCGACCCTTGGGCATGAGGATCTCGACGAGGCGTGCGTCGACGAGGGGCGTCTCGCCCTGCCGGAGCTGGAGGCGGAAGACGGGGAAGCGGGCGTCGTCGCCTTCGAAGTCGACGAAGCGGGCCTCGGCCTCGAGGGGGCCGGCGGCCGGGATGGGCGCGTGGAGCCGGAGGTCGAGGCGGCGCGGGTAGGCGACCTGGTCGGGGTCGACGCGATCGCTCCACTCGTGGAGCCGGTCGTGGGGGAGCAGGTGCGTGAGCGCGTCGAGGACGCCCTGGTGGGTGGCGCCGCGGGGGACGGCGCCGGCGGCCGGGTCGAGGGTCGCGCGGGCGCCGCCGGGGCCGGTCTCGAGGGCCGTGACGTAGTGGAAGGCCGGGCCGTGGAAGAGGGCGTCGCCGGCGTAGGGGGAGGGCGCCGGCGTCGTGTCGAGGGGGGCGAGCGGCTCGAAGGGCGCGGGCGCGCCGACGGTGGCGCGGGCGGCGACCTCGAAGCGGGAGAGGGCCGGGTTCGGGGCGTCGCGCCAGACGAGGAAGCGGACCTCGTGGCCGGCGTCCGTCCGGTGGAGCTCGGTCCGGGTGCGGGTCGGTCCGTCGACGACGACCCAGCGCTCGACCTGGAGATCGCTCAGCCCCTCGACCTCGCCGAGCTCGGCGCGGGCGGCCTCGAGCATGCGATCGGCGATGCTCATCATGGGCAGGGCCGGGAGCGCGTAGGTCGGACAGTGGTCGGCGAGCCAGGGGCTCGTGGCGGCATCGAGGACGACCTCGCCGGCCCCGGCGCCTCCCTGCGCGTCGCTCGCGGCGTCCGGCTTCGTCCCGCGCGTCGGCGCCTCCGGGTCCGAGACGATGCGCATGCCGATGCGCGGCGCGCCGTAGATGCGCTTGCCGTCGACCCAGAGGTGCGCGTCGGCGAAGACGTAGGGGCCGCGCGCGTCCACGCCCCGCTCCACCACCTCGAGGGTCGTGGAGATGAGCTCGTTCTCCGGCACGACCTGGCCGCGGTACTTCCAGACGTGCTCGTCGCCGGTGGCGATGGCCTCGAAGCGCGGCGCCTCCACGCCCTCGCCCATGCCGGCCTCGATCATGAACGCCTGGAGGAGCTGCAGCATGGCCTCGATGCCGAGCGAGCCGGGCTGCACCGGGTCCTGGTAGAAGTGCGCCGCGAAGAACCACTCGCCGGCGTCGACGTCCTTCTCCGCGCGCGCGGCGCCGAGGCCCTTCGCGCCGCCCTCGAGGTCGAGGTGCGTGACGCGGTCGATCATCAACAGGCGCGGGTCGGCGAGGCGGAGCGGGCCGCCGAAGAAGCGCTCGGGCTGCGCCGTGAGGTCGACGCGCCCCTTCTCGGGGGCGTCGAAGAGGGCGCGCTGGGCGTCGTCGACGGGGAGGCCGGCCTGGTCCTCGAAGGCCTCGGGCGGGAAGAAGCCGAAGACCGTGTCGAGCTCGTAGACCTCGGTCTCGCCGAGGAAGCAGCGGACCTCGAAGCTCGTGATGATCATGCCCGCCGAGCGCGAGATGCTCTTCACGCGCACGTCCGTGCGGAGCGTGCCCGAGTCCGGGAGCACGTCGACCTTCACCGTCCCGCGGCCGTCGAGGTTGCGGAAGAGCAGATCCTTGTCGGTCGTCAGCGTGCAGCCGACGTAGCTGGCGGTCCATCCGCAGGGCTGGAGCGCGGCCTCGAGGAGCACGGCGAAGGGCATCACGCGGGCGCCGTTGGCGTCGAAGTACCAGGCGTCCTCGGGGACGTCGTACTCGAAGGAGAGCTCGAGCCCGTCGACGCTCTCGCCGTCCTCGAGGGCGCCCATGCCGCTCTCGGCCTTCGTGACGCGCGTGAGGAAGTGGTAGGGCGGGCCGGGGAGGCGCGGCGTGCGGCGGGTGCCGTCGAAGCGCGCGTACATCGGGCCGAAGGCGGTCGAGGGCTGGCCCCAGGCGCAGGCGAGGAGGGAGGGGAGGTCGAAGCGGTGCTCCGTGCCCTTCCAGCGGCCGATGGCGGCGCGCGGGTCGCCGGCGCCCTCCTCCACCCGCTCCGGGTGCGAGGTGAGGGGCCAGTCGGGCGTGAGCTTCAGGGCGAAGCGGCGGGCGTGGAAGGCGCCGAGGCCGTCGACGGTGCAGAGGAGGTCGGCGTAGAGGGTGGGCTCGGGGCCGTCGTGGCACTCCTCGACGAAGACCTCGTAGGTGAGCTCCTTCGACTCGGGGATGACCTGGCCGCGGCAGATGAGCTTGAAGGTCTCGTTCGGGACGGGCTGGAAGCGCCAGCCGTCGCGGTCGATCGTGTAGCCCTGGGCGGCGAGGTAGAAGGCCATGGCCTGCACGCAGCCCTCGAGCATGAGGGTGCCGGGCATGCAGGGGTCGCCCTCGAAGTGGCCGTCGAAGAACCACTCGTCGCCGCGGATGGGGGTGACGGCCTTGAGGTAGCCGCGGCCCCAGGGGCCGCCGCGCGGGTCGAGCTCGACCGAGTCGAGGAAGAGCATGTCGCCGCCCTGGATGCGGGGCGTGCGGGTGTGGGTCTTGGTGCGCTCCCAGGCGGGGCCGAAGCAGTCCCAGGGGCGGCCATCGGCGAAGGCGGCGAGGGCGTCCC
The DNA here is from genome assembly GCA_002699025.1 of Sandaracinus sp. Classification (GTDB taxonomy): domain Bacteria; phylum Myxococcota_A; class Polyangia; order Polyangiales; family Houyiibacteriaceae; genus Houyiibacterium; species Houyiibacterium oceanicum. The sequence continues at coordinate 6,465 of PABA01000051.1, read as the reverse complement.
GGTCGTAGCTGGGCGGGACGGCGGGGACGGCCGGCGGGTCGACGCGGGCGTCCGGGACGATCTCCTGCTCTTCGGGCTTCCAGAGCGTGCCGGCGGAGTCGTCGAGCTCGCCGCGCGTGAAGAAGCCGGCCTGGCCCGAGCGCACCTCGAGGGCGGGGCGGATCGTGCCGTCGGGGCGGCGGATCCAGCAGTCGTAGTGGAAGAAGAAGAGGCGGACGTCGCCCTGCTTGGCGTGGCCGTCGACGTGGATGTCGTAGGCCATGGTCTCGCCGACGGCGGGGAGGTCGCCGCGCCAGGTCATCTCGCAGCCGAGGAGGCGGTAGGCGCGCTCGCCGCGGTTGAGGAAGTCGGCGCCGAGGTAGGAGATGAGGAAGAGGTCGGCCTGGCCCGACTCGACCATGACGCCGGTGGGCATGCGGCCGTCGTGGAGGAACCAGTCGTCGGCCGTGACGTCGGTCTCGGTCCAGCAGGTGCCCTTGGCGCGCGGGTCCTCGAGGAGGGCGCCGGGCTTCGCGTCCATGCCCGTGCAGCGCGTGGCGAGGAGGAGGGGCGGGCGGGGCATGCGCACCTGGACCGGGTAGGGGTCCTGGCGGGCGAAGTCGGGGCCGAAGATCTCGGAGATGCGGCCGCCGGCGTGGACGCGGAGGGCGTCGCGGTCGAAGGTGGGGCCGGTCGGACGGAAGGCGAGGGGGAGCTCGGCGTCCGAGGGGGCGGCGGGCTTCGCGGTGGCGCGCTTCGAGGGCGCGGGCTTCGCGGGGGCAGGCTTCGCGGGGGCCTTCGCGACGGGGGGCGCGGGGCGCGGCGGCTTCGGCGACGCCGAGGACGGCGCCGGCGGGATCGCGGGCGTGGCGTGGGAGGCGGGCGCGGTGGGCTTCGGCGCCGGAGCCGCCACGGATGCAGGCGGCGAGGCGATGGGCGTCGGCGCGGGGGGCGTCGGTGCGTGAGGCGTCGGTGCGTGGGGCGTCGGTGCGTGGGGCGTCGGTGCGCTCTGCGCCGGCGTCGACCCGAAGACGGGCGGCGGCTGCGCGACCGTCTCGAGGAAGCGCGCGTGGAGCGCCTGCTGCTGGGCGATGAAGTCCTGGTGGAGCTCGCCGATGCGGCGCTGGTGCGCGAGGAACTCGGCGAGGAGCGGGTCGCTCGGGGGCGGCGTGGGCGCGGGCGCGGCGAGCTCGGCGTGGGCGTGCGGCGCGGGCTGGGAGGCCGCGGGCTGCGCGGGCCGGGTGGACGACGTGGGGGCCGGCGCGGGCCGAGCGGACGGCGCGGGCTGCACGACCGGCGCGGGCGACACGGCCTGGAGGCCGGCGTGCGCGGGGGCCGCCGAAGCGGGGCGCGGTCCGGAGGCCGCCGTGGGCTCCGTCGCGGCGGGCGCGCTCGTCACGGGGGGGAGGCTCGGCGCGGGGGCCATCGTCTGGAAGGGGGAGCTCGGCATGGCGGCGGCTTCGGTGGAGGCGACGGGAGTCGCGGAGGAGGAGGACGCGCGAGCGGCGCGCGAGGGAGCGGCGCCCGCTCCGGCCTGGGCGGCGGAGCCCAGGGAAGGCGAGGGCGCGGAGGCAGTCGCGGAGGGAGAGGCGGCCCGGTCGGGGCGCGGGGGGAGCGCGACGGGCCCGGGGTGGGCCGAGAGCTCGAGGCAGCGGCCCGGATCGCCCGGGGGCTCCGGGGGCAGGGCGGGCCCATGGGCGCGGACCCGCACGGCGAGGGGCGCGGCGCCGAGGGCGTCGAGCCGGAGGTCGAGGGCGCGCTCGGCGTCGCTCCAGGGCGCGCCGCCCGGATGGCGCGCGCGGGCCGCGGCCAGCACGGCGACGGCCACGTCGAGGAGGCCCTTCGCCGCGTGGGCCCGCGGGAGCGCTGCCTCGATCGGCGCGGCGCTCTCGGGGGCGCCGCGGTCCACGCTCGCGAAGATCGGGAGCCCCTCGGCCTCCGCGTCGGCGCGGCGCTTCAGCACCAGCACCAGCGCCGCGTCGCCGGCGTCGTCCGCGCTCTCGCCCAGGGCGTGGAGCGCGGCGCGATGGACGGGCTCGTCCGAGAGGTCCACGGCGCCGACGATGGCCGCGTCGAGGTCCTGCCGGCGGAGCGCGTCCAGCGCGATCTCGAGCGCGCGCACGCCGCTCTGCTCCTCGGCGGAGACCGTGTGGCTCGGGCCCACCAGGTCGAGCTGCGAGCTCAGCCGGTTGGCGGGCATGTTCGGGAGCACGCCGACGACGTGCGGCGCCTCGAGGGGCGGCGCGAAGACGTCCCGGGCGGCGTCGATCCAGCCGGCGTCGGAGCTCGCCTGGCCGACGCGCCAGCGGGCGCCCCAGCGAGCGATCTCCGGGTCGCAGCCGTAGCCGACGAAGACGCCGGTGCGCTCGCGGGGGAGCGCGAGGCCCTCGGTCGCCTCGAGGGCGGCGGCGAGGAGCATCGTCTGCTGCGCGCTGCTCTTCTGGAGATCGGCCGGCGGAAAGCGCAGCGACGCGAACGGGAGGCGCACCGCCTCGGCGCGTCCAGCGAGCGGCGCGCCCTCGAAGAGCGCGGCCTCGAGCTCGGCCCGCGACCGACCGGCGCCGACGCGGGCGCCGAGGGCGACGACGACGACCTCGTCCGCGCGCTCCAGGGCGGCCGGCACGGCGACGGCCGGCGCGCTCGGGTCGTGGGCCTCGACGATCAGGTGCGCGTCGTTGCCGCCGAAGCCGAAGGCGCTCAGGCCGGCCCGGCGCGGGCCGGTCCAGGGACGCGGCGCGCCCAGCACCTCGAAGGGCGAGGCCTCGACGGCGGGCGAGAGCCGGTCCGTGTGCGGGCTCGGGAGGAGCTCGCCTTCGCGGAGCGACTCGAGGAGCTTGATGAGCCCGGCGACGCCGGCGGCGGTGATCAGGTGGCCGAGGTTGCCCTTGAGCGAGCCGATGGTCCGCGGCGCGTCGCCGTAGGCCGCGCGCATGGAGTCGAGCTCGGTGGCGTCGCCGAGGGTGGTGCCCGTGGCGTGGCACTCGACGTAGGCGACGTCTTCGGGGGCGAGGCCGGCCATGGCGAGGGCGGCGCGCATGGAGCGCGCCTGGCCGTCGGCGCTCGGCGCGAGGATGCCCTTGCCGCGGCCGTCGTTGGCGAGTCCCACGCCGCGGATCACGCCGTGGATCGTCCGCCCGGCGGCGACGGCGTCCTCGAGGCGCTCGAGGACGACGAAGCCGCAGCCTTCGCCGCAGACGAGGCCGTCGGCGTCCGCGTGGAAGGGGCGGCTCTGGCCGGTGCGGCTCATGGCGCCGAGGGCGCAGAAGCCGACGTGGAGGAAGAGGTCGTCGGCGCGGCTCACGGCGCCGGCGAGCATGCGGTCGGCGCGGCCGGCCTGGAGCGCGCGGCAGGCGAGCTCGACGGCGTAGAGCGAGGAGGCGCAGGCGGCGTCCAGGGCGTAGCCGCCGAGGCCGAGACCGAGGGCGCTGGCGAGCAGGTGCGCCGGGAGGCCGCTCATGAAGCGGTCGCGCGGATCGGCGGCGGCGGCGCCGAGGGCCTCGCGGGCGGCCGGGTCGCCTTCGAGCCAGACGGACTCGGCGAAGCGCGAGAGGCCGCTGCTCGGAAGCGAGAGGTTGCCGAGGACGGCGCCCGTGCGCGCGTCTCCGCTCGCGCCAGCGTCCGCGAGGGCGCGCCGGCCCGTGTCGAGCACCCACTGGGTCAGGGGGTCGAGGCCGGCGAGCGCGTCCGGCTCGACGGCGTAGCCCTGCGGGTCGAAAGCGAAGCCCTCGACGTAGCCGCCGCGCTTGGTGAAGGCGTGGTCCGGGGCCGGGCCGTCCGAGAGGACGTCCGCGTCCGGAGCGCGCCAGCGGCCGGCCGGGGCGTCCCGGAGGAGATCGCGGGCGCCTCGCGCGAGCGCGAAGAGCTCCTCGGGCGTGTGCGCGCCCGGGAGCAGGCACGCCCGCCCGGTGATGGCGATGGGCGAGAAGGGCACGGCGTCGCTCGGAGGCATGCGCTCAGGCCCGCGCGCCGGAGCTCGCTCGGGAGCCCGGGAGCACGTGCATCTCCACGCCGCGGAGCTCGGCGATGGGGGCGCCCTCGGCGTCGAAGAAGACGACGTCGCTGACGCTCTTGTCGCCCTTCTTCTCCCGGCCGCGCAGCACGGCGCGCACGTCGCCCTCCACGAGCCCGGCCCGGAAGCGGCGGAAGCTCCCGATGGCCGTCGGCAGCGCGGCGCCGCCCTCGTCGTGGCAGGTCCAGAGGAGCGCGAGCTGGAGCCCGCCGTCGACGAGCGCCGGATCGGTCGCCCAGTGGGCCGCCGGGTCGGTCTCCCAGCCGCGAGCCGGGCCGCCGACGAGGCGCGCCTCGAGGCCCTCGGCGCCGATGCTCGGCCGGTCGACGATCACCTGGAAGGCGTCGCCGTGGAAGAGCGCGACGCCGTCGTAGACCGTGCCCTCGAAGGGCGCGAGGCCCGCGGGCGCGGGCGGCACGGCGCCCGGCGAGGGGGCGCTGCTCTCGGCGCGGCAGGTGGCGGCGTAGCGGGGGCGGCCCTCGGCGTCGACGAGGCGCGCGGCGAAGGTCACGCCCTCGCCGTTCGAGACCTGCTCGAGCTCGACGAAGAGCCGGTCGCCGGCGCCGTCGTAGCCCTCGAGCACGACGCCCTTGAGCACGCGGAGCTCGTCCACGCGGGCGAAGACCAGGTCCGGGCGGCGCGCCTCGACGGCGCGGGCGAAGAGCTCGAGCACCATCGCGGCCGGGAGCACGGGCTGCCCCTTCACGCGGTGCGAGTCGATGGCGGGGAAGGCGTGCCGGTCGATCAGGACCTCGTAGCGGACCCCTTTCGCGGCGGCGCCGCCCTCGCTCGCGAGCGCCTCCGGGCGCGGCTCGCCGCCGAGCACGAGCTCCACGTGGCCCGTGCCGTCGGCGAGCTCCTCGACGAGCATGCGGGCGCCGTCCTCGAGGCGGATCAGCGGCACGCCGAGGCGCTCGAAGTGGGCCTTCAACGCCGGCGTGACCATGCCGCCCTCCCAGGGGCCCCAGCCGAGCGCGCGGGCGAAGACGCCTCGGGCGTTCAGGCTCTGCATGACCTTGTTGAGGGTCTCGTTGGCCATGGCGTAGTCGGCCTGGCCGCGGTTCCCGCAGCGGCCGGCGACGGAGCTGAAGGCGACGACGGCCTTCGGGGCGTCCGCGGCGGTCGCGTCGAGGAGGTGCCGGAGCCCGCCGACCTTCACGTCGAAGACCCAGTCGAACTGGTCCGGGGTCTTGTCGGCGATGAGCTTGTCGGCGAGGACGCCGGCGCCGTGGACGATGGCCGTGATGGCGCCCCACTCGGCGCGGACCTCCTGGAGGGCGGCGCCGAGGGCGGCCCGGTCGGAGACGTCCGCGGCGACGTAGCGGGCCTCGCCGCCAGCGGCCTCGATGGCCGCGAGCGTGGCGCGGACCTCGCGGGCGCGGAGGATGGCCGTGGCGCGCTTGCCGAGCTCGGCGGGCGAGACTTTCTCGCCAGCGGCCTGGGCCTCGGCGAGGAGCGCGCGCTTGAGGTCGGCGTCGGTGCGGGCGCTGGCGAGGCTCGGCGGCTCGTCGAAGAGGGGCGTCCGGCCGAGGAGCGCGAAGCGGCTCTTGGTCTCGCGGGCGAGGGCCACGAGCGTGGCGGCGGTGACGCCGCGGGCGCCGCCGGAGGCGAGCACCACGTCGTCCGGCCCGAGGCGCGCGGCGCCGGGCTCGGCCTCTTCGGCGAAGCTGACGAGCGTGCGGCGCTGGCCGCCGGCGGAGAGCGCGACCTCGAGGCCGCCGCCCGAGGCGCCGGGGCGGCTCGCGTCGCCGCCGTGGAGGAGCTCGGCGGCGAGCGCCTCGGCGAGGGCGTCGGCCTCGCGGCCGTCGCGGGCGACGTCGATGGCGCGGAGCCCCACGCCCACCCACTCCTGGGCGGCGGTCTTCACCAGGCCCGGCAGGCCGCCGAGCCAGGCGCGCTGCCGCGGGACGCCGCCGAGGCCGAAGGCGCCGCCCGTGTCCTGCACGGTGACGAAGGCCTTGGCGCCGTCGCGCGCGGCGAGGTGCTTGGCGGCGAGGAAGGCCTGGCGCTGGATGGCGAAGGCGTCGTCGGGGCCCGCGACCTCGGCGAGGCCGCCGAGGAAGACGACGGCGTCCGCGTCGGCCGGGAGCGCGTCGGACGCGGCGACCGACGCCGTCAGCCCATGGCCGCGGAGCCGCGTGACGAGCGCGGCGGCGACGCCCGTGCCCTCGTCGGTGACGGCGACGTGGGCGGCCTCCATCAGCCCGGGCAGGGCGAAGCCGCGGGGCGGCGCGTCCTCGAGGCGGAGGGCGTAGCGGGCGGCGGCCGGAGCGCTCGGGGCGCTGGCCGTCGCGGTCGGGCTCGCGCTCGGCGCGTCGCTGCCGAGGGCGGCGCCCATGCGGTCGACGATCTGCTGGAGGGTGGCGAGCTTGGCGAGCTCGGCGGGGTCGACCTCGGGGAGGTCGGGAGCCTGCTCCTGCATGGCGGAGAGGATCTCGACGCGCTTGATGGAGTCGACGCCGAGGTCGGCCTCGAGG
>PABA01000050.1 GCA_002699025.1 Sandaracinus sp. | reverse complement strand
TCTACGACCGTCGGCGGCGGCAGGGAATTCTGCCACAAGCCGCTTGACGGACGGTGGGAGGTCCGTGCCCGTTGGGCGCGGGAGGGATCGGGGTTTCGTCGTCTTCGACGACGACCGGCCTGACGGCCGGGGGGGTCGGGGAACCGAGGCTCGTCGGGGCGAGGGGGTGGCGAGATCGCCCGGTGGCTCGGGGGAGCGGTGCGCTTCGGGGCGCGGGCGGCGGCTCGAGCGACAGGGGAAGCCCAAGCGGTCGCGACAGCCCGAGATCGGGCGGCAGCGACCGCGGGAGCGAGCCGAAGCGGGAGCCCGAGGTCGCGTGTGAGCGGGGCCCTGGCTCGAGCTGGAGCCGACCTGGCGGTTGCGAGCGAGGAGCGGGCGAGCGCTCCGGCGCTCCAACGGAAAAAGGCGAGCCCGGGTGGGCTCGCCTCTTTCGCGTGTCTTGCGCTCCGTCGTCAGTCCCCCCGCACGCCGTAGCGCGCCGGGTCCCCCGACCTCCTCCGGGCGCTCACGCGACCGGAAGGCGCGATGTCCTCGCTCTCAGCCGGCCGCCGGAGGGGCGGCACCGGCGTCCTGCGGCGCGAAGTGAGCCTTCACGTCGGGACGGGTGAGAGCGAAGAGGGCGAAGATGTTGACGATCAGGCTCCAGACGACGCTGATCAGCGGAATGATGGCCTCGCCCGCGCCGAGCGCGAGAATCGCGCCCAGACCCAGGAGGCCGAGCGCTCCGAAAATCAGTCCGATGACGGCGAACACCATGACGATGATTCGCACGACGTTGTTGCCCTTGAAGAGTAGACCCGCGATCAGCGCAGTGATACCCACGCCGACCCAGCTACCGTCGGCCGTCACGGCCTGCACGATACCCAGGATCAGGTTTACGCCATACATCCCTAGAAGAATCTTCAGTTTCCCCGGCATGGCGGCGAGTCTAACCACAGGGAGCCGTGTCTGGGAACCCCATTTCCAGGGCCGAGTCCCCGGGTAGGGGCACGCCCCACGCCCCCGGCAGCCCACATACGCCGCAACCCGCCGAAAGCACGACGCAATGAGGCCACCCCCCGCTCGGCGTCCTCTCGCGCGATCGCGAAGCCTCTCCGGCCTGGAGACCCCGCGAAGGGGATCCCACCACGAAGAACGCCCCCGTGCCGGCCGGCGCGGGGGCGTCCTCTCGAGCGCGGTCCGCGCTCGACGCACTCAACCTTCGAGCAGGCGTCGCGCCACCACGTGCGCCTGGATCTCGTTGGCCCCCTCGAAGATCGAGAGCACCCGCGAGTCCACGAGCAGCCGCGACGCCGTGTACTCCTCGGCGTAGCCGTTGCCGCCGTGGATCTGCACCGTCGCGTCCGACGCCTGCCAGGCCGCCCGCGTCGCCAGCAGCTTCGCCATGCCCGCCTCGAGGTCGCAGCGCTTCTCGAGGTCCTTCTGCCGCGCGCTGAAGTAGGTCAGCTGCCGCGCCGCCTGCGTCATGGCGATCATCCGCCCGATCTTCCGCGCCACCCGCGGGAAGTCGAAGATCGGCCGGCCGAACTGCACGCGCTCCTGCGCGTAGCGCATGCCCTCCTCGAGGGCCGCCTGGGCCATGCCCACGCCGCGCGCCGCCGTCTGGATCCGCGCGCTCTCGAAGGTGCGCATGAGCTGCTTGAAGCCCGCGCCCTCCTCGCCCCCGAGGAGCGCGCCGTCCGGCACCCGGAAGCCGTCGAAGGAGAGCTCGTACTCCTTCATGCCGCGGTAGCCGAGGACCTTGATCTCGGTTCCGTCCAGCCCCTCGTCCACGAACTCGGGCTCGCCCGGCGCCGGGTCCAGCCGCGTCTTCGGCGCGAGGAACATCGACAGCCCCTTGTAGCCGTCCTCGTTCGGATCGGTCCGCGCGAGCAGCGTCATCAGGTCGGCGCGCACGGCATGCGTGATCCAGGTCTTCTGCCCGGTCACCACGTAGCTGCCGTCCTCCTGCTTCGCGGCGCGCGTCCCGAGGTGCGCGAGGTCCGACCCGGTGTTCGGCTCCGTGAAGACCGCCGTCGGGAGCACCTCGCCGGCCGCGATCTTCGGCAGCCACTCCTTCTTCTGCGCGTCCGTGCCGCCGCCGAGGATGAGCTCCGCCGCGATCTCCGCGCGCGTCCCGAGCGAGCCCACGCCGATGTAGCCGCGGCTCAGCTCCTCGGTCACCACGCACATGGCGACCTTGCTCATGCCGAGCCCGCCGTACTGCTCCGGGATGGTCAGCCCGAAGACCCCGAGCTCGCTCATCGTCTCGAGGATGCTCATCGGGATGAGCACGTCCTTCTGGTGGATCTCCTGGGCCTTCGGGATGACCTCCGCGTCCACGAACTTCGCGAACTGCTGGCGCACGGCGACGAGCAGATCCCCCTCGGGCTCCTTCGCGAGCCCCGGGTCGCCCCAGCCCTCGTCCTGGGCGAGCCGCGCCAGCGCCACGTAGGCGTCGGCGGAGGCGCGCTCCTCGGAGAAGGCGACGACGTCCTTCGCGCCGATGGTCTCCGCGAGGTCCGCCTCGCTCAGGCCGAGCTCGAAGATCGACACGGTCTCGCACGGCCCGATGTCGAGCCCGCTCCGGAGCGAGCGCGCGAGCTCGCCGATGTAGGCGGCCGCGATCTTCTTCTCGTACTCCCCACCGACGCGCTCCGCCCAGGCGGCGAGCTCGCGGCAGGCCATGGTCTCCGTGGCGAGGTAGGCGAGCCCGTGGGCGCGAAGCTGCTCCATGTTGAGCTTCTTGCCGCTCGGCTTGCCGTCCACGACGAAGCGCTCCTTCATCGCGGCGAGCGCCTTCTCGTAGACCTTCTCGATGGCTTCGACGACGTGCTGCATGACTTCTCCGTTCACCGGGGCGTGCTGCCGGGAGGGTGGGGCGCGCCCCCGGGGAGCCGCGCCAGCGCGGCCCGCCCGGGGAGCATGGGCTCAGCCCTTCATGGCCTCCAGCGTTTCCTCGTAGTTCTTCAGGCCGGGCTTCGGGGCGCCGACCAGCGCGCTCACCGTGCCGTGGAGCTTGTTCTCGTACATCTCCTGGTGCGCGTTCGCGATCTCGTCCCAGGTGAAGAGCTTGGTCATCACCGGCCGGACCAGGCCCTGCTGGACGAGCCGGTTGGCGCGCTGGGAGGAGTCGGCGTCGGCGAAGTGGCTGCCGATGATGCGCTTCTGCTGCATCCAGAGGTGACGCACGTCGAAGGTCAGCTCGTAGCCGGTCGTCGCGCCGCAGATGACGATCCGCCCGTACTTGCTCGCGAGCCAGACGCTCGCCGGGAAGGTGCGCTGGCCGACGTGCTCGAAGACCACCTCGACGCTCTTCTTCTCGCCGAGGATCTCCCAGATCTTCTTGCCGAAGGCCTTCATGTCCTGAAAGCGCGCCTTCGTCTGCTCGGGCGTCTCCGGCGGCCGGTACTGGAGGTTCGGGAAGTCCTTGCGGTTGATCACGCCGTGCGCGCCGAGCTCCATGGCGAGCTTCGCCTTCTCGTCGCTCGAGACCACCGCGATGGCCCGCGCGCCGGCCGCCTTGCAGAGCTGGATCGCGAAGACGCCGAGGCCGCCGCCGCCGCCCCAGACGAGCACGTCCTCGCCGGGCTGGATCTCCGCCCGGTCGATGAGCATGCGGTGCGCCGTGAAGTAGGTGAGGCCGTAGCTCGCCGCGTCCTCCCAGGTGAGGTCCTTCGGCTTCGGGAGGAGCTGCTGCGCCTGCGCGCGCGTGAACTGCGCGAAGCTCCCGTCGGGCGTCTCGTAGCCCCAGATGGTCTGGAGGTCGCTGACGCCCGCCTCGACGAGGTGGTTGCAGTGCAGGACGACCTCGTCGCCGACCTTCCAGTTCCGCACCGCGCTGCCGACCTTCCAGACCACGCCCGAGGCGTCCGAGCCGGCGATGTGGAAGTCGAGGCCGTGGCTCTTGAGGATGTTCACGGGCTCGCCGAGGCCGGCCCAGATGGCGTTGTAGTTGATGCCGGCGGCCATGACCTGGACGATCACCTCGTCGGGGCCAATGTCCCAGACGGGCATCTCCTCGGTCTGGAACGACTTCGTCGGCTCGCCGAAGCGCTCGGGGCGGATCACCCAGGCGTGCATCTTCTTCGGCACGACGCCGAGGGGGGGCACCTGCCCGACGGGGACGATGTCGACTTCCTGCGTGGCGGTCTCGGTGGTCTGGGTCATGAGGTCCTCGTGCGCGCCAACTCGGGCGCGTCGTCTCTCGCGGCGGGGGTGCCGCGCGTTGCGGTCCCGTCGGCGCGGAGCGCGTCCAGGTACCGATCGCCGAGTCGGCTGGCGACGAGCGGGGGCGCGGCCTCGTCGAGGGCGGCCGCGATGGTCGCCTCGAGGGCCCGGCGCCCGCCGAGCGTCGTCACGCCGTGCTCGCCGTGCTGGCGAGCGAAGAGCTGGAGCGCCCAGGCCACCTCGCCCTCGCGGCGGCGGGCTCCGAGGTCCGGGGCGAGCGCCGCGCGGTGCGCGTCCAGCGCGTCGACGAGCTCGCCCAGCCCGGTGCCGCCGGTGGCGCTCGTGGGCACGATGGGGAGGTCCTGGCCGGCGCCGGCCGAGGCCGCCGTGCGGAGCGCGCCGCGGAGGTCGGAGACGGCGCGCTGGGCGAGCTCGGCGTGGTCGGCCTTGTTCACGACGAGCACGTCCGGGATCTCCATCACGCCGGCCTTGAGGAACTGGAGCACGTCGCCGCTCCCGGGCTGCACGACGAGCGCGACCGTGTCCGCCACGTGGCGCACGTCCGTCTCCGTCTGGCCGACGCCCGTGGTCTCCACGAGCACCAGCTCGTAGGCGGCGGCGAGCACGAGCACGGCCGCGTGGGTCGCCCAGCTCAGGCCGCCGGCCTCGCCGCCGGTCGCCAGGCTGCGCACGAAGACGCCGGCGTCGCGGGGGTCGAAGCCCATGCGCGCCCGGTCGCCGAGGAGGGCGCCGCCCGAGCGCACGCTCGAGGGGTCCACGGCGACGACGCCCACGGTCCGCTCGCGCTCGCGCAGGGTCCGGGCCAGCGCGGCCGCGAGCGTGCTCTTGCCCACCCCCGGCGGCCCCGTCAGGCCGACCCGATGCCCGCGCGGGCTCTCCTCGCGGAGGTGATCGAGCAGCTCCGCCACGCGCTCGCGCGCCACGGCGCGCCGGTCCTCGACGAGGTTCAGCGCCCGCGCCACGGCGAGCTTCTCCCCGCGGCGAACGCCCGCGGCGAGCTCGGCGAGGCCGGCGCTGGGCTCGTCCTCAGGCGGCATGTTCCTCGGGCCCGCCGACGAGCGCGACCAGGTCCTCCATGATCCGGTTCAGCGCGAAGTCCTTCGGCGTGTAGACCCGGGCGACGCCCTTGGCCTCGAGCTTCTTCGCGTCGCTCTCGGGGATGATGCCGCCGACCACCACGGGCACCTCGAGGCCGGCCTTCCGAAGCCGCTCGATCACGTCCGGCACCAGCTCCATGTGCGAGCCGCTGAGGATGCTCAGCCCGATCAGGTGCACGCCCTCCTCGAGGGCCGAGGCGACGAGCTGCTCGGGCGTGACCCGGATGCCCTCGTAGACGACGTCGCAGCCCACGTCGCGCGCCTTGATGGCGATCTGCTCGGCGCCGTTCGAGTGCCCGTCGAGGCCCGGCTTGCCCACGAGGAGCTTGGGGCGCCGGCCGAGCTTCGCCGTGAGCTCGTCCATGCGCGCGCGGAGCTTCGCGACGACCTCGGCCTCCTCGCCGACGCTCGGCGTCGAGGCGGCGCCGCTCACGCCCGTGGGCGCCCGGTACTCGCCGAAGACCTGCCGCAGCGTCGCCGCCCACTCGCCGGTCGTGACGCCCGCGTGGGCGGCCGCGATCGAAGGGGGCACGAGGTTGTCGTTGCCCGCCGCGGCCTCGCGGAGCTTCGCCAGCGCCGCCTCGACCTTCGCCTCGTCGCGCGCCTCGCGCCAGCGCTGGAGGTTCGCCTCCTGCTCGGCCTCCACGGCCGGGTCGACGGTCATGATCGCGTCGTCGAGGTCGGCCACGAGCGGGGAGGGCTCCCCCTCCTGGTAGGCGTTCACGCCGACGACGGTCTGCTCGCCGGCCTCGATGCGCTGGATGCGCGCCGCGTTCGACTCCACGAGCTGCTGCTTGATGTAGCCGCTCTCGACGGCCGCCACGGCGCCGCCCCGCGAGAGCACCTCCTCGACCTCGGCCCAGGCCGCGTCGGCGAGCGCCTTCGTCTTCGCCTCGACGACGTGGCTCCCGTTGAAGAGGTCGTCGTTCTCGAGGAGGTCGGTCTCGAAGGCGAGGATCTGCTGCGCCCGGAGGGACCACTGCTGGTCCCAGGGCCGCGGGAGGCCGAGCGCCTCGTTCCAGGCCGGGAGCTGGATGGCTCGGGCCCGCGCGTCCTTGCTCAGCGTGACGGCGAGCATCTCGAGGACGATGCGGATGATGTTGTTCTCGGGCTGCTGCTCCGTGAGGCCGAGCGAGTTGACCTGGATGCCGTAGCGGAAGCGGCGGAGCTTCGGCTCCTCGACGCCGTAGCGCTCGCGGCAGATGCGGTCCCAGAGGTCGACGAACGCGCGCATCTTGCACATCTCCTCGACGAAGCGGATGCCCGCGTTGACGAAGAAGGAGATGCGGCCGACGACCTTCGGGAAGCGCTCCTCGGGGACCTTCTCGCGGGCCGCGTCGAGCACGGCGATGGCCGTCGCGAGGGCGTAGGCGAGCTCCTGCACGGGCGTCGCCCCGGCCTCCTGCAGGTGGTAGCTGCAGATGTTGATCGGGTTCCACTTGGGGACGTGCTCGACGGTGTAGGCGATCACGTCGGTGATGAGCCGCATGGAGGGCGCCGGCGGGAAGGCGTAGGTGCCGCGGGCGAGGAACTCCTTGATGATGTCGTTCTGCGTCGTGCCGCGGAGCGCCGAGACGTCCTCGCCCTTCTCCTCGGCGAGGGCCGCGTAGAGCGAGAAGAGCCACGCCGCCGTCGCGTTGATCGTCATCGACGTGTTCATCTCGGTGAGCGTCAGCCCCTCGAAGAGGGTGCGCATGTCGCCGAGGTGCGAGATGGGGACGCCGACCTTGCCGACCTCCCCGCGGGCGAGCGGGTGGTCCGCGTCGTAGCCGGTCTGCGTCGGCAGATCGAAGGCGACGCTCAGGCCCGTCTGGCCCTTCGCGAGGTTCTTCCGATAGAGCGCGTTCGACTTCGCCGCCGTGCTGTGGCCGGCGTAGGTGCGCATGATCCAGGGTCGATCTCGCCGCGTGCCGCTCTTCGCTTCCGCCATGCTCTCGCTCCTTGGAAGAACCCTCGGCGGCGCGGTGCAGGCCCCGTGCCGCGTCGCGCGCGCTCCGAGCCCGCCGTCCAGCCGGCGCGTACGGGCCACGCCTGCTTTACAGCTTCACACCACACCACTGGATGACGCAATGCGTAACACGCCGGAAATCTGCGTCAAGCCGGCTCGTAGCGCATGTTTTGCGACGCCCGGGAGTTTACAATCGGTTAACAGTCCCGCGCCTCGACAGCGCGGGGCCGGCTTGTAAAGACTCGTGTAAAGCAGTAAAGCGTGCGGCCCTGCGGGGCGCGCCGGCGCGGGGTGCCGGCGAGCTCGGAGGAGCCGAGCACGGAGTCACGAGCACGAAGTCACGAGCACGAAGGGATGGAGTGATGCCCGGGGCCATCGACAACAACGCCGCCATGGGTCAGCGGCTGCGCGAGCTGCGCCTCCAGCGCGGGCTGCAGCAGGGCGAGGTCGCGCGCCGCCTCGACATCTCGCCGGCCTACCTGAGCCTGATCGAGAAGGGGAAGCGCACCGTCCAGCTGCCGATCCTCTTCAACGCCCTCGAGCTCTACGGCGTGAGCATGGAGGCCTTCATGGCCTCGCTCGGTCAGGGGCGCGTCGACGACAACCTGGCCCAGCTCCTCGACGAGCCGCTGCTGCGCTCGCTCGACCTGAGCGAGGAGGATCTCCAGGGCCTGAGCGCCGAGCCGAAGATCGTCACGACCATCACGGCGCTCTTCAACCTCTACAAGAACACGCGCCAGCAGCTCGACAACGTCATGCAGTCGATCGCGGCGCGCGAGCGCGGCGAGAGCGACGAGGCGCTGCGTTTCGACTACCACCCCTTCGACGAGGTCACGGACTTCCTCGAGCAGCACCGGAACTTCTTCGGCTCCCTCGAGGAGCGCGCCGACGCCTTCCGCGCGGCGGCCGGGCTCGACGATCGGGTGACGGCGAAGGAGCTCGCAGCGGCGCTCGAGTCCGAGCTGGACGTGAAGGTCGCGCAGAGCGACGAGGTGGGCGGCTCGGTGATCCGGCGCTGGGAGGAGGGCTCGCGCACGCTCACGGTGTCGGGGCGCATCTTCGAGCAGCGCCTCAAGTTCCAGCTCGCGCACACCATCGGCCTGCAGCTCTTCGAGCAGGAGGCGCTCCACGAACCGATCCTCGCGGGCTACGGCGCCCAGTACGAGGAGACGCCGGCGCTCCTGAAGATCCACCTGGCGAACTACTTCGCCGGCGCGCTGCTCCTGCCCTACGGGCGCTTCTTCGAGGAGGTGCAGCGGACGCGCTACGACGTGGAGCTGCTCGCCCAGCTCTTCGAGAGCTCCTACGAGACCGTCGCCCACCGCATGTGCAACCTCGGCGACCCGAAGCGGCGCGGCGTGCCCATGCACTTCCTCCGGGTGGACGTCGCCGGGAACATCTCGAAGCGCTACTCCGGGGACGGCATCCGCTTCCCGCACCACGACGGGAGCTGCCCGAAGATGGCGGCGCACCTGGCGTTCCTGATGCCGAACGTGATCACGAAGCAGTACTCGCAGTTCCCGGACGGCACGACCTACTTCGAGTTCGCCAAGGTCGTGAGCGAGCCGCGGCACGGATCGCTGGCGCGGGGGACGGTCTACTCGATCGGGCTCGGCTGCCACGCGGACGACGCCAAGCACCTCGCCTACGCGGACGACGTGCCCTTCGTGGATCCGCAGAAGATGGCCGTGCCCGTCGGGACGACCTGCCGCTTCTGCGAGCGCATGGACTGCAACATGCGGAGCTCGCCGAGCTACAAGTTCGCGTTCCGCGTGGACGAGCGGGTGAAGAAGGACAACTTCTTCTCGCCGCTGCTCCACGAGGACGAGCTCGCCAAGAAGAAGAAGAAGCGCAAGCGCTGAGACGCCGCGCGCTCGGCCCGGTCGCTCGAGGGACGTCGTCGGCTGCGCTCGGATCGGCGGCTCGGATGCGTTCGGGTCGGCGGGTCGGATGCGCGGGTCGGGTGCGCGTCTTGGACCGCCGCTCAGATCGGCGGCGCGATCGAGCGGAGGTCGAGCCCGCCCGGCACGGCGTAGCTCGTGTAGCTCCCGAAGCCGTAGACGAGGACGCCGAAGGGCTGGCTGCCGCTCATGCGGTGGACGCCCGCGTCGACCTCCACCCGCGTCAGGCCCCAGCCGGTCTCGCCGACCGGCGTCGGCTCCCCGACCAGCGCGCCGTCCAGGATCACCCGCGCGCCCAGGGGCGCCATCACGTTCACGAAGGAGCTCGCGTAGCTCGAGGGCGTCAGGAAGGTGTACTCGTCCCGGAGCTGCTCGACCGGGATGCCGAGCGCCATGCTCGGGTCGCCCGCGCCGCGCCGCCCGCTCGTGCCGAAGCCGCCGTAGTCCTGCCCCACGAGGAACTGCACCGCCGCGAAGGGCCCGGTCCCCGTGACGCGCGCCGGCTCCGCCAGCTCGAGCTCGACCCACTCGCCACGCCCCAGCGTGACCGGCTCGGCGATGGGCGGGTCGAAGGCGATGGTGTTCTCCTCGGCGCCGGAGACGACCCGGAGCAGGTTCGGCTCGCCTCGCAGCGGTTCGGTCGGCCCGACGAAGACCTCCTCGCCCCAGGACTCGGCCGGGAAGAGCGCCTCCTCGAGGTGGTCGCAGGCCCAGCGGTCGAAGGGCACGAAGGTGCAGTCGTGGCCGCCGATGACCGCCACCGGCGCGCTCGCGCGGATCGCCGTGCCCGTCAGGTCGTAGCGCCGCCCGGTCGGGCAGTAGCGCACGCCCTCGGCGCGCGGGTCCGGCACCCACTCGCCCGGACACTCGGTCGGGACCTCGGCCACGAGCTGCAGCACGTCGCCCCGGTCGAGCGTCACCGTCGCCGACTCGCCGGGCGCGAGCGCCGGTACGCTCCCGTCGAGCGCCGGCCGCACCTCGGCGGCCGCCACCACCTCGACCTCCGTGCCGTCCTCGGTGGCGACGACGGTCGTGAAGCCCGGGTTGCCCGTGAGGCCGCCGCCGCCCGCCTCGGGGGTCACCTCGAGGAGCATGGAGGGCCGGGAGAGCGCGAGGTAGCTCCCGGTGAGGACGTGGGTCGGCAGCAGGAGGGAGGCGTCGTTGGTGAACGAGTAGCACTCGCGATCGTCGCTCGCGCCGGTGGCGCACTCGTTCGTCGTGCGCTGGAAGTCGAGCGGGTTGAACTGGGTGACGGTCACCGGCACGTCGCTCGTCAGCCGGAAGGCGCCGCCGCGGACGACGCTCGTCGCGACCGCGCCCTCCGCGCCGTTCTTCAGCGCCAGGACCCAGGGGAGGCGCACGGTCTCGAGGGCGCCTGGGCGCACGCTCACCGACGCGACCTCTTCGCCGCCGCGCTCGATGCGCACCGCCGCGGGCACGAGCTGCGGGTTCGCGATGACCACCGCCATCTCGAAGGCGTCGGAGAGCGCCGTGTTCAGGGTCGCCGTCGGCCAGTACTCGCAGCCGATGTAGCTGTTGGACGCCTCGGCCTCGGCGCAGAGGTCCGCGCAGCCCGTGGGCCCGCAGCGGAGCCCGGCGGAGACGTCGCAGGCCGGCTGGGGGGTCCGCGCCATGCCGGAGCCGTCGCAGACCTGGGGCGCCTCGCCCTCGCAGGCGACCGTGCCCGGCGCGCAGAGCAGGCAGCCGCGCCCCGGGACGCAGACGTCCATGCAGCGCTCGACGTCGGTCGCGACGCCCCCTTCGCAGGTGGTCGCCGTCTGGCCCACGCACTGGATGCTCGTGCCCGCCCCGGTGCAGACGCCGTCCAGGTCCGGCCCGGCGTCGAGGCGCACGGCCGGGGGCGCCGGTGCGTCGTCGCAGGCGAGGGCGAGCGAGAGGGCGAGCGCGAAGAGGGCGAGTCGCACGGGGGCATGATGCCGGAGCGGGGAGGGCGCGGCGAGCGGGCTTCGCCGGGGCGATCGCGCGCGTCCCTTGAACGCGGGACGCCGAGCGGGGATCCTCGGGGCATGGACCAGGACGCCTTCTGGGAGCTGATCGCGGAGGCCCGGGAGCACGCGGTCGAGCCCGCGGGCCAGGCGGCCTGGCTCGCTCGCGCGCTCGAGCGGCGCGGCGCGGACGCGATCGAGGGCTTCCACTTCGTCTTCGCGCGGCTGATGGCGCGCGCCTACCGCTGGGACCTCTGGGGGGTCGCGAGCCTCGCGCACGGGGGGCACGGCGACGAGGAGGCGTTCATGGGCTTTCGCGGGTGGCTGGTCTCGCTCGGGCGCGAGGCGTTCGAGGCGGCGCTCGAGGATCCGGACTCGCTGGCGCCGCACGTCCGCAAGGACATCGACGGGACGCCCATGGCCTACGTGGCGCGGGACGCCTACGAGAAGGTCACGGGCTCGGAGCTGCCGACGCCGACGCTCGACCTCTTCGCCGAGCCCATCGGGGAGCCCGTGCTGCAGTCCGACCTCTCGACGCGCTTCCCCCGGGTCGCCAAGGCCCTCGGCGTCGAGTAGGCGAGTCGTCGCCGCCGAGTCGTCGCGCCGCCGGGGTTTCGCGCGGCCGATCGCCGCGCAGCCGAGTCGTCGCCGCCGGGCATCGCGCCGCCGAGTCGCCGGGCCGCCGAGTCGTCGTGCGAGCCGGGGGCTCAGCGGGTCGAGTCCGCCGGGCCGGGCGGGAGCGCGATCAGGCCGCCGCCATCGCGGCGCGGGCGAAAGGGCGGCGCTCCTCCGCGGCGTCGGGCTCGTCGCCGCTGAGGTGGCGGCGCGTGGCCGGGTTCGCCCAGCACACCCAGAGCGCGTAGAGGGCGTAGAAGGTGCCGAGGGGGAAGGTCATGATCAGGGCGAAGGCGAGCAGGGTCTGGAGCCCGCGGCCGCGCCCCTTGCCCAGGCAGAGCATCACGAGGAGGTGCGAGAGGCCGACGCCGCTCATGACGACGGCGATGAGCCCGCCCATGGCTGCGAGGAAGCCGTCCGCCATCGCGTCGCTCAGGGCCGGCCAGGTCCAGACGCCGAAGAAGGCGGCGGCGACGCCGAGCGCGAGGATGGCGAAGAAGAGGTTGAGGACGCGGAGGGAGGCGATGTGGAGGGAGGGCCGCATGGTGACGTTCGGCCCCTTTGCGATCGCCATGCCAGGGGGGTGAGGGTCGGGGAGGTCGCGAGATCACGGGGGAATTGGGGAGGGGGCGTCACGGTTCGGGCGTAACGAGGGGGTGTAACAGGTGACGGTGCGGGCGTGACGCGTCTCGGGCCGGGAGGGGTGACCGAGCGAGTCGCAGCCCGGTCAGGGAGCCCGAGCTCTTCGAGCGGGAGCAGGGCGCCGGGGGAGCGAGCCCGAACTGGAGCCGGGAAGCCGGTCGCGCGAGCGGGAGCAGGGAGAGCGAGCCCGAGCTGGAGCCGGGAAGCCGGTCGCGCGAGCCCGAGCAGGGAGCCCGATCAGGAAGCCAAGCTCGAGCCGGCCACTCGTGCGCGGGAGGCGCGAAGCCCCGACCGAAGCTCACGCCCCGAGTGAACACCACCTGCGAAGAGCACGCACCCCGAGCGAAGACCACGCGTTCACCCGGGCGGAGCAAGGCGCGATGCGCCGACCGGAGCGCAGTAGCGAGCGCCCGCGAGCGGAGACCGCGCGCAGCGCTCACTCTCGGAAGTTCTTGAACTGCAGCGGGAGCTCGAAGTCCGACGCCTTCAGCTCGGCGATCGCGGCCTGCAGGTCGTCCCGCTTCTTCCCGGTCACGCGCACCACGTCGCCCTGGATGGAGGCCTGCACCCTCAGCTTCGTGTCCTTCACGGTCTTCACGAGCTGCTTGGCCTTCTCCTTGTCGATCCCCTCGCGCAGCTTGATCAGCTGCCGCCAGGTCTTGCCGCCGGCGGGCTGCGGCTCCTGGGGGTCGAGCGACTTCAGCGAGACCTTTCGCCGGGCCATCTTCGACTCGAGGACGTCGCGGGCGGCGTCCAGGCGGCCCTCGCTGTTCGAGCGGATCACGATGCCCTCCTCGGTCTTCTCGAGGGTGGTCTCGGTGCCCTTGAAGTCGTAGCGCTGCGCGATCTCGCGACCGGCCTGGTCGATGGCGTTGGCGACTTCGTGGTGGTTCAGCTCGCAGACGACGTCGAAGGACGGCATGCGCCGGAGCATGGCGGCGGGGGTCCGGCGCGCGCAAGGACGGGCCCGTGAGATGCCGCGCGTTCGCGACCGGTGACTCGAGCAATGACGTCGAGCCGTGACGTCGAGCAGTGACGTCGAGCAGTGACCTCGCGCAGTGACTTCGCGCCCCGACCTCGCGAGGCGTGGCCGGCCCGCGCTATCCTCGCCGCCTTGCGAGCACTCCTCCCCGCGCTCGCGCTGCTCGCCCTCGTCCCCCTCGCCCTTCCGGCGGGCGCGCAGCGCGCCGAAGCTCCCTTCGACGCCGAGGCGTCCTCCGGCGACGCTCCGCCCGACGAAGCCCCGCTCGCGCCGCCCCCGGAGGTGGAGGCCCTGGAGCTGCGCCTCGACGAGCGCGTCCCGCGCCGCTGGCTCCACAACGATCCGGACGCCTTCCCGCTCCAGCCCGCCCGCTGGCGCCGGCGTGTCCCCCGGCGCTGCCGCACCAACGGCGGCTACCGGCGCCACTGCCAGGGTGACCGCCGCGTCCCCGAGCCCCACGGCCCCGCCGCCGAGCGCGCGCGCCGCCTCGGCCTCGGCGACCGCATGACGGCCCGCTGGCTCATGCACCAGCCCCCTTTCGAGGAGTGGGTCGCGGCCGTCGCGCACCTCCGCGACTCGCGCCGCCTCACCTTCCCCGTCCCCGAGGGACGCCTCGGCCGCGGCTTCGGTCGCGTCCGCAACGGCAGCCTCCGGCACCGGCGCCACAAGGGCGTCGACATCGGCGCGCCGGAGGGCAGCCTCATCGTCGCCGCCCGCGACGGCCTGGTCGCCTACAGCGACGACGGCATCACCGGCTACGGCAACGCCGTGCTCCTCCTCCACCGCGAGGGCTTCTCCACCTTCTACGCGCACTGCGTCGAGACCCTCGTCTTCGCCGGCCAGTACGTGCGCCGCGGCCAGCCCATCGCCCGCGTCGGCGACACGGGCTTCGCCTGGGCGCCGCACCTCCACTTCGAGTGGCGCCAGCGCGGCTGGCCCCGCGATCCGGCGCCGCACTTCCTCCCGCGCGGGGAGAACGGCCGCGGGCGCCCGTAGGAGCGAGCGTGAAGGGACCCGAGGACGATCCGAACGCCGAGCTCTGGGAGAAGGTCGCCGCCGTCCAGGATCGGCGCATCCAGGGGCGGACGCCCGTCGAGGCGCTCCTCGACGACGCCGTCGAGCTCGTCACGCTCGCGCGCGCACCCCGCTACGACGGCTGCCAGGCGCGGCTCTGCGCCTACGACCAGCTCATCAGCGTCTACGAGGCGCTCGATCCGGTCGGCTACGCGCCGGAGATCGCGACGACCGCCAGCGAGCTCCGGGAGGAGGCCAGCCCGAGCATGACCTGCTGGTTCTGCCTCGGCCTGAGCGTCGCCCGCTCGGCGCGGCTCTCCGGCGACTTCGCCAAGGCGCGGCGCGTCCTGGACGAGGCGCGGGCGGAGATCCGCATGAAGACCTACGCGGACCTCTATTACGGCGCGCGGCTCGCCGCCGAGCGCGTCCGGCTCGCCCACGCGGAGCAGGACGCGCGCGCCGCCGAGGCCGCCTTCGCGCAGCTCCGGCGCTTCGTCGAGCTCGACCGGGACGCCTGCCGGGGCCGTCCCGAGCTCGCCAGCCGCGTGGCCGACGACGAGGAGCTCGAGCGCGAGCTCGCCGTGCTCGTGGAGCTCGCGAAGGGAGAGCCGGCGGCGGCCCACCGGGCCTACGAGGCGGGCTGCGCGAAGGACGCGCCGAACCCCGGGCGGCTCCTGATCCAGCACGAGCTCCTCGAGGCGCTCCTCGCCGCCCCCGGCGCCGTCGAGCCCGATCCCGTTCCGGCGCTCCTGGACGACATGCGTCGCTTCACCGAGGCGCAGGGCTATCCGCGTGACGCGGCGAAGGTGGCCCTCGCGGAGATCGCCTGGTGCCGCGCGCGGGGCGGGGACGAGGCGCCGGCCCGCTCCCGGCTCGAGGCCGCGCTCCCCAAGACGCGCGCCGAGGATCTGCGCCTGCGCGCCCGCGAGCTCGGCCTCGCCGTCGACGCGCCGGGGGCGCCATGAGCGCCCGCCTCGCCCAGCTCGAGCTCCATCTCCCAGGCCTGCTCAAGCTCCTCGGCGAGCACCTCTACTCGGACCGGCGCGTCGCCTTCCGGGAGCTCGTGCAGAACGCCCACGACAGCTGCGTGCGGCGGCGGCTCGAGGTCGGGAGCGGGCTCCCGCCCTGCGTCGACGTGCGCCTCGGCCAGGAGGGCGGCCGCCCCTGGGTGCGCTTCCACGACACCGGCCTCGGCCTGAACGACGACGAGATCGAGCGCTTCCTGGCGACCATCGGGCGCGGGCAAACGGGCGCGCTGAAGGAGCGGCTCGCCGGCTCCGAGGACGCGAGCGAGCTCGTCGGGCAGTTCGGCGTGGGGCTGCTCTCGGCCTTCCTGATCGGCGATCGGGTCGTCGTGACGACGCGGCGGGCCGGCGAGGAGGAGGGCTGGCGCTGGATCTGCGACGGGCAGCAGACCTACCGGCTCGAGCCGGCGGAGGTGCCCTGGGAGGGCACGGAGGTCGCGGTGCGCTTCCGCGAGGACGCCGAGGAGCTCGCGCGACCCTCGGTGGTGCGGGACGCCATCGCGCACTACGCGCGCTGGCTCGAGACCCCGCTCTACGTGGAGGGCGAGCGGGTCAACGCCACGCGGCTTCCCTGGACGCGGCCGGAGGGGGAGGGCGCGCCGGCCGTCACCGAGGTCGCGCTCGCGGCGGAGCTCTGCGAGGGGCGGCCGCCGATCGCGACGCTCCGGCTCGAGGACGTCGACGATCCGGTGCTCGGGCGCGTGCCGCTCGAGGGCCTGCTCTGCATCCCCGAGGGCTCGCAGCTGAGCGTGCGCGAGCACGGGGCGGCGCGCGTGCTCATCCGGCACATGCTGGTGGACCCGCGGGACGAGGGGTTGCTCCCGCGCTGGGCGCGCTTCGTGACCGGGCTCGTCGATTGCCCGCTCCTCGAGCCGACGGCGAGCCGGGAGAGCGTGCGCCGCGAGGCCCGGTTCCGGGCGGTGCGCGACGGGGTCGAGCGGCAGCTCCTCGCGTGGCTCGAGCGGCTCGAGCGCGAGCAGCCGGCGACCTGGGGCGAGGTGGTGCGCGCGCACGAGTCGCTCCTCAAGCGCTGGGCCCTGGACGCGCCGGCGCTCTTCGAGGCGGTGGCGGATCGGGTCACCTTCCGCACCTCGCGCGGCGAGCGGACCCTGCCGGCGTACCTCGAGGCGAGCGGGGGCACGATCTACCTCTACGCGAGCGAGGAGCAGGCGCGGACCATGGAGCTCCTGCTCGAGTCGGCGCGGCGGCCGGTGATCGATGCGCAGTACTTCGCGGACGCGCCTTTCCTCCGACTCTACGCGAAGGAGCGGGGCGTGCCGCTCGTCGAGGAGGCGGGGCAGCCGGGGGCGGGGCTGCTCGACCCGGTGCCCGTGGAGGGCGCGATGGCGGCGCTCGTCGGGGAGCTCGCGGACGCGGAGACGGAGGCCGTGGCGGCGCGCTTCGCGCCGGTGGACGTGCCGGCCGTGCTGGTGACGCCGAGGAGGCTGCGGCTCGCGGAGCAGGCGAAGGAGGAGGCCCGGGAGAACGCCCCGCTGGCCGGGCTCCTCGGCGACTACGCCGCCCGGGCGCCGGTGATGAAGCGGACGCTGCACGTGAACGTGGACAACCCGCTCGTGCGGAGCCTGGCCGCGGCGCCGGCCGGGGCGGGGCGGCGCGCGGCGGCGACGGTGCTCAAGGAGCTGGCGCGCTTGCTCGGGAGCGAGCGGCTCGCGCCCGAGGCGCTGCTCGAGAGCGCGCGGGCGACCGGTGCGGCGCTGGGGGCGCTGCTCGGGGCGGAGGCGGCGCGGCCGGCCGAGCGGCCGCTGCACGCGAGCTGGCTCGAGGGCGAGGCGGGGCTGAGCGCGAGCGTGGCGCGGCAGGTGGCGGCGCGCTGCGGGAGCTTCGAGCGGCTGGCGGCGGAGGAGCCCGGGGAGCTGGCGGCGGCGGTGGGGTTGCCGAGGGCGATGGCGGAGGCGCTGGTGCGGTTGGCGGGAGAGGGCTGAGGAGAGCAGGGGTCCGAGCCAGAGCCCGAGCAGGAGCCCGAGCCCGAGCCCAAGCAGGAGCCCAAGCAGGAGCCCAAGCAGGAGCCCAAGCAGGAGCCCAAGCAGGAGCCCGAGCCCAAGCAGGAGCCCAAGCAGGAGGAGGAGCCCGAGCTCGAGCCGCAGCTCCAGCAGGAGCCCGAGCACGAGCAGGAGCCCGAGCCGGAGCGTGCCCGACCCCGAGCGAGAAGGTGGAGCCGAGGCTCCGAAGCTGGGGCCGTAGCTGTGGCTGGCGCTGAAGCTGTGGCTGGCGCTGTGGCTGTCGCTGTCGCCGTCGCTTGGGCTGGCGCTGAAGCTCGGGCTCCCGCCGTAGCTCGGAGGCCGATGTGAGCCCTGCTCGCCGGGGTGGCTCTCGGCGTGGTAACGAGGGAGCATGCAGACGGCACGCTTCTCCGCGCTGGCGGCCGAGGGCACGGAGCCGGCGCGGCTCGCCGAGGAGCTCTGGGGCATGGACGGGGACGCGCTCCTCGAGGTGCTCGAGGGCGGCTACCCCATCGAGCCCGCGGCCCTGGACGATACGGAGTACCGCGGCGTCAGCCTGGGGCTCCCGCCGCTCGCCGAGAAGCTGAGCTGGAAGACCTTCCGCAAGACCTTCCACCGCGACCCGACGACGGGGACGCTCCGCGGCTGGAACGTGCGCCTCGAGCAGCGGGGCCTGGACGCGCCGGACGAGCCCATGCGGCTCCGCGACGGGAGCCCGAAGACCTTCGGGCCCTTCGAGGTCTGTTCGACCGCCGGCTATCCGATGCCGCGCCGCGAGGGGCGGAAGGTCTGGTGCCATCGCGGGCTGATGCTCGACTACGGCCGCCAGCCGAACCGGCCGCCCCTGAAGTTCCTCCGCGACCCCATCGTCGCCGTGCGGCCGGGCGAGGTCGACCTCCTGCTCGGCTGGAGCTACCTGGACCTCGGCGCGCTGCGCCTGCCGACGCCCTCCTTCTTCACGCTCGAGCGGCGCGGTCCGCTCGGGCACACGGCGTTCTGAGCACGCCGGCCATCGCGACTGCATCCATATCGCGACTGCATCCATCGCGGCTGCGTCCGTCGCGACTGCATCCATCACGGCTGCGCCCATCCAGCCGAGCCCTTTGCGTCCGGCGACCGCCGCCGGCGGCTGCCGGGCCCGCCGTCGCGACCGGCGCTCAGCGGAGCCAGGCGCCGAGGGCGGCGATGGACTGGGTGTGGACGAGCATGATCGCCGCGTACGCGGTGAAGCTCAGGCCCGCGCCCAGCCGCGCGAGCCGGCGCGTCCGGTAGCGCCAGAGGACGACCACGGCCGCCGAGACCAAGGCGAGCTTGGCGCCGACGAAGAGCACCGGGCCGCGGGCGAGCAGCTCCGCCATGAGCGGGTTGGCCTCGATGGCGAGGCCCGCCGAGACGATCGCGAGCGTCAGGAGCGCGTCGAGGAGGTTGAAGACGAGCGTCGAGCCGAGGGCCCAGCGGCACCAGCGATCGAGCCGCCCGGCGAGGCGCGGGGACGGGAGGGAGCGGGAAGGGGACGGGGCGGCGGCGGGCACTCCGGCCGGACAGCAGAGCAAGCGGTGTTCCGAAGGGGCGAGGGCGGCCCAGAGCCGGCCCACGGCCAGCGCCGCGACAAAGATCCGTTCGCGCTGAGCTGCGGTGAAACCTCGGCGGGGACGGGTGGCTATGCGGGTAGCCACCGGGCCGGGACCGCCGACCCGACGCGTGGTTGCAGTTTTTCACGAGGAAGCTCTCCGGCGAGGCCGCCTTCCGAGGACTCTGCTCGCCGACAGGCCGACGGAACGCGAAGAGCCCGCGGGCGGACCCGCGGGCTCTTCGACGGTTCAAGCGACGCCGCTCACATGGAGGGCGGCGGCAGGTCGATCCACGGCACGAAGAGGGGCTGGGTCGCCCCCTCGGTGCCGAGCAGGCCCTCGGCGAAGACCGTGTTCACCGTGCCGAGGTCGTAGGTCCCGGCGATGGGCGTGCCCTCGGGGAAGGCCATGGTGAGCGCCTCGGGCGTCGGGATCGGCAGCTCGGCGACCTCGGCGCCCTCGACGCCGGCCGGGCAGTCCATCTCCGCCGAGACGTGCGCGAAGATGCGCAGGGAGCCGGCCTCGATGGCCGAGTCCTGCATGTAGTAGTCCGAGGCGGTACCGAAGGTGGCGTTCTCGAAGAGCTCCACCGGGTCCATCTCGCCGACCGAACCGTCCGGGTCGAAGCAGACGTCGACGCCCGGCGCGTTCGGGATCGCGTGGAGCGCTCGGACCATCACCATGCCGTCCATCTCCTCGGCCGCGTCCTCGAAGAGGGCCGCCGAGAGCTCGAGGGCCTCCGGGCAGGCCGCGTCGAAGGTCTCGCCGCAGTTGTTCTGCTCGGTGGCGTTCAGGAGGCCGATCGCGGCCGCCGTGTAGCGCATGCCGGGCTCGATGTCCTCGCCGACCGTGAGCTCGACCTGGAGCGCGGCCTCGCCGTCGCAATCCGTGACGGTCTCGCCGTCCGGGTCCGCGAAGACGTCGATCACGTAGGTGACGGGGTCACCGGCCGCGAAGGGGATGTAGCCCGAGATGCCCCGGAAGGGGATCGGGTCGTCGGTGGTCGGGTCCGGCAGGGGGCCCGTGGGATCGCCGATGGGCGTGCCCATGAGCGTCGCCTGGATGCAGACGCGCACGGGCGGCGTGTTCGGGGAGAGATGGGCGACGCGGATGAAGGCCTCCGCGGGCGGACCGGCGTCCGTGCCGGCGTCCTCCGGGCCTGCGTCCTCTTCGCCGCCGGCATCTTCCTCGCCGCCGGCGTCCTTGCCGCCGCCCGCGTCGACGCCGCCGCCGGCGTCCATCTCGGTCATGCCGTCGTCGTCACCACACGCGACGCCGCCCAGCGCGACGACCGTCGCGATGAGCAGTGCCTTCAATCGCACCTCGAAGCCGTTCATGTGCCTCTCTCCCATTCCAGTCCCAATCGATGGGTCCGTTTCGTTCCCCATATAGGAGAGGGTCGTCCTCCATCCCCACGTCCACACCGCGAGGTCCTCGGATTTCCCCCTGAGTGAAACCTTCCGTCTGTGACGTGAAGATCCACCCGCCGGAAGGATAACAGGCTTCGGCGCGCACGCGGAATCTTCGTGTCGATCCGGCGACGGGAGGCCTTCGGATGGAGGGTCTCGCCCCGCCCTCGCTCCGGGCCGGCCGTCTGATAGACTCCCGCGCCATGGCGGACGGCCAATCGCCCTGCCCGCAATGTGGAACGCCGCTCTCCCCGGAGGCGAAGTTCTGCGGCCAGTGCGGCTACGACCTCGTGAAGCGGCCCCCGCCCCAGCCGGCGGGCGCCAAGCAGACCATGCTCGGCATGCCGGCGACGCCTGCGCCCGGCGCGAGCGGGCAGGGGGCGCCGGGGGGACCCGCGAGCGGCCCCACGCCGAAGGGCACGATGCTCGGCATGCCGGCGGTGGCCGCGCCGGCGAGCGGGGAGGGCCCTGCCGCGCCGACCTCGCCCGCGGCGCCGACGCCGGCGGAGGCCCCGCCGGCCGGGGGCGCGGGCGGCGGCGGTCGCGACTGGGCCAAGACCGTCCCGGATACGCCGGCGTTCACGCCGCCCCTCGAGGCTCCTCCCGACGCGGCTGGCTTCGCTCCGGCGGGCGCCGCGCCGCCGAAGGCGAAGGCGAAGCCGCAGACGATGCTGGGCATGCCGGCGGTCGCGCCTCCGAGTGGGGGCGCCGCGCCGGAGCCGCAAGGGCCGGGCGGGGCTTCGTCGCACGATCCGGGGCAGGCCGCGTCCCCGCCGGCGGGCGACGCCGCGCCACAGCAAGCCGCGCCACCGTCCGCCGCGCCACCGCCGGCCGGCGGCGCGAAGCCGGCGCCGAACACCCAGCGGACGATGCTCGGCATGCCCGCGCAGACCGCGGGCGGCGCCGCGCCCGCGCCCCCTGGCGGAGGCGCAGCGGCGGCACCCGCCGGACAGCCGAAGCCCGCGCCGACGACGAACCGCACCATGCTCGGCATGCCGGCGAAGGGCGGCGCCGAGCCCGCCGCCGCGCCCACGGGTGGGCAGCCGAAGCCCGCGCCGACGACGAACCGCACCATGCTCGGCGCCGCGCCGCCGGCCGGTGCGCCCGCCCAGGCGCCCGCGGGAGCTCCGGCGCCAGCCGCTCAGGCCGCTCCGGGGGCGCCCGCCGCCGCCCCGGACGCGAGCTGGGACGACGTCCCCGCCGGGCTGCCCGCGAAGAAGAAGGGCGGCCGGGGCCTGACGATCCTCGCCATCGTCCTCCTCCTCGCGGCCGTCGCGGGCGGCGCCGCCACCTTCTACCTCCTCAGCCAGGGCGACGCGGAGGTCCAGGCCAGCGTCGGTCAGAGCGAGCGCGGCGAGGTGCTCGTCGTCGACGTCCCCGGCGCCGAGCCCGGCACGAAGGTCCGCTTCGGCGGCGAGGAGCGCCCCCTCGAGGCCGGTCGCGCCGAGTTCCCGCTCGAGGCCACGGACCTCCGCCTCGGCGACAACGAGCTCCAGATCGGCGTCGTCGCCCCCGACGGCTCGGTCGACCAGGTCACGGTCCTCCTCTCGCTCCGCTTCCGCGTGCGCGCCGACCTCAGCGCCCTCGAGCAGGACCCGCCCGTCCTCCGCGTCGTCGTCGACGCCGTCCCGGGCGCCGACATCACCCTCGACGAGCAGGCCGTCGCCCTCGACGCCACCGGCCACGCGACCCAGGACTACCCCCTCGAGGACACCACCGGCGAGGCCCCCCTCTTCGAGAAGACCGTCCACTACCGCGTCGTCCTCCCGGACGGCAGCGCCCCCGCCGAGGGCGACGTCGCCGTGCGCATCCCCTTCGCCACGCTGCAGGTCGACCGCCCGGGCGAGCGCGCCATCACCGACCAGCGCACGGTCGAGGTGGCCGGCGCCGCGCACCCGGAGGCCACCGTCACCCTCGACGGCTCCGAGCTCGAGCTCCGCGAGGGCCGCTTCGTCACCCAGCTCGTGCTCGACGCCATGGGCGAGAGCGAGCACGTCCTCGTCGCCCGCCGCCCCGGCCGCGCCCCGCGCCGCCGCGTGCTCCACATCCGCCGCGTCGAGGACCTCGCCGCCGAGGCCGCGAGCTACCCGGTCGAGGAGCTCCCCTACGCCCGCATCGCCTCGAGCCCGGACACCTACCGCGGCCGCCGCGTCGCCTTCGTGGGCCGCGTCTACAACGTCGACGTCCACGAGGGGCGCAGCGTCCTGCAGATCGTCCTCCGCGACTGCCCCGGCAGCCAGCGCTGCCCGCTCTGGGTCACCTACGACGGCGCCACCGAGGCCGGCCTGAACACCTGGGTGCGCGTCCTCGGCGAGCTCGCCGGCGAGCAACAGTTCCGCTCCCCCTCGGGGCAGGTCATGAGCGTGCCCCGGCTCGACGCCGCCTTCGTCCTCCCAGCGCCTTCCTCGTCGAGGCGCCGGTGAGCCGAGCGCGGCTGCTCCTCGGGCGGGGAGGGGTGCGCTAGGGTGCCCGGCGCGATGGACCCCGAGGCGACCGCGGCGACCATGGACGCGGGCCCCTGCCCGGTCTGCGGCCGCACCAACCCGGTGGACGCCCGCTTCTGCGGCGGCTGCGGCCACGGGCTGCAGGCCGGTGGGGAGCGCGTCCAGGAGGGCGTCGCCGACCCGCTCGTCGGCCGCGTGATCGCCGACCGCTACCGCATCCTCGAGCTCCTCGGCCGCGGCGGCATGGGCGTCGTCTACAAGGTCGAGCACATCCACATCGGCAAGTGGATGGCCATGAAGCTCCTCCACGGCGAGCTCGCCCGCGACCGCAACACGGTCAAGCGCTTCCAGCGGGAGGCCGAGGCGGCGTCGCGCCTGAGCCACCCGAACACCGTGCAGGTCTTCGACTTCGGCCGCTCCGAGGGGCTGATGTACCTGGTGATGGAGTACCTCGAGGGGCGCGACCTCGGGCAGCTCATCCGCGACGGCGGGCCCCTCGAGTTCGCGCGCGCGGCCCGGCTCTGCGCGCAGGTCTGCGCCTCCGTCGCCGAGGCCCACGCGCAGGGGATCGTCCACCGCGACCTCAAGCCCGAGAACGTGATGATCCTCCCCGCGCGCGAGGGGCGCGGCGAGATCGCGAAGGTGCTCGACTTCGGCCTCGCGAAGCTCCGGGACCAGCGCGGGAACATCACCGTCACCCGCGCCGGCAGCATCGTCGGGACGCCCTACTACATGCCCCCGGAGCAGATCCGCGGCGAGGAGGTCGACCCGCGCGGCGACGTCTACGCCCTCGGCGCCATGCTCTACAAGGCCTGCACGGGGGTGCCGCCTTTCGTCGCGAACACGCCCATGGGCGTCTTGACCAAGCACCTGACGGAGAAGCTCGTGCCGCCGTCCCAGCGGAGCGGCGCGCCCCTCCCGCTCGAGGCCGACCGCATCGTCGGCCAGGCCATGCAGAAGGAGCGCGGGGATCGCTACCCGAACGCCGAGGCGCTCCGGCAGGACCTGCTCGAGTACCTCCGCTCGGTCGGCGAGGCCGTGAGCGATCCGTCCCTGGCGAGCATCTCGACGACGCAGGCCCAGACGCCCGCGGGGCGCGGCGCGGCGGCCACGCGGAAGGACGTCGACCGCTACGAGAAGCGGCTCAGGCGGCGCGGCCTGCTCACGAACCTCGTCGTGCTGCTCCTCGTCGGCGGGCTCGGCTACGGGGGCTGGCTCGCCTGGGAGCGCTACCGCGCCGTGCCCGAGGTGCCGACGACCGAGAGCGAGCCGAACGACCTCAGCGAGCAGGCGGATCCGCTGCCCCTCGAGGCGACCGTGCGCGGCTACCTCGGCAAGCGCCAGAGCCGCGAAGTCGGCGACGTCGACCTCTACCGGATCAGCAACCCCTCCCGGGCGCGGCGGGAGCTCCGCGTGGAGGTGGGCGCGCTGCCGAACATCGACGTGATGATCGACGTCGTGCGCGCCGACCAGACCTCGCCCGTGCTCAGCGCGGACAGCGGCGGCGTCGGCGTCCCCGAGCGCATCCCGAACTTCCCCGTGAGCGAGCCCGAGTACCTGCTCCGCGTGCGGGAGCGCTGGATCACGGGCGAGCTGCCCACGGAGAACGTCTCCGACGAGTACACGATCCGCTACGAGCTGGTGGAGCCCGAGGAGGGCTGGGAGAGCGAGGTGAACGACTCGCTCGAGCTCGCCGACGCGCTCCCCGGCGGGCCCGTGGAGCGCCGCGGCTACATCGGCTGGGCGGGCGACGAGGACGTGTACTGCTTCGAGGAGGACGGGCCGCCGCTCGAGGTCGCCTTGAGCGGGGTGGACGGGCTCGACCTGGTGCTTCGCGCCGTGGACCGGGTGCGCGCGCGGAGCACGAAGGCGAACGACGGCGGCGTCGGGGAGGGCGAGCGCGTGGTGCTCGAGCAGGTGCAGCGGGACCGGACCTGCGTGACGGTCTCGGCCGACGAGCCGCCGCCGGACGAGGAGCGGCTCCGGGCGAACCCGCGGGTGGCCTACACGCTCAGCGTGCGTCCGCCGTCCGAGGGCGAAGGCGATGGGGCGAGCGAGGGCGGGCCGAGCGAGGAGGCGCCGTGAGGGGAGGGCGCGTGCTCCTCGCCCTCGCGCTCGGAGTGGGAGTGTCCGCGGCGGCGGCCCTCGTGCGGGCCCGGCCCGTGCCGACCGGGCGCTACGTGGAGATCCCCTTCGGGGTCGCGACCGACCACCCCTGGCGCACGGGCGGCGGCGACCCGCGCCGCACCGGGCGGCTCCGCGGCCTGGCGCCGAGCGAGGCGCCCACCCGGCAGTGGGAGGCGGCGAACATCGGGAGCGGCCAGCGGGTCCGCACGCCGACCGTGGCGCGCGACGGGACGGTCTTCGTCGGGAGCCAGAGCGGCCTGTCCATGGTCGGCCCCGACGGGGCGCAGCGCTGGGCCCTCCAGGTGGGGCTCGCGAGCGGGACGCCCTCCTTCACTCCGGACGGCAAGGTCGTGCTCGGCGCGCAGGGCGGGCGGCTGCTCTTCGTGGGCGGGCCGCGCTCGCGGGCCGAGGCGGAGGTCGGCGCGCTGGTGGTCGGCTCGCCCCTCGCCCTCGACGACGGCTCGGTGGTCGTGCCCACCGGGGACCCGCAGCTCCTCCGGGTGGACGGCGAGGGGCGCCGGGTCTTCGAGACGCGGCTCCCGGGGCCGGCGCGGAGCCAGGCGGCGCTCGCGGGGGGGTCGATCGTCGTCGCGGCCGGGGAGGGGCTCCACTGGTTCGGCCTCGAGGGAGCGCTCGAGCGGAGCGTGGACCTCGGGGAGCCCGTGGTGCTCGGCCCGGTGGTCACGGACACGGGCGACGTGCTCGCGCTGAGCCGCGGCGGCGTGCTCCACCGGGTGGGGCTGGCGGGCGGCCACGATCGCAGCGAGCTCGACGTGCGGCCGGCGCCGACCAGCGCGCTGGCCCTCGCGCCCGACGGGTCGCTCCGCTTCGGCACGCTCGACGCGGGGCTGCTCTGCGTGGAGCCGGACGGAAGCGAGCGCTGGCGCCTCGACGACCACGGCCCGATGGCCGGCGAGCTCTCCGTCGACGCGGGCGGGACGACGCTCGTCGTCAGCGGGCGGCGCGAGCTCCTCGCCGTGGCCGCCGATGGGCGCGTGCGCTGGTCCGTCTCCGTGGGGCGGCGCACCTTCGCCGCGCCCGTCCTCGGCGCCGACGGCACGATCTACGTCGCCACCTTCGGCGGCTTCCTCCAGGCCTGGCGCTGAGCCCATGGCCTGGGACGACGTCTACGCCATCGTGCGCGCCATCCCGCCGGGGAAGGTGCTGAGCTACGGCGACGTGGCCCGGCGCGTGGAGCGTCCGCTCAGCCCCCGCGCCATCGGCTGGGCCCTCGCCGACTGCCCCGACGACGTCCCCTGGCAGCGCGTCGTGCGCACGGACGGGAGCATCGCGACCGACGAGAAGGCCGGCATGCGAACGGGGAGGCAGCGGAGGCTCCTCGAGAGGGAGGGCGTGGCCTTCGATGCGAAGGGCAGGGTGGCGATGAAAGCGCACCGCTGGGAGTGAGAGCCCCCCGACCTTGCGACCGGGCCGGCCGGCTGCGCTATCCCGGCGGGTACAGCTCCCGCTCTTCGAGCTCCCAGGAAGGTCCCCACGTCCAGCCCGCGGGGGGCTCGAGACGACCGTCGCGTAGAAAACGACGACACACGGTCAGCAGGTCGGCCGCACCCATCACCTCGCGCGGGTCGACGCGGAAAGGGGTGTCTGCGATGTAGAAGTGCAGAGGTCCCGGCGAGTGGTCGGGTACCGGGCTCGCGATGCGAGTTGCAGTGTGCATTTCTCCATCCATCAGGAGGAACGATGCTTCCGCCCCTTCAACGATAGACGCGGAACCTACATGGGTGAAGTCCACTTGCATCTGCACTGGAGCCCAGCTGCGGACGGCACTCAGATGCTCACGAAAAATGGGGGCACCCGAGTAGATGTGTGCCGGTTTCCAGCGCATGCAGCTGAGGAAGATTCGTCTGTTGCCGCGCACCACGAGACTTTGCACGATCATCACGCCGCGTGGCGACTGATTCGGGCTCGAGTTCGAGCTGGAAGTGCGATTTCGAGCTTCGAGCCCGCTTGGACCTCGAGTCGAGCGTGTCGGGGAGCGGAAGCTGAAGCGAGCGGCAGAGGCGGTGCGGGCGGGGCGGTTCAGCCGCGGCCGACTTCGTCGCCTTCGCGCATGCGCTTCGCGGCCTCGGCGGCCCAGGAGTGGTAGGTGCCCGCCTCGATCTGCCGGCGCGCCTCGGCGACGAGCTCGCCATAGAAGCTCAGGTTGTGCTGGGTGACGAGCCGGTGGCCGAGGAGCTCGTTCGCCTTCACGAGGTGCCGCAGGTAGGCGCGCGAGAAGCGGGCGCAGACGGGGCAGCCGCATGCCTCGCTGATGGGGCCGTCGTCTTCCTTGTGCCGCGCCTGCCGCAGGTTCACGCGCCCGTCCCAGGTCAGCGCCTGGCCGTTCCGCGCGTTCCGCGTGGGCAGCACGCAGTCGAAGAGGTCCACGCCGGCGCCGATGGCCTTCAGGAGGTCGTAGGGTGTGCCCACGCCCATCAGGTAGCGGGGCTTCTGTCTCGGCAGCTCGTGCGCCATCGCGTCGAGCAGCTCGTACATGGTCTCGACGGGCTCGCCCACGCTGAAGCCGCCGAGGGCCAGGCCGTCGAAGGCCATGGGCGCCAGCTCGGCCAGGTGCGCGCGCCGCAGATCGAGGTAGGTCGCCCCCTGCACGATCCCGAAGCGCGCCTGCCCCTCGGCCGGCTCGGTCTCGAGGCAGCGCTTCGCCCAGGCGGTCGTCCGCCGCATGGCCTCCTCGACCTCGGGGCGGGCCGCGCCGCCCGGCGGGCAGACGTCGAGCACCATCGCCACGGTCGATCCCAGGAGGCGCTGCACCCGCATGGACTCCTCGGGCGTCAGCCGCTTCTCCGCGCCGTCGAGGTGCGAGCGGAAGGTCACCCCGTCGTCGTCGACCTTCCGCAGCCCGGCGAGGCTGAAGACCTGGAAGCCCCCGCTGTCCGTGAGCAGCGCGTGCTCCCAGCCCATGAAGCGCGTCACCCCGCCGCGCCGCGCGATCAGCTCGGCGCCCGGCCGCAGCCAGAGGTGGTAGGTGTTCGCGAGGATCATCCGCGCGCCCGTCGCCTCGACCTCGTCGGGCGTGAGCCCCTTCACGGTCGCGGCCGTGCCCACGGGCATGAAGGTCGGCGTCTCGACCACGGCGCGCGGCGTGGTGAAGGTCGCGCGCCGGGCATGCCCGTCCTCGGCGCGGAGCTCGAAGGCGAAGCCCTTCGTCGGCAGCGCGCCGGCGCCCACCTCGGCGCTCATCGCGACGCCTCGCTCACGCCGCGGAGGAGCATCGCGTCGCCGTAGCTGAAGAAGCGGTAGGCCGTCGCCACCGCGTGCGCGTAGGCGCGGCGCGTCGTCTCGACCCCGGCGAGGGCCATGACCAGCGCCAGGAGGGTCGAGCGCGGCAGGTGGAAGTTCGTGAGCACGTGGTCGACCACCTTCGCGCGGTAGGGCGGCTTGATGAAGAGGTCCGTGCGCCCGCTCCCGGCCCGCACGCGCCGGCCCGCGATGGCGGCGCTCTCGAGGGTGCGCACCACCGTCGTGCCCACCGCGAGGATCGGCCGGCCCTCGTCCCGGGCCGCAGCGATGGCGGCGGCGGTCGCCTCGCTCACGGCGTAGCGCTCCTCGTGCATCGGGTGCGCGTCGAGGTCGTCGTGCTTCACCGGGCGGAAGGTGCCGGGGCCGACGTGGAGCGTGACCCGCGCGAAGCGGTGGCCGGCGGCCTCCATGGCCTCGACGAGCGTTGGGCTGAAGTGGAGCCCGGCCGTGGGCGCGGCGACGGCGCCGGGCTCGCGCGCGAAGATGGTCTGGTAGCGCTCCCGATCGCTCGCCTCGGCGTCGCGGCGGATGTAGGGCGGCAGGGGCATCTCGCCGGCGGCCTCGATGGCGTCGGCGACGCTCCCGCCCGCGGCCGAGAGGGCGACCTCGAGGGTCCCGTCGTCGCGCTTGGCGAGCACCTCCGCCTCGAGCGCGCCGGCCTCGCCGAGCGTGACGGTCGTGCCGGGCTTCAGCCCCTTGGAGGCCCGGCCCATGGCATGCCAACGCTCGCGCGCGGTGTCACCGGGCGCGGAGAGCCGCTCGATGAGGAGCAGCTCCACGGCGCCCCCCGTCGGCTTCTTCCCGAAGAGCCGCGCGGGCATCACGCGCGTGTCGTTGACCACGATCAGGCTGGGCGGGAGCAGCTCCGGCAGGTCCGTGATGCGCGCGTCCCGCAGCGCCCCCGGCGCGTCGTGGGCGGCGTCGACGACGAGGAGCCGCGCTCCGTCCCGCCGCTCCAGCGGGGCCTGCGCGATGAGCTCGTCGGGCAGCTCGTAGTCGAGGTCGTCGGTCTTCAC
Source organism: Sandaracinus sp. (assembly GCA_002699025.1). Lineage (GTDB taxonomy): Bacteria > Myxococcota_A > Polyangia > Polyangiales > Houyiibacteriaceae > Houyiibacterium > Houyiibacterium oceanicum. The sequence goes on along the minus strand of PABA01000050.1, from coordinate 194,627 downwards.
GGCGAGTCGGACGGAGGAGTCGGGGAAGGAGAGCCGGGCGGGCGGCCGGCGAGGCTCGGAGCGGAGATAGCGCAGCCCCGGCGGTGGGGCGAGCGGCGCGCCGCGGCTCCCATCTGCTATCCCCCTCGCCATGAAGGCGCTCCGCTTCACGGCCGGCCAGCTCACCATGGCCGACGTCCCCGAGCCCGCCCCGGCCCCCGGCGAGGCCCTCCTCGGCCTCCGCCTCGGCGGCGTCTGCAACACGGACCTCGAGATCGTGCGCGGCTACATGGGCTTCGAGGGCACGCTCGGCCACGAGCTCGTCGCCGACGTGCTCGCCTGCGACGCCCGGCCCGAGCTCGTCGGCCGCCGCGTCTGCGTCGACATCAACTTCGCCTGCGGCGCCTGCCCCACCTGCGCCGCCGGCGATCCGCACCACTGCCCGGAGCGCACGGTCCTCGGCATCGTCGGCCGCGACGGCGCCTTCGCGGAGCGCCTCACGGCCCCCGTCGCCAACCTCTTCCCGGTCCCCGACGCCGTCCCCGACGAGCACGCCGTCTTCGTCGAGCCCCTCGCCGCCGCCTTCGAGATCCTCGAGCAGGTCCCCATCGGCCCCGGCGATCGCGTCCTCGTCCTCGGCGACGGCAAGCTCGGGCTCCTCTGTGCCTTCGCCCTCGCCACGAGCGGCTGCGAGCTCACGGTCCTCGGCCGCCACGAGCGGAAGCTCGCCCTCGCCGCCGCCGCGGGCGCCACCGTGACGACCGCGCTCGAGGAGGCCCCGGCCTTCGACGTCGTCGTGGAGGCGACGGGCTCGCCGGCGGGTCTCCGCGAGGCCATGGACCGCGTCCGCCCGCGCGGCACCCTCGTGCTGAAGTCCACCTTCGCCGGCACGCCCGAGGTCGACACGAACCGGCTGGTCGTCGACGAGATCCGCCTCGTCGGGAGCCGCTGCGGCCCCTTCGACCGGGCCCTCGAGGCCCTCGCGAAGGGCGAGGTCGACCCCTCGCCCCTCGTGGACGCGCGCCTCCCGCTCACCGAAGGCGTCGCGGCCGTGGAGCGCGCCCGCACGCGCGGCACGCTGAAGGTGCTCCTCGACCCGATGGGCTGAGGACCGCGGCGCACCGCCCCCGCCGCCCGTATCGCCGCCCCGCTCCGCCGCCGCATCGCCGCCTCGGAGCGCGCGCCGGGCTCGGCGCCGACGCGACTCTCGGCTCCGACCATGTCTTCGTCGCCGCCCCGGAGCGCGGGCGTGACAGCTACGCGTCGGGGCTGATCCATTCCGCGATCCGTGCTAGCTCCGGCCCGGGTCGCGCGGGCGGCGTCGGCCTCCAGAAGGCAGGTGTGGACGTGAGCGAGTACGTGGTGAAGCGCGCGCTGATCTCGGTCAGCGACAAGACGGGCGTCGTCGAGTTCGCCCAGGGGCTCGCGGAGGCGGGCGTGACCATCCTCTCCACCGGCGGCACGGCCCGGGCCCTCCGCGAGGGCGGCGTCGAGGTCGTCGACGTCGCGGCCTACACGGACTCGCCCGAGGTGATGGACGGCCGGGTGAAGACCCTCCACCCGAAGATCCACGGCGGCATCCTCATGCGCGACACCGCCGAGGACCGCGCCGAGCTGAGCGAGAAGCTCGGCGGCGAGCCCATCGATCTCGTCTGCGTGAACCTCTACCCCTTCGAGCAGACCGTCGCCGGCGGCGCCGAGCACGCGACCATCATCGAGAACATCGACATCGGTGGCCCCTCCATGGTGCGGAGCGCGGCCAAGAACCACGTCCGCGTCGCCGTCGTCACGGACCCGGCCGACTACGGCGAGGTCCTCGCGGCCGTGAAGGAGGGCGGCACGAGCCTGCCCCTCCGCGCGCGCCTCGCGGCCAAGGCCTTCACGCACACGGCCGCCTACGACGGCGCCATCGCCGCCTACCTCACGGGCCTCGACGCCGAGGGCAAGCCCCTGGCCTTCCCGGGCACGCTCACGCTCCAGTTCCAGAAGGCCTACGACGTCCGCTACGGCGAGAACCCGCACCAGAAGGGCGCCTTCTACGTCGAGCGCGGCGCGCCGAAGGGCAGCCTGGCGACGGCCGAGTCGCTCGGCGCCGGCGGCAAGGAGCTCAGCTTCAACAACCTCGTCGACGTCGACGCCACCCTCGAGGCCGTGCGCGAGTTCGACCGGCCCGCCGCCGTCGTCGTGAAGCACACCAACCCCTGCGGCGTCGCCGTCGCCGACGACCTCGCGACGGCCTACGAGAAGGCCCGCGAGGCGGACGCCCAGAGCGCCTTCGGCGGCATCGTGGCCGTGAACCGCGAGATCGGCCTCGCCACGGCGGAGAAGATCGCCGAGACCTTCATCGAGTGCGTCATCGCGCCCGGCTTCGCGGACGACGCGCTCGAGCGGCTCCGCAAGAAGAAGAACCTGCGCCTCCTCGCGACCGGCGAGTGGCTCGGCGCCGACGCGCCCATGCTCCACTTCAAGCGCATCAGCGGCGGCCTGGTGGTCCAGGACCGGGACGCGACGGGCGCCGCCGAGGTGAAGGCCGCGCGCTGCGTGACCCAGCGCCAGCCCAGCGCGGACGAGCTCGCCGCCCTCGATCTCGCCTGGCGCGTCTGCAAGCACGTGAAGTCGAACGCCATCGTCTTCGCCAAGAAGGACGCGACGGTCGGCATCGGCGCCGGTCAGATGTCGCGCGTGCTCGCGGTGGAGATCGCCGCCAAGCGGGCCGGGGAGGACGCGAAGGGCGCCGTCATGGCCTCCGACGCCTTCTTCCCCTTCGCCGATGGCGTCGAGGCCGCGGCGAAGGCGGGCGTGACGGCGGTCGTCCAGCCGGGCGGCTCCAAGCGCGACGAGGAGGTCATCGCCGCCTGCGACGCCGCGGGCATCGCGATGGTCTTCACCGGCGTGCGCCACTTCAAGCACTGAGAGCGGCGCCATGAGCATCGAGATCCCCGAGCAGCCGAAGGTGCTCGTCGTCGGCGGGGGCGCGCGCGAGCACGCCCTGGCCTGGCGCTTCGCGAAGGACGGCGCCGTCGTGCACGCGGCCCCCGGCAACGCGGGCATCGCGGAGGTCGCGACCTGCCACGACATGAAGGCCGACGACGTGGCCGGGCAGGTCGAGCTCGCGCGCACGCTGCACGTCGATCTCGTCGTCGTCGGGCCCGAGGCGCCGCTCGTCGAGGGGCTCGTCGACGCCCTCGGCGAGGTGGGCATCGCCGCCTTCGGACCGAGCCGGGAGGCGGCGCGCCTCGAGGGCTCGAAGATCTTCGCGAAGGAGCTCATGGACCGGCACGGCGTCCCCACGGCCGGCTTCGCCGTCTTCGACGACGCGGACGCGGCCGAGGCCTACGTGCGGGAGGCGAAGCGGCCCCTCGTCGTGAAGGCGGACGGGCTCGCGGCGGGGAAGGGCGTCACGGTCGCGAAGGACGCGGACGAGGCGGCCGACGCCATCCACCGCATCATGCGCGACCGGCAGTTCGGCGAGGCCGGCGCGCGCGTGCTGATCGAGGAGTGCCTGGTCGGCCAGGAGGTCAGCTACCACGTGGTCTGCGACGGCGAGCGCTACGTGGCCCTCGCGCCGGCGCAAGATCACAAGCGCGCGCTCGAGGGCGACGAGGGCCCGAACACCGGCGGGATGGGGGCCTACTCGCCGCCGCCCGTGGTCACGCCGGAGCTCGAGGCGGCCATCCAGAAGCGGGTGGTGGAGCCGACGCTGGCGGGCATGAAGGCCGAGGGGGTGCCCTTCCGCGGGGCGCTCTTCGTCGGGCTGATGATCGTCGAGGGCGAGCCCTTCGTGCTCGAGTACAACGTGCGCTTCGGCGATCCGGAGACCGAGTGCCTGATGACGCGCTGGGGCGGCTCGGCCCTGCCGCTCTTCTTCGGGAGCGCGCGCGGGGATCTGAGCGGCGTGGAGACGCGCTGGCACGCGCCGGCGAGCCTCTGCGTGGTGCTGGCGAGCGGGGGCTATCCGGGCGCCTACGAGAAGGGCAAGCCCATCGAGGGGCTCGCGGAGGCGGGGGCGCTCGAGGAGGTCGTCGTCTTCCACGCGGGCACGCGCCGGGAGGGCGACCAGGTGCTCACGAACGGCGGCCGGGTGCTCACGGTGACGGCGACCGGAGCGGACCTCCGCGAGGCGGCCATGCGCGCCTACGCCGCCGTGGACCGCATCGCCTTCGAGGGCGCGCACGTGCGCCGCGACATCGGCTGGCGCGCGCTCGGCTGAGGCCGCGCGGCAGGGAGCGTCCTGCGCGGGCGCGGCGTCCGGGCGCGGGCGGGGACGAACGCGCTCCGTACGGGCAGTAGGACTTGCGGCGGCCGGCGTCGTGCGAGGCACGGCCTCGAAGGGCGCCCCTGCGTGTGCCGATGAGCGGGCCCCACGCGCGCTCGGGGATCGCGAGGGGCGTCGGGGCGAAGGAACGCCGCACCGCACGGGGCGGCGGGGGGGTCGCGCGGGGCACGACGTCGACATGCGTCGCCCGCGTCCTCGACGAGCGATGGCACCTCATACGCCGACGGGGGGCCCTCGGATCCGTGCGCATCCCCACGCCCTCCTCCCGGGTGCTGTTGATAACGACTTGCAACTTCTCTGGTCCCGCGTCAGGCTCGGCTCTGCTGAAAATGGCTTTCAACAAGAGGTTCCCCATGCCCTTCCGCACCCTCACCTCGCTCGTCCTCCTCACGGGCCTCGCCCTCGGCTGCGGCGACGACGACGCGACGCCCATGGACGGCGGCTCCGCGACGGACGCGGGCCCCGGCACCGACGCCGGTCCGGGTACGGACGCCGGCGGCGACACGGACGCCGGCCCCGCCTGCGACGCCACGCCCAACGAGGCCACCTACGTCTTCGAGAGCCGGTTCGCGGAGGGCGAGAGCAGCGTCGCCTACTCCGGCCAGACCTTCCGCCAGGTGCTCATCGCCGAGCTCACGGACTTCATCGACGACCTCGGCGACCTGATCGACGCCGACGCCGCCGGCAACCTCGACGAGCAGAGCGAGATCGTCGCGGCCCTCGACTTCTACTACCGCTTCGACAGCGCCTCGAACGGCGAGGAGCCCCACGGCTTCACCACCGATCCGGAGGCCCTCCAGCAGCTCTGGAACGACATCTCCACGGACAAGGACCTCTTCGGCAAGCTCGCCGGCCAGGACTCGGTGACCGACCACGCCGACTGGAACGGCGGGGACTTCGCCGGCTGGGCCGACACGGACTTCGGCGGCACGGACTCGCCGGCGGCCCTCGTCCAGGCCTTCTTCGATGCGCTCGCGGAGAACGCCGTCCTCCGGGCGGAGGGGAGCCAGCCCACGGGGCCGGGGGGCGAGGCGCTCCCGGTCTACGTGCTCCCCGACGGTCGCGACCTGAAGCAGCTCACGCAGAAGTTCCTCCTCATGGCCGTCGCCTTCAGCCAGGGCGCGGACGACTACCTGGACGACGACACGGAGGACAAGGGCCTGCTCTCGAGCAACGAGCGCGCCGGGGAGAACACCTACTCGACGCTCGAGCACCAGTGGGACGAGGGCTTCGGCTACTTCGGCGCCGCCCGCGACTACGACATGTACACGGACGACGAGATCGCCTCCGCCGGCGGCCGCGACGACTGGCAGGGCCTGCACGACACCAACGGCGACTGCCGCATCGACCTCACCGCCGAGGTGAACTTCGCCGCCAGCGTCAACGCCGCCAAGCGCGACCGGGGCGCCACCGTCGCCACCGACTTCACCGGGGACGCCTTCCAGGCCTTCGTCGACGGCCGCGCGCTCATCGCCAGCGTCGACGGCCCCCTCTCGGAGGCGCAGCTCGACGAGCTCCGCGGCTACCGCGACGCGGCCCTCGCCGCCTGGGAGGCCGCCTACGCGGCCACCGTCGTCCACTACATCAACGACACGCTCGCCGACATGGACGCCTTCGGCACGGAGGACTACTCGTTCACCGACCACGCCAAGCACTGGTCCGAGCTCAAGGGCTTCGCCCTCGGGTTCCAGTTCAACCGCTTCTCGCCCATGCTCGAGTCCATCGGCTCGCCCGGCGTCGCGACCCGCTTCACGCGCTTCCACGCGCTCGTCGGGGACGCTCCGGTCCTCGCCGACGCGGGGGAGACGGCCATCGCCGACTACCGCGCCGCCCTCGAGGAGGCCCGCGAGCTCGTGGGCGAGGCCTACGGCTTCGACGAGGACAACCTGGCGGACTGGTGAGCCGGAGCTCGTCGCCGCGGGCCCGCAGAGCCCCCGCTCGCGGGTGGCCACCCGGGCCCGTTGGCGCTACTCCTTCGAGCGGAGAAATCGAAATGCATTTTCAAGAGCAACGTCCTCGAGGTCCCCGTTCTCGCGCCGCGCGCCTGCGTCTCCGGACCCCTCTGCTCTCGATCCTGCTCGTCATCGGCTGCGGCGGCGACGATGGCGGTCCGTCCGCTCCGACGGATGGTGGCCCCGCGGCGCAGGCGCGGACCGAGGCCGTCGCCTCCCTCGCGAGCGAGGTGATCGTCCCCGCCTACCGGGACTTCGCCGCCGCCGCCGCCGAGCTGGAGACCGCGACCGCGACCTGGCGCGACTCGGGCAGCGAGGACGACCGGGCCGCCGCGCAGGAGGCCTGGCGCCGGGCCATCGATCTCTGGCAGCGCGCCGAGGTCATGCAGGTCGGCCCGGCCGGGGCCATGGACGTCACCGTCGGCGGCGAGGACCTCCGCGACGCCATCTACTCCTGGCCGATCGTCAACCGCTGCCGCGTCGATCAGGAGCTCGTCGAAGAGGCCTACGTCGACGTCGACGCCTTCGCCGCGGAGAACGTCAACGTGCGGGGCCTCGACGCGATGGAGCCGCTCCTCTTCGTCGAGGGCGAGGGCAACGGCTGCGCGCCGAACTCGAGCATCAACCGCGACGGGCTCTGGGCGCCCATCGTCTCCGAGCTCCCCGCGCGCCGCGCCGCCTACGCCGCCACCGCGGCCGCGCTCGTGCGCCGCGACGCCGACGCGCTCCTCGCCCGCTGGGAGGGGGGCTTCCTCGCGGAGATGACCGAGGGCGGCGAGCTCTTCCCGACGGCTCAGGAGGCCCTGAACGCGCTCAGCGACGCGATGTTCTATCTCGACAAGGAGACCAAGGACATGAAGCTCGCCGAGCCCGCCGGCCTCTCGGACGTCTGCGTCGCCGAGGTCTGCCCCGAGCTCCGCGAGTCCCTCTACGCGAACCGCTCCATCGAGCACGTGGCCAACAACCTGCGCGGCTTCCGCGCCGTGTTCACCGGCAGCGAGACGGGCACGGGCTTCGACGACCTGCTGGTGCTGAACGGCGCCGAGACCCTCGCGACGGACATGCTCGCCGCCATCGACGCGGCCCTCGCCACGGCCGACGCCATCGAGGGCGACGTGCCGACGGCGCTGGCCGCCGACCCGGACGCGCTGATGCCGCTCTACGAGGCCATCCGCGCCCTGACCGATCTACTGAAGACGCAGTTCCTCGGCGTGCTCGACCTCGAGCTGCCGCAGCGCGCCGAGGGCGACAACGACTGATGGGCGAGGCGGCCCGAGAGCACAGCGGTCGCCTCGCGCGGCTCTGGGAGGCGGCCCACGCGCCGGTCTCCCCGGGCTCGCTCGTGGCCTTCCGCGTGCTCTTCGGGCTCCTCGCCTTCGTCGGCGCCGTCCGCTTCCTCGCGAACGGCTGGGTCGAGCGCTTCTTCGAGCGGCCCCGCTTCTTCTTCCACTACTGGGGCTTCGAGTGGGTGGAGGTGCTCTCGCCGGCGGCGATGCAGGCGGCCTTCGTCGCGCTCGCCGTGCTCGGGCTGATGATCGCGGCGGGGCTCTTCTACCGCGTCGCCATCGTCGCCTACTTCCTGCTCTTCACGTACGTCGAGCTGATCGACGTCACCAACTACCTGAACCACTACTACCTGGTCAGCCTGCTCGCCTTCTGGATGGCGCTCATGCCCCTCGGGCGCGTGCGCGGGCTCGACGGGCGCCTCTTCGGGGGCGCGCGGCGGACGCTGCCCCGCTGGATGGTCTGGGCGCTCCGGCTGCAGGTGGGCGTCGTCTACTTCTACGCGGGGCTGGCGAAGCTCACGGGGGACTGGCTGCTCCACGCGCAGCCGCTCGGGATCTGGCTCGGCTCGCGGGGGGAGGCGCCGCTCATCGGAGCGCTCGTGCAGCACGAGTGGGCGCCGCTGGTGATGAGCTGGGCGGGCTTCCTCTACGACACGACGATCCCCTTCTGGCTGAGCTGGCGCCGGACGCGCGGGCCCGCCTACGGGCTCTTGCTCGTCTTCCACCTCTGCACGCACCTGCTCTTCACGATCGGGATGTTCCCGCTGATCATGAGCGCGGCGGCGACCGTCTTCTTCGCCCCCGACTGGCCGCGGCGCTTCGCCAAGCGCTTCATGAAGCGCTTCCATGAGCGCGCATCGAAGGGCGACGCGGAGGGCGCCGCCGCGGCGGGGGCTGGCTCGAGGCGCGCCCCCGCCATGAGCCCGGCGCGGCTCGCGCTCGCCGGTGGGCTGGTGCTGGTGGCGGCGGTGCAGGTCCTCGCGCCGCTCCGCGCCCACGCCTACGGCGGGGACGTGCTCTGGCACGAGCAGGGGATGCGCTGGAGCTGGCGCGTGATGTGCCGGGAGAAGGACGGCAGCGTGCTCTACCGGGTGCGCGTCCCCGGCCGGCGCCGGGAGCTGCGCGTGCCGCCGAGCCGCTATCTCACGCCGCACCAAGAGCGGGAGATGAGCGGCCAGCCCGACCTCATCCTCCAGCTCGCGCACCACATCCGGGACGAGTACGTGGTGCGCCACGGCGAGGGCGTGGAGGTGCGCGTGGACGCGCTGGCCTCGCTGAACGGGCGGCCGATGGCGCGGCTGATCGACCCGGAGGTCGACCTCGCGACCGTCGAGGACGGGCTGGCGCCCGCCGAGTGGATCCTTCCCGGGCCGGACGAGGCCCCGGTGCGCTGGGCGCACGGAGAGAGTCGATGAGAAGCACGGTGGTGGTGGCGCTGCTGGTGATGGCGCCGTGGGTGGCGTCGGCCCAGGGCACGCCGGACGCGGGCACGCCGGACGCGGGCGCGCCGGACGGCGACGCCGGTCTGGAGGGCGAGACACCGAGCGAGGACGCGGAAGGTGACGCGCCCGCCGAGGAGCCCGTCGAGGGGGACGCGCCGGCCGAGGACGTCCCCGCGGAGGTGGGCGAGGCGCCGGCGGAGGGCGAGCAGGATGAGGCCGCCGGAGAGCCCAGCGAGGCGCCGGTGGAGGAGCCGCCGCCCGCCGGGGACGATGAGCCGCCTCCAGGCCAGGATCCGCCGCCCGCCGAGGACGAGGAGCTCTTCGTCCTCACGGAGGAGGAGCTCGAGGAGATCGAGGAGGCGGAGGCCGAAGGCGCCTCCCTCGAGGAGGCCGCCGCGGGGGAGGCCGGCGAGGCCGAAGGTGACGCCGGCGCCGGCGACGAGGACGAGGACGAGGGCGAAGACGACGTCGACGAGGAGGACCTCACGCTCCGCGAGGTCGTGGTCGTCGGCTACCAGGAGGAGGACCTGCTCCGCCTCGGTGGCTCGGCCCAGACCCTCGGGCAGGAGCAGCTCGAGCAGCTCGAGTACGACGACCCCCACTCCGTGCTCCTCCAGGTCCCCGGCGTCTACGTGCGCACCGAGGACGGCTTCGGCCTCCGCCCGAACATCGGCCTCCGCGGCGGCAACCCGGAGCGCTCCAAGAAGATCACGCTCATGGAGGACGGCGTCCTCTTCGGGCCGGCCCCCTACGCGGCCCCCGCCGCCTACTACTTCCCGCTCATGACCCGGATGGTCGGCGTGGAGGTCTTCAAGGGCCCCTCGGCCCTCCTCTACGGCCCGCAGACCATCGGCGGCGCCCTCAACCTCCTCTCGCGCACCATCCCGACGCGCCCCGAGGGGGGCATGGACCTCAGCTGGGGCCTCTACAACACGCGCAAGCTCCACCTCCACTACGGCGCCTCCAACCGCTGGGGCGGCTTCCTCTTCGAGGCCCTCGACGTCGCCTCCGACGGCTTCAAGGAGATCGACTCTTCGAACCGCGACACGGGCTTCCACCGGAGCGACTTCATGCTCCGCGGCTTCCTCCAGACCGACCCGGACGAGCGCCTCTACCAGCGCCTCGAGCTGAAGCTCGGCTTCCAGCGCGAGCGCTCCAACGAGACCTACCTCGGTCTCAGCGACGCCGACTTCGAGGCCGACCCGAACCGCCGCTACGCCGCCAGCGCCGACGACCGCATGAAGTGGTGGCGCACGCAGGTGCAGCTCACCTGGCGCCTCGAGCTCGGCGAGCGCTTCCAGATGGTCACGGACGTCTACCGCCACGACCTCGAGCGCTCCTGGCTGCGCTTCAACCGCTTCGGCGATCAGAGCCAGACCCCGCGCGAGGTGCTCCTCAGCCCGACCGGCGTGCGCGCCGTCTTCTACGACGTGCTCCGTGGCGTCGAGGACAGCGCCTCGGCCGAGGAGAACATCTGGCTGATCGACAACGCCCGGCGCTTCGTCTCCCAGGGCGGCCAGACGCGCGCGCGCCTCCACTTCGAGACCGGCGTCGTCGACCACGACATCGAGGTCGGTCTCCGCTTCCACCAGGACGAGGTGCGCCGCGAGCACACGGAGTACGAGCACCTGATGCGGAGCGGGGAGCTCGTGCCGACCGGCGACTCGAACCTGGTCACGGACAACCTGAGCTGGGCCTTCGCCTTCGCCGGCTACCTGACCTACGGCATCGAGGTCGCGGGGCTCACGCTCAGCCCGGGCGTGCGCACGGAGGTCGTGAAGACGCGCGGCGAGTCGGGCGATCGGGAGGTCTCGCAGGTCGACGCGATGGTGCTCCCGGGCCTCGGCGCCAACTACCGCATCGCCGAGCACCTCAGCGTGCTCGCGGGCGTGCACCGGGGCTTCTCGCCGGTCTCGCTGAGCATCGGCCCCACCGAGCCCGCCGAGCCCGAGGCGGCGCCGCAGCCAGAGACGAGCATCAGCTACGAGGCCGGCGTGCGCTACCAGGACGGGGAGCGGGGGCGGCACCTCGAGCTGGTGGGCTTCGTGAACGACTACCAGAACCTCACGGGCACCTGCACCTTCTCGAGCGGCTGCACGAGCGGCGTGCTCGACCGGCAGTTCGAGGGCGGCGAGGTGCTCGTCTGGGGCGTCGAGGCGGTGGCGAGCTGGACCTTCGAGGCCGGCGACTTCGCCATCCCGCTCCGGCTGACCTACACGTACACGGGCTCGCGCTTCCAGTCGTCCTTCTCGAGCGGCGACCCGACCTGGGGCGATGTGCGCGAGGGGGACGCGCTGCCCTACGTGCCCGAGCACCAGGGGCAGCTCCAGGCCGGCCTCGAGCACGAGGTCGCCGGGGGGCGCGTCGTGGCGACCTACGTCGGCGAGATGCGCGAGGAGGCGGGGCAGGGCGACGAGGGCGTCTTCACGGACGACTACGTGATGGTCGACGTGGTGGCCTGGTGGCAGACGACCGAGCGCCTGCGCGTCTACACGCGCGCCGAGAACGTCCTGAACCAGCAGCCCATCGCCAGCCGCCGCCCCTTCGGCGCCCGGCCGACGCGCCCCTTCACGGTCTACGCGGGCGTGAAGGTCGACTTCTGACGCTCGCCGCTCTCGCTCGTTCTCGCTCGCATTCGGAGCGCTCGCCGTCGCTCGCATTCGGAGCGCTCGCCGTCGCTCGCATTCGGAGCGCTCGCTCGGCTAGCGCCAGGGGTCGGCGATGGCGGGGGCGTCGATCTGCTCGGCGACGACGACGAAGGCCCAGGGATCGACCACGCCGTCGCGCACCCGCGCGATGAAGTCGTTCGGCGCGGGCTCGGCGCAGCTCTGGCTGCTGGCCCAGGCCTCCCGGAGCGGCGCCGGTCGCCACTCGGCGCGGATGAAGGCGGCGAGGGGCGCGGCGATCCAGCGGCCGGCGTCCGTGGGGCTCGCGCCCGCGCCGGCCCGGAGCATGCGGAGCTCGATGCCGCGGGCGCCGCGCACGAAGGCCATCGCGCGCCGCCCGTCCTCCTCGACCAGGAGCACGATGGCGTCGAGGTAGGGCGCGCGGGGATGCTCGAGCGTCACGGCCTGGACGCCCTCCCGGCCGAGCGCGTCGACGACCGCCGTCTCGTCCACCGCGTCGGTCCGGCTCACCATGAGCAGGACGAGCGGTTCGTCGGGGCCGTCCTGGGCGGAGGCCGGGGCGGTGGCGCCGAGCGCGAACGAGGCGAGGAGGAGGGGGGCGAGAAAGCGGGGCATGAGGACTCCTGGGGCGTGAGTTGCACGTTCCGTTCCCTGGGCCTCTCGGCGACCGGGCCTGAAGAGGTGCGGGGTCCGGCGGCTCCGGCGAGCGCCGAGCGGGGTCGGGAGGCCCCGGGAGTGGCGTCGCGCCTGGCGGGGAGACGCAGCGCTTGCGCCGGCCACGCAAGCGCTTCGCGGGGGATCCGCCCGGCGGCCGGCAGGCTTCTTCGCCCGCCCCGAGCGACGGACCATACTGGCTGCGTGCAGCCCCCCGCGCCCTCGCCGCCGGACCGGCCCCCGTCCGCCATGCTCTGGGGCATCTTCCTCGCGATCACGGCGCTGGTCGTGCTCGCCTTCGCCGCCTCGGTCGCCGTGCACCTCCCCGCCGTGCGCACCTCCCGGCCGGTGGAGGACGCGGACGTCGCCGCCGCGGCGCTCCTCGCGGGGGGCTTCGGCGTGCTCCCGGGCGCGCTGCTCGGCGGGCTCGCGGCGCTCCTGGCGCGTGGGGGGCGCGCCGGTCAGGCCATCGCGGCGGTCGGGCTGGTCTTCGCGCTGGCGGTCGGCGTCGCGCTCTCCCTGGCCATCGACCCGGAGGGCATGTTCGAGGTGGAGTGGCCCTTCACGACCTGGCTCTGGGAGCAGTACGAGTGGGCGGGCTGCCTCTTCTGGATCGTGTCCATCCCGATGGACCTGGTCGTGATGGTCTTCGCCGAGCTCTTCGACCAGACGCTGATCCTCGCGGGAGGCCCCTGTGCCGGGAGCTGCTGCGGGAGCGGGTTGCTCGGGCTCGCCGCCCTGGTGCTGACCATCGTCGAGCGTCGGAGCCGACCGGCGGCCCCGCCCGGGTCGCCGCCTGGACCGCCGCCTGGACCGCCGCCGCATCGAGCCGGTCCGCCGCCGGGCGGAGGCCCCTTCGTGCGTTGACCCTCGCGGGCCGGGCTTTCGCCTTGCGTGCGCGCCCAGCCTCGGGAGACTGGCCTCCGTGTTCGACGCCGTCTTCGACGCTTTGCCCGATCCCGCGCTCGTGGTGCGCGCGGGCGGTGAGGTCGCGGCGGCCAACGCGGCGCTGCGGGCGCTCCTCGGGGCCCCGGCGGGGGCGCTCGTCGGGCGGCGCATCGACGAGCTGGCCGAGGACCTCCCCACGGCGCTCCTCGATGGGAGCTGCGCGCAGGGAGACGTGTTCCGGCTCGTCCTCCGGGGACGGCGCCGGGTCGCGCTCGACGCGCGCGTCGGCCGGGTGAGCGAGCTCGGCGTGGTGCTCGTCGGCCAGGACGCGACCGAGGCCGCCGACCTCCGGTCGACGATCGGCCGGCTCAGCGCGCTCTACGTCGACCGGCGGAGCGCCGCCATGACCGGCCTCGACGCGCTCCTCGCCGGCTCTCGCTCGATCTTCGAGGGGCTCGGCTGGAACCTGGCGCTCTGGGAGCTCCACGACGACGGACCGGCGGTGGAGGTCTCGCTCCGCTACTCGGTCTTCACGGCGGCGGACGCGACGCAGCTCGCCGAGCACCAGAAGCTCCTCGCCCCGATCTCCGAGCGGCGCATCCCGCTCGAGGCCATGGAGCGCGTCTCGAGCGTGGTCTCGGGGCGCGAGGGGCTCTTCATCGAGAACATGCCGCGGGTGGGGAGCAAGCTCCTGCGCGAGCTGGCCGCCGACGTCGACGCGGAGGGGCTGATGTCCGAGCTCGGCCTGACCCGCGGGGCCGTGGCGCCGGTCTTCGTCGACGAGCGGGTCGCCTACGTGCTCCTCGTCACCGGGCGCCACATCGCCGAGCGCGACTTCGCCGCCGTGCAGCTCTTCGCCGCCATGGTGAGCGCCGCCGAGCAGGTCAGCGCGCTGGGGCAGGAGATGGCGCGGCAGGAGCGTCACGCGGCGCTCGGCCAGATGGCCGCGCAGCTCGCTCACGAGGTGCGCAACCCGCTGGCGGTGCTCTATCAGGCGACGAGCCAGATGCGGCGCCGGCTGAAGCGCGGCGAGGGCGTCGACGATCTGATGGGCATGGTCGAGGAGGAGTCGCGGCGCCTCGACCGGCTGGTGAACGACCTCGTGCACTTCGCCGCGCCGCTCGAGCCGCGGCTGCGGGATCATCTGCTCGACCCGCTCGTGCGGCACACGCTCGAGGGGCTCCAGGCGGAGGCGCCGGAGCTCTGCGCGCGGGTGCGCTTCGACGTGGACGTCGGCGAGGCGCGCGTGCGGGCGGACGCGCTCCTGCTGCGGCAGGCGCTCGCGCACCTGCTCCACAACGCGATGGGGCACGCCGGGGAGGGCGGCACGGTGCGCGTCGCCGCGGTGCGTCAGGGGGACGAGGTCGGCCTCTCCGTGGCCAACGACGGGCCGCCGCTCGAGCCGGACGTGGCCGCGCGCGTCTTCGAGCCGTTCTTCACGACCAAGCCGTCGGGCACGGGCCTCGGCCTCGCCGTCGTGCGTCGCCTCGTCTCCGATCAGGGCGGGCGCGCCGTGCTGGACGAGGCGACGGAGGGCGTGGCCTTCAGCCTCTGGCTCCCAGCGGCCGAGTAGGGCCCTTCGCTCCGCCCACCTCGGAGGGGTCGGAGAGCGGGAGCCGCGAAGCGAGCGCGAGCGCCTTCAGTCGTCGAAGGGCGCCGGCATCTCGGCGCCTGTGGTGGGCGGAGATCGGCGGGGGGTCGAGCCGGCGAGCCCGGGCCACGAGGAGCCGCGCAGGGCTCGTCGCGGTGCGCCCACCCGTACCTCGGCTCCGCGGACGGTCGCGGAGGTCGCCAGAGACGACGACGCCCCCGCTCGTGAGCACGAGCGAGGGCGTCGAAGGATGGCTGTCCGCCCGTCCTACTCGGCCGGGATCTGGGTGGCGCGAAGGCCGCGCAGGGTCACGGAGGTGACGGCGCCCGCGAAGATGCGCGCCCGGTACCAACCCAGGGTCTGGGTGGCGTCGCCGACGCGCCCCACGGCGGCGACGTCGACCGGGCCTTCGGGGATGTCGAGGCCCGCGTAGAGGCCGAGGATGCTCGTGCCGACCTGCCGGCCCGTGTCGGGGAGCGGGTTGTCGGGCTGGTCGTTGAAGTAGGTGAAGACCTCGGGCCGCGGGTTGATGCCGACCTGGGCGAACTCGAGGCGCACGTCCTCGCAGTCGTGGATCTCGCCGGCGAGCGCACCGCTTCCGGCCCGGATGCCCTCGATGAGGCCGGCCGTGAGCGGGATGCTGGTCCAGTCGGAGGTCGAGATGATGCGCGCTCGGTACTCCCAGCGGGGCGTGTCGGCGAAGGCCTCGTCCGTGCGAAGCGTCTCGCAGGCATCGGCGGGCGGCGCCTCGGTCTCCAGCTCGTCGTTCAGGGCCTGGATGTTGTAGCTGTAGATGTCCCGCCAGAAGCCGGCGTCGCCGGTGGTCTTCACGATGAGCGGGGTCTCGGAGGGGATGTTCGGGATGGCGTAGAAGCCGAGCTGCCGGGTGCCGACGACCATATCGTTCTCGATCTCGTCCTCGGTCTCCGCGCAGGGGTCGTCGATGGACGCGGTGGCCGAGCCGAGGAGCTCGCCGAGCGTGCCGTCCGGCCCTTCCGCGTAGATCTCGACGGTGATGTCGTCCGCGTCGCCGCCGTTGCCGAAGACGTCGACCACGCCGTACATCGTGACCATCTGCACCTCGCCCGGCTCCCGGTACATGCCGGCCATGTTGCAGCCGGTCTCGGGCGCGCCGTCGTCCCCCGCGGCGTCGCAGAAGTCGTCGTCGGGGTTGCGGGGGTTGTCGCCGGAGGCCTGGAGCTGATCGCAGCCGACCCGGTTGATGTCGAAGGCGGTCGGGTCGCCGGGCGGCGCCGTCTGGGGCTCGGGCGTGCACGTGCAGGCCGTCTCGAGCTCCCGGCCCTCGCAGCTGAGGTCGCAGCTCTCGGGGTAGATCTCGTCGCCGACGACGCCGTTGTCCGGCGGCCCGGCGTCGGTGCCGGGGCCGGCGTCGGTGCCGGGGCCGGCGTCGGTGCCAGGGCTGTCGTCGTCGCCGCAGGCCCCGAGGGCCAGAGCGAGAAGGAAGGGAAGTGCCAGGCGTGTCGTCGCGCGCATTTGGATGAGCCTCGTTGGCGGGCGGCGCGCGAGCCACCGGGACGCACCCCACCCGTGGAATCGAAACCTACGCAGCCTGGAACCTTACAATCAAGTCTCGCGCGAGCGGGCCTCGCGGAGGGCGTCTTCCGGACCGGCTTCGTCCGCCCGCGCGCGAAGGTTTTGACAGCGTCGGCGGCCGCGGCGACACTCGCCCCATGGCGCTCATCGAGACGGAAGAGGCCGCGCGGCGGCTCGCGCGGGCCATCGCCAGCGACCTCTCCCTCTACAACGAGGAGAAGATCGTCGAGGGCATCAAGGGGGACAACCTCTTCGATGCTCTCGCCGACGAGATCGAGGAGGGCCGGGCCCTCTTCAAGAGCCGCGTCGCTCCCGAGCTCTACGGGAAGAACTTCTACGACCGGGCGATCATCGACATCCTCGTGCGCTCCAAGGGGCACGTGCAGTCGGTGATGTGGTAGCGCGGCCGTCGAGGGCGAAGGAGTGAGGGGGCGCGTCCCGGCGGTGGTCGGGCGCGCCTTCGTGCATCGGGCCGTCGCCGATGTTGGCGACGTCGATCGCGGCTGCGTCGATCGCGGCAGCGTCGATGGGAGCTCCGGGCCGTGAGCGGCGAGGAACGAGACGAGCCGAGCGGCGAGGGCGCCGGGTCGGGAGGAGAGGGTCCGCGGGCGCATCGGCTCCAGGTGCGCGAGGACGAGGCCGGCGAGCGCCTCGACAAGGTGCTCGCCGCGAGAGGTCTGGCGAGCCGGAGCGAGGCGAAGCGCTGGATCGAGGCTGGCCGGGTCGAGGTCGAGGGGGCCGCGGCGGCGCCGAAGACCAAGCTGCGCGCCGGGCAGAGCGTGGTGGCGCGCCCCCTGCCGCCTCCGCCGAGCGAGGCCGTGCCGCAGGACCTCCCCCTCGACGTGTTGTACGAGGACGCGGACTTGGTCGTCGTGCACAAACCCGCGGGCCTGGTGGTGCACCCGGCGCCTGGGCACCCGGACGGCACGCTCGTGAACGCGCTGCTCCATCACGTGCGCTTCGAGGATCCGGGGGGCGACCCGATGCGGCCGGGCATCGTGCATCGGCTCGACAAGGACACGAGCGGCGTGATGGTGGTCGCCAAGAGCGTGGCGGCTCGGGAGGGGCTCGTCGCGCTCTTCCAGGCGCACGACATCGAGCGGCGCTACGAAGCGCTGGCCGTCGGCGGGCTGCCCGACGCGATCTCCTTCGAGACGCTCCACGGCCGCCACCCCGTGCATCGCAAGCGATTCAGCTCGAAGGTCGAGCGTGGCAAGCGGGCGGTGACGCACGTGCGCGTGCGGGCGCGGCTGCACGGCGCGTCTCACGTCGACTGCACGCTCGAGACAGGGCGCACGCACCAGATCCGCGTCCACCTCGCCGATCACGGGGCGCCCATCCTCGGCGACCCGCTCTACGGGAAGCGGCTCCGCGACGCGCGGCTCGCGGCGGCCGCCGAAGCCATCGGGCGGCAGGCGCTACACGCGGCCGTGTTGGGCTTCCGCCACCCGGTGAGCGGGGAGGCGATGCGCTTCGAGGTGCCGCCACCGCCCGAGTTCGAGGCCGCGCGAAGGCTCCTCGACGAGGAGAGCGGGCGCTGAGCGCCTGCTGCTCCTGAAGGGTCGGGCCGAGGGCTCGCGCAGAGCCCCCTGCGCCCTCCCGAAGCCGCCATTTCGGCTCGAGAATCCGTCCCGGGTACGGACGAGAGCCGTCCCGGAACACCTGCGAGGGCCCCCCGCGAGCCCCGCTCGGCTTCGGCGCACGGCCGAGCCTCGCTCGGCGGCGGGCATCCGCGCTCAGTCGCAGGCAGCGACGACATCGCCGAGCCCGAGTCGGTGGCGGCAGCCTCCGCCTACGCGCAGACCTTGTTCCGGCCCGTGCGCTTCGCCTCGTAGAGCTTCTCGTCGGAGGCCTGCACGATCGCCTGCGTGCTCTGCATCGCCTCGTCCCACTCGCACACGCCGAGGCTGATCGTCACCGCGATCCGCGTCCCCTCGAACTCGAACGCCTGCTCGTCCACCAGCCGGTTCAGCTTCTTCGCCAGCTCCACGGCCCCATGCAGCCCGACCTCCGGCGTGATGATCCCGAACTCCTCACCACCCGTCCGCGCGATGATGTCGTCCCGCCGCACGTGCGTCCGGACCACCGTCCCGAGCTGCCGCAGCACCGCGTCGCCCGCCAGGTGCCCATACGTGTCGTTGATCTGCTTGAAATGGTCGATGTCGAAGAGGATCAGGCAGAACGTCCGCTCGTAGCGCCGCGCCCGCGACAGCTCCCGCTCGAGCATCTCGTCGAAGTAGCGCTTGTTGTGCACCTGCGTGAGGCCATCCATCGTCATCAGCCGATAGATCTCCTCGTGGTACTGCCCCTCGATGTTCCCGCCGACGATGAACTTCAGGATCGTCCGGCCCACCTTGAGCTGATCCCCGTCCCGCAGGTCCATCGTGTCCACGAGCTCGTCGTTCACGTACGTCCCGTTCGTCGAGCCGAGGTCGCGCACGCCGTAGCCGCGCCCGTTGTAGGAGATGCGGCAGTGGTTCCGCGACACGCTCTCCTGGTCGATCTGCACCTCGCAGCGCGACGAGCGCCCGATCACCACCGGCTCGTCCGCGAGCGGGATGCGCCGCCCGAGGTCCTCACCATAGATCACGACCAGACAAGCCTCGCGGCTCGCCTTCTTCTTCCCCCCGGCCCCGGCGGGACCCACGACCGTGACCACGGTCTTGTTCGGGTTGGTCGTCCGCTCGTCGCTCACGGCAGCTTCCCATTATCGCGGAAATCGCGCCGCTCTGCAGCGCCTCGTCCGCAGGCTCTCCCTCAGAGTCGGTACTTCTCCGGTGCCGCGCCCTCGGCGTCGCGCACCCGCTTGGCCTCCGCTTCGAAGCCCTCGCGGCCGAGCAGACCGTACGCGAGGCGCTTGCCCAGCTCCACGCCAGGCTGGTCGAAGGCGTCGATATCGTACAGCTCGCCCGCGAGGGCCGTGGCCGCCTCCCAGAGGAAGAGCAGCCCGCCCAGGCTCGGCGCGTCCAGCTTCGGGAGCCGAATCGTCAGGCTCGGCCGCCCATCCTCGGCCAAGGCCAGGCCGGTGCCGCGGCGCTCGGCGTCGAGGAGCTCGGCCAGCCCATGCCCGCCGAGGTAGGCATTCGGCCCCTCCTCCTTCGGGATCGTCAGGTCCCGCTCGACCGCGTCGACGGCCACGAAGCTCACCAGCTTGTCGCGCGGCCCCTCCATGAAGAGCTGCACCTGCGCGTGCTGGTCCGTGGCGCCGACGGCGGGAATCGGCGTCGGGCCGGTCTCGATGACGCGCCCGTCCCGCGCGCGCTTCTTCCCGAGGCTCTCGGCCCAGAGCTACACGAACCAGGCGGCCACGCCGCGGAGCCCGTCGGCGTAGGGCATGAGCACGTGGAGGTGCCGCCCGAAGAGCCGGTGGTGGAGCACGTGGAGCGCGGCGAGGAGCCCGGCCGGGTTCTGCCGAAGCTGCTCGGCGCCGCAGCGGGTGCGCATGGCGTCGGCCCCAGCGAGCAGCCCCTCGACGTCGAAGCCGGCGAGCGCCGCCGGGACGAGCCCGACGGGCGTGAGCACCGAGAAGCGGCCCCCGACGTTCGGCGGGATGGCGAAGGCCGTGAGGCCCTCCTCACCGGCGAGCTTCCGCAGCGAGCCCGACTTCGGGTCCGTGACGAGCACCAGGTGCTTCGCCATCGGCGCCTCGGCCTTCTTCAACCACTCGCGCACGACCAGCAGGCTGGCCGCGGTCTCGGCCGTGCCGCCGGACTTGGAGATGGCGATGGCGAGCGTCTTCTTCGGGTCCAGCGCCTCGAGCAGGTGCGCCAGGCGCCAGGGGTCGCTGTTGTCCGGGAAGTGGATCCGCCGCGCCTCGCCCTGCATCGCCCGCAGCTCGGGCGGCCCCCCGAGCGCCTCGTAGACGGCGCGCCCGCCGAGGGAGGAGCCGCCGATGCCGAGGACCAGCACGTCCGTGATCGCCGGGTCGACGCCCTTCGCCCACTCGACGACGGCGTCCCGCGTGGCCGCGTCCCGCGGGAGGTCCCAGAAGCCGAGCTTCCCCTCGTCGACGGCCGCGCGGACCCGCGCGAGGCCGGCGCGGAAAGGCGCCTCCTCGGCGTCGAGGAGCGCGTCGGTCAGGCCACAGCCGGAGCCCGCGTCCATGGCGAGGGCGTAGTCGAGGCGGATCGTCATGGCGTCGAGCCATACCCGGTTTCGCGCGTCGGCGAAACCGAACGCCATTCGCGGCATCCCGGCCGGGCGATCACCGCGTGGCTCCCGCACGAAGAGCGCTGGGCTCGCTCTCGACCGAGCGGGCGCGCGCGGAGGGGAGACCTCCTCCCGCCTCGGGACCCTCTCGGGGGGCACGCGGCTTTTTTGACGGGGCGCGATCGGCCTCCCTAGGTTCGGACCCATGGCGCGACGACCGTGGCAGCGCTGGGTGCTCTTCGCCGCTTTCGTGGCGGCGCTCCTCGGCGGCTTCTTCCTCTCGAGCTCGCCCGGCTCGGCCGATGAGCCGCGCGAGCGAGGCGGGAGCGAGCCCCGCGAGGGCCGGGCCGAAGCCCAGGCCGAGCGCCCCGCGCCGGAGCCCGAGGACCCGCGCCGGCAGCTCCTCGCCGGCTTCGATCCACGCGTGCACGAGGCGGGCGCGGGGCCCCACGAAGGCCGCCGTGTCGCGCGCCTCGAGGGCGGTCGCCGCGCCGTGCTCACGCTCGATCCGGGTCTGCAGGCGCACCTCGAGGGGGAGCTCGCGCGATACGAGGTGCCCTACGGCGCCGTCGTCGCCATGGAGCCCTCGAGCGGGCGCGTCCTCGCCTACGTGAGCCACTCGAGCGCGAACCCGGGCGCCGGGGACCTCGTCCTCGACCCGACCCCGCCGACGGCCTCGGTCTTCAAGGTCGTCACCGGCGCGGCCCTCGTGGACGCGGGCGTCGGCCCGAACACGCGCACCTGTTACTCCGGCGGCGCGAGCCGGCTGACCCTGGCCAACCTCGAGGACCGCTCGAGCGATCGGCGCTGCGCCACCCTCGCCGAGGCCATGGGCGGCTCGGTCAACGCGATCTTCGCGAAGCTCTCCGACCGCCACCTCGATCGCGCGACGCTGCGCCGCTACGCCTCGGCCTTCGGCTTCGGCCACGCGCTCCCCTTCGACGTCCCGCTCGCCGCGAGCCCGTCGGAGGTGCCCGAAGAGCGGCTCGAGCGGGCCCGCACGGCCGCCGGCTTCTGGCACATGCACATGTCGCCGCTCCACGGTGCGCTGATCGCGTCGACCATCGCCAACGACGGCCAGATGCCGCGGGCGGCCATCGTCGAGCGCGTCGAGGCGCCGGACGGCACGGCGCTCCTCGAGCACGAGCCGGAGGTCTTCCGGAACGTGGTCCCGCGCCGCACGGCGCAGCTGGTGAACCAGATGATGCGGGAGACCGTGACCCCGCGCGGGACGGCGCGCCGCGACTTCTTCGACCCGCAGGGGCGGCCCTTCCTGCAGGACATCACGGTGGCCGGCAAGACCGGCACGCTCAGCGCCGAGCGGCCCTACCGCGGCTACACCTGGTTCGTCGGCTTCGCGCCGGCGGACGACCCGCAGGTCGCCGTCGCCGCGCTGGTCGTGAACACGCCGCGCTGGCGCATCAAGGCCACCTACCTCGCGCGGGAGGCGCTCCGCTACGCGCTCATCGAAGGGCCCCAGGCGCGCGCTCGCGAAGCCGAGGAGGCCGCGGAGACGGTCGCCGAAGAGAGCGCCTCCGGCGACGAGGGCTGAGGGCGTGACGCGCGCGGCCGCTCCGCCGACCGTGCCCGCGCCCGTCCTGCTCAGCCCATGGCCGAGCGCGCCGTCTCGACGCTGAGCAGCCCGTTCTTCACCAGGTCCTTCAGCGCCATCTCGAAGGTCTGCATCCCGTAGGGGTGCACGCCGCGCTCCATCACGTCCTTGAGCGGCAGCCCGCCCTCGGGGCTCCGGATCGTCTCCCGCGCCGTGCCGGTCACCACGAGCACCTCGACGGCGACGACCCGCCCCTGCCCGTCGGCGCGCGGGAGCAGGCGCTGCGCGACGATGCCCTTGAGGTTGTCCGCGAAGCGCTCGCGCGTCTCCTGCCCGCCGTCGCCGGCCAGCGAGAGCACGCGGCCGATGGTGCGGCTCACGTCCGGCGTGTGCAGCGTCGAGAGGAGCAGGTGGCCCGTCTCCGCGGCCTTGAGGGCGATGTCCATCGTCTCCTCGTCGCGGATCTCGCCGACGAGGATGCAGTCCGGGTCCTGGCGGAGCGCGGCCCGGAGGGCCTTGGCGAAGCTCGGGGTGTCGAGGCCGACCTCGCGCTGCGACACCGACGCGAGCTGGTCCTGGTGGATGTACTCGATCGGATCCTCGATGGTCACGATGTGCACGCGCCGCGTGGTGTTCACGTGGTTCACCATCGCCGCGAGGGTCGTGCTCTTGCCGTTGCCGGCCGCGCCGACGCAGAGGATCATCCCGCGCTCGTTCTCGGCGAGCTGCTGGATGGCGCCCGGCAGCCGGAGCTCCTCGAAGCTCGGCACCTTCAGGGGGATGGCGCGGAGCGCGATGGCGATGGTCCCGCGCTGCCGATAGATGTTCACGCGATAGCGGCCGATGCCGGAGGCGCCGTAGCTCGTGTCGTACTCCTGCAGGTCCTCGATGTCCTCCTTGTAGCGGGAGCGCCGGAGGATGATCTCGGCGAGGGCCTGGGTCTGGGCGGGCTTGAGCCGATCGCCCTGGAGGTAGTGGAGCGAACCGTGGACGCGGAAGGCGGGGGGCTGCCCGACCTTGAGCAGCACGTCGCTGGCCTTGTGCTGAGCGCCCTTCTGGAGGAGCGCGAGGAGCGTCGATTCGTCCATGGGGGCTATCCTACACCGAGGACGACCGGTGAAGCTCCGTCGCCGACCGCCCGTCCGACCTCCACCATGGCTCCCGCTCCACCGCCCCCTCGTGCCTCCGCTCCGCGCGTCCCGGGCATCCGCGTGAGCGTCGTCGTGGGGCTCGTCGCCTCGCTCGGTTGGGCGAGCTGCGGCGGCGGGCGAGCGGTGGCCGACCCGCCCGACTACGAGGCCGTCGAGGCGCCGCGGGGGCGGGCGCTCCAGGAGCTCGGCCCGCTGGCCTGCCGGCGCTGGCTCGCGCGGCTCGAGGTGCCGCATCGGGCGGCGGAGCACGAGCGGATCGACCAGGCCGTGCGCCTGACGGGGCCGGTGGCGGGGGTCGCGGTCGAGTACGTGGGACGAAACCGGGAGCACACGTTGATGGACTGCCGGCTGGTGGTCGCGCTCGCGCAGTGGGCGAGGGCGCTGCGCGCCGAGGGCGTGACGCGGATCCGGCACCTGAGCGCGTACCGGGGCGGGGCGCGGGTGCGCGGGACGGGCTCGCCGAGCGGGCACGCGAAGGGGCTCGCGCTGGACGTGCGCTACCTGCACTTCGGGGACGGGGAGAGCGCCGAGGTCTTCGACGTGCTCGAGGGGTGGCAGCCGCGCGGGCGAGGGGACGACCCCTGCGCGAGCCATGCCGGGGAGGAGGCGCGCTCGCGGGCGCTGCGGGAAGGGCTCTGCGCAGCCGTGGAGGCGGGGCTCTTCCAGGTCGTGGTCACGCCGCATCACAACGACGCGCACGCGAACCACGTGCACGTCGAGGTGGTGCCGGACGTGGGGTGGACCTGGATGAGGTGAGGGAGAAGACGGGGCTGACGAACCCGTGCCCTGCCCGGAGGTCGAAGACGCAGAAGAGTCCGGAGCCCGAGCCCGAGCGAGAAGCCAGAGCCCGAGCGAGGAGCCCGAGCCTCAGCGAGGAGCCCGAGCCCCGGCGAGAAGCCCGAGCCCCAGCGAGAAGCCCGAGCCCCAGCGAGAAGCCCGAGCCCCGGCGAGAAGCCCGAGCCCCGGCGAGAAGCCCGGCCCCAGCGAGAAGCCCGGCCCCAGCGAGAAGCCCGGCCCCATCTCCCAGGCGGGCCCGGCTACGGGTCTCGGCGTTTCGCTGCCTCGCCGCTTCGCCGTTTCGCCCCTTCGCCGTTTCGCCCCATGGGGGACAACGCAACGCGGGCGGTGCTCTCTCGGAGCACCGCCCGCATCACTCGGCAGCTCTCGCCGCCTTCTTGGGAGGGAGCCGCGGGGGCGAATCCGCGGCTCCGGGTGGGGGCGACCACCCGGAGTCTCGATCGGCTTCAGTCGTCGCGGTTGCGGACGACGAAGGTGTTCATCTGCTCGTCCGCTTCGAAGCGGCGGCGGTAGCGCTCGGCGGCGCCCATCGTCTCGAAAGGCCCGATGCGCACCCGGAAGAAGCGGCCCCGGCCCTCGACCTCGGCGTCCTGCACGAAGGCGTCGTGGCCCCGGCCGCGAAGCGCTTCGGCGAAGACCTCGGCCTCCTCGCCGGTGCGGTAGCTGATGACCTGCAGCGTGTAGCGTCCGTCGCGCCCCACGCCGCCGCGCTCGACGCGCTCCCGGGCGGGGAGGGCGGCCGCGACCATCGGGTCCCGGCGCGCGGTCTCCACGAGGGCAGGCGCCTCCGGGCCGGCCTGCGCGGCGGCCGGCAGGGTCGTCGGGAGCGTCGCCGTGAGCGGCGGGAAGGCGACCGGCTGCATCCGGGGCTGGGGCGTGTCGCCGCCCGCCTCGAGCGTCTCGTGCTCGGCGGCGGCGGCGGCGAGCGCGGCGGCCACCTCGGGCCGGTCGTCGCCGAGGAGCGACGTCGGGAAGCGGAGCGCCTCCCGATCCACCTCGACCGGGGCCGGCTCCTCTTCCTCTGCGGCGGCGGCCTCGGCGGCCAGCTCCTCTCCAGCGGCCAGCGCGGCCAGCGGGTCCTCGTCCGCCGCGGCGGGCTCCGGCGTCTCGCCGAGCATGCTCGCCATCGCGTAGACGAGCGTGAGCGTCACGCCCGCGGCCAGCACGAACACGCCTGCCCGGCGCAGGCTGCCCTCGTCGTCCCCGTCCCGTTCCTCGATCTGGTCGAGGTCGCGCATCGCGGTGTCCATGATTCCTCCCGAGTCGCTCGGCCCATCTCGCCCGGCCGACGTGGGATGATGTAGGACACGCGAGCACATGTAGTCCAAAAACTTACGTATGCTCCAGCGGCGCACCTGAGACCACTCCCCCGACGAGCGTCCCGGGCGAGACGCCAGGAGCCCGCAGGAGCGAGCGGAAGCCGCGTTCCTACTCGCGCGGCACGATCAGGGTCCGGAGCTGGCCGCTCTCGGTCCCGAGCCGCTGCCACACCAGGATCGTGTGCCCGACCTCGGCGCGGAGCCGGAGCGTGAAGCGTCCCATGTCGTCCGCGACGCCGATGACCCCGAGCTCGAGCTGCTCGTTGTACGCGAGCACCTGCGCGCCCTCGATGGCCCCGTCGCCCTCGATGGTCACGAAGCCCTCCGCGTCCGGCGCGCTCGAGAGCGCCTCGGGCGGCGGGATCGGCAGCGTCGGCGACGAGGTCGTCGTGCAGCCGCTCGGGAGGAGGGCGCCCACGAGCAGGGCGGCTGCGATCGCCGTGCGGGCGCGGGAGAGGAAGAAGGAGCGCGTCATGAATCGTCCGTGATCATCAGCATGCAACCGAACGGCCGCTGCGAAAAGGCAGTCGTTTCGCGGGGTCCGGCTTTCCAACGCCAACCTGGTTGGCGACCCCGCGACGAGTTGGCAGAGCGAGCCTCTCGGAGGCGCACCTTATTAACCGCGTGCGTGCGTGCGCGTGCGCGACCGCGGTGGTAGCGTCCCGCTCCACTCACCGCCGGTGAACGGGGCCCCTCCCGGCTCCCGCCCACACGCCTTCAGAGAGAATCCATGTCCCACAAGCTGCCGGTCACCATCGAAGACGAGATGCGGCGCTCGTATCTCGACTACGCCATGAGCGTCATCATCGGGCGGGCCATCCCGGACGTCCGTGACGGCCTCAAGCCGGTGCACCGCCGAATCCTCTACTCGATGCACGAGCAGAAGGTGACGGCGAGCAGCTCGTACAAGAAGAGCGCCCGCATCGTCGGTGACGTCCTCGGCAAGTACCACCCGCACGGCGACAGCGCGGTCTACGACGCCCTCGTCCGCATGGCCCAGGACTTCGCCATGCGCGCGCCCCTGGTCGACGGCCAGGGCAACTTCGGCTCGGTCGACGGCGACCCGCCCGCCGCCATGCGCTACACGGAGGTCCGCATGTCGCGGCTCGCCTCCGAGCTGCTGGCGGACATCGAGAAGGAGACGGTCGACTTCGGCCCGAACTTCGACGACTCGGAGCAGGAGCCCCTCGTCCTCCCGAGCCGCGTCCCGAACCTCCTCGTGAACGGCTCCGGCGGCATCGCCGTCGGCATGGCGACGAACATCCCCCCGCACAACCTGCGCGAGGTGATCGACGCCACCATCCGGCTCATCGACGATCCCGAGCTGACGGTCGAGCAGCTCATGGTCGACGACCCGGAGACGGGGCGGCTCGGCGTGAAGGGCCCGGACTTCCCGACGGCCGGCTTCATCTACGGCAAGAAGGGCATCCACGACGCCTTCACCACCGGCCGGGGCCGGGTGGTCATGCGCGCGCGGGCGAACATCGAGCCCATCAAGGGCAAGAAGGACCGCGAGCAGATCGTGGTCACGGAGCTGCCCTACCAGGTCAACAAGGCCGAGCTGCTCAAGAAGATCGCCGACCTCGTGCGCGACAAGCGCGTCGAGGGCATCAGCGATCTGCGCGACGAGAGCGACCGCGACGGCATGCGCATGGTCATCGAGCTCAAGAAGGACGCGCACGGCGAGATCGTCCTCAACAAGCTCTACCGGATGACGGCGCTGCAGAGCACCTTCGGCGTGAACTGCCTCGCCATCGTCGGCTCGCGGCCGCGCCTGCTCTCCCTGAAGGACACGCTCCGCCACTTCATCGAGCACCGCCGCGAGGTCGTCACCCGGCGCACGCGCTACGAGCTGCGGCAGGCGGAGAAGGAGCGGCACCGCGTCGAGGGCCTCGGCATGGCCGTGACCGAGGTGGACCTGGTCGTGAAGACCATCCGCGAGTCGCGCGACGCCGAGGAGGCGAAGCTCGCCCTCATGAAGCTGCCGCTGCCCGGCCTCGAGGAGTTCGTGCGCCGCGCGGGCCGTCCCGAGGAGGAGATCGCGGAGGCGAAGGCGAAGGGCACCTACTACCTGAGCGAGATCCAGGCGAAGGCCATCCTCGAGATGCGCCTCTCGCGCCTGACGGGCCTCGAGCGCGAGAAGCTGGCGACCCAGTACGGCGAGCTCTGCGACACCATCGCGCGCCTCAAGGCCATCCTCGGGAGCGACGAGCTCCTGATGCAGGTCATCAAGGACGAGCTCGAGGAGATCCGCGAGAAGTACGGCGACGAGCGCCGCACGGAGATCGTGGAGGCCGAAGGCGAGATCAGCATCGAGGATCTGATCGCCGACGAGGAGGTCGTCGTCACGGTCACGAACCGCGGCTACATCAAGCGCGTCCCGCTGAGCGAGTACCGGGCCCAGACCCGCGGCGGCAAGGGCAAGCGGGCGATGAGCACGAAGGACGAGGACTTCGCCAAGTGGGTCTTCGCCGTGAACGCCCACGCGCACCTGCTCTTCCTCACGAGCAACGGCAAGGCGTTCCTGAAGCGCGTCTACGAGATCCCGGAGATGGCGCGCACCTCGCCGGGGCGGCCCGTCGTGAACTTCGTCGGCCTCGAGCCGGACGACACGGTGGCGGCCATCCTGCCGATCCGCGAGTTCGTCGAGGACGGCTACCTCCTGACGGCGACCAAGGGCGGCATCGTGAAGCGCACGGCGCTGAGCGCCTACGCGAACATCCGCCAGACCGGCATCATCGGCGTGGGCATCGCCGACGGGGACGCGCTACTCACGGCGCGCATCGTGGCCGACGGCCAGACGGTGATCCTCTGCACGGCCCACGGCATGTCGATCCGCTTCGACATCGACGACGTGCGCCCCATGGGCCGCGGCTCGCGCGGCGTGAAGGGCATCGCGCTCCGCGAGGGAGACCGGGTCGTCAGCCTGGACATCATCGACGACGAGGACCGGCAGCAGCTCCTCTGCATCAGCGAGAACGGCTACGGCAAGCGGACGCCGCTGATGACGAAGGACGAGAGCGGGGAGGCGCAGTCCGACCGGAGCTTCAAGGTGCAGGGCCGCGGCGGCCTCGGCATCGTCGCGATGCAGTCCTCGGATCGGAACGGCGAGGTGGTGCGCGCGCGGCTGGTCGACCCCGAGGACGGGCTGATGGTCATCACGAACGGCGGCCAGATCATCCGCACGCGGGTCGAGGAGATCCGCGAGGCGGGGCGGAACACGCAGGGCGTGATCGTCATCCGGCTCCTCGAGGGCGAGAAGGTCGTCGACATCGAGCCCATCTCCAAGCAGGAGGCGGACGAGCTCGAAGAGGCGGAGGCCGAGGCGGCGGCCGCCGAGGCCGCGGAGTCCGGGGCGAGCGGCGAGGGCGAGCCCGCCGAGGCCGAGGCCGACGCGGCGAGCGAGGGAGACGAGGCCGGCGGCGAGGACGGCGAGGGGGAGATGGACGCCCCCGAGGGCGACGACACGCCGGAGTGAGAGGCCCCGGGGCGACCCTCCGCGGGCTGCTGCGGCGCCCCGGCGGAGGGTCGTCACGTCGCGAGCCGAATGGTCGAGCACCCGCGCTGGCGGAGGACCCCGCCCGGTCGAGCCGGCGTCCCATGGCGTCCCATGGCGTCGCGCTCGCCCGTCGAGCGCGGGCCGGGTTCGCGGGCTCGCGCCGCCGCCGGAGCCGGCCCCCGTCTTTCGAGCCGTCCCCGTTGTCCGAGAGCGCAGCTCCTTCACGCCGCCCTTCTCCGGGCGGCGCGAAGGGCGTAACCTTCCGCCCGTGGTTTTCGTAGCTGTGTCCGAGACCTCTCCCGGCCCCGTCCCTTCGGAGCTCCGGCGATGAAGGGCCCGGTTCTCGGCATCGACCTCGGCACGACCAACTCGGTCGTCGCCGTCGCGGGCGATGCCGGCATCGATGTGCTCACGACCCCGGAGGGCCACCGCCTCATCCCCTCGGTCGTCAGCTTCCACCCGAGCGGCGAGGTCCTCGTCGGCCGGGCGGCGCGCGATCGCCGCCTCCTCGACGCGCAGAACACGGTCTACTCGGTCAAGCGCCTCATCGGCCGCCCCTTCGAGAGCCGCGAGGTGCAGCGGGCCAAGGAGCGCTTCGCCTTCGAGTTCGCGCCGAGCGCCTCCGGCGGCGTGCTCGTCGCCTCCCGCGGGGAGACCTACACGCTGAGCGAGATCAGCGCATTCGTGCTCCGCGAGGTGCGCCGCGTGGCCGAGCTCGCCACCGGCGGCCCGTGCACGCGCGCCGTGATCACCGTTCCCGCGAATTTCAACGAGCTCCAGCGGAGCGCGACCAAGGCGGCCGGCCGCGTCGCCGGGCTCGAGGTGCTGCGCATCCTCAACGAGCCCACGGCAGCGGCGCTCGCCTACGGCTACGGGAGCGGCTCGCGCGAGCGGGTGGCGATCTTCGACCTCGGCGGCGGCACCTTCGACGTGACCATCCTCGAGCTCGCCGGCGAGGTCTTCGAGGTGGTCGCGACGGCCGGCGACACCTACCTCGGCGGCGACGACATCGATCAGCTCATCGCCGAGCAGATGGCCGAGGCCTTCCTCGCGCATCACCGCTACGACCCGCGCGGCGATCGGCAGGCCTACGAGCGGCTCCGCGCCGCGGCGGAGTGGGCCAAGTGCCAGCTCTCCGCGGAGGAGGAGGTGCAGCTCCGCATCGAGGAGCTCGCCTACGGGGAGGGGGGCGTGAGCCTCGACCTCACCTTCGGGCTCAGCCGCCAGGGGCTCGAGGCGATGGCCATGCCGCTCCTCGCGCGGGCCTTCGACGTCTGCGAGGAGGCGATGAACGTCGCCGGGGTGCGGCCGACGCAGATCGACCAGGTGATCCTGGTGGGCGGTTCGACGCGCATGCCGCTCGTGCACCGGATGGTCGAGGACTACTTCGGGAAGCAGCCGCTCGCGACGATCGACCCGGACCTCGTCGTCGCACAGGGCGCGGCGCTCCAGGGGCAGGCGCTCGCGACGAGCCGGGCGAAGAGCCGGCTGGGGCGCGTCACGCTCCGGCGCGTGAGCCAGGTGGGCATGCGCCCGGCGGCGGCCGTCGAAGAGGTGCAGGTGAAAGGGGATCCGCGGGCGGCCGGCTACGCGCCTCCGCCGCCGCCGCCCCCGCCGGCCGCCGCCGCTCGGAAGCGGACGCTCATGGGGGCGGGCCCCGGGGCGAAGCCGCCGACCCAGCGCCCCGCGCCGCCGCCCCCGCCTCCGCCGCCCCCCTCCGAGGTCTCGCTCGCCAAGCCGAGCGAGGAGAGCACCGGCCTGCCGCCCGTCCCGGCCGATCTGAACGAGGCCCGGGAAGCCATCCAGCCGAGCCCGGCGATGGTCATCGGCGACGCGAGCGAGCCGAGCGGCGACCTGCCCGGGCTCGACATCGACCTGCCGCTGCCCGACGACGCTCCGCCGCCGGCCCTGGACCCGGCCGGCTTCGGCGCCCCCGAGGCCGCGCCCGCGCCCCACGAGCAGGGCGGCCTGGTCTTCGACGAGCCGCCCCCGGCGGGCGGGCCGGGGCTCGCGGGGCCGCCGCCGGGCTTCGCGCCCCAGGCGGATCCGGTCGCGCCGCCGCTCCTGCTCGACGTCACGCCCCTCTCGCTCGGCGTCGAGACCGTCTCCGGCTACTGCGAGCACATCATCAAGCGCAACTCCGCCATCCCGACGGAGCAGACGCGCATCTTCTCGACCGGCATGGACGACCAGGAGGAGGTCGTCGTGAAGATCTGCCAGGGCGAGTCGCGGCGCCTCGACGAGAACCAGCTCCTCGGCGAAGTGCAGCTCGACGGCATCGCGCCCGGCCGGCGCGGGGCCGTGCAGATCGAGGTGACGTTCATCATCGACGCCGACGGCACGCTCGCCGTGCGCGCCGTGGACAAGAACACGGGCCGGCAGCAGTCGATCCGGATCCAGCTGATCGGCGGGGTCGAGGACGAGAACATCGACGAGATGCAGCAGCGCCTCGAGGAGAAGTTCGCCGGAGGGGCGCAGGCGTGAGCGACCGGCTCGACCAGCTCGACTACTACACGCTGCTCGGCCTCGAGCCCTCCGCGACGGCCGATCAGATCCGCGCGGCCTTCCACACGTTCGCGCTGAAGTTCCACCCGGACAACCACAGCGGCGAGGACCCGGCCAAGGCGGCCCGGGCGGCGCAGATCTTCCGGCGCGGCGCCGAGGCCTACCGGATCCTCTCCGAGCCCCAGACCCGGAAGCGCTACGACGAGGGGCTCCAGCAGGGGAAGCTCCGCCTCGCCGCCGAGGAGCAGGGCCCGCGGAAGCGGCGGCCCGGGAGCGGCTCGCAGAAGGTGAGCCGGAAGGCGCACCCCTTCGTGCGGAAGGCCGACCTGGCCATCAAGCGCGAGGACTGGAACACGGCGAAGCTGAACCTGAAGATCGCGCTCGGGCACGACCCGGAGAGCGACATCATCCAGGCGAAGATTGCGCTGGTGGAAGAGAAGATCGCGGCGCGGAAGCGGCGCTGAGAGGCGGAGCCGGGGCGAGAGCCCGAGCGCGAGCCCAAGCCCAAGCCGCAGCCCGAGTGCCAGCCCGAGCCCAAGCCGCAGCCCGAGCCGAAGCGCGAGCCCGAGCCCAAGCCGCAGCCCGAGCCCAAGCCGCAGCCCGAGCCGAAGCCCGAGCCGAAGCGCGAGCCCGAGCCCAAGCCGCAGCCCGAGCCCGAGCCGAAGCCCGAGCCCAAGCCGCAGCGCGAGCCCGAGCCGCAGCCCGAGCCCAGCCGCAGCGCGAACCCGGGCCGAGCGCCAGCCGTGCGACCCGCGCCGCGCCGTCGCGGCGGACGAGGTCCAGGAGCAACCCCCTCGCCCACCATGGCCGAGTTCCCCGATCCCCCCGGCCAACGGCCGGTCGTCGCCGGAAGCGACGAAACCCCGACCCCCACCGCCTTCACGGGCGCCGCAGGCGACCACGAAGGCGGCATGCGGCGGGGCCGGCGGGTGCTACGGTTCGCCCATGTCGCGCCGTGCCGAGCTGGAGCGAAAGACCAGCGAGACCGCCATCCGCGTCGCCCTCGATCTGGACGGCCGCGGCCAGCACGCCATCGAGACGCCCCTCGGCTTCCTCACGCACATGGTCGAGCAGCTCTCGCGCCATGGGCTCTTCGACCTCGAGGTCCACGCCGAGGGCGACGTGCACATCGACGGGCATCACACCACCGAGGACCTCGCCATCACCCTCGGCAAGGCCTTCGCCGAGGCCCTCGGCGACAAGAAGGGCGTCCGCCGCTACGGCTGGGCGACGCTCCCCATGGACGAGGCCTGCGTGACCTGCGCCCTCGATCTCTCGGGGCGGACCTTCTTCGTCTGGGAGGTGCCGATGCCCAAGGCGAAGGTCGGCGACTTCGACACGGAGCTCGCCGAGGTCTTCTTCGAGGGCTTCGCCCGCGGCGCCCAGTGCAACCTGCACTTCCACCTGCAGGCCGGCGACAACCTCCACCACATCATCGAGATCTGCTTCAAGGCCTTCGCCAAGAGCCTGCGCCAGGCGACCGAGCTCGACCCCCGCGCCGCCGGGGCCGTGCCCTCCACGAAGGGCACGCTGACCGACTGATGGCCCGTGTGACCATCCTCGACCTGGGGCTCGGCAACCTCCACAGCGTCGCCCAGGCCTTCGAGCGCGCCGGCGCCCACCCCACGATCACCTCGGAGGCCGCCGAGGCCGCCGCCGCCGAGCGCCTGGTCGTGCCGGGGCAGGGCGCCTTCGCGGAGGGCGCCGAGCGGCTCGCGGAGGGCGCCGGCGACGCCATCCGCGCCTTCCTGGAGACCGGCCGCCCCTACCTCGGCATCTGCCTCGGCATGCAGCTCCTCTTCGAGCGCAGCGACGAGGCCCCCGGCGCCGCGGGGCTCGGCGCCATCGCCGGCGAGGTCCGACGCTTCCCGGCGGACCGGGAGGACGAGGCCGGCCGACGCCTGAAGGTGCCGCACATGGGCTGGAGCGTCGTCCGCGGCGCGCACCCGCTCCTCGAGGACGGCGCCTGGTACTACTTCGTCCACAGCTACTACTGCGTCCCCGACGATCCGGCGCTCACCGTGGGCACCGCCGACTACGGTGGCCCCTTCTGCGCCGCCCTCGCCCGCGGGCCGCTCTTCGCCTGCCAGTTCCACCCCGAGAAGAGCCAGCGCCGCGGCGCCCGGCTCCTCACCCGCTTCCTCGAGATCTGAAGATGGAGCTCATCCCCGCCATCGACCTGCTGGACGGCCAGGTCGTCCGCCTCACGCAGGGGCGCTACGACGACGTGACGGTCTATTCGGACGCGCCCGCCGAGATGGCGAAGGCCTTCGAGGACGCCGGCGCGGCGCGGCTCCACGTGGTCGACCTCGACGGCGCGCGGGACGGCCGCCCCGGGAACGTCCCGGCCATCGAGGCCATCCTCGGCGCCACCTCGCTCCGGGTCCAGGTCGGGGGCGGCGTGCGCGACGAGGCGGCCGCGCGCCGCTGGTACGACGCCGGCGCCGAGCGCGTGGTCATGGGCACGGCGGCCGTGAAGGACCCGGGCCTCGTCCGGCGCCTCTGCGACGCGCGCCCGGGGGGCGTGGTCGTCGCCATCGACGCCCGCGGCGGCGAGGTCGCCGTCGAGGGCTGGCTCGAGGGGAGCGGCGTCCGCGCCGAGGCCCTCGCGGCCGACGTGAGCGGCTGGGGGGTCGGCGCGATCCTCTACACGAACATCGACCGCGACGGCACGCGCGAGGGCCCGGACGTGGAGGGCACGGCGGCGCTCCAGCGCCAGGTCGAGGTGACCGTGATCGCGAGCGGAGGCATCGGCAGCCTCGCGCACCTGGTCGCGCTCCGGGAGGCCGGCGTCCGCGCGACGGTCTGCGGCCGCGCCCTCTACTCGGGGGCCTTCACGCTGGACGAGGCGTTCCGCGCGGCGGAGGGCTCGTGAGCGTCGCCAAGCGGATCATCCCCTGCCTCGACGTGAAGAACGGCCGCGTCGTGAAGGGCGTGAACTTCGTCGGGCTCCGGGACGCGGGCGATCCCGTGGAGCTGGCGCGCGCCTACTCGGACGCCGGGGCGGACGAGATCTGCTTCCTGGACATCACCGCTTCCCACGAGGAGCGGCGCACGCTCTTCGACATGGTCGAGCGCACGGCCCGCGAGGTCGCCGTGCCCCTGACGGTCGGCGGGGGCGTGCGCACGCGCGACGACGTGCGCGACCTGCTCCACGCGGGCGCGGACAAGGTCTCCATCAACAGCGCCGCCGTGCGCCGCCCCGAGTTCGTCGCCGAGGTCGGTCACGCCTACGGCGCGCAGGCCATCGTGGTCGCCATCGACGCCAAGCGGGTCGGCGCGGGCTGGGAGGTCTTCACCCACGGCGGTCGGCGCTCGGCGGAGCTCGACGCCCTGGCCTGGGCGCGGAAAGTGGCCGAGCTGGGCGCAGGTGAGATACTCCTCACGTCGATGGACCGGGACGGGACGCGGGACGGCTACGACCTTGCGCTGACGCGCGCGGTGGCGGACGCGGTGCCCGTGCCCGTGATCGCGTCCGGCGGGGTCGGCACGCTCGAGCACGTGCGCGCCGGCCTCGAGGAGGGCGGCGCCGACGCGGCGCTCGCGGCCTCCATCTTCCACGACGGTCACTTCACCATCGCCGAGGTGAAGGAGCACCTGCTCGCCCGGGGCGTCTGCGTGCGCCCGCCCACGGAGTCCGCCGCGTGAGCGCTCTGATGGGCACCAGCGTGGCCGAGCTCGTCACCCTCTTGCAGAAGCGGGATGGCCGCCTGCCCTTCGAGATCGGCGCGTTCATCGCCCTCGAGACCTGCGAGAAGGTGCTCGAGGGGCCCGCCATCGTGAAGGCCGAAGAGGTGCGCATCGGCGACGACGGCAGCATCACGGTCTACGCGCCGCCCCACAGCGCCGGGAGCGGCGAGTCGGCGCGCTCGGTGGTGCAGGTCCTCGCGCGCCTGTTGGTGGCGGCGGGCTCGGGCGTTCCGCCGGTGCTGCTCCAGCTCGTCGAGCAGGGGCCCTCGGACGGGCGCTGGGATCTGCGCCGGCTCCGGGACGAGCTCGAGGCCTCGCTCGTGCCGCTGAACCGCGCCGCCGCGCGCCGCGTGCTCAGCCGGCTCGTGCGCGAGGCCAAGCGCCCCCCGCGGAAGTCCTCGCGGCCGCCCCCCGGCGGCGACCCGCTCGACATGCTCGACGCGGACTTGGACGCCTTCCTCGACGGGGCGGAGCCGGACGAGGACGAGCTGCCGACCTCGCAGCTGCCGGCCCTGGACGCCGAGGGCAACCCGGTCGTGCCCTTCGAGGAGGTGACGGCCAAGCGGGACGTGCGCGCCGTGCGCGAGGCGCCGTCCGCGAAGAGGCCATCGGCGAAGAGCCCGCCCGCGAAGAAGCCGGCCAGCGAGCCGCCCGACCGCCCGAGCGGGCGGCCGACGCCCGTCTCCGAGCCGGCGCCACGGGTCCGGGCGCCGAAGCCCGGGCCGGTCCCGAAGGAGGCCCGGCCGCCGCGCGCCGATCCGACGCCCCTCGCGCCCGTGCGCGAGACGAGTCGCCCGCGCCCGCGGCCGCCCGCGGGGCTGCCGAGCTCGAGCGCGCCGCCGGCGGCCGGGCCAGACCTCGACGGCTTCGAGGAGATCGACGCCGGCGGGGGCAAGCGGGGCATGGGCTTCGCCGTGCTCGGCGTGCTGCTCGTGATCGGGCTCGGCGCCGCCGCGGTGGCCGTGTTCCGGCCGGACGTGATCGATCGGCTGACCGGCAACGCCCCGGTGGTGGACGAGGCGGCCGAGGAGGCGGAGCGGCAGCGCCAGCGCGCCGAGGAGCGGGCCGCCGCCGAGGCCGAGCTCCGCGCCCGCTATGGCTCGCTGAGCGTGCG
Organism: Sandaracinus sp.; assembly: GCA_002699025.1. Classification (GTDB taxonomy): domain Bacteria; phylum Myxococcota_A; class Polyangia; order Polyangiales; family Houyiibacteriaceae; genus Houyiibacterium; species Houyiibacterium oceanicum. Next base: position 158,601 of record PABA01000050.1, on the reverse strand, counting down.
GGTGCCCGAGGCGTCGCGGGCGCAGATTTTCCTCTTCATCGGGCGGGGGCCGGCGACGGCCGAGAACCTGCCGGCCGGGGTGGCTCACGAGTTCGTGGCCGTCGCCGATGGCCGGGCGCCGACCCGCGCCGTCGTGCCGGCGGACGCGACCTGGACGCCCGCCGACGATGGGCTCCTCTACGAGCTCGGCATGCAGACGGGCGAGGACGAGATGGCCTTCGACCGCCTGGTCCTCGGGGAGTCGCGGCTCGAGCGCGACGCCATGGGCACGCCCACGGGCGAGCTCGGGCGGGTGCGCGTGATCACCACGCCGCCGGGGGCGCGGGTCTTCCAGCTGATCGGCTTCGGGAGCGCCCGGGTCGAGGACCTGCCGACCGACGCGCCCGTGGAGCTGCTCGTCTACGTCGAAGGGGAGCCGCCGCGCCGCGTCTTCGTCGGGCCGAGCGACTGGCGCGAGGGCGAGGACGGGAAGAAGCAGGCCGAGGTCGTCGTCGAAGACCTCGCCGGCTGACCCGGCGAGCTTCTCGGGGGGGCTGCCCTTGGTGTAAGAATACACCATGCGCCAGCCCGCCGCCTGCCTCGCCCTGCTCCTGCTCGTCGCCTGCGGAGACGACGACGGCTCGGTCCTCGACGCGGGTCTGGACGCCGGCCCGGACGCCGACGTCCCAACCGATGGCAGCGTGGAGGATGGCGGTAGGGACGCGGGCGCGAGCGATGGAGGCACGGATGCCGGTTCGGGCTGGCCGTCTGCTCCGACGGAGCTCTCGGTGCCCGCCGGCGGGGTGCCCTCGAACGTCGGGGCGCCGATCCTCGTGGAGACGAGCGGCGGCTTCGGCGTGGCGCTCCATCGCGCGACGACGGCGGGCGAGCAGGCCTGGGTCACGGTCTACGATCCGGGCGCGGAGGCGTGGGGGACGCCGCGGCTCCTGCCCGGGCGCGACGCACGCCTCGCGGCGAGCGGAGACGCGGCGATGGTCGTCTACGTGTCGTGCCGGCGGGCGGGCTGCGACAACGGCGACGACCTCTTCGCCGAGCGCTTCACCGAGACCGGCGGCTGGGAAGAAGCGGCGCAGCTCGACGTCCTCCCGAGCGGCTCGAGCCTCACGGGCGTGGACGCCAACATCCTCTACCCGCACGTGGTGGGCGACGGCGCGGGGGGCTTCCTCGCGGCCTGGAACCACCAGAGCGCCAACCTGTCCCTCTACCGGGAGTTCACCGGCGGCGCCTGGCAGGACGCGCTGGGGCGCATGGGACCGGTGACGGCCCCTGGCTACCTCTTCGTGGGCCACGGCCCGCGACGCTACGTGGGCGTCCAGAACAGCTTCGGGCTCCCCATGAACGCCGTCGTGGACGGGGTCGTTCAGGACGGCATCGTCCCCTCGCAGAACCTCCAGGAGGCGGTCGCCCACGTGCAGGGCGACCGGGTGTTCTTCGCGACGGCGAGCCGTGCGCTCCTCCTCGAGGCCGCCTGGAACGGCTCCAGCTACGATTGGACGGAGGTGCCGAACGCCCGGCGCCGCCCGCAGGACCACCCGCACGTCGCGGGCGACGGGACGCACGTCGTGGCGCCCTTCGACTGGACGAGCGGCTCGGTGGGCTTCCGCTTCCAGGTCGAGGCCCTCGTCCGCCACGACCAGAGCGGAGACGGGAGCGGCACCTACGGTTGGACCGCCGTGGACCTGCGCCTCCCGCCGGGCGCCGAGGATCACTCGGTGCTCTCCGGGACCCTGAGCCTCCCCGACGGAGTGCTGGTCCTGCTCTGGGAGGGGCCGGGCGGCGATCGCTCGAGCACGGTCGTGGACTGGGACCTGCTCGGCGTGCGCGTCGGCTTCGACGCGGACGACGGGATCCTCGTCTCCGACCCGGTCACGCTCGGGAGCACGACCGGCTCCCTCGCGGACGTCCGCGAGCTACCCATCGCGGCGATCCGCGAGGGGGACGCGCTGCTCCTGGCCTGGGGGAGCCCGCTGCGCGGCGGGGGCTACGCCACCGCCACCCTGGACGCGGGCGCGGCCGTCGCCGGCGTGGCCCCCGGGACGCAGATGCCGCTCGTGGCGGAGGGGCGAGACACGAGCGCGCCGGCGGTCGGGGGCTTCGGCGGCCCCCTCCTGATCCACGGCGACTTCTCGCCGAGCGACGCCTTCGTCGCGACCCTCGACGCCGCGGGCGCCGCGGGGCCGGGCTTCGAGAGCACCGCCCCCGCGGACTGGACGACCCCGGGCGTCAGCCCCCTCTTCACCGCCGACGGCGACGGGGGAGCCACGCTCGTCTGGGGGCGCGCCTACCTCGAGCGGGCCATCGCCGTGGTGCTCGACGCCGACGCCTCCGGGGCCTTGGCCGCGCCCGAGCCCGTGCCCGCCTCATCGGGCGCGCGGGGGCAGGTGGCCGCGGCCCGGGGCGGCGCCGTCGCCGTCGCCTCGACCTACGACCTCGGCGGCTCGGCGCTCCCCGACGGACTGCGGCTCCTGCACCGCGACGCGGCCGGCACCTGGTCCGTATCGGAGCTCATCGCGTCGACCGAGGACTGGCTGCTCACGCCGCGCCTCGTGCCCTTCGGCGCGGGCTTCGTGGCTCTCTGGCAGGAGCGCACCGGCGCGGAGGGCATCGTTCGCGCGGCGATCCACACCGGCTCGGGCGGCTGGGGCGATCCCATCACGCTCGAGGACGACGCCCTCACCCAGCTCGACGACGGCCCCTCCCTCGCGCTCAGCGCCAACGACGACGCCGTGGTCGCGACCTGGGTCGGCGCGACGAGCGACCTCCGCGCCGCGGTGCTCACGGATCTCGACGCGGGGTTCGGGAGCCCGTCGGCGCTTCGCGAGGAGACCGCGTCCACGCTCCAGGCCGTCCGCGCGACGGCGGGGCCGACGGGCCACCTCGTGGTCTTCCTGGAGGAGAACGGGAGCGAGGAGCGCACCTATCGGGCGCGGGTGCACGCCGGAGGCACCTGGAGCGCCGTGACCGAGCCCTTCGGCGCGCTGACGGAGGCCGACCGGAGCTACTCGCTCGCCGGCGACCCCTCGGCGCTCGCCGTGGCCTGGGTGAACGGCGCGGGGGTCCAGGTCGCCCGCTGGGTCGAGGGGAGCTGGAGCGCGAGCGAGGTCCTCGCCGGCGCGGACTTCGCAGGCGGCGAGTCGACGGGGCTCTTCGCGTCCGCGGCGGGGCTCCGCGTCGTGAGCACGCAGCTCGGGGACGACCGGGTCTACTCGTCCCGGCTCCACGACGGGACCGAGTGGGGCAGCCCGACCACCTTCACGCTCACCGACGGCCGGAGCGCCTTCGTCGAGGCGGGCCGGATGAACGGCGCAGGAGACGTGGCCTTCCTCGGCTACGGCGACGAGGGGGATCCGGAGGTCGCGCTGCTCGTCCTGCGCGCGGACGGGGCGCTCGAGACCACGAGCCTCGGGAGCGCCGTCGGCCGGGCGCTGCTCGGCGTCACCCCGAACGATCGCTTCCTCGTGGCGCGGGAGATCCGGGGCGGAGACGTCGGCGCCCAGGGCTTCGCGTTCTCCGCCGGGTACTGAGCGCGGCGCGGTCGGAGGGAGCAGTCGGAGGGCGCGCTCGCCCGGCGCGAGCGCGACGGCGGCGCTCAGGCGCGGGCTTCGGCGACGGCCTGCTCGACCTCGGCGCGGATCGCGTCCCGGCGCTCGGGCGTGCGGGCCTCGAAGCGGAGCACGAGCACCGGCTGCGTGTTGGACGCACGCACGAGACCCCAGGCGCCGTCTCCGAACTGGATGCGGGCGCCGTCGACGGTGATCACGTCGTGCTCGGCCGCGAAGCGGTCACGGACCTTCTCGACGACGGCGAACTTCTCGTCGTCCGGGCACTCCACCCGCAGCTCTGGCGTCGTGTGCGTCTCCGGGACGTCCACGAGCAGCTGGTGGAGCGGCCGGTCGGCCCGCGCGAGGAGCTCGAGGAGCCGCGCCGCCGCGTACACGGCGTCGTCGAAGCCGTAGTAGCGGTCGGCGAAGAAGAGGTGCCCGCTCATCTCGCCGGCGAGGAGCGCGCCCTCCTCCTTCATCTTCGTCTTGATGAGCGAGTGCCCGGTCTTCCAGAGGATGGGCCGCCCGCCGTGCTTCGCGATGTCATCGTAGAGCGTCTGCGAGCACTTCACCTCGCCGAGCACGGCCGCGCCCGGGTGGTCCGCCAGGAGCTCCCGCGAGAGCAGGGTGAGCAGCTGGTCGCCCCAGAGGATGCCGCCCTCGGCGTCGACCACGCCGATGCGATCGCCGTCGCCGTCGAAGGCGATGCCGAGGTCGAGCCCCTCGTCCTTCACCTTGCGGATGAGCAGCTCGAGGCTCTCGGGATCGGTCGGGTCCGGGTGATGCACGGGGAAGCGCCCGTCCATCTTGCAGAGCAGGGCGATGGGCTCGAGACCGAGCGCCTCCATGGCCGCCACGGCCGTGGGGCCGGCCGCGCCGTTCCCCGCGTCGAGGGCGATGCGCAGATCCGTCCGCGCCAGGCGCACGTTGCCCCGGAGGAAGCCGAGGTAGGAGGGGAGCACGTCGACCTGCTCCACCGTGCCGCCGCCGGGGAGGTCGTAGTCGTCCTCCTCGATCATCCGCTTCAGCGCGCGGATGTCGTCCCCGAAGAGCGACCCCTTCCCCTTCATCATCTTGAAGCCGTTCTCGGGGGGCGGGTTGTGGCTCCCGGTGATCTCGACGCCGCCGTCGAGGTCGAGGTGATGCACGGCGAAGTACATCAGCGGCGTCGGCACCACGCCCACGTCGACGACGTGCACGCCCGCCTCGAGGAGCCCGCGGACGAGCTCCTCGTGGAGCCGGTCGGAGCTGGTCCGGCAGTCGCGCCCGACGGCGAGCTGGCGGTGGCCGGCGCGCATCTGGAAGGTGCCGAGGGCACGCCCGAGGGCGCGGGTGAACTCGTCGGTGAGGTCGCGCTCGGCGACGCCTCGGATGTCGTACTCGCGGAAGACGTGCGGGTTCATGGTGCTCTCTCGGAAAGGGCCGCCGGGTGGGGGGCTCAGGCTCGCTCGTCGCCCTCGGCCTTCAGCCGCGCGACGACCGCGCGCACCTCCTGGGCCCGCTCGCGGGGCACCACCAGGAGGGCGTCCGGCGTGTCCACGACCACCAGGTCCTGCACGCCGACCAGGGCCACGAGCTTGCCCTCCGGCGCGCTCACGTAGCAGCCGCTGGCGTCGACCGCCACCGCCTCGGCGAGCAGCGCGTTGTCGTCCTCGTCCTTGTCGGCGAGCTCCCAGGCCGTCGTCCAGCTGCCGAGGTCGGACCAGCCGAAGCTCCCGGGCACGACGAGCACCTCGTCGGCCTTCTCCATGACCCCGTGGTCGATCGACACCGCCGGCAGCTCGGCGTAGCGGCTCGCGACGAGCGTGGCCTCCTCGCCCCGGGCGGCGGCCTCGTCGAACTCCCCGAGCGCCGCGGCGAGGCCCGGCAGGTGTGCGTCGATGGCGCCGAGGATGCTGTCGGCGCGGAAGAAGAACATGCCGCTGTTCCAGAGGAAGTCGCCGGCGGCGAGGAACTGCTCGGCGCGCTGCCGGTTCGGCTTCTCCACGAAGCGCCGCGCCCGGTGCACGCCGCTCTCGAGCGCCTCGCCGACCTCGAGGTAGCCGTAGCCGGTCTCGGGGCGCGTGGGCTCGATGCCCACGGTGACGAGCGCGCCCTCGCCGGCCGCCTCGAGGCCCTTCTCGAGCACGGCCCGGTAGCCCTCCGGGTCGCCGATGTGGTGGTCGGCCGGGAGCACCATCATCACGCCCTCCGGATCCCGGCGGCGGACGGTCGCCGCGGCCCAGCCGACGCAGGGCGCCGTGTTCCGGCCGACGGGCTCGGCGAGCACGTTCTCCCGCGGGAGCTCGGAGAGCTCGGCCGCCGTCGCCTCGGCGAGGGCCGCCGAGGTGACGACGTAGATCCGCTCGACCGGCACCAGCGGCCGGATGCGCTCCACGGTGGCGCGGAGCAGCGAGCGATCGTCGCCCGGCGCGAGCGGCAGGAGCTGCTTGGGGCGAGCGCGCCGGGAGGCGGGCCAGAACCGCGTGCCGGAGCCTCCGGCCATGATGACGGCGTATGAGTTGGCCATGTTTCGTCTCGTTTCGCCCGTAGGGTCTTCGCTGGGTTCCTGGCGTCAAGCCTCCCCGAGGAGGGTCAGCCGAAGAGGCCCCAGCCGATCATCGCCAGCCCCACGGGCACCAGATAGAAGGCGAAGGCGTAGAAGCGCCCGCCGATGACGAGGCGCTTGAGGAGCACGAGGGAGACCACGCCCACGACGAGCGCGATGCCGCCGCCCGCCCAGACGGCCGGCGGGACGTGGGCGAGGGCGCCCTCCCGGCCGAGCTCGAGGACGACGGCGCCGGTCACGGCGGGGAGCGAGAGGAGGAAGGAGAACTTGAAGGCGTCCGGGGCGCGCATGCCGAGGAGCATGGCGGCGGCGATGGTGGAGCCGCTGCGGGAGACGCCGGGGAGGACCGCCAGGCCCTGGGCGAGGCCGACGAGGAAGGCCTGGCCCCAGCTGAGCGTCGTCGCCCGGCCGCCGCCTCGGCGCGTGGACCAGACGGTGACGGCGGAGACGAGGAGGCAGGCGCCGACGATGGCTGGCTCGTGGGACCAGCTCTCGACCGAGTCGCGGAGCCCGAGGCCGATGACGACCGTCGGGAGGGTGGCGATCACGACGCCGAGGACGGTCTTGCCCGAGTCGGTGGCGGTGAACTCGCGCGGCGCTTTCAGCCCGCGCAGCGTGTCCACGGTCAGCGTCCGGATGTCGCCGGCGAAGAGGATCAGCGTCGCGAGGAGCGTCCCCGCGTGGAGCACGATGCTCAGCGTGAGCGGGGCGTCCTCGAGGCCGAAGAGCATGGCCCCGATGGCGATGTGTCCGCTGCTGCTGACGGGGAGGAACTCCGTCAGGCCCTGGAGCGCCCCGAGCGTCGCCGCGCTCCCCAGGTCGATGGCCCCCGCCGGCATGGCGCCGGGCTTAGCAGGGTGCGCCCCCGGAAACCAGCCTCCGGCGCGCGTGAGTCACGTCTGCGTCACGGCTGGCTCGGGCCTGGAGCGGAGGCGTCGCGCCCTCCCGACGAGGGCATGGCGCGCGCTCCCGGTCGGAGGCTCGAGAGCCGCCTGCGATCGGGACGCTCGTGCGAGCCGGGCCGTGCGGGCCGTGCGGGAGCGGCCGTGCGGTGTGTGTGCGGGAGCGGCTGTGCGGGAGCAGCCGTGCGGGAGCGGCCGTGCGGGAGCGGCCGTGCGGGAGCGGCCGTGCGGGAGCGGCCGTGCGGGAGCGGCCGAGCGGGGGCGGCCGTGCGGGAGCGGCCGTGCGGGAGCGGCCGTCAGAACTGCGCCTGGAGGGAGAGGGTCGCCGCCAGGCCCCAGTCGTTCGGCACGGCCACGCGCCCGTAGCGGAAGTCGCGGAAGTCGTACTTCAGCCAGTCGAACTTCGCGACGAGCCGGAACGCCGTGAAGATGCCGACCTCGCCCTCGTCGTCCGGCGGGATGTCGTAGGCGATGTGCCCCCCGACGAGCCAGCTCGACATGGGCGAGAGCTCGCGGTCGCCCGTGAAGTACTGCCCGCGTGGCTCACGGGCGTAGTCGTCGCTGAAGAAGTGGGCCCCGGTCTGGTTGTAGTAGCGGCCCCGCACGCGCACCGTCAGCCCCTCGGCGAGGCGCTGCTCCCAGGCGAGCTCCGCCGTGGCGCTGAGGATGTCCCAGGTGTCCCGGTAGACGCGCCCGAAGAGCTGGAGCGCCCCCCGGAGCGGCTGGAGCCAGAGGCGCATGCCGAGCCCCGCCGCGTAGCGCACCCGGTTCTCCGGGTGGTGCTCCTGCGCGGCGGCGCGCCCGAGCCAGACCGAGCGGTAGGGGTTGCCCTGGTAGCCGTTCAGCACCTGGCCCGTGACCGTCAGCTGCGTCGCGAAGATCGGCGCCCAGGCCTGCGTCCAGCCGGCCTGCAGCGTGTGGATGTCGAGATCGAGGGTCTCCCGATCCTCGCCGCCGAAGCAGCCGTCCGAGCCGGGCATGCGCTGCCGATCGACGGCCTCCTGGGCGCGCGGCTGGAGCAGGTTGCAGACCTGGTCGAAGCCCCGCCCGTAGCTCAGCTCGACGGTGGTGTTCCGCTCGAAGAGCTCGGCCCGGCCCGTGAGCGTGAAGGCGTGGCTCCGGTAGTCGCTCTCCGTGCCGTAGGTGTAGCTCGCCGAGAGGCTCGCGAAGTCGCTGCGCACGCCGACCCCGCCGGTCACCGTGTTGCGCATGTCGTCCCACTGCGTGGCGCTGGTGATCGCGTCGACCTCGCCCGAGGGCGCGTCCACGACGGCCACGCTCGCCCCGCTCACGATGTCCGCCTCCCAGCCCGCGGAGACCGTCACGACGTCCTGGACCGTGCCCCGGATGCGCAGGTTCGGGGTGACGGCCTGGTGCTTCAGGCCCCCGCCGGACTCGCGGTAGTAGGTGGTCGTCGTCGAGACGTCGACCTGGGCCCGGGCCGGCCCGGCGACGGCGAGGAGGGCGAGCGCGACGCAGGCGCCGCCCCAGCCGCGCACGACCGTGCTCCGCCGCTCTCTCCGCTCGGGCCCGCTCAGTTGCACCCGCAGCCGCCCCCGCTGAAGCCGCCCGCGCCGGCCGAGCCCTCGCGGTTGGTCAGCACGTGGTCCTCCTGCGCGCCCACCTCGGCCTCGCTGCCGAAGGTCATCGCGGGCTGCGCGAGGAACTCCTTCTCGTCCGGGCGCACGGTCACGCAGGCCGAGGCCCCGAGGAGCGCCAGGACGAGCAGGCCCCGGAGCGCATGCCCGAGCCCCGTCGGCCGCGCCCGGTCACCGGCGTCAGAAGAAGACCGAGAGACCACCACTGAATTCCTCCTGGGCGCTGTAGCGCCCGGGCTCGAAGAAGGCGTAGGCGCGGGCCTCGATGCGCAGCGTGATGCGCTGCTTGAAGCCGAAGCGCAGCCCGCCGCCGCCGTAGACCATGCCCGTCGCGCCGGACTCGAGCAGGAAGGTGTCGGCGTTCGCGTCGCTGATGGCGGCGCCGCCGCCGACCACGATGAAGGGGACCACGGGCGAGCGCGGGAAGACGTTCACCACGCCGCCCACGCCCGCGAGGTAGAGCCGGCCCGCCCGCGAGACCGAGGCCGCGCCGGTGATCTCGAGGCCGAGCTGGGGCGCGAGCAGGAAGGTCGGCCGCACGGCCATGAAGCCGCCGCCCCCGAGCGCGCCGAAGTCGGCGGCGATCTCGACGATGGAGTCCATCAACGGCGGGGGCGCGAAGATGCTCGAGCCGCCGACGTCGACCTCGCCGACCTCGTGGTTGTAGACCGCGTCGCCGAGGACCCAGGCGAGCGTGCCGTCCGGGCGCTCGATCTGGAACCAGTAGCCGGAGGTGGAGCGGCGTCGGACCTCGAAGGTGTCGCCCCGCAGGGCCACGCCGACGCGCCGGTAGTGGCTGCCGGGCCCGCTGCGGAGGGGCGTCGAGTCGACCACCACGCGGGCGTAGACCTCGACCTCGTCGTCGGCGGCGGCGGGCGCCGGAGCGCCGAGGCCGAGGAGAGTGAGCGCGAGGGCCAGCGGCGGAACGAGGCGCCCCGTCACGGTGCTCCCCATCACGGTGCTCCCCATCACGGTGCTCCCCGTCACGGTGCACCCCATCACGGTGCACCCCGGGTGAGCCACTCGACGATGAGGTCGGCCTCCGTCGAGGAGGGCTCGAAGATCACCCGCGGGTGCGAGGCGATGCCCACCGGGCGCTGGTAGAAGGGGCTGCTCAGGGGCTCGGCCCGGATGGTGAAGCGCACGCTCTCCAGGTTGTTCTCGTAGGACTCGGGCGGCGCCTCGAGCAGGACGCCCTCCTCGTCGCAGGCCGGGGGCGGGTCGGACTCCCCGGCCGGGTCGAGCCGGAGCGCCGAGCGGGCCGTGTGGCAGCTGCCCCCCTCGCCGGCGCCGCCGGAGGCGCAGTTGTGCGTGGCGATGATCTCCGGCTGGATGCGACAGAAGAAGAAGTCCTCGTCGATCGAGGGGTCCGGGGGAACGGGGTTGTCCCCGAGAGGCTCGGTGCCGCACGCGGCGAGCGAGCTCGCTCCGAGCACCGTCACCGCGAGGCCGAAAGCCATGAGAACGCGCCTCACAGCGGGGAGATTGCCAAAGGCCGGTGGCGAGGGTCAACGCGTCCGCGGGGCGCGCCCGGGCTTTCCGGGCGGGGCTCCACCAGGCGTGTCGTCGGCGGATGCGTTCGCCGCGCCCTTGCGTCTATAGTGCGGCCGATGCGGGAGACGTGGAAGGCAGCCCGGGTCGGGCTGATGGTGCTCCTCGGCGTCGGCGCGCTGATCGCCATCTTCCGCTACGTGGACGAGCAGTCGCAGGCCGGGGAGGGCTACCGCGTCTACGCGCTCTTCGACGACGCCCAGGGGCTCATCGAGAAGTCCCGCGTCGTGATCGCCGGCATCCCGGTCGGATACATCGATCGTATCGGCCTCGAGGGGGCCAAGGCCCGCGTCGACATCGTGATCAACGCCGACGTCGAGCTGCACGAGGACGCGACGGTGGCCATGCGCGCCGTCTCGCTCCTCGGCGAGCAGATCCTCGCCATCACCCCCGGCTCGACCCGCGAGCCGCTCATGGAGGACGGCGATCGGCTCCGGGTGGCCTCCGAGTCCGTGGGCACGGACGACGTGCTCCACACGGTCAACGAGATCGCCGAGAACGTGAGCGCGGTCACGGCCCAGCTCGAGCGGAGCTTCGGCACGGACGAGGCCGGCGACCGCATGGAGGCCGCGCTGCTGAATCTCAGCGAGGCCCTCGAGGGGGTGAACCGCACGATCCAGGCGAACGAGCAGGTCGTCGGGCGCACCCTCGAGAACATCGAGACGACGACGGACCAGGGCGGCCCGCGCCTCGTGGCCGCGCTCGAGAACATCGAGCAGATCACGTCCGACCTGCGGGGCGTCATCCACGAGCGGCGGCCCGACATCGACCGCACCGTGGGGGAGGTCGACGACACGGTGGCGTCGATCCGGCGGGCCTCCGAGCAGCTCGAGGGGGTGCTCGCGGACGCGCGCGTCGTGACCGATCGGACGGCGCGCGGGGAGGGGACCATCGGGCGGCTGACCAGCGACGACACGCTGATCGAGGAGGCCGAGGGGGCCATCGAGGGGGTGAACAACCTCGTCGGTGGGCTCGCCCGGCTGCAGACCATCGTCGAGCTCCGGAGCGAGTACAATTTCCTCGCGAACACCTTCAAGACGTACTTCTCGCTGCGCCTCGCCCCGCGCGAGGGCCGCTACTTCCTCATCCAGCTCGTCGACGATCCGCGCGGCTCCATCAGCACGACGCAGACCACCGTGCGCCGGAGCCCGCCGCTCCCCGACGAGCCCCGCGAGTACCAGGAGACGCGCGTCACGCGCTCGGACGCGCTCCGCTTCACGATCCAGCTCGCCAAGCGGATCTCCTTCGCGACCTTCCGCTTCGGCATCATGGAGTCGACGGGCGGCCTCGGCCTCGACCTGCACGTCTTCGACGACCGGCTCGAGCTGAACACGGACATCTTCGCCATCGGCGTGCAGACCTTCCCGCGGCTCCGCGCGCGGCTCGCCTTCGAGATCGTGAACCGCCTCTGGGTGGTCGCCGGCGTGGACGACGCGCTGAACGACAGCGCGGACTTCTTCATGGGTCTCCAGATCCGGTTCAACGACCAGGACCTGCGCTCGCTCTTGCCCTTCCTCGGCGGCGCCCTGAGCGGTGGCTGACGCGGCGGCTGAGCATGGCGGCTGAGCATGGCGGCTGAGCATGGGGCCCGCCCCACGTCGACCCCCGCGCCTTGCGATGCGGCGGTCGATGCGAGAACACTCGCCGGGCCCGCCCCGCACGGACGAAAGGAAACGGGCGCCTCGCCCGTAGGACCCTCGAGACATGTCGAGCACCCTCAAGCGCGCCGCCGGCGCCGTGACCCGCGCCCCGGTCGGCTACTGGAACGGGCTCACCTATCCCTTCAAGGGGGTGAGCTTCGTCTTCGCCAAGCACCCGGGCCTCGTGAAGATCTGGATCTTCCCGATCCTCATCACGCTGCTGGTGTTCTGCCTCGGCAGCTGGGCGAGCTGGAGCTTCGCCGACGAGATCATCTCCGAGTGGTGGGCCGAGCCCGAGGGGGACGGCTTCTTCGACGGCGTGGCGCGCTTCTTCCACTCCTTCGTCGAGGTGCTCCTCTCCCTCTTCATGTGGGTGGCCTCGATCATCGTGCTCCTCTTCCTGACGAGCGTGATCGCGGCGCCCTTCAACGGGGCGCTGAGCGAGGCCGTGGAGCGGCTCGCGACCGGGCGCGCGGAGAGCCCCGGGGGCCTGCGCGTCTTCGCCCGAGACATCGGCCGGACCATCGTGCTCGAGCTGCTGAAGCTGGTGCTCTACCTGGCGGTGATGGTGCCGCTGATGATCTTGCAGTGCGCCGTGCCCGGCTTCGGCTCGGTGCTCTACAGCATCTTCGCCTTCGTCTTCACGGCCTGGTACTGGGGCCTCGACTACATCGACTGGCCGGCCGAGCGGCGCGGCTGGAAGGTGGGTGAGCGCTTCGCGCACGCGCGGGCGAACTTCATGACGCTCTTCGGCTTCGGCACGGGCGTCTGGCTCTTCCTCTTCATTCCCTTCGTGAACCTGCTCTTCATGCCGGCCGCGGTGGCGGGGGGCACGCTCCTCTACCTCGACATGGTGGGGCCGGCGCCGGACTCGGGCGGCGAGGATCCGGTCGCGCCTCCGGCGGCCCACTGAGCCGGGTCGCCGGCACGGCCGCCGCCCTCCTCTGCGCCGATGCCCCCGCGCGCTCGTCTGCGCGGAGTCTTTGGCGCTGAATCTTTCGCTCCCTGCGCCCGTCGAAGGCTGCACGGGTCGCCCTCGACGGCGGCGTTGTGAGCGTGGTGAGGCGGGTGCTATCTTCGCGGCCGCTCGATTCAGGGCCGAAACGCCAAGGATCTCGCGCGCTGCAGCGTCCCATGGGGTGCGGCACACTGGATTGGATGCTGGATGCTGGGTTGCTGGATGGTTGGTTGCTCGATGAAGGTAGCCCGATGAGTGGCCCGGGGTGGCTCGGGCACAACCGCGGGGCCCCCGCGGAGAACGGTCTGGAGGAGTCATGAGGAGTCGGCTTTCGCGAGTGCTCGCCGGGGTGATGACGTCGGCGCTGGCCGTCGGGGTCGTCGCCAGCTTGGCGGCGGATGCGGACGCGCAGCGGCGCGGTCGGCGAGGGCGACGGCAGGCCCAGCAGCCCCAGCGCGCGCCCATGTCCGACGCGATCGGTCCGGCGCTGCAGGGCATCGAGTGGGGCTGGAGCCCGGACAAGCTCATGGAGCACCACCGCCGGAAGATCCGCTCGGAGTTCCAGCCGCGGATCAACAAGGCGCGTGACGCCATGACCGAGGACCGGCTCCGCCACCAGCGCGACCAGATCCTCCGGCGCATGCGCGAGAGCTTCATCGAGTTCAACGGCCAGACCACCGGCTACGACTCGGGCTTCCTCCGTGACGAGTTCACGCACGGCAACCGCGAGGCGATGCTCCGCGTGCGCGGCGAGAACGGCGACGACTACTACTTCTTCATCCAGGGGCGCCTCTGGAAGTGGTTCCACGCCTTCGACGCTTCGGTCTTCCAGGGGGCGGACTTCGAGCAGTTCACGCAGGCGCTCCAGGGTCGCTTCGGCGAAGGGCTCATGACGACGGGCGCGCCCGACGAGGGCGCCGACGAGCGGCAGTGGATGGAGTGGCAGGACGAGACGACGCGCGTCCGCGCCATGGACAACACGACCTTCTACGGGTTCTACAGCCTGGTCTTCGAGGACAAGCGCACGCTCTCTCGTCTGGACCAGCTGCGCACGAACCGGCGCCGTCGCGGTCGCCGGAGTCACGCGCTCGTCGACGCCGTGACGGGTGACGGGGACGAGGCCGCGAACTCGGACGCGAACCCGGACATCGTCGACCGCATCACGGGCAACATCCGCCGCCGGCAGGACGCGCCCGACGACGACGAGTGACGGCGCTCCCGGAGCTTCGGCGTGCGTGAAGCGCGCGCCGGAGCGCTGGCCTCGGACGGGTCACGGCGGGCTTCGCCGTGGCCCGTTTCGCGTTCGTGGAGCGCGCCGCGCGGCCCGCGTGGCGCAGCGGCCCAAGTGGCACCTCGTGTCCCCGCTCGGGGGGAATCCGAGGTAGACTGAGCCTGCGTGGCGCGCTACCGGCTCAAATTCCTCCTTCAGGAGTTCGACCTGCGGGGTCCCGAGGTGGACCTCGGCCGGAGCCCGGACTGCCACATCACCATCGAGGACCCGCTCGTCTCGCGGCGGCACGCGAAGATCGTGCTGACGGACGACGGGCCGGTCGTACGCGACCTCGGGAGCCGGAACGGCGTGCTCGTGAACGGTGAGCGGGTCGATGGCGAGCGCGCGCTGCAGGATGGAGATCGGATCCGCCTCGGGACGCAGGAGCTCGTCTTCTACGTCGCGCGCCGGCGAAAGCGGGACGCGCGAACGACCGGCTTCATGACCGTCTGCCAGGCCTGCGGCACGCCCTTCCCGGAGCAGTCTCCACAGTGCCCGCACTGCGGGGCGCCCCGGCGCGACGACGACACCATCTCCGGGCTGGTGGTCGAGCCGCGGCGGAACTGGACCTTCCAGCTCCTCGGCGAGGTCATCGAGCGGGCCCTGAGCACGGGGCGGGCGGTCGAGGCCGAGCGGGTGATGCGGCGCGCGGCCAAGGAGGTCGACGAGCGCATGTCCGCCGGCGAGCGCCTGGCGCCCGAGCAGGTCTCGACGATCACAGGCTTCGCGCTCCGTCTGGCGGCGCTCCAGCGTGGTGCGTCCTGGGTGCACTGGGCGCTGAACGTGCACCGCGACCAGGCCGTATTCCCGAGCGCGGACTTCCTCGCCCGGCTCGAGGAGCTCGACTTCGAGGCGATCCCGGAGGCGGCGACCTTCGTCGACGAGTTCAGCCACTGGGCGGAGCGGGAGCGGGCCTCGCTCCGGCCGCCGCCCGACGCCGACCGGCTGGGGCGACTCCGGCGCATCTCCCAGGCGCCGCCCACCGAGACTCCGCCGGCCTGACTCCGGGGCTCCGCTTTGGCTCTGGCGTGAGCGCGCTCGCCTGGAAGGCCGCCGCGCAGCCGGACCGTCCGCGACCAGAACCCTCGATAGCGCAGCCGTCCGCGACCCCGGCCGTCCGCGACCCCGACCGTCCGCGACGGCTGCCTCGTCCCGGTCGCCCGAGCTCCGCTGCCGCGACCAGCTACGCGCTGATCACGCGCTCGAGCGACTCGAGGCGCCGCATCGTGAAGCGCTGGGCCGGGCTGAGCTTCTTGTCTCGAAGCGCGGCGAGGTAGGCGCGAAGCGGCTTGGGGTCCGCGTAGCGCGCCTTGCGCACGAGCTCGTGGAGCCGGTCGATGGTCTCGGCGCTCATGAGCGTGCCGGTCGCGTCGTGCAGCTCGATGGACCAGGTGAGCCAGCGGCTGGCGTCCGGGCCCTCGGCGAGGCGCAGCCCCATGTGCGTGCCGCGCTCGAAGGTCTCCGGGGGGACGGTCTTTCCGCGGCGCGCGAGCTCGAGCAGGCGCTTCAGGCTCGGCGCGAGGAGCCGGGCCGCCTCGTCGTAGCGCTGGAGCGCGAGCGCCTTCTCGGCGATGGGCGCGATCAGGGTGAAGGAGGACGAGGAGGTCGTGGCCTCGTCCTCCCCGGCGGCGACCGAGAGCGCCGCGAAGCGCGCCGTGGGCTTGCCCCCGGCCATCGTCGGGTGGTCGCCCCCGAGCTTCGCCCCGCAGCTCGCGCAGCTCTTCGCGCCCGGCTCGTTCAGGCCTCCGCAGGACCAACAGCGCTCGATCTGCAACGTCTGCGCGGCCGAGTGCTGGCTCTTCTCGAGGAGCACGAGCTCCTGGTTGCCGATGGTGATCCGGTCGAGGTGCTTCACGGCGTGGGCGCCCGAGATGGGCTTGCCGTTGACCTGCACGCCGTTGCGGCTCCCGAGGTCCTCGACCGTCGCGCCCCCCTCGGTCACCCGCAGGCGGGCGTGGCGCCGGGACACGAGACCGTCGTCGAGCGCGAGGTTGCAGCTCGAGCTCCGCCCGATGACGAAGTCCCCGAGGGGCACCTCGAGGTCGGTGGTGCCGTAGCGGAGGCGGAAGCGCGCCACGGGACGAGACTACCAGATCGCGCCGCGTCCCGGAGCCCTCTGGCTCGGGGAGCGGTCCCCGAATGGTGCTCCCGAATTGCGAACGCCCCGCTCGAGCGGGGCGTCCGGGTCGGTCGGGCGGGGCGCTCCGCCTCAGAAGGCGAAGACCTCTTCCTTCGCGGCGATCTCGCCGAGCGAGTTCTCGAGCCGGCCTTGGATCTCCATCGTGCTGTCGAGGAGCGCCTTGACCTGGCCGACGTCGCGGACGTACTCGGCGAAGAGGCTCGCCTGCTCACCCAGCACGCCCATGGAGCGCTCGGTGTTGATGAGGATGACCTGCTCGCCATCCGCCTCCGCGAGGTCGCCGCCCGTGTAGAGCTGCTTGCTCGCCGAGCGCCGGGAGCGTCGGCTCGGGCGGAGCTCGATGGATCCGTCGCCGTCCTCGGGGATCGTCACGTAGCCCAGGCTACAGGTGAAGCGGTTCTCGACGATCTGCACCAGGCAGCCCGTCAGCGCGCTCGCCTCGCCGGCGGCCTCGGCCGCGTCGTTCAGCTCTTCACGCCGCTCGTCGCCGCTCGTCGACGCCACCAGCCCCTCGATCTTCGAGAAGATGAGGTTGATGTTGTTGTAGTACTCGAACATCGAGTCGACGGTCTGAGGCTCGAAGAGGAAGTAGTTCTTCCGGGAGAAGACGTTCGCCTCGAAGGGCTTCTCGAGCCCCCGGAGCGCCTCCATGGCCTCGTAGTCCACGCTCGGCGCCTTGCCGGGGCCGCCGCGGGCGGCCGTGACGGACTGGTCGACCAGGCGCTGCGCCTCCTCGATGGTGTTCGAGGACTCGCGGATGGCCTCGTAGAGGTCCTTCCCGTCGCGGACGGCGTTGTTGTAGGTCTTCCGGTCGTTCATGACCGAGCCGCCGCCGTAGCCGAGCAGCATGCCGAGGAAGAGGCCCATGCCGAGGACCAGCATGGTGCGGCCCTTCTTCTTCCGGCCGACCTCCGCGTCGTCGACGGCGGAGTCGTCGAAGACGAGGCGGACCTCCTGCGGTCCACCCGCCGCGGGCTGCGCGGCGGCGAAGGGGTCGGCCGGGGCCTGCGACGGGGTCGCGGCCTTCGGCTCCTCCTTCTGCGCGAAGGGCGGCGCCACGATCCCGCCGGGCGCGGCCGGCTTGGCGGCTGCGGGCGGGGGGACGATGCCTCCGGGTGGGGGGACGGCGGCCTTGGGCTTCGCCTCGGCGGGGGCCGCGGCACCGCCCGGGGGCGGTACGGTGGCGTCCCCATCACCCTTGGTCTCCGGGGTGATGGTGCGCCCGAGGCGGGCCTTCAAGTCTTTGATCTTGCGGGGTTTTTTCGCTGCGGCCATGGTTCTGCGGGCCCCCCCCTCGGAGGCGAGGTGGCGGCGAAGGTACTTGGGCGCGAGTCGGGGTGTCAAGCCGGTGGGCGAGGGGGCTCTGGGCGCGCCGCGCGCCGGCCGCGTACCCCAGGGGCGGGACGGGGTAACCGCCCGCGCACCAGAGCGGTGGAGCCGTCGCCCGGGCGCCGGACGGGCGGGGGGCTCGCTCGGCGCTCTTCCGTCGCTCCCCGCGGGGGCGGCTCAGCGCGTCGCCGGGCGGGGCCCGCCTCCCCCGCTCCGGGGCGTGTCCCGCGAGCGGCCTCGGCGCCGGGGGGCCGCCTCCTCCTCGTCCTCCTCGACCGCGAGGGGCCGGATGGCGGCGAGGCGGTCGAGGTAGGCGCCGATGGCCTCCTCGGCCTGGCGCTGCTCCTGGATCGACTCGAGCAAGGCGAGGTCCTCGACCAGGCCGCGCTCGAGGACCGTCTGATAGGTGGCGAGGGCGTCCGCGCGGGCGTCGAGGAGCTGGGCGCCCTCGTCGCGGAGGCGCCGGCCTCGGGCCGTCTGGACGGACGTCTCGCGGAGCCGCTCGGCGTGGGCGCGGGCGGCCGGGAGCGCGCCCGCGCCGATGAGCTGGGCGGCCCGCACCGGGAGGTCGCGCGCGAGCGCCTCCTCGACCTCCTCCATGGCGAGCAGCTCGAGGTCCTCGGTCATCGCCTGCTGGAGCGCCTCCACGTCCGCGACCAGGTCCGGCGGCGGCCCCTCCGCGGCGTCGTCGTCTCCGCCGCAGGCGAGCGCGAGGGCGAGCAGGAGCGCCGCCGCACCCCGTGCGAACCCCCGTGCGAACGCCCTCACGGGCTCGCCTCGCCCCAGCCGCGCTCCCGGAAGAACTTCTCGATGCGGAGGTTCACGAGCTCCGGGTACTCGACGGCGACGTAGTGGGTGCCGCCCGGGACCACGAGGAGCTCGGCCCCTGCGATGCGCCGGGCCATGCGCTCGGCGGCCGCGCGCGGCGTGAAGAGGTCCCGGTCGCCGGCGATGATCAGCGTCGGCACGTCGACGTCGTCCAGGAAGCGGGTCGCGTCGTGCTCGCCGAGGAGCTCGAGGATGCGGAGGTACACGCCCATGTCGAGCTCGCCGAAGGAGCCGGCGAGCTGCTGGAAGATGTCCTCGTCGAGCGTGCGCGCGGCGAGGCCCATGCGCTTGGCCCACTGCACGGTCTCGGGCATGCCGACGACGCGCCGGGTGAGCGCCTCGGCGAGCCGGGGGAAGCTGCCGAGGCCGCGGATGACCGGCGGGAGGACGTCGCCCATCACGCCGAGGTTCAGGACCGTGCTCCAGGGTTGGCCGGAGACGCCGTTGACCAGCACCAGGTTGGCGACGCGCTCGGGGTGGCGCGCGAAGAGCTCGAGGGCGACCTGCACGCCCATGGACCAGCCGACGAAGGCGGCGCGCTCCACGCCCTCCGCCTCGAGGACGGCGAGCGCGTCCATCGTGTGGTCGACGATGCGGAGCGCGTCCGGCGTCGAGGGCGGGCCGGAGCGGTAGAGGCCGCGGTAGTCCCAGCTGATGAAGCGGTAGCGGTCCTCGAAGTAGCGAATCTGGTGGGTCCAGGCCATCCAGCTGCCGCCGAGCCCGTTGCAGAGCAGGACGGGCGGCCCCTCGCCGACGACGTGGTACGCGATCTCGGTGCCGTCGGCGGAGGTGCAGCGCCGCTCCTCGACCTGGGGAGCCTTCATGCCTCCGCACATAGCACGCCCGCCCGGCGGACCCGAGCGCACCATTGAGCTTTCGGGGGAGGGTGGTACCCATGAGGGCGCCGAGCCCGTGGAGGCCGCCGCGCGGTCCCGGAGCGCCCATGATCCTCGTCGTCGACAACTACGACTCCTTCACCTACAACCTCGTCCAGTACCTCGGCGAGCTCGGCGCGCCGGTGGAGGTCCACCGGAACGACGCCATCGACGTCGCGGGGATCCGGTCGCGCCTCGCCGCGGGGCCCGGCCCGGCCGGCGTGCTGATCAGCCCCGGCCCGGGGAGCCCCGAGGACGCCGGCGTGAGCCGCGACGTGCTGCGCGAGCTCGCGGGCGAGGTGCCCATCCTCGGGGTCTGCCTCGGGCATCAGTGCATCGGCGCGCATTGGGGCGGCGAGGTGGTGCGGGCCGAGCGCCTCATGCACGGGCGCACCTCGCCCATCGAGCACGAAGGCGCAGGCGTCTTCGCGGGGCTCCCGAGCCCCTTCACGGCCACGCGCTACCACTCGCTGATCGTCGCGCGGGAGAGCGTCCCGGCGGAGCTCGAGATCACGGCCTGGACGGCCGAGGGGGAGATCATGGGGCTGAGGCACCGGAGCTTGCCGGTGGAGGGGGTGCAGTTCCACCCCGAGTCGTTCCTGACGGACCACGGCCACGCGCTGCTCCGCAACTGGCTCGGCGTGGTCGGCGGCGGGGAGGCGGCGGCGTGAGCGCGGCGGTGAAGGGGGCCCTGAAGCGGGTGCTCGCCCACGAGAGCCTCGACGCGGAGGCGATGGAGGCGGCCGTGCGCGCGATCCTCGGCGGGGAGGCGACGCCCGCGCAGATCGCGGCCTTCGCGGTGGCGCTGCGCATGCGCGGCGAGACGGCGACGGAGATCGCGGCGGCGGCGGGGGTGCTCCGGAGCGAGAGCGCGGCCGTGGAGCTCGGCCTCGAGGGGCCCGTGCTCGACACCTGCGGGACGGGCGGTGACGGCCTCGGCACGTTCAACATCTCGACCGTCTCGGCGATCGTCGTCGCGGCCTCGGGCGTGACCGTGGCCAAGCACGGCAACCGGGCGGTCTCGAGCCAGGCCGGGAGCGCGGACGTGCTCGAGAAGCTCGGCGTGCGCATCGACCTGCCGCCCGAGCGGGTGGGCGAGGTCATCCGCGAGGTCGGCATCGGCTTCCTCTTCGCGCCGGCGCACCACCGCGCCCTCCGCCACGCGGCGCCGGTGCGGCGGGAGCTCGGCGTGCGCACCTTCTTCAACCTGCTCGGCCCCCTCGCCAACCCGGCGGGGGCGACGCACCAGCTGGTCGGCGTGTACGACCCGGCGCGCGTCCGGCAGGTCGCGGAGGTGCTCGGCGCGCTCGGGGCGGAGGCCGCCTGGGTCGTGCACGGCGAGGGCGGCCTCGACGAGGTGGCGCCGACGGGCGAGACGCGGGTGGCGATGCTGCGCGCGGGGGTCGTGGAGGAGCGGACGCTCCGGCCGGCGGACTTCGGCGTCGAGCCCGTGCCCCTCGAGAGCCTGGCGGGGGGCGACGCGGAGGAGAACGCGCGGATCGCCCGGGAGATCCTCGGCGGAGGCGGCGGCCCGAAGCGGGCGGCGGTGCTCCTGAACGCCGGCGCGGCGCTCTGCGTCGCCGGGAAGGCCGCGACGCCCGCGGAGGGCGCGCGGCTCGCTGGGGAGGCGCTCGACGAGGGGCGCGCCGCGGCGACCCTCGAGGCCTGGGCGAAGGCGAGCCAGGCGTGAGCGCGAACGTGCTCGGGGCGATCCTCGCGCGGAAGGCCGAGGAGGTCCGGCGGCGGCGGCGGCGGCGCGGCGAGCCGCCCGCGCCGGTCGCGCGCGGGGCGGCGGCGATCGTCGCGCTCCGCCGGCCCGAGGGGGCTCCGCCGCGGGTCATCGCCGAGGTGAAGTTCCGGAGCCCGAGCGCGGGGGCCATCCGCCCCTGGGCGCCCGGCGAAGGGGTCCGCGTCGCGCGCGCCTACGAGGAGGGCGGGGCCGCGGCCGTGAGCGTGCTCGCCGACGGACCGGGCTTCGGGGGCTCGCCCCTGCAGGTGCGGCGCGTCGCGGAGGCCGTGTCCGTGCCCGTGCTCTTCAAGGGGTTCGTGATCGACCCGGTGCAGCTCGAGCTCGCCTCGCGCGTGGGCGCGTCGATGGTGCTGCTTCTCGTGCGCGCCCTCGAGGTGCGGACGCTCCAGGCGCTCGTGCGCGAGGCGCGGCGCCTCGGCCTCGAGCCGGTCGTCGAGGCGGCGAACGAGCGGGAGCTCGACGTGGCGCTGGCGACCGGGGCGCGCATCGTCGGCGTGAACGCGCGGGATCTGAGGACCTTCCGCGTGGACCCGGAGGCGGCCCGGCGCTGCCTCGAGCGGACGCCGGCCGGGCGCGTGGCGGTCTTCATGAGCGGGGTGCGGAGCGGTGACGACCTGGCGCGCGTCGCCGAGGGGCGCGCGGACGCCGTGCTCGTCGGCGAGGGGTTGATGCGGGAGCCGGCGCCGGCGGAGACGCTGGCGAGCTGGCTCGAGGGGGCGATGCGATGAAGACCGTGCTCGTGACGGGCGCGGCCGGGACCGTCGGCACCTACCTGGTGGCGCTGGCGGAGGCGGCCGGTTGGCGTGTGATCGCGAGCGACCTGACGGCGCGGGGCGTGCGGACGCCGGTGCGCGGCGAGGTGCGGCCCGCGGACCTGACCGACGCCTCGGCGTTGCCGGCGCTCGTCCGGGGCTGCGACGCGGTCCTGCACACGGCCGCGCTCCTCGACGTCTCCGCGGAGCCCGAGGCGCTCCGCGCCGTGAACGCGGAGGCGACCGAGCGACTCCACGCGGCGGCGGCGGAGGCCGGCGCGGGTCGCTTCGTGCACCTGAGCGCGGCCCGGCTCTACGCGCCGGCCGGGGCCCGGCCCTTGCGAGAGGACGCGCCGCTGGCCGAGCGCGGGCCCTACGCGGCGTCGAAGCGCGAGGCCGAGGAGCGGCTGATGGCGCGGCGTGGCGGGCCGGCCTGGACCATCGTCCGGCCGGCGCCGATCTACGGGCGGCGCGGCCGTCACTTCGCCGCGTCGCTCCTCGCGCTCGGGCCGCTCCTGCGGCTGGCGACGCCGGTGCTCCCGCGGCCCGAGGGCGGGCCCCGGGGGACGATGGTGCACGCGGAGGACGTCGCGCGGGCGATGCTCTTCGTGCTCGAGAACGAGGCGGCGGCGGAGCGGATCTTCAACGTCTCGGACGGCGACGCGCTCCCCCTCGGGGAGCGGCTCGCGCTCACCTTCGACGCCTACGGGCTCGCCAGCACGCCCGTGCCCGTCCCCGTGGGGCCGCTCCTCTCGCGCGCGGCCTCGCTCGTGGAGCACGGGCCGCGCTGGCTGCAGCGGGGCGTCGACCGCGCGGGGCTGACCGGCTGGGCGGCGGTGGTGCGCCGGCACGACCTGAAGCCTGCGCTCCGCCCGCGCTTCGACCGGGAGGTGCTCGAGCTGGCCCACGACGACCTGGTGGTCGACGCGAGCGCCCTCGAGGCGCTCGGCTGGGCGCCGCGCTACGCGCGCTTCGAGGCGGGCTGGTCGGCGGTGCTGCGGATCTACCAGGCGGAGCGCTGGGTCCCCCGCTACTGATTTGATGTCGCTTCGCGACGGCGCTGCGCGCCCTACCGCGCGGCCGTGGGCCGCTTGGCGCCGCGTGGCCGCGGCGTCACGGAGCGCGGCTCTTCGCGTGGGCGGGGAGGCGGCTCCGTGGGGCCGTGGATGCGGGGCGGAGATGGGGGCGCTCCCCCCGCCGTGGCGGGACGGAGCCGCGTGGCTGCGAAGGCGTCCAGCGGGGTGGGGGTCGTGTGTTCGGCGAGCGCGGCGGCGCTTCGGGTCGGCGGGTGGAGCGGACGGGCTCGGGGGCCCGTGGGGCCCTCGGCGCCGCGTGGCCGCGGCGTCACGGTGCGCGGCTCTTCGCGTGGGCGGGGAGGCGGCTCCGTGGGGCCGTGCGTGCGAGGCGGAGATGGGGGCGCTCCCCCTGCCGTGGTGGGGCGGAGCCGGGTGGCTGCGAAGGCGTCCAGCGGGGTGGGGGTCGCGTGTTCGGCGAGCGCGGCGGCGCTTCGGGTCGGCGGGTGGAGAGGACGGGGCTCGGGGGCGCGCGGCGGCTTCGATGTCGCTTCGCGACGGCGCTGCGCGCCCTACCGCGCGGCCGCGGGCCGCTTGGCGCCGCGGCGCGGACTTCCGCGCTCGTGCACCCGTTGCTCGCCGTTCGTGCCTCCGCTCGCGCGCTGGGGCTCGCGCTCATGGCTGGGGCTGGAGCTGGCGCTGGAGCTCGTCGCTCGGGCTCGTGCTTCCGCTCGCGCGCTGGAGCTCGGGATCGCGGCTTGGGCTGGGGCTGGAGCCGCTCGGGGTCGCGCTGGGCTGCGTTGGCGCTCGTGGTCGTCGCTCGGACTCCCCGGGTCGCTGGCGGACCCGGTGGTCTCCGGCGCGCGCCCTTCAGGCGGCGTCGGGTTCGGGCTCGGTGTCCTCGCCGCGCGGTCTCGTGAGCGCCCGGGCCACCACCCGGTGTACCCGCGGATCGTAGAGGAGCTGGTTGTGCGTCAGGTCGTCGAAGCGGACGACCTCGGCGTGCACGGCGCCGCCGATGGCGGGGGGCACGAGCGCGTCCTGCCCGCCGAGGATGGCGAGGTGCGGGACGGGCGGGCGGCCTTCCGCCAGATGCTCGAAGAGCGGGCTGCCCGGCCGGAGGGCGCGGGCGAGCGGGCCCGGCATCAGGCGTGCTCGTGGGACGCCGCGGTGGGGGGTCGCGAGCGTGACCAGGCGCTCGACGCCGGGGTGGGGCGCCATCTGCTGCAGGTACCAGCGGGCGACCAGCCCGCCGAGGGAGTGGCCGACGAGGGCGATGGAGCGATCCCCTCCGGCCCGCGCGGCGACCCGCTCCGCGAGCTCCTCCGCGATGGACTCGAAGTGGCGGTGCGGGCCGTAGGTGAAGTCGAGGGTCTCGGCGCCGGTCGTGCGCGCGATGGCGGCCTGGAGCGGGTCGAGCACGGCCGCGGCGGCGAAGTAGCCGTGGACGAAGACCACGAGCGGGCGCTCCGCCGGCTCGCGGTTCGTCGGCAGGCCGGGGCCCCGGAGCCAGCGGCGGGCGATGAGCCAGCCCTGGTGGGCGATCGCCGCCGCTTCGCCGAACGCGCCCTCGGGCATGAGGGCCGATCTAGCAGGGGCCTCCGGGGGCGTCACGTGCTCGTCACGCGCTTCCCCTGGGGGCGCGGTCCGCCTCCCGCGGATCCGAGTCGCGGGGTACCGAGTCTTGCTCGACCTCCTCCGCGCCTTCGGGCTCGCCACCCGGAGGCACCCCGTCGCCGGCGGGCTTCGCCTCCGCGGGCGCGCCCGGCAGCCAGACGCGGAAGGCCGCGCCCCCATCGGGTCCGTCGCCCACCTCGATCGTCCCCGCGTGCATGTCGACGATCTGCTTCACCAGCGCCAGCCCGATGCCCATGCCGTGGTCCCGGCGCGAGTAGAACATGTCGAAGAGGTGCTCTCGGGTCGCCTGCGGGATGCCCGCGCCCTGGTCGACCACCGAGAGCGCGACGCCCCCCTCCTCCGGGTCGAGCCGGATCGTGACCTCGCCCTCGGTCGGGGAGGCCTGGATGGCGTTCTTCAGGAGGTTCCAGAGCAGCTGCCGCACCCGGTCCCGGTCCACCCACGCCTCCAGGGGCTCGCGCTCGGCCACCACCTCGACGCGCACGCGGCCGAGCGTCGTGTCGCCCCGGGCCATGGCCACCAGGTCGCGGGCGAGGGCGACGAGGTCGACGCGCGAGGGCCGCGGCCGCGCCGGCTTCGAGAGGTCCAGCATGGTCGTGACCAGCTCGTTCAACCGCTCGGTCTCGCTCAGCACCAGGTCGAGCAGGTGCCGGTCCTCCTCGTGCAGCTCCGGCACCTCGGCGACGATCTGCACGGAGCCGGAGATCGAGCCGAGCGGGTTCCGGATCTCGTGCGCGAGGGCGGACGCGAGCCGACCCAGCGCCGCCAGCCGCTCGGCGCGCTCGGCCTGCTCGCGGAGGCTGCGGATCTCCGTGAGGTCCTGGAAGATGACCAGCGTCCCGCTGACGGCGCCATCCGCGCCCCAGAGCGGGGAGCGCGTGTAGCCCGCGGGGAACGAGCTCCCGTCCACGCGGTGGGCCTCGACGTCGCTGCGCTCCTCCGTGTCGCGGTCGTCCAGCTCGGGGGGCAAGGGCAGGAGCTCGAGGACGGGCCGACCGACCAGCGCCTCCGGGGCCGCGCCGAGGAGCTCCCCGGCCGCCGGGTTGGCGGTCTGGATCACCCCCTCGGCGTCGAGCGTGAGCAGGCCCGCCGAGAGCGAGCGGACGATGTCGTCGTTCAGCCGCGCCAGTCGGGACGCGCTCGCCTCGGCCCGGCGGAGCTCGCCGCCGGTGCGGGCGAGTCGGCTCGCCAGGCCCCCAGCCAGTCCGGCGACGGAGAGGAGGGCGACCACGTTGGAGAAGAGCGCGAAGCCGAGCTCGTGCGCTTCGAGCTGGTAGGGGCGCGGGTTCTGGTCGGGCGGCGGAGGGAGCAGGCCGCGGGCGACCGCGTAGCCGAGCCCCAGGTAGAGGCCGAGCGCGCCCACGGCCACGACGCGCGCGCCCGCCGGGCCGACGGTGAAGGCCGCGTTGAGGATGACGACGCCGTAGAGGATCGTGAAGACGCTCCCGGCGGCGCCGCTCAGGTAGGTCAGCCCGGTCGTCAGCAGCAGGTCGAAGGCGAGCTGAGCCCACGCGAGGCCGCGCGTCGCCCCGCTCGCGAGCAGGCCCGCCGACAGCCCGGAGATCGCGTAGGTCGCCGTGATCAGCGCGATCAGGCTCGCCGGCGTGAACGCCGAGTAGCCCCGGCTCCCGTCGACGGCGAAGAGCAACGTGCCGCCGAGCAGGAGCGTGGCCACCGCGAGGCGCAGCACGAGCGCCCCCATGAGGCGACGGCGGAGCGTCTCCTCGGGGGGCGCGGGCGGCGGGGCGGCCGGCGCCGGCGGGCTCACCCCGCCTGGATCTTGCCGGCGATCTCGAAGATCGGCATGTACATGGCGATCAGGATCACGCCGACGATGCCGCCGATGACGACCATCATGAGCGGCTCGAGGAGCGAGGTGAGGGCGGCGACCGCGACGTCGACCTCCTCCTCGTAGAAGTCGGCGATCTTGTTGAGCATGGTGTCGAGCGCACCGGTCTGCTCACCGACGCCGATCATCTGCACGACCATCCCGGGGAAGACGCCCGTCTGCATGAGCGGCTCGGACATGGTCTTGCCCTCGCGGATGCGGTCGGCGGTCTTGTTGATCGCCTCCTCGACGATGACGTTGCCCGAGGCGCGCGAGACGATGGTCATCGAGTCGAGGATGGGCACGCCGCTGCCGAGGAGCGTGCCGAGCGTCCGCGTGAAGCGCGCGACGGCGATCTTGCGCATGACGGGGCCGATGATGGGCGCGGTCAGCAGCAGCTTGTGCCAGAAGCGCTTCCCCTTCTTCGTGCGGTAGCTGTAGCTGACGCTCGAGACGAGGAGCACGACTCCGGCGATGATGAACCAGACGTTGTCGAGGAAGCCCTCGGAGAGGCTGATGACCATCTTGGTCAGGCCGGGCAGCTGATCCTCGCCGCCGAACTCCGCGAACATGCCCTGGAAGGCGGGGATCACCCACGTGAGCATCACGACGATGACCGCGATGGCGATCAGGAGGACGGCGGTCGGGTAGACCATCGCGCCCTTCCCCTGCCGCTTCAGCTTGACGCGCTTCTCGATGTAGATCGCGAGGCGCTGGAGGATGGTGTCGAGGATGCCGCCCATCTCGCCGGCGTGGACGAGGTTGACGTAGAGGTCGTCGAAGACCTTCGGGTGCTTGCGCAGGGCTTCGGAGAAGGTGCCGCCCTGCTCGACGTAGCCCTTGATGTCCTTGAGGATCTTGTTGAACTGCTTGTTGTCGCCCTGGTCGGAGAGGATGTCGAGGCACTGGACGAGCGGGAGGCCGGCGTCGATCATCGTCGCGAACTGCCGGGTGAAGATCACCAGCTCCTTCTCGGAGACCGGTGAGCCGATGTTGATGTGAATCTCCTTCGGCTTCTTCTTGACCTTCGTGGGGTTCAGCTGCTGACCGCGGAGCCGCGACTGCACCACGTCGGCGCTCTCGGCCTCCATGACGCCCTTGCGGACCTCGCCGTTTCGCCCCTTCGCTTCCCAAACGAATTCCGCCATGCGGACCTCCGACGGCCTGAGCGACGCCCAGGACGACCTCACCCGTCCCCGCTGCCGACGGCAGCGCCAGGGGCTCCCGACACCTGTGGGGAGGCGCCCGGACGAGCGACAGCCATGCTACCGGAACCGCTCCAAAAGGGTCAAAGTCCGTTCAGCCCGGAAAGCTGCACGCGAAGGAGCCAGGCCAGGCGCCGGTCCGGGAACCCGCTTCGCCGTCGCTCGCATCCGCCGGGCGGAGGCCGCGCCGGGCGGTGGGATCGGCCTCGGGGGACGGAGCCGGCACCGATCCGGGCTTCCGCTCGGTCTGGCCCGTGAGGGCGGCGTCCGTGGATGGGGACGTCCCCGCCCCTGGGCATCACTGCCGGTAGGGGTTGATGACCAGGTCGTCGGCGGGTCGCATGGGCGTGGCGCGCATGCGGGGAGCCTCGCGCATCGCCGGCTCGGTCCTCTGGGGCGCCTCCGGCTCCATCGTCGCCGGCTCGGGGGTCGCTGCGGCCATCTCGCTCGCCTCCGCCTGCCGGCGGGCTCGGCGGCGCGCCCGGCGACGCTCGCGGGCGCTCTCGTCGACGTCCTCCGCCGCTTCCTCGGCGCGGGCCTCTTCGGCGCTGGTTTCTTCGGCGGTCGCCTCTTCGGCGCGGGCCTCTTCGGCGCGGGCTTCTTCGGCGCGGGCTTCTTCGGCGGTCGCCTCTTCGGCAGCGGGATCCCCGGCAGCCTGCGGCGTCGCGACCTGGATCTCCGCGGCAGATACCGCGGCCCGGGCGGGCTCGCTCTCTTCGGCGGCGGTCTCCTCCCCGCTGGCGGTCTCGGCGGCCGGGCCGGCCACCTCGGGCGGCGGCGCCTCGTCCTCCGAGAGCGCGAAGATCGCCACTCCGAGCGCGATCATCAGCACCACCACCAGGCCGGCGAGCGCCAGCATCACGCGCTTCGACCCCGGGTCGGGGGCGGCTTCGAGCTGGGAGAGCTGCGAGAGCTGCGAGACCTGGGAAGGGTGCGAGGGCTGTGAGACCTGCGAGGGCTGGGAGACCTGCGAGGGGTGCGAGGGCTGCGAGATCCCCGAGAGCGACCCGCTCTGCGAGATGGCCGAGGGCGTCGCCGAGAGCGTGTGCTCGCCGACCGGCCGGGGTCCGCTCTGACTGACGCTGGAGAGCGACCCCTCGCGCGGGATGGGCATCGCCGCCTCCCCGACGCGCGAGCGACCGAGCTGGGCGATCGCCTCCTTGATGCGGCCCTGCTGCTTCTCGAGCTTGTCCACGAGCCGGCGGCGCACCTCGGCCGCGACGGCCCGGGTGGACGCCACGCCGCCCTCGTCCCGCGCCGCCTGCTCGAGGGCGTCGGCGAACTCGTCCGCGGTCTGGAAGCGCTCCTCCGGGTCGCGCTCGAGCGCCTTGTCCAGCACGGCGTCGAAGGGCGTGAGCTCCGGGTAGAGGTCCGAGACCCGCGGGATCGGCTCGCGGAGGATCTTGTTCAGCGTCGCCGCGTTGTTCTCGCCGCGGAAGAGGCGCCGCCCGGTGAGCGACTCCCAGAGGATGATCCCCATGCTGAAGAGATCGGAGCGCTGGTCGGCGAAGCCCGTGCTCGCCTGTTCGGGCGCCATGTAGGCGAGCTTGCCCTTGAACTGCCCGGCCTTGGTCGAGGTGAGGCGCTTCTCGGCCTTCGCGACGCCGAAGTCCGTGAGCCGCCCGATGCCGTCGGCGCCCACCATCACGTTGTGTGGTGAGACGTCGCGGTGCACGAGCTTGAGCGGCTCCCCGGCCTCGTCCTTGAGCTGGTGCGCCGCGCCGAGGCCGCCGAGCGCGTCGAGCACGCAGCGCACGACGATCGGCGTGTCGACCCGCTCGCCCTCCCGGGCCGCGGCGCCGAGGAGGGCGCCGAGGTGGTCGCCCTCGATGTACTCCATGACGAGGAAGAAGCCGTCGCCCTCGGTGTCGCTGATGTCCAGCGTCGGCACCACGTTCGGGTGCCGGATGCGCGCGGCGAGGCGGGCTTCGTCGAGGAACATGGAGATGAACTCCTCCTCGTAGGCCAGGTGCGGGTGGAGCACCTTGATGGCGACCAGCCGCTCGAAGCCGGCGACGCCCTTCGCTCGGGCCACGTAGACCGCGGCCATGCCGCCGGAGGCCAGCTGCGTGAGCACCTCGTAGCGACCGAGCTGTCGTCCCGCGAGGTTGCGCTGGAGGTCGTTGGTCGCGGGGGAGCCCATCAGAAGCGCCCCCTCAGCCCGACGGCGCCGCCGCCCGGACCCCCGCCGACGACGGGCGTCACGCGGCGCGCCGCGGCGGCGTCGGGATCGTCCTCGTCCCCGCCGCCCCAATCGGTGATGGCGGCGAAGACCACCGTCAGCGCCGCGAGCCCGGCGGTCACGCCGATGAGCGCGTTCGTGCGCGTCTCGGCGGACTGGCCGTCGTCGAGCTGCTGGCGTGCCGTCGCGTAGTCGCCCGCGTCGATGCTCGCCCGGTACTCGTCGTCGATGGAGTGGACGTCGAGGCCGGACCAGAGCAGCACGGCGCCGGCACCGGCCGTCAGGGCCAGCGACGCGATGAAGAGGCCCGGGCCGAGGCCGCCGTCGTCGACCTCACCGCCTCGTCCCTGGCTTCCGGCGCTCTGGTTTCCGACGCCCACGCCAGTGGGACCCGCGGCGCCGGTTCCGCCTTGGCCACCGCCCCCGCCGAGGTCGGCCGCCGTGCCCTCCGGCGCCTCGAAGCGGACGGTGCGCTGCTCGCCGGCGTCGCCCACGAGCGACTCGGAGACGCTGCCCGTCGAGAAGCCGGCGCCGATGGTGTGCTCGGCGCCCGGCTCGAGGAAGAAGGAGGGGTGGCTCTGAAGCGTGCCGTCCAGCTCCACCGCGCACTCGCCGCCCTCGCAGAGCACCTCGACCAGGAAGAAGCGCTCGCGCGTGGCGTCGATCAGCTCCTGCGCTTCCGCGACCGCGTCACCGGCGTCTGGGAAGCGGGCGACCAGGCGGAGCGCCAGGGTGCCGGCGCGGAGCTCGTTGCCCGCCCGCGCGTGGGCGCGCATGGCCTGGAGCAGCGCGGGGGCCGCCGGGGCCAGGTTGTTCGCCATCTCGAACCAGCGCGCCGCCGTCGCGAAGTCTTCCGCGAGGTAGGCGGAGGTGCCGCGGTCGAAGGCCTCGGCGGCCGCCTGGCGCTCCTGCGCGCCCTGGGCGTGGGCCGCTGGGGCGGGCAGGAGGAGCAGGGTGGCGAGGAGCAGGCCGGCGAGCATCGAGGGGCCGGAGATCGAGGAGCCGGAGACCGCGCAGCGCGCGACCTCACGCGGGAGCGCCCCGCTCCCGGCCCCGATGGGAAGCCATGAATGCATCAAACCCGAGTACCCCTCGCGTACCCCTTCCGAGCAGAATGGCTGGGCCGCAACGCGGGCGTCAAGTCCGGGTGAACACGACTCTCCCCACGCTGGGGGGCGTGGGTCCGGTCGGGCGTGGCGCCTGCCGAGCCCCCATGGGGAGGCGCCCGACGAACGAGCTCGTCGCAGGCCGGGCAGCGAGGCGGCAAACGCGACCCGGCTCCGGCCTCCGACGGGAGCGAAGCGATCGCTCCCCATCCGGCGACCGAGGCGGTACCGGCGCGCTCGACCGCTCGCGCCGCCGAGCGCTCAGCCCATGGTGCGGCGCTGCCCGCCCGCGATCTGCACGTTGCCCTCGATCATCCCGTGCAGCTCGGTCGGCTCGGAGGAGCGGCCCATCGCGAGCTCGCGATCGATCACCCCCTGCCGGAGCAGCCGGTAGAGCGACTGGTTCATCGTCTGCATCCCGCTCGTGCCCTGGCCCGTCTGCATGATGCCGTAGATCTGGTGGACCTTGTCCTCGCGGATCAGGTTCCGGATCGCGTGGTTCGGGATCATCACCTCGGCCGCGAGGGCGCGACCGGGCCCGTCGGAGCGCGGCAGGAGCATCTGCGTCACGACGGCCTGGAGCACGAAGCTCAGCTGGGCGCGGATCTGCGGCTGCTGGTGCGGCGGGAAGACGTCGATGACGCGGTTGATCGACTGCACGGCGCTGTTGGTGTGGAGCGTCGCGAAGACGAGGTGGCCCGTCTCGGAGATGGTCATGGCCGCCTCGATGGTCTCGAGGTCGCGCATCTCACCGACGAGCACGACGTCCGGATCCTGGCGGAGCACGTACTTCAGCGCGCCCTTGAAGGTCTCCGTGTCGGCGCCGACCTCCCGCTGGTTGACCACGCAGGCCTTGTTCATGTGGAGGTACTCGATCGGGTCCTCGATCGTGATGATGTGCTCGCGCCGCTCGGAGTTGATCTTGTCGATCATGGCCGCGAGCGTCGTGGACTTGCCCGAGCCCGTGGGGCCCGTGACCAGGACGAGCCCGCGCGGCAGGTCGCAGAGGTCCGTGACCACCGGCGGCAGGCCGAGCTCGTGGAGCCCGCGGATCTTGAAGGGGATGGCGCGGAAGGCGCCGGCGATGGCGCCCCGCTGCATGAAGACGTTCGCGCGGAAGCGGGAGAGGCCCTTCACGCCGAAGGAGAAGTCGAGCTCGTTCGACTTCTCGAACTTGATCTTCTGCTCCTCGGTCATGACCTCGTAGCAGAGGTACTTGGTCTCGACCGGGCCGAGCGGTGGGGTGCGCAGCTGCACGAGGGAGCCGTCGATGCGCAGCTGGGGCGGGGTGCCGGTGGTGACGTGCAGATCCGACGCCCCGCGCTGGATCATGACCTGGAGGAGCTGACGGAGGCTGATCCGGGGGCGTTCGTCCTGCTGCATGAGCAGAAGAATACCGCGGCGTCGCCCCCTTTGTCGCGGAGGAGGTGGAGCTGGGCGGGCCCGCCGGCGCGCGGACGGCCGGCTCGGCTCAGATCTCGACCTTCGTCCAGAGCCCGCGGCGCATCCACTCCTTCTTCCGATCGGAGCGGGTGACGACGCGCGCCGCCGACCAGGCCGCGAGGAAGCTCCCCTCGTCGCCGAGGCCGGGGACGATCTGCTCGTTGCAGAGCAGCAGCCGCTTGATGGGCGTCCGCACGGGCAGGCCGCAGACGCCGAGCGGGCCGCGCACCGGGTAGCCGTGCACCACGGGCATGCTCTGAGGCCCGCGCGACCAGGGCTCCTCGGGCGGCACGAGCCGGCCGCCGGCGATGTCCTGGACCTCGCGCCCGTCGTGCGGGGAGTCGACGGCGAGGAGGTGGTCGCCGAGGAAGGGCACGAGCTCCGAGACCACGGCGAGGATGCGCTCGCGCATGCTGGAGACGTAGCCGCTGACCTCCTCGACGCCCCGCCGGGGCAGGAGCGCCTCGATCGAGAGCATGCGCTCGCCCGCGTCGTTCGCCGGGTGCGCCTCGACGCGGAGGAGGTTCTCGGCGGCTGGCGCCCGCTGCGGGTCGAGGAGGAAGAAGGCGTCGCGGCCCATGCCCGCCGGGACGGCCTCCTCGCGGACGACGAGGTGGAGCGTGTAGCGGCACCAGCGGGGGGTCGGCTCGCCGATGCGCTCGAAGAGCTGGCCGAAGCTCGTGCGGTCCGGGAGGAGCGGGAGGAGCGCGCCCACCTCGCAGCCGGCGACGACGAAGCCCGCGCCGATCTCCTCGGCCGTGGTCGCGAGGCGCACGCCGGTCGCGTGGCCGCGGCGCGTGAGCACGCGGTCGACGCGCTCGCGCGGGCGCACCTCGCCGCTGTAGGTGACGACCTTCTCGAGGAGCGCCTCGTGGAGCCAGGCGGCGCCGCCCTCGAGCTTGGCCGCGCCGCGGCACCAGCTGTCGTAGAGGCGGACGCGCGCGAGGGGCGCGAGCTGGCCCGGGTCCATGCGCGAGGCGAAGCGCACGGGGGCGTCGACGACGTGGCGGAAGGGGTGGTCCTCGGCGAGCTCGGCGAAGGGGTCGAGGCCGGCGCCCTGCTTGTCGAAGGCCTGGTGGGCCGTGGCGCGGACGAACTCGCGGCGCTCGAGGAAGGTCTCGGGGGGCCAGACGAGGTCCTTGTCGGCGATGCGGTCGAGGTCCTGCCCGTGGCGGAGCGCGGCGCGGTCGAAGTCCTCGACGGCGCGCTGCACGAGGCCGAACTCGCGCGCGACCTCCCGCTCGAGCGCGGCGGGGTCGAGGGCGTGCTCGAAGCGGTGGCCCGGCATGACGACCTGGAAGGCCGGGTCGATGGAGGTGGCGCGCCGGCGGAAGAGCTGGTGGAGGGCGAGCTCGGCGAGGACGCGGCGGGCGACCGGGGACTGGGCGCCGAGGAAGGTGTGGGGGGCGCGGGGCCAGCGGCGGCCGGCGGCGTCGTAGGCGGGGGCGAGCGAGCCCTGGCCGAGGAGGAGCACGCGGAAGCCGCGCTTGGCGAGGAGGGCCGCCGCCAGCAGGGGCTCGAAGCCCATGCCGATGAAGACCACGTCGTAGTAGCTGCGGCGCTTCACGCCGGTGCCCGCTCCGCGAGGCCGGGGGGCGCGAGGAGGGCGGCGCGCGCGTCGGCGTCGCCGAGCGGGCCGGTCCACTGGTGGGTCGAGAGATCGAGCTGGCCGCGGCCGATGGCGTCGAGCACGGCCGGGAGCAGGCGATGCTCGACGGCCTGGATGCGCGCGTGGAGGCGGTCCGCGTCGTCGCCGGGGAGCACGGGGACGGCGGCCTGGGCGAGGATCGGGCCCGTGTCGACGCCGGCGTCCACGAGGTGGACCGTGCAGCCGCTGAGCCGGACGCCCGCGTCGATCGCCGCCTGGGGGGCGCGCGCGCCGGGGAAGGCGGGGAGGAGCGAGGGGTGGACGTTCAGGATGCGCTTCGGGAAGTGCTTCAGGAAGCGCTCGCCGAGGATGCGCATGAAGCCGGCGAGGACGACGACGTCGGGGGCGTGGGCGGCGACCGCCTCGGCGAGGTCCGCGTCCCAGGCGGCCCGGTCGGCCTTGCGGAAGGGGACCTGCTCGGCCGGCAGGCCGCGGGCCCGGGCGCGCTCGAGGGCCGGCGCGTCGCGATCGGCGATGACCGCCGCGACCGAGCCTTCGAGGCGGCCGGCGTCGATCGCCTCGAGGATGGCCGCCAGGTTGCTGCCGCGGCCCGACGCCAGGACCGCGAGCTTCATGCGTCCGCGCCGTAGGCGACGCGGGCCTCGCCCTCGGCGTCGCTCTCGACCACCACGCCGAGGCGGTGCACGGCGGGCTCGCCGGCCTCGCGGAGGGCGGCGATCGTCTCGTCCGCCTTCTCGGCGGCGACGGCCAGCACGAAGCCGATGCCCAGGTTGAAGGTGCGGCGCATCTCCGCCTCCGCGACGGAGCCGGCCTCGCGGATGGCGTCGAAGATGGGCGGGACGGGCCAGGCGCCGTCGACCTGGGCGCCGAGGCCGTCCGGGAGCACGCGCGGGAGGTTGCCGGGGAGGCCGCCGCCGGTGACGTGGCAGAGGGCGTGGACGGCGCCCTCGACGGAGAGCGCGGCGCGGGTGGCCTTCGCGTAGATGCGGGTGGGGCGGAGGAGGGCGTCCACGAGGGGCTCGCCGACGCCCGGGAGCTCGGCGTGGAGGTCGTGGCCGGCGTGGGCGAAGAGGGCGCGGCGGGCGAGCGAGTAGCCGTTGGAGTGGAGGCCGCTCGAGGGGAGGCCGAGGAGAACGTCGCCGGCCTGGACGCGGGCCGGGTCGAGGATGGCCGCGCGGTCGACGACGCCGACGGAGAAACCGGCGAGGTCGTACTCGCCTTCGCCGTAGAAGCCCGGGAGCTCGGCCGTCTCGCCGCCGAGGAGGGCGCAGCCGGCCTGCTTGCAGCCCTCGGCGATGCCCTCGACGACGGCCGCGGCCTGGTCGACGTCGAGGTGGCCGGTGGCGAAGTAGTCGAGGAAGAAGAGCGGGGTGGCGCCGATGGTGAGCACGTCGTTGACGCACATGGCGACCAGGTCGATGCCGACGGTGGCGTGGCGGTCGGCGGCGAAGGCGAGCTTCAGCTTCGTGCCGACGCCGTCGGTGCCGGAGACCAGGATGGGCTCCTTCATGCCCGGCGGGATCGCGCAGAGGCCGGCGAAGCCGCCGACGCCGCCGAGGACGTGCGGGGTGCGGGTGGCCGCCGCGAGTGGGCGGATGCGCTCGACGAGGCGCTCGCCCGCGTCGATGTCGACCCCGGCGTCCTTGTAGGTGAGGCCCTCGCCGCCGTCCTTCGTCATGCGGCGCGAGGGTAGAAGCCCGCCGGAGCCGCCGCAACGCGCCGGGCGGCCGGGCCGGCCGGAGCGGTCGGGGTTTCGCCGCCGTTGGCGACGACCGGCCGTCGGCCGGGGGGATCGGGAAACGGGGGGGCGTCCGATCACGCGGGGAGGCGAGGACGCGCGTCTGGCTCGTCGTCGGGTGGGCGTCGCGCTCGGCTGGCGCCGGCGGCCAGGGCCGGGAGGCGGCCGGGGTTTCGTCGCCGTTGGCGAGGACCCGCCTGGCCGAGTCGACGCGGGGGGCCTCGACGGAGCGCGGATCAGTAGGGGTTGTCGGTCGTGAAGCCGGCCGCCATGCGGGTCGCGCGCATGCGAGCGCGCATCCGGGTGGCGCGGTCGCGGCGCCGGGTCGGGCGCGAGCGCTGCACGGTGCGGCGCATGGCGGAGCTCGCCGCGGCGCGCGGAGCCGGGCGCATGGGCGTCGGCGGGGGCGTCGCGCGGGCGAGGCGCAAGGTCTCCTGCACCGGGCCATCCCAGCGCACCGTCGACTCGGCGGCTTCGTAGCCCTCGGCGTGCGCGCGGAGCGTGTGGGAGGAGCCGTCCTGCGGGACCGTGAGCTCGAGCGGGTTGGCGACGGGCTCGCCGTCGAGCTCGAGGGTGGCGCCGCGCGGCTCGGTGCGGACGGCGACGGTGATCTCGGGCTGGGCCGGCGCGGCCTCTTCCGTCGTCTCCTCCGTCGTCTCCGCCGCCGCGCTCTCTCCCGTGGCGGCGGCCTGTTCCGTGGCGGCGGCCTGTTCCGTGGCGGCGGTCTCGTCGGTCCCCGGAGCGCTCTCGCTGGCTTCGTCCTCGGCGGCCTCGGAGCTCGCGGGCCCGCTGGCGACCCCGGTGGGCTCCTCGCCCCCCGTGAAGGAGAAGGCGATGACCGCGATCACGGCGACGAAGCCGACGGCGATGAGCGCGAGCTTCTTCTTGCTCGAGGCGGCGCCGGGCAGCACGGCGGCGTCGTCCCAGGCCTCGTCCGGCGCGGCGGCCACCGGCGCCGGCGTGGCCTGGGCGACGTCGGGGGCGACGACCACGGAGGGCGGCGCGGGCTCGGCCTTCGCGGGCTCGGCCTTCTTCGTGGGCTCGGCCGTCTTCGCGGGCTCGGCCTTCTTCGCGTCGGCCTTCTTCGCGGGCTCGGGCTTCTTCGCGTCGGCCTTCGCGGGCTCGGGCTTCTTCGCGTCGGCCTTCTTCGCGTCGGCCTTCTTCGCGTCGGCCTTCTTCGCGTCGGCTTCGGCGCCTGCGCCCACCTTCTCGGGCTCGGGCTTCTTCGCGTCGGGCTTCGCGGGCTCGGGCTTCTTCGCGTCGGGCTTCGCGGGCTCGGCCTTCTTCGCGTCGGCCTTCTTCGCGTCGGCCTTCTGCGCGTCGGCCTTCTGCGCGTCGGCCTTCTTCGCGTCAGCCTCGGCGGGCTTGGTCTCGGCCTTCTTCGCGTCAGCCTCGGCGGGCTTGGTCTCGGCCTTCTTCGCGTCAGCCTTGGCGGGCTTGGGCTCGGCCTTCTTCGCGTCGGCCTTGGCCGGCTTGGGCTCGGCCTTCTTCGCGTCGGCCTCGAGCGGCTTGCTCTCGCCGGCCGGGACCGCGTCGGCGTCCTTGGCGGCCTGGACCGCCGGACCGGCGGCGTCGGCCCCGGCGCCCGCGTCTCCCCAGGCCCCCATCTCCCAGCTCGGCCGGAAGCTGTCGGCGGCCTCCTCCGCTTCCACCACGCTCAGCCGCCCGGCGGACCAGCTGCGGTCTTCGTCCCCCCGCGCCGCGAGGTTGTCGTCGGGAAGCGCGTTGCTCTCGGGAGCCCCGGCC
Source organism: Sandaracinus sp. (assembly GCA_002699025.1). Classification (GTDB taxonomy): domain Bacteria; phylum Myxococcota_A; class Polyangia; order Polyangiales; family Houyiibacteriaceae; genus Houyiibacterium; species Houyiibacterium oceanicum. The sequence goes on along the minus strand of PABA01000050.1, from coordinate 121,410 downwards.
TCGTCACGGGCGGTCTGCGTCACCGGGCGAAGATTAACACCCGGACCCGGGCCACACCAGCGCGGCCGGGGCGTGACGGGCCGTCCCCGCAGTGGGATTCGAGGGCGCGTCCCGACCGGCGTGCCCCCGCTCGGGCGCCGCGCTCGGCGCCGAGTCTCGACCCCAACCCGTGCCCGTGCCCGGAGTCGAAGGGGAGGAAGCCCGCTTGGAGTCTCGCGCCCGAACCCGAGCCCGTGCCCGCAGCTCGAAGGGGAGAACGGGCGTCCAGAAGGGAGTCGCGCCGAAGTCAGTCGCTCCGGAGTCAGTCCCGGGGGAAGAGCTCGGCGAGCCGGTCGTCCCACTCGTCCGCGACCTCCGCGACCTTGCCGAGGAGGTCCTCGAACTCCTCGTAGTCGAGCCCGCTCAGCCGGCGATGGGCGCGGAGGTACACGGCGTCCCGGTCGCGATCGATCGCGAAGGCGGCGTCGCTGGTCACGAGGAAGTTGAGCTCGAGCAGGCGCCGGTAGAAGCCCTCGCGCTCCTCCTTGGGCACGTCCATGATCCGCGAGAGCAAGAGGAGCACCCCGTGTTCCTCGAGCACGTTCACGCCGACCTTCGCCGAGCCCCGGCTCACCTCGGCGTAGCCGTCCTCGTCGAGGGGGCTCACGTCGAGCTCCGAGGCCGAGGCGAAGCGGCGGAGGTAGTCGTTGACCATCTCCGAGGCGTCGCGATAGACCCGGCCACTCGGGCGGTCTTCGTACGTGGGCGTGTGGCTCATCGGCGCATCTCGTTCGGCGGCGGGGCCGCGCCCCCGCGCGTCGGCGGGTGGGGCGCGAGGTCGGCGGGAGCCGACGGCGGCAGGGCAGGGCGGCGAGCCTAGCAGGAACGGGGGCTCGGCCGGAGGGAGAGGCCGGGCGCGAGCCGAGGCACGTCTCCTCGCGGTCGGGCTCGCGCTCGTCGTCGCGGCGTGCGGTGGGGACGAAGAAGGGCCGGCCGAACCGGGGCCGGACCTCGATCGCCTCGCGGCCACGGCGCGCGGGGAGCGGGGCACGCCGGCGGGGGTCGAGGCCGCCGAGGCCTGGGCGGAGGCCGCCCGCGCCGCCTCCCGACCGGATCAGCTCCGCCAGGCCCGCCGCCTCCTCGAGCTCGCCGCCGAGCAGGTCCCGGCCATCGGCTGCGCCGCCGAGCTCGCCCTCGCTCGCCTCGACCGCCCGGAGGACCCGGCTCGTGCCTACCGCCACGCCTACCGCGCGCGCCGCCTCGAGGGCGACGCCGCCTGCCACGACGCCGCCGGCGACCTCCTCGGCGCCCTCGCCGAGCACCGCCCTCCGGCCGGCGAGCTCGTCCAGCTCGACCGCGCCCTCGGCCTCGCCGTCGAGGTCGAGCCCTGCCGCCTCACCCGCCTGGCCTCCTACGGCGCCGGCCCGAACGGCGTCCGCGTCGCCCTCTACCTCGAGGGCGCCTGCGCCTACGAGGAGCGCCGCGACGGCGACGCCTTCGTGCTCGCCTTCCCCACCCTCGCGCGCGACCCCGAGCTCGCCGCCGAGCAGGCGCTCCCGGGCGGCGGCGTCGGCCGCGTCACCCTCGGCGAGGGGGAGGACGCCGAGCTCCGCTTCGCCCTCGAGCCGGGCGCCACGGCCCGCGCCTTCTTCCTCCGTGCTCCCGACCGCGTCCTCGTCGACGTGAGCGCCCAGGCCCTCCTCGCCGAGCGCACGGAGCAGCGCGAGTCCGTGATCGTCCTCGACCCGGGCCACGGCGGCAACGAGTTCGGCGCGCGCTACGACGGGCTGAAGGAGAGCGAGATCGTCCTCGACCTCACGCGCCGCGTCGCCCGCATCCTCACCGGCCGCCTCCCGCGGGCTCGCGTGCTCCTCACGCGCCACCGGGACGAGGTCGTCAGCCTCGAGCAGCGCACGGCCATGGCGAACGCGTCCGGCGCCGACGTCTTCGTCTCCATCCACCTCAACGCCGCCGACGAGCCCGTCGAGACCGGCGGCATCACCACCTTCGTGCTCGACGAGACCGACGACCGGCAGGCGCTCCGCCTCGCCGCGCGCGAGAACGGCACCGCCGTCGCCGACGTCACGGGCATCCAGCGGCTCCTCGCCCGGGTCCACCGCCGCGACCAGGTCGCCCATTCGCGCGCCCTCGCCGAGGCCGTCCACCGGCACACGCTCGAGGGCGGCCGCCGGGTCCTCCCCCAGCTCCCCGATCGCGGCGTGCGGAGCGCGCTCTTCTACGTCCTCGTCGGGGCGCGCATGCCGGCCGTGCTCCTCGAGGCCTCGTTCCTGACGAAGCCCGAGGAGGCCGCCGCCCTGCGCACGGAGCGCTACCGCCGCGCCCTCGCCGCCGGGATCGCCGAAGGCATCGTCCACTACGTGGCGGACGGCGAACAGGGGCCCTGAGCACGGGCGTTCTCGGGCGAGGGCGCGTCGAGCGGGGTCTCCTCCGGGCGAGCGCGTTCGCGCCACCGCCGACCCCTTCGCGCCGACCCCTCGCCCGCTGAGCCCCAACGATTTCCGTGGCTTGCGGGCCCCCCGGGCCCCGCCCATACTGCGCCGGCCGTGCAGCAGGCGCCCCAGCAGCCCTCGATCGATCTGAGTCGCCTGGCGCCTGGCCTCGGCGACTGCTGCGGCGAGTACCTCCAGGACTACCGGGAGGACTTCGCCGCCGCGATCCGCCGGGGCGAGAAGGGCGTCGAGGCCGCTCAACGCTACGCCCGCGCCCTCGACGGGCTCCTCGGCGCGCTCTACTGCGCGGCCGACGCGGCGGCGCGCCGTCAGAAGGACGGCGGCGGGCGCGTCGCCCTGGTCGCCGTCGGGGGCTACGGCCGCGGCACGGTGGGCCTCCACAGCGACGTCGACGTCCTCTTCCTCTGCGACGACCCGACGGACCGGCGCGTGCGCTCCCTCGCCGAGGGGCTGCTCTACCCGCTCTGGGATCTCGGCGTGGACATCGGGCACGCCGTGCGCGGCGTCGACGAGACCCTCGCCCTCGCCCGCGAGGACATCCGCACGGCCACCACGCTCATCGATCTGCGGCGCGTCGCGGGAGACGCGAGCATCGTCACCGACCTCGAGCGGGGCGCGCGGCGGCAGATCTTCGAGCCGCGCCTCGACGCCTTCCTCGACGCGCTCCTGGAGGACACGGAGCGGCGCCACGAGCGCTTCGGCGGGAGCCTCTACCTCCTCGAGCCCGAGGTGAAGCAGGGCCGGGGCGGGCTGCGCGACCTCGACGTCGCCGAGTGGGCCGCCCGCGCGCGCTGGGGCGCGAGCTGCACCGAGGACTACGTCCGCACCGGGGCCCTGCTCGCGCGCGAGGTCGAGGAGCTCGAGGCGGCCCGCGAGCTCCTCTGGCGCGTCCGCAACCTCCTGCACCTCCGCGCCGGCCGGCAGCAGGATCGGCTCACCTTCGCCGATCAAGAGGAGATCGCCGTCGAGCTCGGCTTCGTCGACGGGATCACGCTCGCGGTCGAGCAGTTCATGCAGGCCTACTACCGGCACGCCCGGGTGGTGGCCCAGACCGCCGAGCGCATGCTCGCGCGCGCCCGACCCGAGTCCCCGAAGAAGAAGCCGCCCATGCGCGACCTCGGGGACGGCACGGCGCTCTTCGCGCAGCACGTCACGCTGGCCTCCACCGACCGCCTGGCCGAGGATCCGGCGCTCGCCTTCCGCTTCTACCGGCAGGTGCTCCGGCGCCAGCTCCCGCCCTACGCCTTCGCCCGGGACGCCATCGCGCGCATCGCCGTCGAGCCGGGCTGGCGCGAGCGGCTCCAGGCGTCGGAGGAGGCCAACCAGCTCTTCCTCCAGCTCCTCACGGGGCTCCAGCGCGCGCCGGTCCGGCGCGGCTCGCTCCTCGACGAGCTCCACGAGGTCGGCCTCACGGTCGCCATGGCGCCGGAGATGGAGCCGCTCACGGGCCGCGTGACGCACGACGTCTACCACGTGTACACGGCGGACGTTCACCTCGTGCGCGCCGTCGATCGGCTGCGGGAGATCTTCGCCGGCGAGCGCACGAAGCACTTCGGCCTCGCGAGCCGCGTCGCGGCCGAGACGAGCCGCCGCACGCCGCTCTTCCTCGCGGCCTTCTTCCACGGCCTCGGGAAGGTGCACGGCGACGGAAGCTCGACCCGCGCGGCCGAGATGGTCGTGCCCATCGCCCAACGGCTCGGCCTCGGCGAGGCCGACGTGAAGCACGTGGCCTGGCTCGTCGGCGCCCAGCGCGCCTTCTACCACTGGGCCACGCGCCGGGACACGAGCGACCCGGCCACGCTCGAGGAGCTCGCCGAGCAGGTGGGCACCCCGGAGCGGCTCCGCGAGCTCTACCTCCTCACGGTCGCGATCCTCTCGACGACGAACCCCACGGCCATGACCGCGTGGAAGGCGCGCATGCTCGAGGATCTCTACTTCGGCCTCGCGGCGGCGCTGGAGGGCGAGCGGGCGAGCACGGAGGGGCGGGCCGGGCAGCTCCGGAAGGAAGTGCGCGTCGGCTTCGTCGGCGATCGGGAGCAGGCGCGGCTCGAGCGCTTCCTCGAGCAGGTGCCGGATCGCTACGTGCTCGCGTTCCCCGTGGACGTGATCCGGCGCCACGCGCGCATCGTGCGCGACGCCGGTGACGCGGCCCTCACGGTGCGGACGGGGCCCGGGCCGAGCGAGGACCTGACCGAGCTCGTCGTGCTCGCGCCGGACCGGCCGGGCCTCCTCGCGGACGTCACGGCGGCGCTGAGCGCGAACGGCATCACGGTCGTCGACGCGCAGATCTACACGCTCGACGAGCGGGCCTTCGACATCTTCCTGGTGCGGCGCGAGGCGCGCGGGCCGACCTGGCCGGGCGACCCCTCGCCGGCGCCCGTGGACGCGGCGCTGGCCAAGCGTTTCGAGGAGGACCTGGCGGCGCGAATCGCGGGGGAGGTGAGCGCCGAAGAGCTCCTCGCGCGCACGCCGACGGCGCCCTCCTGGGCCGTGCGCAAGGGGCCGCCGGTCCCGACCTCGGTGGTCGTCGACAACGAGGTGTCGAAGCGCTTCACCGTGGTCGACGTCTTCACGCGCGACCGGGCCGGCGTGCTCCACACCATCGCGCGCACCTTCCGCGAGCAGGGCGTGACGATCGGCCTGTCGAAGGTGAACACGGAGGGGGAGCGGGTGGTGGACGTCTTCTACGTGGCCGACGCGGCGACGGACGCGAAGCTCGCCGACCCGGAGCGCCTCGCTTCGCTCCGGCAGGCCCTGCTCGACAACCTCGACGCGCACGCGCGCGCGGCGGAGCAGGCGTGAGGGCCATCGGGCTGCTCGCGCTGGCCTGGGCGCTCGCCGGCTGCCCGGGGGGCGCCTCCGAGGACGCGCAGGGGGAGGAGACGGTCGGGGACGAGGACATCATGTTCCCCGACGAGGCGGCCGCGGCCGAGGCGCCGCGCCACCCCGCGACGGAGACGGTCGCCGCCGGCGAGCGGGCGCTCGCGGCCGGGGAGGTCGACGAGGCGGAGGCGCTCTTCCGCCAGGCCGTCGAGGAGGACGCCGAGGACCCGCGGGCCCAGCTCGACCTCGGCCTCGTGCTCGAGCTCCAGAACGACTACCGGGAGGCGGAGGCGGCCTACCGGGCGGCGCTCCGGATCGACCCGGACTTCGTGGAGGCGCTGAACAACCTCGGCCTCATGCTGCGCGACCTCGACCGGAAGGAAGAGGCCATCGCCATGCTCCGGCATGCGGTGGAGGTGGAGGCGGACCACGGTGAGGCGTGGCTGAACCTGGCGCTCGCGCTCGAGGAGACGGGCGACGACCGCGGCGCGCGCGAGGCCTACCGGGCCGCCGTGCGCCTGCAGCCGCGCTCGGCCGTCGCGCGGGCGAACCTCGGGCTCTTGCTCCTGCGGGTCGGCGAGGCGGAGCAGGCCGCCATCGAGCTCCGGCGGGCGCTGCCGCTCGCGCGCGGGGACGCGGCCGCGCTCCAGGCGATCGGCAACGGGCTCCGGCGCGCGGGGCAGGCCGGCGCGGCGGTGCAGGCGATGGAGCGGGCCATCGAGGCCCGGGGCGAGCCGACGCCGGCGCTCCTCGGCGAGCTGGCGCTGGCGCACACGGCGAACGACGACCGGGCGAGCGCCGAGCGGGCGCTCCGGCAGGCGCTCGAGCTGGATGAGGGCTACGCGACGGCCCACTCGCTGCTGGGCAGCCTGCTCGCCGCGGACGGGCGCTACGCCGAGGCGCGCCATCACATGGAGCGCTCCCTGGCGCTCGAGCCGAGCGGGCCGCTCGCCGAGCGCACGCGCCGGCAGCTCGAAGTCGTCCGGCGCGCGCAGTAGGGCCGGCCTTCGGCGCGTCGCCGCTGCGCGGCGGGGGATCGCCGCTGCGCGGCGGGGGATCGGGGTTTCGCCGCCTTCGGCGCGGCGCCGCTGCGCGGCGGGGGATGGGGGTTTCGTCGCCTTCGGCGCGTCGCCGCTGCGCGGCGGGGGATCGGGGTTTCGTCGCCTTCGGCGCCGACCGGCTTCGCCGGGGGGATCGGGGAACCGATGCCGTGGTGGGCGCGCGGGTGGCTCGTCGGGCGCGCTGGGGTCGTCCGGCAGCGGAGCGCGGGGTGAGGATCGAAGCGGGGTGGGGGAACCGACGTCGAGGTGGACCCGGGCAGGGGCCGAGAGCGTCACGTCAGGACGTGGCGTCCTGCGGGGTGTAAGGGCGGCGTGCGCCTGCGCGTTGTCTTCCCGTGGCTCGCTTCGACGCTTTCGGTCCCCTCGGCGACGGGCGTGCGCACCGGTGGATGCTGGGCGCGCTCGTGACCCTGGTGCTCCTCGGCGGCGCCGCGCTCCTCGCTCATGGCGAGCCGGTCGAGGCCCCCGCACCGCCTCCGAAAGCGGGCGCTCCGCACGACGGGCCACCGCCCGCGGAGGCAGCGGCCCCCGTGGAGCTCGGACGGGCCTGAGCGCCCGCGCCGGCCCAAGGCGTCTCCCCGCGCTTCGTCGGCGCCGGACGACCCCGCCGAGCCCCACGCGTTCGCTCGCTCGTTCTCGGCGGCGTCGGTTCCCCGATCCCCCCGCCGGATCCGCCCCGCCGCAGGCCGGTCGGCGCCGAAGGCGGCGAAACCCCGGCCCCGCGCCGCGCGGCGTCGCCTACTCGTCGTCCTGCTCGGCGCTCGCGACGATGCTCTCGAAGCCCCAGCGGAAATTGACTCGCTCCACGCTGAGCACGATCCGGTCGCCGGCCAGCGTGAAGCGGCCGTGGTTCGGGAAGCAGACCTTCCCACCGCCGCTCGCGCGGTAGAAGGTCGCCGGCACGTAGCGCACGACCTCGCGCGGCCGCTCGACCCAGCGGTTGCACTCGCCGCTGTCCTCGTCGCGCGACTCGCACTCGCGGATCGTTCCCTCCTGGAAGGTCTGCGGGACCGTCCCCTGGAAGGTGCTCACCTCGGCCGGCAGGACCTCCGTCACCTGCGCGTCCCGGTACCAGTCGCCCTGCGTCTTCATCAGCACGCTCAGGGCGCGCAGGTCGACCGTGGGGGGCGAGTGGGGCTGCTCGCGGGTGAGCGCCACGTCGAAGCAGATGGCCTCCGGGTCGGCCCGGAGCAGGGTGGCGTGCCAGCCGTTGTTCCGCGTGACGGTGTTCGGCTGGTCGACCGTACCGACCTCGAGCGGGTGGCGCATGACGACGTCGATGCGCTTGGCGCAGCCGACCCCGGTGAGGAGGAGCGCGGCGGCGAGAAGCGAGGAGAGGCGGGTCACGGAGGGTGATACGCGCGGGAGGGGACGGATCTTCACCCGGAGCCCTCCTCGTCGCCCTCGGGCGGCGTCTCCTCGCTGGCCGGCTCCTCCCCCTGGCGCTCGAGACCGCAGAGAAAGATCTCGTAGCTCTCGTCCCGCGTCGCCTTCGGCCGGACCACCTTCGCCTTGGCGAAGGCGGCGCGCACGGCCTCCCGCGCCTCCTCGAACTCGGCGCCCTGGAAGAGCTTCCCGACGAAGGCCCCGCCCGGCTTCAGGGTCCGCTCGGCGATGTGCAGGGCGGTCATGTAGAGCTCGAAGCTCCGGTACTGATCGAGGCTCCGCTGGCCGGTCGTCTTCGGCGCCATGTCGCTGAGCACGACGTCGAAGGGGCCGCCGAGGTCCTCGACGCTCTGCTCGCGGGCGTCGCCCACGCGGAAGTCCACGTTCGGCGGCATCGGCCCCTCGTGGTCCTTCAGGTCGATCGAGAGGACGCGCCCCTTCGCGCCGACCTTCTTGGCGGCGTAGAGGGTCCAGCTCCCGGGCGCGGCGCCCAGGTCGAGGACGTTCTGCCCCGGGCGCAAGAGGCGCAGGCGCCGGTCGATCTCCTCGAGCTTGTAGACCGAGCGCGCCGGGAACCCCTCCCGACGCGCTCGCTTTCCATAGGCGTCCTGGAGACGCTTCTTCGACCGTCGCCTGCCCACGGGGCCGGCGCCGTCAGGCCTCGAAGCGCTTGTCGGCCTTCTTCACGGCCGTGCGCACGGTGACGATGCCGTTGCGCGGGCCGGGGACGCCGCCCTCGACCAGCACCAGGCCCTCCTCCGGGAGCACCTTCACGACCCGGAGGTTGAGCACGGTGATCTTCTTGTTGCCGTGCTGCCCGGCCATCTTCTTGCCCTTGAAGACGCGGCCCGGCGTCATGTTCATGCCGATGGAGCCGCCGTGCCGCTGGTACTCGTGGGCGCCGTGGCTGGCCTTGAAGCCGGCGAAGCCGTGGCGCTTCATGACGCCCGTGTAGCCGCGGCCCTTGCTGGTGCCGCTCACGTCGACGAACTGGCCCGCCTCGAAGACGTCGGCGACGGTGATCTGCTGACCGACCTCGAACTTCTCGGCGACCTCCGGGGCGACCCGGAACTCCTTGACGACCTTCGGCGCGTCGATGCCGAGCTTCGTGTAGAAGCCCCCCTCGGGCTTGTTCACGCCCTTCGTGCGCTTCTTGCCGAAGCCGAGCTGCAGGGCCGTGTAACCGTGCTTCTCCGGGGTGCGCTTGCCGACGACGACGCAGGGGCCGCCTTCGATCACCGTCACGCGGCGGACCTCACCGGAGTCGGTGAAGATCTGGGTGTTTCCGAGCTTCTTGCCAATCAGACCGAGGTGCGTGTTCACAGTGTCTCCGTGCCTTCGCACCGCCACCTCGGGCTCTCCGGCGGCTCGTTCCGTCGGTGTGCCAGGATGGCACAGGCCCGGCAGGGGGGCGAAGGGCTGCGTAGCGTAGGGGAGCGCGCCGGCGCGTCAAGTCGGAGCTCGGAGGTATCTTCCGGGCATGGAGCCGGGGCTCGTCATCGCGTTGGTCGTACTGGTGCTCCTCGCCGGGGCCGTTCCGTGGCTGGCCTTTCCCCGGCGGGCGGGGCGCCAGCGCGCGCTCTTCGCGGAGCTCGGCGCCGCGCTCGAGCTGAAGCACGTGCTCCCGGAGAACCCGCACGACCGCTACGGGGCCGGCCGCCTCGAGGGGCGTCATCGCGGGCGGCGCGTGGCCCTGGTGACGGAGACGCACGCCGGGGGCCAGACTCGGCGGGGCCGGGGGGCGCCCCCGCTGAAGGTACGCGTCCGCTGGGCCCGCTCGCTGGGGCTCGGCGTGCACGGGGGCACGGGTCCCTTCCGCGCCCGCAAGCCACCGGCCGTGCCGCTCCAGGGGCCGCTCGGTCGGCGGCTCCGGCTCTTCGCCGATGACGCGGCGGGGGCGCGAGAGCTCTTCGACGCGCAGCCGGTCGCCGAGGCCCTGCGCGTGCTCGACGGACGGTGTCGTGGGGTCCGGGTGGACGATGGCGTGCTCGAGGTCGAGTGGGCCTTCCCGGCGAGCGCCGAAGGGCTTCGCGCCGTGCTCGACGAGGTCGTGAGCGCGGCGGAGCGGGTCGACGCGGCGCGGGCCGCGGGTTGAGCTCAGGGGAGCGGCAGGCCGAAGAGGCGCGCGGCGTTCTCGCTCGTGCGGCGGCGGAGCGCGTCCTCGTCTTCGCCGCGGAGCTCGGCGACCACGGCGGCCGTGTGGGCGACGAAGGCGGGCTCGTTCCGCTTGCCGCGCTTGGGCACGGGGGCGAGGTAGGGCGCGTCCGTCTCGACGAGGATCGCGTCCGCCGGCTGCTTGCGGGCAGCCTCCTGGACGGCCTTCGCGCGCTTGAACGTCACGATCCCGCTGAAGCTCGAGACGAAGCCGAGGTCCAGCGCCGCGGCGGCGAAGGGGGCGTCCTCGCTGAAGCAGTGGATGATGCCGCCGACCTCGCTCGCCTTCTCCTCGCGGAGGATGCGCAGCGTGTCCTCCCGCGCGTCGCGGGTGTGGACGACGATGGGCTTGCTCACCTGCCGCGCGAGCGCGATCTGACGCCGGAAGGCCTCCTGCTGCTGCTCGCGCGGGGAGTTGTCGTAGTAGTAGTCGAGGCCCATCTCGCCGACGGCGACCACCTGCGGGTCCGTGGCGATGCGCTCGAGCTCACCCCAGAGCGCGTCGGCCTCGGGCCCGAAGAGCGCGGCGGCGTCGTGGGGGTGCACGCCGATGGTGGTCGACACCCAGTCCGCGTGCGCGCGGGCGACCGCGAGGGCGGACTCGACGGTCGCGACCTCGCGCGCACAGCCGATGGTGACGGCGCGCCAGAGGCCGGCCTCGCGGGCGCGGGCGAGCACGGCGTCGAAGTCCTCGGCGAAGCGCGGGTCGTCGAGGTGGCAGTGGGTGTCGAAGAGGGGGGCGGAGGAGGTCATCGTATTCAGCTCTCGGCGGGCTCGAAGCGGAAGCGGCGCCGCAGGCGCTCGAGGGCCTCGCGGGCTGGCTCGCTCTCCTCGGCGAGGGCCTCGAGGGCGGCGGCGAGGACGCCCGGATCGGCCCCGCGGAGGCGACGCACGAGGCGCGCGAGGGCCGGCACGAGGTCGGCCAGGCCGAGCTCCCCGGCCGCGTGGACGGCGTAGTCGCGCCCGTCGGCGCGCCAGGCCCGGAGCACCCGGTCGAGGGCGGCCACGCCGCGCGCATCACCTCGACGGGCGAGGGCGGCGCCGGCGGCGGCGCGGAGGAGGAGCGGCGCGAAGAAGCGCTCGGCGGTGCGGGCGAGGGCATCCCGGCCGGCGTCCGTGGCGACGAGCCCGAGGGCCTCGGTGGCGTCGAGGGCGAGCTGTCGATCGGCGAGGGCCCGGACCAGGCTCGGCTCGCCGCGGGCGTCGCCCAGCTCGGCGAGGGCCACGGCGGCGTCGAAGGCGAGCGGCCCGTCGAGCTTCGCGGCGAGCGCGTCGGCTGCCCCGTGGGCCTCGAGGGCGCCGAGGGCGCGGGCCGCGGCGGAGCCCACGCGGGCGTCCGGGTCGTCGAGGAGCGGGAGCAGGTGCGCCTCGGCGAGCTCCGGCAGGTGGACGGCGAGGGCGTCCACGGCCTGGAAGCGCATCTCTTCGCGTGGATCGTCGAGGAGGGGCAGGAGCCAGCTCGGATCCGCCTCGATGCGCGCGGCGGCCCGCACGGCGGCCTGGCGGACCGCGACGTGCCCGTCGTCGAAGCGCGCCTCGAGCAGCGCGAGGTCGCTCGGGTCGCCGAGGAACCCCACGCCCGTGAGCGCGGCCTCGCGGATCGGTCCGAGGGGATCGTCGGCGAGGCGCCGGAGCGCCTTCAGGGCCTCGTCTTCGCGTCCGGGCTCGGGGGTGGCGAGGCGCTCGGCCGCGGCCATGCGGAAGCGCGCGTCGCGGCTGCCCGCGTCCCGGAGCGCGGCGTCGAAGTTCGGCGCGAGCGGCGGGAGAAACACGCCCCGCAGTAGCAGCTCGGTCGGGGGGCGACCAGCCGTGGGGTCGGCGTCTCGGCCGCGGCAGAGCGCGGCTGCCCGTGAGTCTCGTCACGCGATGTGAACGGCGTTGCACGAAAACGGCCGGGTCGTCCCAAGAGAGGGCATGAGACTCCGAACGCTGGTCCTCGCGCTCCTCGTCGCGTCCTCCCTCCTCGTCGCGTCCTCTCCTCCCGTCGCGTCCGCGCAAGAGCCCCGCATGGCTCGCCTCGAGTGGGACGCCGAGCGGGAGGGCTGCATGGGCGCCGACCGTTTCGGCGACGAGGTGGCGGCGCGCGTCGGCCGCATCGTCTTCGACGACGAGGCTCCCGCGACGGTGCGCGTCGTCGTCGGCGAGGAGGAGGGCGAGGCCACCGTCCGAATCGAGATGCGGGGGACCTGGTCGACGGACGAGGGCCGCAACACCCGGGTCGCGTTGCGCGTCTTCCGCGACGCGGCCTGCGACGAGGCGCTCGAGGCGGCCGCCGCGGCCCTCGCCGTCTGGATCGACGAGCCGCCCGCGGAGACGGGCGGCGTCGCGATCGGGGAGGGCGGGGAGCCCATCGGCGCGCTGGCCCTCGAAGGCGCGAGCGAAGAGCCGACCGGGGTCGCTGGCGGGCGCGAGCTGCGGGGCGTCGGAGGGCTCGGCGTGGGCCGCCAGGATGGGCGCGTCCGGCTCCGCGCCTCGTCGAACCAGGAGGGGCTCACGCTCCACAGAGAGACGAACACGGGGCGCGGGGAGATCGGCGCCCGCTACTTCGAGCGCCTCTGCATCCTCCCCTGCGAGACGCGCATCCGGCCGGGTGTGCAGCAGTTCGGCCTGGCCTTCGGCAACGGCATCGCCCGCCCGCTCCCCGAGCTGACGGAGATCCGCGAGGACAGCGAGCTCTTCGTGAACGTCCGGCCCGCGAGCCCCTGGAACCTCACGGGCCGCTGGCTCGTCGCGGCCAGCTTGCTCCTGGTCACGCCGGTCAGCCTGATCGTCACCGGGGTCAAGCGCGACGACTGGGGGGACGCGCCCTTCTTCGCCTCCATCGGCATCTCCGCGGGCCTCCTCGTCGGCGGCGTCTTGATGCTGAGCCTCACCGACGACGGCGGCGTCGAGGCCGAGGTCCGCCCGCTCGGCGCGCGCTGAGGTGGAGCTCGTCGCCCGGCTCTCGACGCGGGCCGCTCCGGACGGGGGCGCTGCCCGTCCTTCGTCGTGCCGCCTCGCCCACGCCGCTGCCACGCCGCGATGCGACTCGAATTCGCCGGCCAAGGTACTAGGGTCTGCGCGGCCCGCCCGGCGGGTCCCGCGGATGCGCCGCCCCAGCCTCACCGAGCTCTACGAGGAGCACTACGAGTACGTGTGGCGCACGCTGCTCCGCCTCGGCGTGCGCGACGCGGAGGACGCCGCGCAGAACGTCTTCCTGATCGTCCGGCGCCGGCTCCCGACCTACGACCCGGCGCGGCCGGCGCGGCCCTGGCTCTTCGGCATCGCCTACAACGTCGCCCGGGACGCGCGGCGCAAGGCCTCGGAGCGCTACGAGAAGCTCACCGGCGCGGTGGCGGAGCGACCGAGCAGCCGGAGCCCGGACGCCGACCGGCTGGAGGCCGCGCAGCTCGTGCACGCGGCGCTGGCCGAGGTCGAGGAGTCGCGCCGCGCCGTCTTCGTGCTCTACGAGCTCGACCGGGAGCCCATGAAGGAGGTCGCGGCGACCCTCGGGATCCCGCTCAACACGGCGTACTCCTCGCTGCGGCGCGCGCGGGCGGAGTTTCGGGCGGCCGTCGAGCGGCTGGGGGGGCTCTGATGGACGAGCTCGACGAGCTGGAGCCGGAGCTGCGCGCGCTGCTCGAGGCGGAGCGGGACGCGCCCCTGCCGGGGATGGCGGCGGCCAAGGCCCGTGGGCTCGCGGCGCTCCTCGCCGAGGCCGAGGCGCCCGGCGTGGACCGCGACGCGAAGGGCGGCGACGCGAAGGGCGGCGACGCGAAGGACGGCGACGCGAAGGACGGCGACGCGAAGGGCGCGGACGCGAAGGATGGCGACGCGAAGGGCGCGGACGCGAAGGATGGCGACGCGAAGGGCGGCGACGCGAAGGACGGCGACGCGAAGGACGGCGACGCGAAGGATGGCGACGCGAAGGATGGCGACGCGAAGGGCGCGGACGCGAAGGATGGCGACGACGCGAAGGACGCGGACGCGAAGGGCGACGAGCCGACGGACGGCGACGCGAAGGACGGCGAGGCGAGCCCGGGGAGCGATGTGAAGGGCAGCGACGCGGGCGCGAGCGTCGGCGACGCGGGAGCGAAGGCTGGCGCTGCGGTGAAGGCGGGGGTCGCCGCGAAGACGCTCGTCGCGACCGCGCTCCTCAGCGGCGCGCTGGGCGGGGCCCTCGGCGCCGGCGTGACCTGGGCGCTGATGAAGGACGCGCCGGCGGAAGGCGGCGTCGAGGTCCGCACGCCGGAGCACGAGGCGCCCGCGCGGGACGCGGCCGCGACGCGGGTCGACGCCGCGCTGGCTGCGGACGCCGGGGAGGAGTCGCGGGGAGGAGCCGTCGAGCGCGGGGCCTCCACGGAGCCGCGCGGGCGGCGGGAGACGCGCCCGGGCCCGAGCGGCGCCGCGGCGCCGGAGCGCGGCGTGTTGGAGTCGAGCGAAGCGGCTTCGCCCTCCCGCCTGGCGCGCGAGCGCGCCCTCATCGATCAGGCGCGCGCCGCGCTCCGGGCCGGCCGGGCGCACGACGCGCTCGTCGCCCTGATGGGCCACGAGCGCGAGTTCCCGACCGGCGCGTTCGCCGAGGACCGGGAGCGGCTCGCCATCGAGGGCCTCGTCCGCACCGATCGCTCCGTCGCGGCGCGCCGGCGGGCCGAGGCGTTCCTCGCCCGCTACCCGGACAGCGCCCACCGGGCCCGCGTGCGGCGCTTCCTCGACGAGCTGCCCCCGCCCTGACTCCGGACGACGGAGCTGGCTTCGAGGCCGGGCTCGGGCGAGGCTGGGGGCGTGCGTAGGAGCCAGAAGGGTGCGGCGACGGCTGCGGTGATGCTCGGGATCGGCGCCGTGGGGACCTGGTGGCTCTGGGGCGGCGAGGTCGCGCCGGAGGGCGCCCGGCCTCTCGCCGAAGCAGCCGAGGCGGTCGAGCGCCCCGCGGACGGCGCTCCGCGCTTCCCCGTGCCGCGCGTCGACGAGGAGGACCTCGAGCAGGCGCGGGAGCGCGCCGGGCGGGACCGCCGAGACGAGGAGGCGCGCGAGGGCTCCCCCGGAGCGCGGGCGGCGGCGAAGCTCCGCGCGGCCATCGTCGACGCGCGCGAGGAGCGGCTCCGGGCGGCGGGCTTCGGCGGCGAGCGGCAGGTGGGGACGCGCCTCCCGCGGGAGGGCGTGGACAGCCCCGAAGCCCCCGGCCGCATCGACCCGCAGTACATCCGCGACGCCGTCCGCGAGATCCGCCCGCTCCTCGCCGAGTGCTACGAGCTCGCCCAGGCGGAGGCGGGCCGCGAGGGCTTCGAGGTGCCCGCCGGACGCGTGGTCGCCGAGTTCGTCTTCGCCGGCGAGCCGGACGTGGGCGGCGTGGTGGAGGAGAGCCGCCTGCTCGACGGCGAGAGCGAGATCGGCTCGCCGATCCTCGACGAGTGCTTCTCGGAGACGCTCTACACGCTCGAGCTCCCCTCGCCGGAGGAGGGCGGCCGGGTGACCGTGCGCTACCCCTTCGACCTCTCCCCCGGCGACGAGCCCCCCACGCCCTGAGCCGGGCGCTCCGGCCCGATCTCTCCGGCCCGATCTGTCCGGCTCGCCGCTCGCTCGGCGCGGCGACGCGAGCGTCGGCCACGATCCCTGCTCCGGCCCCCGGAAACGGAGCCGGTCACGGGCCGGGAGCGGGGCGTCAGTCGATCTCGACCTCCATCACGAGCGGGAAGTGGTCCGACGCGCCGTGCTGGCTGACTGGCAGGAACGACTTGGGCCGGCCGGAGCGGGTGCGGATGGCGATCTCGTCACCGCCCTCGAGGGGCACGTCCTCCGGGCAGACCACGCGCAACGAACCCTCGCGGTAGCGCAGCGCGCCACGCAGGGCGCCCTGGCTGAGGACCATCTGGTCGAGGAGGTACCAGCGCCCGTTCCAGTGCGTCGTGCCCGGCGGGATCGCGTCCTCGCTCGGGGCCAGGAGATCCCAGCTCGGGTTGTAGAGGCGGGGACGCGCGCGGAGGTAGCGCTCGAGCGCCGCCGCCGAAGCGCGCGGGAGGTCCAGCGGATCCACGCAGCGGTCCGGGTCCCGGTAGGCGTCCATGGCCTCCGCCACGCTCGCGTCGAAGGGCTCGTCGTTGAAGTCGCCCATCACGATGGCCGCGCGCATCCAGCGCGCGCGGAGCGTCTCGCGGGGCGGCAGCTCGAGCGTCCCCCCGTCGCTCATCATCGCGTCGGGCCCCACCTTCAACCAGCGTTCCAGGAGCCGGAGGGCATAGTCCCCGAGGCCCACGCGGAGCGGCGCCGACGAGGAGACGGTGCGGGACGGCCAGTGGTTCGCGAGGACCAGGACCTCGGCGCCGCCGCGCGTGCGGAGTGGCACCTCGAGGATGTCCCGCGTGTCGAAGCGCAGGTGCACGTTGTGCGAGCGCACCGGGGCGAGGGGCTCGAAGACCTGCGGGTCGAAGGCCACGGCCACGTCGTAGCCCTGGCCGGCGAAGCGGGGCTCGTCCGCCTCCACGAGGTGGTCCCAGCCCGCGGCCTCGAGGACGTCCGCCACGACCTCGGCGTTCTCCACCTCCGCGAAGCCGACGAGGGCGACGTCCGACCCGTCGGAGATGTGGCGGAGGACGGCCGCGACGTTCCGCACCTTCGCCTCGTACACCTCGCGCGTCCATCCCTCGTCCGGGCTCGAGCCGAGGACCGAGCTCAGCGCCGAAGGGCGGTAATGGAAGAACCGCTGGACGTTCCACCAGACGAGCTTCCGTGCCGATGGGCTGACTCTTCCGCTCATGGTGCGGCGAATCTACACGCAAAGAAGTGGCTCGGCGACTCCGATCGTTTCGCCGATATCGAGGTGATGGCATCGAGTAACCAGGCTTGGTTAGCGGATGTGGCGACACATATATGAGGTGTGAATGAGGGTGGTTGATGATTGTGAAACACGGACTGAGATCGCGCGTGTCGTGGTAGCGTCCACGTCATGAAGAACCCGATGATGGAGTCGGTGGAGCTCGTCGAAGGAATCGGCGAATCCATCGCCTCGAGGCTGGGGGAGATCGGCGTCGCGGACGTCCAGGACCTCCTCTTCGTTCCCTTCTCGACGCTGCACGCAGCGGTGGAGTCGGTGGCCTCGGAGGAGCAGTGCCGCGGGTGGAGGCTCGCTGCCCAGCTCTTGCAGCTACGTGGCGTCGACCACCAGCTCGCCGAGGGCCTGGTCACCGTGGGCTGCCGCAGCCTCGCCGACTTCGCGTGGCGCCCGCTCTCCGAGCTCGAGACGTCGCTGGCCGACGCCCAGGCGAAGGGCGTGCTGCCCGAGGTGCCCGGCTCCGACGTCCTCGCGGCGGCCCAGGTCGATGCCGCCACGCTCCACTTCACGGGGACGGTCTCCGGGGTCGTGCTCGACGCCGACGAGCGCCCCGTCGCCGGCTGCGCCGTGCGCGTCGGGCGTCGCCGCGGCACCACCAGCGACTCCGGGCGCTTCCGCATCACGCGCGTCCCGCTCGGCCGCCCGACCTACGAGCTCGTCCTCGAGAAGGAGGGCTTCGAGACGCGCGTCGAGGCCGGGCTCCGGCCCGCGCATGGCGACGGGACGCTCGAGCTCCGGACGTTCCAGCTGGACCCCGCGCCCGCCAGCGCCCCCGAGCCTCGGCGCCTCTCCGAGCTGGAGGGCAACCGGCTCCCCCCCATGGCCGGTCAGCCCATCGCGATCGAGGAGCTCCCGGAGCTCCGGGCCCGGGACGTGCTCAAGGTCCGTGAGCTCGAGGGCGACGACGCGGTGCTGCTCTCGAAGTTCCGCGCCTACTCCGCGGGCTCCTTCCTGGTCGGCCGCGCCCGCGTGCCCGCCTCCAGCCTGCCGGCCGACGCGAAGGCCGGTGACGTCGTCGTGGTGGACGAAGCCGGGCAGCTGCGGCCACTCCAGCGCGACGCGCGGGCCGTGCATCGGGTCAAGGAGCGCGTCATCGGGCTCCGCCAGGCCGGCCCGACGCCTGGCGCCTCCGCTTCGAAGGAGGAGCGCCAGGCCTTCATGCGGCGCGTGCTCGAGGCGCGCCTGCGCCATCGTTTCGGGCCCCGCTTCCGCGGTCTGCGAAAGGGAGAAGAGTCATGAGCTGGTTCGACGAGGTCTTCGAATTCGTGCTCGGGGGGAGCGATCCCTGCGAGCAGTGCGAGGCGCTGGAGGGCTTCCACGACGAGGAGCCCGCCCTGCCACACCCCAACTGCCAGTGTGAGGTGCTCGCCCAGACCGACCCGGGCCAGTGGCAGGGGGCCTGGTGGGTCGACTTCCCGGACTTCGATCCCGACGATCTCTCCGGCGGCTCCGTCACGGTGAGCGCGACCGTCTACATCGAGTGCGTGAGCTGGGACGGCAGCACCCACGTGCACTCGGAGGTCGTCACCTTGACCATCGACGTCGGCGATCTCGACTTCGAGTCGCCCTTCGATGGGTACGAGCTCTCCGACCCGATCCTCGAGGACGACGCGCTGGACGCCTTCCACGACGCGGCGATGGAGCTCGCGCACAGCGAGTGTCCTCCGCTCGTCGCGTGACACCGGCGGGCCCGGGCGACTCTCCGCGCGGGCCCGCCGCGGCGCGAACCCGGACGAATCACCCCGTGGCGCGAGGATCGTGCGAGGGCGCGCCGACGGGTGACGAATCCGGGTGGAGGTCGGTCTTCAGCTGACCTTCGTGCCGGGGTCGATGTCCTTCTCCATGCCGAGCACGGAGAGGCCGTGGGCGTCGTCGCTCGCCGCGAGGACCATGCCCTGCGACTCGTGGCCGAAGATCTTCCGCGGCTTCAGGTTCGCCACCACGACGACGCGCTTGCCGACGAGCTCCTCCGGCGCGTAGTGCTCCCGGATCCCCGCCAGGACCTGCCGCGGCTTCTCCTCGCCGAGGTCGACCTGCAAGCGGATGAGCTTGTCGCTCTTCTCGATCGCCTCGGCCTCCTTCACGAGCCCGACGCGGAGGTCGACCTTCAGGAAGTCGTCGAAGGCGAGGTAGCCGTCGCCGTCCGCGCTGGCGCCCTTCTTCCCGGCGTCGCCCTTCTTCTTCGACTTCGCCTTCTTCCCGGCGGCGTCTTTCTTCGCGCCCTCGTCTCCCGCGCCGTCGCCCTCCGCAACGACGCCCTCTGCGCCGACGCCGAGCTTCTCGAGGATCGCCTTCTCGTCCTTCTTGTCGATGCGCGGGAAGAGCGGCGTCCCGGGGGCCGTCTTCGTCCCCGCCGGCAGGCCGCCCCAGCTCGCGGGCCAGCGATCCTCGCCCTCGCTCGGGCTCAGGGCCTCGAGCCCGAGCTGCGTCCGGAGCGCGTCGGCCTTCTTCGGCATGAAGGGCGCGATCATCACGCTCAGCCAGCGCAGCGCCTCGAGCACGGAGTAGGCCACCCGCGCGAGCCGCTCCTTCTTCGCCTCGTCCTTCGCCAGCGCCCAGGGCTCGGTCCGGTCCACGTAGCGGTTCGCCGCGCTCACCAGCTCCCAGGTCGCGTCCAGGGCCCGGTGCGGCGCCACCGCGTCGAGGTGCGCCGCCGCCTGCTTCGCGCAGCGCTCGGCCGTCGCCACGAGCTCCCGGTCGATCTCCTCCTCGGGGCCCGGCTCGGGCACGACGCCGCCGAGGCTCCGCTTCACGATGCTCGCGACCATGCGGTTGAGCAGGTTGCCGAGCCCGTTCGCGAGCTCGCCGTTGTAGCGCGCGAGCACGTTCGCGTGGGCGAAGTCGCCGTCCTGCCCGAAGCCCACCTCGCGCATCAGGTAGTAGCGCACGACGTCGGCGCCGAAGGCCTCCACGAGCGGGCCCGGCGGGATGAAGTTGCCGAGGCGCTTGCTCATCTTCTCGCCGTTGATCGTCAGCCAGCCGTGGGCCCAGACCTGGCCCGGCGGCTCGATGCCCGCGCTGAGCAGGAAGGCCGGCCAGTAGATGGCGTGGAAGCGCAGGATGTCCTTGCCGACGATGTGCACGACGTCCGCGCCGGGCGGCCAGAAGCGATCGAAGAGCGGCGCCTCGCCCTCCTTCGCCGGGCCCCCGAGGGCGCTGATGTAGTTCGTCAGGGCGTCGAGCCAGACGTACATCACGTGCGCGTCGTTGCCGGGCACGGGCACGCCCCAGCGGAAGCTCGTGCGCGAGATGCTCAGGTCGCGCAGGCCCGCCTTCACGAAGCTCTTCACCTCGTTGAAGCGCCCCTCGGGCTGCACGAAGGTCGGGTTCGCCTCGTAGAAGGCGAGGAGCTTCTCCTGGTAGGCGGAGAGGCGGAAGAAGTAGCTCTCCTCCTTCACGCGCTTGACCTGCTTGCGCGTCGCCTCGTCGAGCTGCTCGAGGTCGTGCTCGGTGATGAAGGCCTCGTCGGCCACCGAGTACCAGCCCTCGTACTCGCCGAGGTAGATGTCGCCCTTCTCCTCGAGGATGCGCCAGAGCTCTTGGACCTTCTCCTCGTGCCGCTTCTCCGTCGTGCGGATGTAGTCGTCGAAGGAGCAGTCGAGCTCGCGGAAGGCCTCCTCGAAGGGCGGCGACATGCGGTCGACGAAGGCCTGCGGCGCCTCGCCGAGAGAGGTCGCCTTCTCCTCGATCTTCTGCCCGTGCTCGTCCGTGCCCGTGAGGAAGCGGGTGGGGCGGCCGCGGAGGCGCGCGTAGCGGGCGAGCACGTCGGCGGCGACCGTGGAGTAGGCGTGGCCGATGTGGGGCTTGTCGTTGACGTAGTAGATCGGCGTCGTGACGTAGAAAGGCTCGGTCATCGGGGGCGCTCCAAACGCGGGTCGTGCGACCCTAACGCGTATCGCGCGGCGGTCGAGCGAAGAAGGCGCGCGCCCCGTTCGCCCGACGTTCGCCCACCGTCCGCCGTCCAGCGGCCGAGCCCCGTCCCCCGACGGCTTCCGTCAGGCCGCGCGCATGCGGTGGACCAGCGCGTCGAGCGTGACCTGCTTGTTCGCGTTGGCCTCGAGGTCCGCGAGCGCCTGCTGCACGAGCGCGACCCGCTCGGACGCCACCCGCGCCCCGACCTTCGCCCGGGCCCGCACCTCGGCGGCCGCGTGCCGGAAGCGGAGCCGGTCGTCCGCGAGCCCGGCGGCGGCGGCGGCGACATCCCGATAGAAGAGCTGCACCGTGTCGAGGGCGAGGGCGAGCTCGTCGCTCTTCGCGAGCTCCTCGGCCACGTCCACGAGGAGCCCCGGCCGGGCCTGGGAGACCGCGTCGTCCACGCGGAGCGCGAGCTCGAGGAGCGTCGCGGCCGTCCCCTCCTCGGCGAGGTGGAGCGCCCGATCCGCGCGCCCGTCGGCGAGGGCGATGGCCGCCGCGCGCACGCCGGCGTCGTCGATCCCCTCGCGCGCGAGCACGTCCTCGAGCACGGCGTCGGGCAGGCGGCGGAAGCGGAGCCGCTGGCAGCGCGAGCGGATCGTCGGCAGGAGGCGCTCGGGGCGCTCGCTGAGCAGCACGAAGTGCACGCCGCGCTTGGGCTCCTCGAGGGTCTTCAGGATCGCGTTCGCCGCCTCCGCGTGGTGCTGGGGGAAGGAGACGTCGACCTCGGGGAAGATCAGGAAGGCGGCCGAGCCCTCGAAGGGGGCGAACTCGGCGTAGGGGAGGATCTCCTCGCGGAGGAAGGCGACCTTGATGTTGCGCGCGCCCTCGTCGCGCGGGCCGAAGGTGCGGACGTCCGGGTGCTTGCCGGCGGAGACGCGCGGCCAGGCGGCCTCGCCGAGGACGGCGCGCGCGAGGGCCAGCGCCGTGCGCCCCTTGCCGACGCCGCTCGGACCCTCGAAGAGGTAGGCGCTCGCGAGCCGGTCCTCCTCGAGCGCGCGGCGCAGGGTCGCGAGGGCCACGTCCTGGGCGGCGATGCCCGCGAAGGCGTCGTCGCTCGTCTCGGCGGCGCTCGTCTCGGCGGCGCTCGTCTCGGCGACCGTCACGGGATCAGCCCTTCTTCGGGGCGACCTCGAAGAGGCCGAGGGCGAGGGTCTCGATGGCCGCGACGACGTCCTCGGGCTCGAGCACGTCCGGGTCGGCGAAGGCCTGCATGACGAGCCCGTCGAGGAGCCCGATGACGATGCGCGGGAGCACCTCCATGGGGATCTTCGGCTGGATGCCGGCGGCCTCGAGCTGGGGCGCGAGGTGGTCGCGCATCTGGTGGGCGGCCGTCGCGTAGAAGGCGGCGAGCTGGGGGCGGAGGGCGTCGTCGTAGAGGGACTGGGCCAGCAGATCGGCGACGACGAGGGCCTCGTCGCTCCGCGAGGCGCGCACCTCCCAGAGGGTCTCGAGGGAGCGGCGGAGCCCGACGAAGGGCGTCGCGTCCTCGGCCCAGGCGGCGAGGGTGCGCTCCTGCACGACGTTCGTCGCGTGGGCGAGCACCTCCTGGATGAGCGCCTCCTTCGTGGGGAAGTGGTAGTGCACCGCCCCCTTGCTCATCCCAGCCTCCTTGGCGATGTCCATGAGGCTGGTGCGCGCGTAGCCCTGGCGGGCGAGGACGCGCGTCGCGGCCTGGACGATCTGCGCCGCGGAGATCTCCGACTTCTTGTACCGCACGGGCCCGGGCACGATGCCGCGAGCCCGGGCGCGAATCAAATGGGGAGTCGAAACGCCGCGCCGCGGCCCCGTCGCGAAGAGCGAGCGCCTCAGTCCTCGCCGCGGTCCTCGACGCTCCGCACCTCGCTCAGCTCCTCCGCGTCGCTCACGAGCCGCAGCTCACCCACCCGCGCCAGGGGCGGTCCCTCCTGCACGGCCGGCCCCTGCCGCGGCTCGAAGGCGCGCATGTAGAGCGTCGCCGCGCCGGCCCCCTGGTGGCTCCGCAGCTCCGTGATGCGGCTGCCGAGGCTCCCGGGCGCGCAGGCGATCACGCCGAGCGCGAAGTGACCTTCGGTCGGATCGTGGTCCACCTGGCGGCCCATCCAGCTCGTGCGCGCGTCCCCCACGCCGAGGCCCACGACCACCCAGGGCACGCAGCCCGCGTCGGGCGTGGGCGGGCTCGGCATCACGCGCGAGGCGAGCGCGGATCGCGGCACGCTCTCCTCGAGGACGGTGTCGCTCCCCAGCCAGCCGGCCCGCGCGAGCAGGTGCTCGGCTTCGGCGTGCGCGAGGAGCGCCTCGACCGGGACGCCGGTCGCCTCCGCCGCGCTCGGCGTGAGCCCCGGGAGCACGAAGGCGCGGGCGCTCACCAGCCCCGAGCCCTCCACCTCGATGGGCTCGCCGCAGCTCGCGACGAGCGCCGAGGTGGCCTGGCAGGGGCGCGTGCCACGCGGGCCGACGCGGCTGATCAGGGCGCCCGGCTCCGCGACGACGGCGACCACGCCGCAGGCGCCCTCGAGGGCCGGGAAGGTCCGCGCGAGCGGGAGCCCCTCGGGCTCGCCCCACTCCGCGCCCTCGACCGTGACGTAGCCCCGGGCCTCGAGCCGCTGCTCGGCGCGCTCCCGGAGCGGGATCGCGTGCGGGGCCGTCGGGACCGCCGGGCCGGTCTCGCCGCAGCCGCGCCAGCCGAGCTGGCGGAGCGTCGCCTCGGCGCCGGTGAAGGGCTCCTCGAAGGGGTCCGTGCTCGGCGGCTCCTCGGGCTCGCTCGTGGCCCAGACGACCAGGAGCGCGGTCGCGAGGCAGGCCACACCGAAGACCGCCCAGATGGCCAGGCCGCCGGCTCTCCCCTCGCGCTCGTCCGCCTCGCCTCGTGCCACCCGCTCCGCTCCCTTCGTCTCGTTCCCGAGTCTCGCCGCCGCCGCGTGGGGCGTCGAGCCCTCCCTCGCCCCGCCCCGCGAAGCCCCCTGCGAAGCCCCGCGCCGCGTGCTCGGCTCGTGCTCCGCTCGCGCTCCGCTCGCCCTCTGCCTCGACCCGTCCGTCCGCGTTCGCTTCCTGCTCGAGCCCACCGCGATGGAGTGCGGAATCCCAGGGGAATTCCCGCACTGGCGGTGAAAGTAACTCAGATCAGGTGGACGTCTGGGCGAGAATCTTCTACCAGCACGCCCCATGGTCGATGGATCGAGCGCCCTCGAGGAGCTGGCGCGCGCACGCGGCGTGCAGTTCGAGTACTACGACGCCCTGGGCCAACATCGCCGCGCGCCCACCGATTCCCTCCTCGCGGTGCTGCGCGCCCTCGGGGAGCCGGTCGAGCGGCCCGAGGACGCGGCCGACGCGCTGAAGCGCCCCGTCGAGCGCGCGAACGTCGCCGTGCTCTGGGATGGCGCGGGCGAGGTCGCGCTCCCCGGAGAAGGCCCCCTCCGCGTGGTGGGCGAGAGCGATCTCGGGGCGCGCTGGGAGCGGGAGCTCGTGGTGCAGGGCGGGCGCGCGGCCATGGCCGACGTCCCCATGGGCGTGCACGCGCTCCGGCGGGCCGACGACGGCGCCCACCTCGCCTGGCTGCTCTCGGCTCCGACGCGCTGCTTCGAGGCGCCCGGCCGCCGCTGGGGCCTCTTCGCGCCCCTCTACGCGATCCACGACGCCATCACACCGGACATCGGCGACTTCGGCACGCTCCGCCGGGCGGTCCGCCGGACGCGCGATCTCGGCGGCGACGTCTTCGCGACGCTCCCGCTCCTCCCGACCTTCGTCGAGCGCGGCGACCCGAGCCCCTACGCGCCCGTGAGCCGCCTCTTCTGGAGCGAGCTCTTCGTCGACCCGCGCCCGCTCCCGGAGCTCGAGGCCTCGCCCGAGGCGCGGCGCCTGCTCGAGGCGGGCCCGCCCGCCCAGGGCGCCTTCGTCGACTACGACGCCGTGGGCGCCCACCGCTTCGCCATCCTCGAGGCCCTCGCCGGCGCCGTCGGCGGCGCGCGGAAGGAGGCGCTCGCGGCCTGGCTCCGCGCGCACCCGACCGTGGAGGACTACGTCGCGCACCGGACCGCGCGCGGCCCCTGGGCCGGCGACGCGGGCAAGCAGGCCATGCTCCGCTACGCGCAGTGGGTGGCGGAGGCGCAGCTCGAGGCCGTCGACCACGAGGGCGGGCTCTACCTCGACCTGCCGCTCGGCGTGCACTGCGATGGCTTCGACGTCGCGCGCTGGAGCGACCGCTTCGTGAAGGGCTGCAGCGCCGGCGCGCCGCCGGACGGGCTCTTCGAGGGCGGGCAGGACTGGGGCTTCCCGCCGATGCACCCGGAGCGCGATCGGGCGACGGGCTGGGCCTACCTGCGCGCCTGCCTCGAGCACCACGTGCGGCACGCGAGCGTGCTGCGCATCGATCACGTGGCGTGGCTCCACCGGCTCTACTGGGTGCCGCAGGGGGCGAGCGCGACCGAGGGCGCTTACGTGCACCAGACGCAGCCCGAGGAGCTCTACGCGCTGCTCTCGATGCTCTCGCATCGGCACGAGTGCAGCGTGATCGGCGAGGATCTCGGCACGGTGCCGGACGCCGTGCGGGAGGCGATGACGAAGCACGCGCTCCAGCGCACGTGGGTCTTCTACTTCGCCGTGCGGCACCGCGGCTGGGACCCGCCCACGGACGACGCGACGGCGACGATCAACACGCACGACCTGCCGACCTTCGCCGGGTGGTGGCGCGGGCGGGACATCGACGACTGGGTCGAGCTCGGCCTCTACGAGCCGGAGCGGGCCGAGCAGGAGAAGGCCGGGCGCCGCGAGGTGACCGAGTCGATCCGCGATGCGCTCGGCGTGCCCGAGGGGGGCTCGCCGCGGGACGTGCTCGACCGGGTGGCGCCCGCGGTGGCCTCGGGGCCGGGCAGCTTGATGCTGCTGAGCCTCGAGGATCTCTGGGAGGAGGAGCGGCCGCAGAACGTGCCGGGGACCTTCCGCGAGAAGCCGAACTGGAAGGGGCGCGCGTCGAAGCCGCTCGAGGCCATGGACGAGCCGGACAACCGGCGCCTGCTCGAGGCGATCGCCGACGAGCGGCGCTGAGCGCGTTTCGCTCGCTCCGCTCGCAGCGCTCCGCTCTCCGCGTTCCGCCGTCCGTGGGCGGCGCGGGCTGGGGAGGGGGCGGCCGCGTTCGCGGGGGAGCCGGAGCGGGAGCCCGAGCGCCAGCGGGAGCCCGAGCCTCGAACGCCAGCCCGAGCCGCGGCGCGAGTCGGAGCGAGGGCCAGCCCGAGCCCGAGCCCGAGCGCCCGCCCGAGCCGCAGCCCGAGCTGGAGCCCGAGCTGCTCTTTCACACCGCCACTCCTCGAACGCGGCCGCGTGTCTCGTCGTCTCCGGCGGAAGGCGGAGAGCCGCGAAGCGAAGCGAGCGCGCTACTCGAGCGCGGCCTTCGCCTCGTCCCAGAGCGCGTCCCGCGCCGCGTCGTCCAGCTCGCGGAGTGACTCGCCGCGGGCGTCGGCGGCGAGCTCGGCGTGGCGGAAGCGGGCGCTGAAGCGGTCGAGGCTCAGGCGGAGCGCGGCCTCCGGATCGAGCCCCTCCTTGCGCGCCCAGGAGGCGAGGGCGAAGAGCAGATCGCCGAGCTCGTGCTCCATCGCCGCCCGGTCGCCCTCGGCGCGCGCGGCGTCCAGCTCGGCGAGCTCCTCGTCGACCTTCGCGCGCACTCCGTCCGCGTCCGGCCAGTCGTAGCCCACGGCCGCCGCCTTCTCGCCCACGCGCAGGGCCCGCAGGAGCGCCGGCAGGGCGATGGGCACGCCGCCGAGGGCGCCGCGCTTCTTCTTCTTCTTCTTCTTCTCCTTCGCCTTCTGCGCCTCCCAGCGGTTCAGCGCGCCCGCGGCCCCCTTCACGTCCTCGCCGCCGAAGACCCAGGGGTGGCGCCGCACCATCTTCTCGGCGATGCCCTTCACCACGTCGCCCAGGCCGAACCAGCCCTTCTGCCGCGCGAGCTCGGCCTGGAAGACGATCTGGAAGAGCAGGTCGCCGAGCTCCTCGCGCAGCAGCTTCGGCTCGCCGCGATCGATGGCGTCGACCACTTCGTGCGCCTCCTCGACCACGTAGGGCCGGAGCGTCTCGAGCGTCTGCTCCTTGTCCCAGGGGCAGCCCTCGGGGCCGAGGAGGGCCCGCATCACGTCCACGAGCTCGGGGAGGTTCTCGCCCTTTTCCATGGGCCTCCTATGCCACGGCGCGGCCCGCCGGGCATCACGCGCGTCGGTCCCCGAGCCATGTCGGATGGGGGGCTGCTCGACGACACCCATGACTCCGCGCCGGCGCGGGCGCCTCCTCCCTACTCGTAGGCCGGCGGGGGCGGGGGCACGGGGCCGAGGTCGTCCGCGCTCTCCGCCTGGGGCGCGGGCTGAGCGCGGCCGAGGCGGAAGTTGTGCTCCGCGGCCTCCTGCTGCGCCCGGTGGAGCGCGAGCTGCTCGCGGTGACGGCGGAGCTCCCGGAGCGCGGCGTCGTAGCGCGGGTCCGGGTCGAGGCGGATCGCGCGCCTCAGCGGGACCTCGGCGGCCTCGAAGTGCCGCTCGAGGTCGCGCTCGCGGCTGACCGGGTCGAAGCGCCGCGCCTGGGCGAGGTCGTAGAAGACGCGCGCCCGGAGCGGCGCCTCCAGCGCCCGGACGGCCTCGCTGCGCACGGCGCGCTCGAGCCGGACGCGCCCCTCGCGCCAGTCGCCCCCGCGGATCGCCTCGAGCGCCGCGCGGACCGCCGGGACCTCCACGTCGAGGAGCTTCACGCGGACGTCCTCGACGCGCGGTTCGACCAGCCGCACGAGGCGCTGGCTCAGCCCGGCGAGCGCCCGCTCGCGCATGCGACCGTAGCCGCGCCCCTCCTCGGTGACGTCGAAGGAGAGGCGCTGGAGGACCTGGGCGCTCGGCCCATCGAAGACGGTCAGGCGCACTCGCGCGTCGAGCGTCGGCACGTCGTAGGCCTCGGTGCGGTTCCGCTGGTAGCAGCCGGCCGGCCCGCAGACGGTCTCCGGGCGCGTGCTGAAGCGCGTCCCGGTGTGCTCCTGGAAGGAGAGCTCGAGGAGCACGACCACGCTCGCCGCGGGGATCTCGCCGCGCAGCCGCATCGGCTCGAGGTCGTCCTGGGAGACGCGCCGGGCCTCCTGCTCGCCGGCGTTCAGGTGGCGCACGAGCTGCTGCGCGAGCGCGATGGACTCGGGCTCGTAGCCCGAGGCGACCAGCACGACCGGGAAGGCGCGGAGCGGCACGGTCGCCGGATACTCGACCCAGCCGACGACCGTGGGACCGCGGGTGCAGGCCGCGAGCGCGAAGAGCGCGCAGAGGACACCACGGCGCATGGGTACTCAGTATAGGTCCCCCGGAGCCCGCTCGCGCGTCCCGTGCGCCCGCCCGTGCAGCAGCGCCGCCCGAGGAGCGCTCCGCGAACGCGGCCCCCGCCTCCCCCAAGGAGGCCACGCCTTCCACTTCAGCGAGGCAGTCCGCGTAGACCCTTCTGACGCGACATCTACCTTGACACTCACCGCCAACCTGCCGGTCCAATCGGCTGAGGACACGATACACGTGGCCGAACATCGACGCCGTGGCCTTCTGCGCGGTGGCGGGCGCGCAACCGAACAGGCGCGGAGGGCCATAGCCGCTCAATCGATGTCCCAGCGGTGACACGTGGGTCGGTGGCACAGGACCTCGTAGTTGAAGTGGGCATCTCCGCTCGGGTCCATGGCGTCGAAGAGTGACTTGATCGTGCCATCGTGCCAGGCTCTTCGCTTCGTCAGCTTCTTTTCGGTCTTCGCCGAGAACAGCTTCATCCAGCTCTCGATGCGCCCGGGCGTGGCGTGGGCGATCAAGGCATCGCTCACGATGTTCTTCGCACGAAACTCGTCAGAGGACAGCTCCCCCTCGTCGCGGGCGATTTCCGAGCGTCGACGACGAGACCACGGTGCCATCTCGCCGAACTCGAAGAACTGCTCGACTCTCCTGGCGGTCTGGGCCGGGTCCGCATCGAACAAATGGTGGACCGTCGCTTCGACGTCCGTCACGGCGCGCACGCGCGTGGTGCCAGGAGCCGTGCAGCGCCCCCATTCGCATCGCACCCGAGAACGCGAGGACCTCGTTCATCAGCTTCGCAATCAGGGCTCCCACGACATGGCCCACCTTACCCTCGGGAAGGGGAGCGAGGCCCTCGTCCAAGAGGAACGCGACCTTCAACCCGAACCGCTCCAGCTCGGGTAGGCCGGCGGAGCTGAGCGCGTTCTCGGCGGTGGCTCGCCGCACCTGGAACGCAGCCAAGTACGCCTCGAAGGATTCGGCCATCACGCCCGCCCGGCCAGAGTCCCCGACGCTGGCAACACCAGACCAGCCTCGATGAGCGACATCCACTGCTGCGCGAGATGCCGCGCGAACGCCGAGTCGTGGAGGAGCACGCCGACTTCGATGTTCCGCTCCTGGCCCTGCATCGTGAAGTTCGCGCTCGAGATGAACGCACGCTCCGCATCCACGACGACGCACTTGGCGTGGAGGATCGAATAGGGGCGCGGGGGCACGATCGCCCGCTTGTCATAGTAGAGCGCCGGGTACGGTGGGCCGAAGGGCCAGTTCGCCTCGAGGAACGCCGACAGCGCCTCTTCCGCGTGCCGCTCGGGCGGGTCCGTCGCGATCCTCGGCTGCTTGATGTCGACGAAGAAGGTCGCCCGCACGCCACGCTCCTTCATGGTCGCGTGAAGCGGCGCCAAGACGCTGCGCGCGTGGGTGAAGCTGTAGCCACCGAGAATGACGTGATCGCGGGCGCTCTCGAAGAGCCCACGAAGCACGATGGCGGTGTCGCGGGCGGTCGCGCCGTGCCCCTCCGGCCCCGTCCAGACGAGCTCGGGAGACGGGCGGCTGTGCTTGGCGCGCTCTACGAGCGCGACGTCGACGATGGCCAGGCAGGCGAGCCGCGAGTGGCCCGAAAGAGCGTCCGTGATGGCATCGAGCTGATGCCGGATGCCGAACGCCACCAGGCTGGTGCGGGTGACGGGGGTATCGAGACTCTTGCTGGCGATGGCGGCGCGGAGACGTTCGAGCGCGGACGTGCTGACGTCGGCCAGGCTCGAACGCTCGTCAGTCACGGTCGCTCCCGGAAGAAGGCGAGCGCTGGGTCGTTGCCGATCGTCGGCACCACCAGTGCCCGATCCAGATACCTATTGAAGCGCTCGCAGGAGCACTCAGCGACGTAGAGGCAGCCGTGGCAGGCGGCCCCTTCGGTCCGCCGGTCGCTGGCTTCGCTCGAGGGGTCGTGAGCGGCGCACACCGGGTCGTTGGAGCAGAGACGGCCCATCTCCCAAGCTTCGCGAAGGTGACGACGCAGCCGCCGCCCCTCCTCGACGAGTCCACCGAGCGTGCCCTCGCTGCCGGTGGTGCCGGTGCTGATCAGGATCGCCGCCATCGGCGGCTCCACGTCCCCCGGCGGGTTGCAGTAGATGCGCTCACGCAGCGCACTCGCCGCGTAGCCGCACTCCAAACTGATCGCGGTCATCAGCAGATGCGAGAGAGAGTGGAGGAGGTAAAAGCGAATCCCGGGGAATTCGCCTCGACCGTCCACATGGAAGGCAGCGAGGAGCTTCCCCGATCGTTCAACCACGGCCGGCGACTTCTCCCAGGCCTGTACAACCGCCTCGTCCAGCTGGACGAAGATGCCCTCCCCTCGAACCTCGGCCGCGGGCAGCCACTTCTCGTTGCCCCCCGGCATGGTCAACGGTGCCGGGCGTACCCGGCCCTGCTCGAAGTCGTACTCCCCCTGGAGATTCGCGCTCACGGAGTCGAAGCGGCTGAAACTCACCTGGACCCGAACCTCACGAAGCTCGGGAACGACGACGAGGCCCGCCACCCCATCAGGCAGATCGATGCGAGACTCGGGCACCCGATACGCGGCGAACGGGACGTCGGGATCCGGCACGACGCCGGGCTGCTCGAGGGGCGCGGTCGTGATCCGCTCGAACTCAGCCGAGCGAAGCGGTCGATCGGTCACTCCCGCTTCTGCGTCGCGTTCGGCCTGAACGGCGCTGGCGATTTGCTCGGGCGTGAATCCGTCGAGCGCCTCCCGGACGAAGTCGATGATGCCCAGCAGCGTGCTGACCTCCGCTTCGCTCTTCGTGTTCTTGAGCACATCCCAGAGCTTCTTCTCTCGGACGCGCTTGCGCAGCGGGTCCGGCTCGGGGTCTGGCAGCCGAAGCGCGCTGACGACCTGCGCGAAGTATGCGTCGGAGCCTGTGCGCACGAGCAGCTGGAGCTTCTCTTCGCAGTCCCGTTCGTTCGCCGCGGGCCCACCGAGCCACGGACGGTGGCCCGGGCACTTCGAGCCCCCGCCGACCTTCGCTCGATTCATGGGTTGGCTCTCGCCGCAGTTCCGACAGCGAACGATGATCTTGCCGAAGTCGCCCGTCGCGCCCTCGGTGAGGTAGAGCTCGGGCCGGTCACACTCGCCGTCCTTGCGGTCGAGATGCACGAACCACTTCCAGGGGAAATCGCTCAGGTGCCCGTTGCGGCAAGCGGCGACAAAGCGGACCGGAACGGCGTGCGACGACCTGTTCTTGGCGCACTGATGGCGGTAGCGGCCGCCCTTGTTCTCGAACTGGTCGACGGCCGTGGCCAGGCGCTGGCACCCCTGGCAGACGAACCAGCGGGGGAACTCCAGAGCGCGCGTGCCAACGATGGGGTGCCGGTCATCCCAATCGCACAC
The DNA here is from genome assembly GCA_002699025.1 of Sandaracinus sp. Taxonomy (GTDB): domain Bacteria; phylum Myxococcota_A; class Polyangia; order Polyangiales; family Houyiibacteriaceae; genus Houyiibacterium; species Houyiibacterium oceanicum. Next base: position 90,166 of record PABA01000050.1, on the reverse strand, counting down.
GGGCGGGCGACGGAAGTAGTCGGTCTTCGCGAGGTCGAGGTCCGGATGCAACGCCTTGAGCCGTGGGATCAGCGAACGGCGTAGCCGCGGATCATCGAGCGGCTCGGAGGCGTCGTTCTTGCTGTAGCCCCAATGCTCCAGGCCGCCGATCACGACGGCGCGGTCGACGAGGTCGACCATCGATCCTGGGCCGAAGGTGGTGATCATCTGGCTCTGCCGCAGCTGCCCCTCCGGCTCCGGTTTCCGCTGCTTGCCTCGACCTCTTCCCTTGCCCGCCATCAGTTCCTCTCGTCGAGCTGGGCGAAGCGGAGCCAGACGTGAACGCTCGGCTCCACGTCTCGCATGCTGGTTGGGGCCTCGAACTGCTTGGCATCGTGGTCGCTCGGCGGCTCGTCGGTCGCCGTGTACATGAGGGCCTTCCCCTCATGCTTCACACGGTCCAGGTCGCTGTAGACCCGAGTGGCCCCGCCGGCCTTCGCCTTGTCGATGATGTGCTCCCAGGAGTCGAGGAAGTCCCGGCCACGCCGGCGAACCAGGTCGGCGATGCGGTCCTCGGCCTCGTCGTCGTGCCAGTCCCGGTGGTGCCGTGCGCGCTTGATGAGCCACTCCAACAGCTCTTCGGCGCGCGCTCGCTGGCTGTGGATGTCCATGACGCCCAGCGGAGGCTGTAGCTCGTCGATACCGTGGCGGATCATCGTGAGCATCGTTCCGACGAGCCCACGATCGAGGGTCTGCCCGCTGAACGGTGTGACGGTGGTGGCCTCCACGTCCCGGTAGAAGCTCTCGTGGTAGGAGACGAAGCGCTCGTAGTGCGAGCGGTCTCGGGGCCGGAACACGTTGAGGCACGTCACGACCAGCCCGGGATAGGCACGGCCCACGCGGCTCGTCGCCTGGATGTACTCGCTGGTGGTCTTGGGCTGGCCAGTGACCACCATCAGGCCCAGTCGATCCACATCGAGCCCCACGGAGATCATGTTCGAGGCCAAGACCACGTCGAGTGGCTCCGGCTTTTCGACCACCCGCCGGGCTGCGAGTCGGCTCTTCGTATCCTTCACGCGCTCGGTGCTCTCGCGTGAGGTGAGCTCGGCCGGCATCTTGAGGTTGCGGTCGGCGGCCCATGGGTGGGGACCGACGTAGTTCTGCGGTCGCTTTCCTTCGTCGAAGCGTGACACCCGGTTGCGGACCTCGTCCTCCACGAGGCGGCGCATCCCGCCGAGCTCGCGCAGGCTGTTGAAGTAGCCAACGAGCGTCATGTACGGGTCGGCCGGCTGCTCCGCCGGGCCCTTGGGATCGAAATACTTCTGTCCGGCGGCCAAGAGCGTCGCGTAGCTCCGGACGGACACGGCTCGCAGCGCGCGACCCGGCGCGCCGACGCCGACGTAAAGCCGCCCCCAGTCCTCCGTCTTGACGCGCGCGAAGAAGTTGTCGCCAGCGTTCACGCCTCGCGGCGGGAAGATCGCCATCTTGCGCCCGAAGAGCGCCCGGATCTGATCCCGCGCACGTCGCACGGTCGCGGTGGAACAGACAACCTTCGGCTCGCGGCGCTGTCCTTCGACGACGCGCTCGCAGAGGTAATCGACGGCGGCCTCGTAGAGCCCGACCATGGTGCCGAGGGGCCCGCTGATGAGATGCAACTCGTCCTGCACGACCAGCTCCGGCGGCAACAGGCCGTCAGGCACCGGGGTCGCTCCCGCGGGCGCCTTGTGCATGACGCCGTAGGCCCGGCGGTCATCGACGTGGGTCGCCCGGCCGAAGAGCATGCCCGCCTCGCCCCTCCACGGAACCATTGCGTACTTATCGACGGTGGCGACGACAAAGTCCGGGAGCTCCTGGTAGATCTGCTCGTCCACGAAGAGCACCGGCAGGCCGCTCCCGGGCCGCTTGGCCTCGGTGAAGAGGCAACCGCTGCCTTCGCAGTAGACCACCGCCCGAACGTACTTCGTCTTGCTCGGCTTGCCCTTGTCGTCGACGAGCTTGATGTTCTGGATGCGGATATCGGTCCCGCACCAGGGGCACGTCGTGAGCGGGAACGGCGAGCTCTGGAGGCCGGGCGTGTAGTCGTGCAGCGCTCGATGGACATCGCGCAGGCGATTCGCCGTCGCGGCGCGACCGACCCAAAGACCGACGGAGAACCTGGTGTTGCCCAGTCGCTCGGGCTTGCGCCGGCGGATCTCTTCGAGGGCGCACATCAACGTCGCGGCGCGGCCGAGCTGATCGAGGGTGAGCAGCCGAAGGGTGTAGCGGAGGATGACCGCCACCCCGCGTCCCTCGTCAGGCCGGCTTTTCCCACGCAGCCGGCGAAGCGCGAGCGTGAAGGCGATCAGGCCGAGGTAGGCCTCGGTCTTTCCGCCGCCGGTCGGAAAGTAGATGAGGTCGGCGATTCCCCGGTCGGGGTGAGACGGGTCGGCGACCGAGGCGAGGTTGAGCAGGATGAAAGCGAGCTGGAAGGGGCGCCACCCCGGCTGTTTGCCGTCCTTGTAGCGGCGGTCCTCCCGGTTCTTGTCCGCCTGGAGCGCCGCGACGTGCATCGCCTGGTTCGCGAGATTGAAAGCCTCGCGCACCTCGTCATCCGTCTCGAGAAGAGCGATGCCCTCGCGCATCCGGTCGCGCGCCTTGGTCGCCTTCGTCATCAGCTCGTGTCGCGTCTTCTCGAGCTCGTCGCGGTCGAGCGAGATGTCGCGCTGGCCTTGGATCCAGCTCGTATACGCCTCGACGAGCGGCGTCAGCCCGTTCGCCAGGCCCTTCCCGTCGAGCTTGGCGAGCGGCGCCATCTCGGTGAGAACCGACGGGCGATCCTCCTTGCCATCGAAGGGGATGTGGTCGACGCGCCGCACTTCATACTGCGGCAGCTGGGTCGTCGAGAGGCTCCGGACCTTGCAGTCGTCTGCCGCGGCCGGCAGCTCGACGCTGGTGTTGTGGCCCACGGCCCACTCGACCTTGTCCCGGAAGTTGAGCGCGAGGATCCGCTGGTCCTCGTCGTCCGCGCCTTCGCCGCGCCGATTCGGGCGAGAGAGAAACCCCGGCTCGTAGTGCAGGGTGAACTGCACCTGGAAGATGAAGTTGAGGTCCCGGTCCTTCTCGAGCGCCTCCCGCTCGTTGACCAGGAAGAGACTGAGCATCCGGGCGCCGTCCGGCAGGCCATCGATCGCCGTGGTCCGAAGCTCCCCGCGGAAGCGAAGGCCACTGGTGTTGGGGATGGGGATCCCCTCTCGGCCTTCCAGGGCGGCACGGTCGAGCGGAATCACGATGCCGGACTCCTGGTGGGGCACCCGCTTCCATCCCCACGACTTGCGCTCCTCGTGGTCCTCGGCGGTCTCGACCTTGTCGTAGTCCGCGAAACGGACGTCCACGGTCAGGTGGTCGCCCTCACCCGGGGGCAAGAACACGCTCAGACCCATCGACGCGGGGAAGCGCACCGGTCGCTTGGTCTCCGGCTCCGACTCGCCCGCGTCCTCGGCCTGCGTGTCGTTGTCGCTGGCCAGGCCGCCTTGTTGTGACTCCTCATCGTCGACGTCCGGGTCTCGCCCACCCTGAGGCGCGAGGAAACCGGTCAGATACCAGCGGGAGGGCGGCAGCGGCAGGATCTCTTCACCACCCGCCGGGTGGTCGGGCGGCACGAAGGGGCCGATGAGGTCGGCGTGCAGCGCTTCGACCAAGCGCTTGCGGATCTCCAGCTCTCGTTCGCGGTCAGCCATGGCTCAGAACAACGTCCCCTGCTCATCTCCATCGGACGAGCCCTTGCGCGACCGACTGACGGCCTTCTTCTTCGACCGCCTCTTCTTGCTGCCCTTCTTCTTGCGCAGCCCGAGCCGCTCCTCTTCCTTCGCTCGTTCGGCGTTGAGCACGTAGAGGCGGTCGATGACCTCGTCCTCGAACTCCTGGAGCGCCGCGCGGTCCGCGTCCGTCTTTGGGCAGAACGGCGGGACCTCGATGTCGGACCAGCCGTAGGCGTCGAGGACGGCTCGGTCCATCTCCTCGTGGAGGCGGCGGAGCTCGAGGACGCGAGGCTCGTGATTCTCGGGGTCCTTGAGCGCGTTGTAGGTCTTGGTGAGTCCCTGGTCGGTGTCGAGCATGAAGGCCGCGCGTGTCTCGTAGAGCTGCTCGCCGATGGTCTCGAGGGAGCCAATGACGGCCCGAGGATCTGGTTGGGGGAACGGGAAGGTCTCGAAGCAGTCGCTTGCGGAGTAGTTGATTCCCGCGTTGCGCATCGTCGAGGACAGGAGCCAAGCCCAAGGCTCATGAACGCGCGAGCTCAGGACTGCGAACGCCGTGAAGGCGTCGAGCGGAAAAGCATACAGCTTGTGCGAGAAAATGCGGTCGGTCGGCTGGAACGAGAACATCAAGTGCTTGCTAACGATCGCCGCGACGAGGCAACGGTCGAGCGGCGCGATGGCCTGCTGGAGTCCCGTGCGGAAATCTCCGAAGCGCCACCATCGCTCGCGGTGCGCCTTGCGGTTTACCTTGTCGCGCTCGGGCTTCACTTTCTCCCGCAGGATCGCGATCAGGTCGGGCCAGCGCTCGGCGTGTTCGAGCGCCATCTGGCCGAAGCTGATCACGTAGCGGTCGAAGCTCTGCGTCGGGCTGGTGTTCACCTCTTGTCCGCCGAGGTACGGGAAGATCCTCGCCGCGTTGCGCGCGTCCTTCGCGACCAGCGCGTCACGCTCTTCGGGCGTCAGCGTGAAGCCCATTCCGACCACCACGTGTCCTTGCTTGCTCCACGGGGCGTTCCGCATCAGCGTCGCGGCATCCGCACGCTCGGGTTTTCCGCGCAGCCGGCTGTTGATCGTCGGCACGCTCAAGTCGTTGAGCCGTCGTTCGCTAATCGCGGCAACGGGAGCACCCACAACGAGATGGGCAACCGAGACTGTGACCGCGGCGGCGCCAGGCCACGCCATCGATACGGTCGCGTCGTAGATATCGAAGCCTCGGCCGACGAGTGTCTGGAGCCCGGTGGTGCGCGTATCGCCCTGGGCGATCGTGTTCGTTGCGATGAGCCCCAGCGCGCCATGCGGGCCGAGCAGCCCGGCTGCCCGCAGGAAGAAGTGCGCAACCAGGTCGGCTTGGCCGGTAGCTCCATGGTGGAGGGCGAAGGTCCACTCGCGGTAGGCCGGCCCGAGCCGCCGAGCGATCTGGGGCGAGCCCATGAAGGGCGGGTTCCCGACGAACGCCTCCATGTAGGCCGCACGGTTCACGTTGCCGGCCTCGAGCGGGTCCGGCCGCTCCTGATAGAACACCTCGGGGAACTCGAGGTGCCAGTGGAACGGCGCGTGCCGCCCGCGGATCTGAGCGGCCAGCACCTCCAGCTCGTCCCGAACCTCCTCCTCCCCCGCCAAGAAGCGCCGCACGAGCTCCAGCCGCCGGTCCCGCTCCCTCTGCCGCGCCTTGGCCTTCTCCTCGGCGAAGAAGGCCCCGACGCACACGTCGGCGATCATCCTGATTCGCTCGTTCGCCTGCTCCGCGTACTCCAACAGCCGCTGCTTCTCTCGCTGCGAGACGGGGTCTTCCTTGTCGGCGAGCGCGAGAATCTGCGCTCGGTGGTCGAGGGCTTGTTCGAGGGCGTCATTCAACGCAGCACGGCACGTCTCGACCTGCTCCTTCGGCTCCCAGTGGAAGCTGCGGATCTGCTCGAGGTCGAGTCCGACCAGCGAGTCGCCGTGCCGAAGGGCGTGGTCGACGAACGTGAATGGCAGCTCCTTCGACAGCGTGACCAGCCAGAGTGAGAGCTTCGCCAGCTCGACCGCGGCGGCGTTCTTGTCGACACCGTAGAGGCAGCGCTGCGCGACGAGCCGCCGCGCGTGCAGGAGCGCGTCGCCGTGCTCCTCGGTGAGCGCTGCGGTCTCTCCAGCGCGGTCCCAGGCGGCCACCACCTCCTCGGCGAGCAGGCGGCATGCGGCGACGAGGAAGGCGCCGGAGCCCATGGCGGGGTCGCAAATCTTGAGCTCCAGGATCTGCTCGGCGGTTCGGTCTTCGCCGAGGCAGGCGAGGATGGGTTCGAGCGTGCGCCGGACGACCTTCTCGCTGAGCCAGCGCGGGGTGTAGTGACTGCCGGTGCGGCGCCGCTCTTCCCCGGGCTGGAGCACGAGCCGCCCTGCGGCGGCGCGATGTCGCGCACGAACCGCCTTCTTACCCGGCGCCAGCTCGGCGAGCGTCTCGGCCGCACTCGCCACATCTTCGGCCTCCTTCACCGCCTTCTCGGCCTTCTTTCGAGCGCCCGTGCTCAGGCCGCAGACGTCCTTCCAGAAGCGCTTCCGATCCCGAGGCTTCATCGCCCTGAGCGCCTCGCTCTCGGCCCATACCCGGTTCTTCCCGAGGCGCACGGCCGGGCTCCCGACCCGCACGACGTGGAAGCCCATCAGGGACTCGTAGACCGCACCGATCTGCTCGACGTCGAGGGAGCGATAGCTCAGGCGCTGTCCCTCGAAGACGATGAGGCGGTGCAGCACGCGATAGACGGTGTCGTCGTCGATGCTGGGAAGTTGGACGGCCGCGCGCTGCTCGGGAAGGACGATCGCAGCCGTCCAGTCAGGCAAGCCTCCTTCGAGGAAGGGGAAGGCGCTGGGGTCGAAGAGCTTGCCTCGCCGCGGCGGAAGCCGAAGCTCTTCGCCCTCTGGCGAGGTGTGGGTGACCCCGAGGAAGACGGCGCGGAAGAGCGCGATGAGCCGGCCGTAGGCGCCGAAGCGCTGGTGCATGGACTCCGGATGCGCGCCTGCGTCGTCCGCGAGGCGCTCGTACAAGTCGAGCACGCTCAGGTGCTTCGCGTAGGTCGGGTGATGGACGGGGACCAGGCTCTGGTCCTCCGCGTAGAGGATGAACACCAGCCGGAGAACGACACTCAGAAGGCCCTGGTAGAAGTGGTCGTCCGGCTCATCCAAGGCGGCGCGGAGCCAGTCGACCCGCTCGCCTACGCAATCACGAGCGGCCGCGTGCTCGAAACCTTCGAGCAAAATCTCCACCGCCTCTTTGACCTGTTCGGCGAGCTCCTTGGTGACGTCGGCCTGGCGGCGACGGCTTTCGCGCAACAGCCCCTCGAAGGTGTAGTCGGCTGCTGCTTCGTAGGTTCGCTGCGCGCGGAAGATCAGCTCGAGAGCCGCGACGAGAGGTCGGCCCGCCCGTTGGGCCAGTTGGTCGAAGCGGAAGGTCAGGTGTGCGCTCGACTCGCCAGGGGGCGCGTAGATGAGACGCAGCTCACGCCGGTTCGACAGGAAACCGATGGGCACGCCGGTGTGCCGAAGGAAGCGCTCCAACTTGGCGGTCGGGGGGTAGCGCCACGGTCCGGTCTCGGTCTCGGGCTTGTCCAGGTCGATGCGCGTCGCCGACTCCGGGGCATCGGAGCTGAGGTCCCACACGACCGCGATGAAGGCCGAGGAATCGGCCGGCTCTGTGCCCGCCTCAGTCGCTTTCTGAGGCGCGTCGTCGAACGCGGCGAACGGGTCGTCATCGTCGCCCTGGAACGGTCCTCGGCCGATCGCGAAGCTCGGCCGAATCTCTTGGCGCCCCTCCGGCGCGTAGAACGACAGCTCGCTGGGCAGCGCCTCGCGATCCACGAGCATTCCGGGCCGGTCGTATCCCAGGAACGTCTCGAAGAAGGCGCGGACATCCCGCAGCGCCTCGGCTTCCTTGCCCGCCTCGTGGGCCGGAGCCATCTCCAGGTGCGCCTCCAGCTCCGCGGTCAGCGAGGCGCGGACCTTCGGCGCGATCTGCGCATCCGCCAGGGCCGGCACCGAGAACACCAGGCCCTCGATGGGCTGGGCGAGACCAAGCCACTCTTCGTGAAAGCGTCGATCCTGATCGCTCACGTCATGGCCTCCGGCCAGCTCACCGCGAGACCGACCGGCGACAGCCGGGTCATGCGGACCTCGTAGAGCTCTTCGATGGCCCTGGGTTCGGTCTCCAGCTCGGCGTCGATCGCTTCGTAACGCGCCTTCATGTGCTCGTGGTCGAGCTTGAGCTGACGCTGCTGCTCCCTATCGACCTTGGTCTCCGCCCGGGCGAAGAGCTCCATCTGCGCCACGATGTTCGCTTGCTTCTCGATGGCCCGCTTCTGCCGTCGCAGAAGACCACGAAGCTCGTCGGCCTCCCGCCGAGCGCGTTGGGTGAGCCCGTTCTTGGCGGCCACGGCGCGGGCGTCCGCTTCGTCTTCGAGCGCGGGCCAGAGATCCGAGTAGAGCGCCGCGGCCCGCTCCGCGATCTTCGCCTGGATCGCCTTGCCGGGCGGCTTCGCGTCGAGCGCGAGAAGGCGTTCGGTGGTCTCGATGGCCCGCTGAGCCGTGGCGGCATCCTTGTAAGGCTCGACCCCAGCCTCGTTGCCCGACCAGGGAGCTGGCACGGCGATGATCTCGTCGTGGAGCCGTGCCGCACCGGGCCCGAACAGGCTGAGTCGGGCGTAGGCCACCACTCGAATGACACTCTCACTCGGGGCCACCACGGCGGCGACCCGACTCAGGTCGTGGGCGCTGAACCCCTGCGCGAGGAAGCGGTCGAGGATGCGCTTCACGACCGGGTGCGCCAGGTGCAGCTGCTCGGTGTCTGTGGTCAACCGCGCGAGAGGCTCGAAGGTCACCGGGCGCGGCTCCCGCTGGCGCCACTCCCAGAAGCGCTCATCGCGGCCTCTCGGCGGCCGGAGGCTGTCGAGCGTTCGGTCCCAGGAGCGGTCCAACTCCGGCATCGAGAAGGTGGGGTGCCCCTCGCGGGTGGGCTCGCCCTCGATGAGGCCGTCCGCGCCTGCCATGCGGAGCCCGACCTCCACGACGCCCCTTAGCGACTCGGGGTGCACCTGAAGCGCCCTGGAGGACGCTTCGAGTCGACGGGCCGCCTTGGATCGCTCCGCCTCCAGCTTCGCGAGCTCCTTTCGCTGCGACTCGAGCTCGCGATCGACGACCTCCGTGTTTGCGTCCTGTCCGATTAGCGCGAGCTGCTCCTGGGTACTCTCGTCGATGCCCGGCTCGAGCGTCTTCTCCATGCCGCGGAGGAGCACGGCGCCGAGGGATCCGAGCTCCTGCTGTACGGTCTCGACCTTGCGCACCAGCGTCTCGAGGACCCGGTCCTCGCTGCGCTGCGGGAAAATGAAGTAGTGGCAGCGCACCTCTTCGGCCTGCTGGAGCGTCCGGTCGATTCGGCCGTTGCGTTGCTCGAGGCGCGCTGGATTCCACGGCAGGTCGAAGTGAAAGAGATCCGCGCAGTGGGCCTGGAGGTTGATGCCCTCCCGAGCCGCATCGGTGGCGATCAGGATGCGGACCGGATGTTCGTCCGGCGGCGTGTTGAACGCTCGCTGAACCTCGTCACGGCTCTCGTCGCCCATCCCACCGTGAAAGACCAGGATCCGCTCGTCGCCTCGGTCCGTATGCGCGACCGCCTGGCCGAGCAGGTCGACGAGGTAGCGCTTGGTGTCGCCCCATTCCGTGAAGATGATGACTCGGCGATCCGTCCACTTGCGGTCGCCGCCGTCAGCATCTCCGACGGCGGGGCACTGGTGCTTCCGGATCCAGGCCAGCAGCGCACGCACCTTTGCGTCGGGGCGCCGTCGCGCCTTCTCCGCGATGGCCCGAAGCTCCGAGAGCAATCCACGCGCCTCTTCCGTTGGCGTGGGCAGGCGCTCGCTGTCCTTCGAGAGCTCCAGCGCCGCCTCGGCCTCGGCCGCCTCGTCGTCAAGCCCGTGGAGGTCCGGGTCGGCCTCCAGGTTCAGCTTCGCTTGCGTGGTGGCGTCGCGTAGGACGGGCCCGCCCCGCTCCATGACGGCCTGGGCGTGGCCTTCGAGGCTGCGACAGAACGCTTCGGGGCTCGACAGCAGGCGCTGCTGGAGTCGGATGAAGCTCAGTCGTCCGCGACCCTGCTTCGGCGGCGCGCAAAGCTCCGTGTATCGGGCGAGCTTTTCCGCGAGCTGGAGCTCGAAGGGCTCTGCCCCGCCGATCTCCGTGGTATCGCCTACCTCTTCCGCCCGTGTCTCCGAGTCGTAGCGCGTCTCGGTGGCCGTCCAGCCGCCGCCATCGTGCTCGAGGGCGAGCTGGACCAGCAGGCGTCGGGGGAACCGCTCGACCCCGAGATGGCGCAAATCCCGCTTGAGCCGCCGGACCATGATCGGCGCAAGCTCCTCAGGGCCCTCGATGGGGACTCCGCGGGTGAAGCGGACGGGGTCAAGGATCTCGAGCAGGGCGCTGAACGAGTTCGAGTGGCCGTTGTGGGGCGTCGCGCTGAGGAAGAGCCGGTTGTCGAAGCGGCGTGAGAGCCCTCGGATCGTATCCGTGGTTTCACTGTCGACGGCGTATTTGCTCCGACTCGACGGCGCCGCGACGTGCGCCTCATCGAGGATGAGCAAGCTCTTGCGCGCCCGCGGCCCGAGGTGGGCGAGCAACGGTTCCCGATACTCGGGTCGCCGAAGAAGCTGATGGCTGACGATGAAGCGGTTGTGCGTCGACCACGGGTTGACGCCGAAGCCGCGCTCCTGTCGACGCCAAGCCACGAACTTGGCGGTCATGACCTCGAAGCGAAGGCCGAAACGCCGCTGCATCTCATCCCGCCACTGGAGGCAAATGGACGCTGGGCAAGCCACGAGGACGAACTCCGCCTGCTGTCGGAGAATTAGCTCCTGGAGGACCAGGCCAGCCTCGATCGTCTTCCCGAGGCCCACGTCGTCAGCAATGAAGAGATTGGCGCGCGGCAGCTCCAGCGCCTTCATCAGCGGCGTGAGCTGGTGCGCCATGAGCTTGATGCCGGCACGGAACGGCGCCTGGAACCGTGTCGCGTCGGCCGCGCTCACCGCGCTCCATTTCAACGCGTGGAGGTACGCGCCAAAGTGGCCCGGCGGGTCGAGGCACCCCTGGGGGTCGAGGCCCTCGGCGGCGGGGTCGATCACCCGTGCCCCGACCTCGAGATCCCAGAGGATCTCCAGCTCCTCCCCGGGCGCATCGTCGTCGAGGCAGACGAGCCCAAGCCGGGCCGAATCATGGCCGCCGCCGGGATCCACCCGCTCGACCAGCCACTGCCGATGGCGCGCCTGCACCACCTGACCCGGCTGCGGGAGCTGGTCGAGGTGGTGCTCGGGCGGTGGCGGAACCGACTTGCTCGGATCCATCCCGGCGGCTTCCAGCAGCCGGGCTTGAAGCTCGCTGCGACTCCGGCTGTCGTCGTCCAGGCCGTGACGCCGGCATACCGCCCGGAGCTCATCACGGCCCAACTCCCGGAGCACCGTCGGGAGCCGACCCTCGAGCTGGAGGCCGATGCGCTCGGCCATTCTCGCCTTGGTCTCGCGCCCCCCTTCGACTTGAATGCCGAACGTCCTCGAGATGTCGAGCAGCCGCTCGCCAGCGAGGGCTTCGAGCACGGAGCTTGGGTTGGGCGACTGGGGTTCGGCGCTGCTCATCGGTTCAGAATGGGCTCACCAGCCCGCTGCCCGGCGCCGGCGTTCCCGCAAGGCCCGTTTTCTACCACGGGATTTCGGAGAGGATCGTTCGGTTCGGCACCCATAGCCGCCGGGTCCTCGACCAGGGACGGCAGCTCGCTGACTCACCGCGTTCCCGAGGCGAGCTCAATCGCGCATTCCCGCACGGCGGCAGTCGACTGCACATGGAGTTTCGGGCGGCCCGCTCTTGTCAGTGTACCTGCTGACCGCCACCCTTGGGACCCGCAGGCGATGTTGGCGCTCGCACGAGCGAGCCGAAGCGACTTCCGAGCACGCGTTCGAGGTGCTGAGGTGGAGTTTGATCCGCCCACTGGAGCCCCTCACCTGCGATGGAGGGTCGGCCTCGGGCTCGACTGGATCGACGCCGGCGGGCGAGTGGTCCGGAGAGTTCTGAGCCACCGCTTCCCTGCCTCGAGCCTGGTCGAGGGGGTCGAAGACGTCGAGGTATCCGCGCCCACCGGGGCGCCACGCTGGCTCGCCGGCTGGGCCGCCGAAGCGTCGGCACGCCGAAGCCATGCGGCAGCAGTGCTGGGGGGCGTCCTGATGGAGCTCGTAGCGGCACGAGACTTCTGCCACCTGCCGGCGGGCAGGTGGCAGATCGCGTGGGCCAACGCTGCGGTCGAGTCTTCTCTTTGGCACCCTGCCGAGGTGGTACAGCCCAGGGTCTACTGACCGGCAAAGGAGACTCCCCCGGACAGCGGACGGCGGAAAGCGGACGGCCGCGAAGCGCAGCGAGCGATGGCGGAAGGCCGCGAAGCGCCGCGAAGCGAAGCGCTCCGCGAACGCGGCCCCCGCCGATGCCGCTGGCGCCGCCCACGGACAGCGGACGGCGGAAAGCGGACGGCCGCGAAGCGCAGCGAGCGCAGCGAGCTAGAGCCGGCGCGAGGGGAGGGCGAGCACGTCTTCGATGTGCGCTGCGCCGAGCACCAGCATCACCAGCCGGTCGAAGCCCAGCGCGTTCCCGCCGCAGGGCGGAAGCCCCTCCTCGAGCGCCCCGAGGAAGCGCTCGTCGATCGGGTAGGCGGGCTTGCCCGCCTCCTCGCGTGCCCGCTGGTCCCGCTCGAGCCGATCCCGCTGCTCCACCGGGTCCACCAGCTCACCGAAGCCGTTGCAGAGCTCGAGCCCGTCCACGTACGCCTCGAAGCGATCCGCCACGCTCGGGTCCCGCGGGTCGAGCCGCGCCAGCGACGCCATGCTCGCCGGCCAGTGCGTCACGAAGACCGGCCTCCCTCGCCCGAGCTGCGGCTCGACCTCCTCGATCCACACGCGGAAGAAGCGCTCCTCGTCCGGCAAGAGCGCGGCGAGCGTCTTCCCGGCGTAGCGCTCGAGCGCCTCCGCCACCGTCAGCCGCTCCCAGGGCGGCGCCACGTCCACGGGCGTCCCGCGCGCCGGGATGACGGTCGAGCCCTCCCGCGTGCCCCGGGCCACGTGCGCCACGAGCTGCTCGGTGTCGCGCATCACCTCGGCCGATCCGGCGAAGGCGCGGTACCACTCGACCATCGTGAACTCGGGCTCGTGGTGCCGCCCGCGCTCCCCGTCGCGGAAGCAGCGCGCGATCTGCACGATGCGCGCGGCGCCCCCGGCCAGCACGCGCTTCATCTGGTACTCGGGGCTCGTGATCAGCCAGCGGGGGCCGTCCCCGAGCGCGCCCGGCTGCACCTCGAAGGCGTCGAGGTGCAGGTCGAGGCCCGGGCTCGGCACCATGGCCGGCGTCTCCACCTCGAGGAACGCGCGCTGCGCGAAGAAGTCGCGCACGGCCTGCTTCATGGCCGCCCGCTCGCGCAGCCGCTCCAGGCGCCCGTCCGCGAACCACGCGGCGTCGCCGTCGGGCCGCGGGTAGGGCACGCGCGGCGCGTTGAGCAACCGACAGCGGCCCTCGAGCCGCTCGCCGTTCCAGGTGCCCTCGGCGACGACCCAGGCGCCGAGCGCGGCCCCGGGCCCGGCGACGAAGAGCTCGCCGCTCACGTCGCGCACCCGCACGCCGTCCTCGCGCCGCTCGACGACGCGGCCGCCGACCCGGGCGGGGGCCGGCGGCTTCAGGCGCCGCACGATCGCGATGGGGTAGCGCGGGCTCTCGGGCACCGGGCGCCGGTCCTCAGACCTTGACGCGCTCGACGTACTCGCCCGTGCGCGTGTCGATCTTCAGCATGTCGCCCTGGTTGACGAAGAGCGGCACGTTGACCTGCAGCCCCGTCGTGAGCGTCGCCGGCTTGGTCGTGTTGCCGGAGGTGTCGCCCTTGAAGCCGGGCTCGGTCTCGACGACCTCGAGCTCCACGAAGGTGGGCGGCGTCACGCCGATCGGCTTCCCCTCGAAGAGCATCACGTCGATGTTCATGTTGTCGAGGAGGTAGTACGTGTTCTCCGCGAGCACGTCCTTGGAGATGCGCATCTGCTCGTACGTCTCGTTGTCCATGAAGACGTACATGTCGCCCTCCGGGTAGAGGTACTGCATCGTGCGCTCTTCCGTGTCGGCCTTCTCGAGCTTCTCGCCGCTCTTGAAGGTCCGGTCGATCACGGCGCCCGTCATCATGTTCTTGAGCTTCGTGCGGATGAACGCCTGGCCCTTGCCCGGCTTCACGAACTGGTGATCCACGACGGCGTAGGGCTGCCCGTCGATGAGCATCTTGAAGCCCTTCTTGATGTCGGTCGTATCAGCCATCTCCGGCCCCTTCTTTCCTCGTCGCCGCGGACGGGCCGCGGGCGTCTCTCATCGGCGCCGCGACCGGGCGCCCCTCGATCTCGCTCAATCCTCGGCCACGCGCCGGCGCGCCACCAGGAGGTCGCTCGGCCGCTCGACCTCGGCGCTCGCCTCGGCCGTCACCCGCAACGTGAAGGCGGGGAGGGCGGTCGTCGCCATCAGCCGGCCGCGCTCGGCGGCGGCGTCGTACTCCAGGGCGCCGAGCTTGGTCGGCTCGCCCTCGGTCGGGTCCAGCCAGGCCACGTAGGTCGTCATCCCCTCGGCGATGTCCGCGGGGGGCGGCAGCCGGTCGAGGACCAGCGTGAGCAGGCGCTCGCCGCCCTCCGCCTCCTCGAGCTGCAGGATCCCGTCGGTCGCGGTGGCGCGGGGGGAGCCGACGACGGCGTACTCGGCGGGCCCGCCACAGGCCGCCGCGAGGGCCAGGGCGAGCGCGAGCGCCCCGCCGCTCGGAAGCCCGCCGAGCCGCGTCCTCTCCTCGGAGCCCTGGTGCTGCCCGCGCATGGGCGAGGCTCGTACCCGGACTCTCGCGGGTCCGCAAGTGGAGGGGGCTCTCCCGACCTTGGCTTGCCGCCGGCCCGCGGGGGCGGTAGGGCGAGCGATCGGATGCACGACGCCGACGAGGAGATCCGCGAGATCAAGAAGGAGATCATCGAGTCTCGCGGCCTCACCATCAAGACGAACAACCTCATCAACTCGCTCGGCGCGGACATCAAGTCCATCGCCAAGCGGCAGGCGGGGTACGAGCGCCGGTTCAACTGGAACGGCGCGGTCTTCCTGGTGACGGTCGCGGCGATCTCCTTCGTCGGCCTGAAGCTCGCGTCGGACGCGCGCATCCGCGAGATCGAGTCCGAGATGAGCTCGCTCCGGCGGCAGGTGACGGAGCTCGAGACCGACCTCGCCGACGAGACGCGGCGGGCCGAGGAGCGGGCGCGGGCGGAGACCCGGGCGAGCCGCTTCTACGACCTCATCCGGCGCCAGCGGCGCTCGGAGGTGGTGTCCGGCTACCCGGAGATCACCGAGGAGAACCTCTCGCAGGCGGAGGAGGCCTTCTTCCGCGACACCTACGATCGCTTCCGCCTCGACCTCTCGATCGCCGCCTACCAGAACGGCCTCGAGCTGATGCGGAACGAGCGCTACGCGGAGGCGGCGGAGAAGTTCCAGGAGTCCATCCGGCTCCGCGACGAGGCGGCGCACATCCCCAGCGTGAAGTACCAGCTCGCGCGGGCGCTCCGGCAGCTCGGGCGCCAGAGCGAGGCCATGGTCTACGCGCGGCAGGTCATCGAGCAGCAGGTGGATCGCGAGCTCCAGGACGACGCGACCTGGCTGCTCTCGCGCTGCGCCGAGGAGCTCGACGACATCGACACGGCGCGCGAGGCGCTGCGCACGCTCATCCGCCGCTGGCCGCGCTCGGCGCTGGCCCGGGACGCGAGGCCGCACCTGCGGGAGCTCACGCGCCGGGCGATCCGCGGGCGCCAGTCCAGCGACGGCTGAGGCACGACCTCGCGCGGCGGGAGCTTCCGGCGAGCGCGCGCCCCGGCCCGTGGGACCCGCCGGAGCGCGAAGTCGTGCGGCGAGGCCGGCCCGCGATCCGAGAGCAGGGTGGGGGGAGCCGCGACGCGGGACCGGGACCCTCTCCGGGTTCGTGCACACCCCTTCAGGGGAGAAAAGCTTGACGCGCCGGCCCGCGACCGGTTTGCTGTGTCGAGTGCGTGTCCGGCAGATGTCCGACGCGCTCGGGGTGGTGTCCGGCGGGGGGAGTGGAGCGAACGAAGCGGATGGCGAGACCGAAAGTTGCTTTCGTCGGTACCGGCGGTGCCACCAAGGGGGTCGCGCACCTCGGCGTGCTCAAGGCCCTCGAGGAGCTCGGCCTGAAGCCCGACATCTTCGTCGGCGCCAGCTCCGGGGCCATCGCCAGCGCGTTCTTCGCGCAGGGCTTTCCCGCCGACGAGATGGTCGATTGGTTCCGCCCCTTCTGGCGGCGGGAGGGCAAGCGTCCGCTCAAGGGGCGCTACTTCCTGGGCGCGCCGAACGCCGCGCAGCTGAGGAGCCCGGGCTGGCTCCTCTCGGGGCTCTTCTCCATCGACCGCTTCGAGCGCTATCTCCGCTCGCGCCTGCCGCACAACGACTTCCGGCTGCTGGACCGGCAGCTCTTCGTCACGGCCGCCGACATCGACGGGCGCGGCCGGGCCGTCTTCGGGCGCGGCCACATCGAGGATGTGCCCATCAGCGAGGCCATCGCGGCCTCGACCTGCGTGCCCATGCTCTTCCGGCCGCACAAGGTCGGTGAGCGCTACTACGTCGACGGCGAGGTGGTGCGGACGTTGAGCATGGACGTCGCCCTCGAGGCGGGCGCGGACGTGATCATCGTCTCGAACGTCTACCGGCCCCACGTGACGCGGAAGGGGCCCTCGGTGGCGCGCCGGGGCGTGGCGGCGGTCGGGCGGCAGACGCTGAACATCATCCTCTCCGAGAAGGAGCGGCGCGGCATCGACCTGATGCAGCAGCAACACCCGCACGTGACGGTGCTGAACGTCTCGCCGGACCTCGGGCGCTACTCCTTCACCTCGCGCCGGTACGCGCGGAAGCTCCTGCTCCGCGGCTATCGGGAGGCGCTGCGCGTGCTCGCGGCGGCGAAGCGGCGGGGCGTGTTCGAGATCGCGACGACGGTGCACCACGTCGGCGAGGCGTAGCGGCGGCTGGCGCCGCCGCTACGGGGTCGGGGGGCGGCGGCGCGGTGTGGTGGTCGGGGGGCGCCGGGCGGGCCCGGGCGAGAGGTGCGGGCGCGGCGCTCGGGGGGCTGAGGGTCCGGGGACTAGGGCGTGGGCGCGTCGTCGGCGCGTGAGGCGCGCCGGGAGTCGGGCGTGGTGGGCGCGTCGTCGGCGCGTGAGGCGCGCCGGGGAGTCGGGCGTGGTGGGCGCGTCGTCGGCGCGTGAGGCGCGCCGGGGAGTCGGGCGTAGTGGGCGCGTCGTCGGCGCGTGAGGCGCGCCGGGCGCTCAGTCGGCTTCGGGGGCTTCGGGTGCGGCGGTGGACCACCAGGGGCGGAGGGTCTCGCTGACGCGCTCCACGCAGGGGGCCAGGTTGGGGCAGGGGGCGCCGGCGATGACCGGGCAGCTCAGGGCCGGGCGGCACTGGAGCTCGGGGTGGAGCAGGTCGACCTGCGGGTCGCAGTCCTCCTCGCCGACGCGCCCCGGGCCGGCGCACTCGCGGTTCCAGCGCTCGAGGGCCTGCTCGAGCCGCTCGACGAAGGCGGGGGTGCGCACGCGGGCCACGGGCTCGGCGCAGAGCGAGCGGGCGTCCCCGGCGGTGTGGGTGATGCGCCAGCCCTCGCCCTCGCGGCGGAGGCGCACGCGCCGGGCGACGATCCGCGCGGAGGCGTCCCGGAGGCCGCCCTGCCACTCCCAGGCGACCAGCTCCGCCTCCTCCGGACCGCTCCAGATGGGCTGCATGTCGAGCACGCCGCGGCTCTGACGCTCCTCGAAGCTCGGCCCCAGCTCCTGCCGGGCCCGCGCGAGCGGCGTGTCCTCGTGCTGGTTCCAGCAGGCCAGCGGGTCCGCGAAGCCTCCGAAGAAGACCTCCGCGTCGCCGGCCCGCCAGGCCTCGAGGTGCGCCCGGTAGGCCGCCATGGCGGCGCGCGCGTCCTCGCCGATCGGGTCGGGCTCCTCGCGCGGAGGCCGCGTACGTCGGCGCACGGGCGCCTTCTCGAGCCCCTCCTCGGCGAGCCGCTGGAGAGCCTCCTCGTCGATGGCCGGGTGCGCGGGGGGCTCCTCGCAGCCTGCGAGCAGCAGGAGGAGACACGCCGCCGGTGCGGATAGCCTCGCCATCGACGGGACCGTACCCCCGCTCGGCCGCGGCGCAAAGAGCGCGGCGACGCGGGGGGGCCGGGCGGCGCGCGGGTCGGGTCCGCCAGGGCCTTCGGGTGCCCACGCGCGATGCGCTCCCCGGCGACTCGCGCCGAGGTGCGATGGTGCGCCCGGGAGCCGCTCCGCGGAGCGCCCGAAACGCGACGAGGCGCCGCCCCTTCCGGAGCGACGCCTCGGCGCGCGGGTCCTCGGGGGCCTTCAGCCGCCCAGGAGCTCCTTGATGGTCTCGCCCATGTGCGAGGGCGTCGGCGCGACCTTCACGCCCGCGTCCTGGAGCGCCTCGATCTTCGCCGCGGCCGTGCCCTTGCCGCCGCTGATGATCGCGCCGGCGTGGCCCATGCGCTTGCCGGGAGGCGCCGTGACGCCCGCGATGAAGCCGGCGACGGGCTTGGTGAAGTTCTCCTTGATCCAGGCGGCGGCCTGCTCCTCGGCGTTGCCGCCGATCTCGCCGATCAGGATCACGCCCTCGGTCTCCGGGTCCTCCTGGAACATCTCCAGGATCTCGATGAAGCCCGTACCGTTGATCGGGTCGCCGCCGATGCCCACGGCCGTCGTCTGGCCCATGCCGAGCGCCGTCACCTGGCCCACGGCCTCGTAGGTGAGCGTGCCGCTCTTCGAGACGATGCCGATGTTGCCCTTCCGGTGGATGTGGCCGGGCATGATGCCGATCTTGCAGCCGCCCTTGCTGCCCTCGCCCGTGCCCGGCGTGATCACGCCGGGGCAGTTCGGGCCGATGACGCGCGTCGTCGACTGCCCGTCGAGTACCCGGCGCACCTTGAGCATGTCCATGACCGGGATGCCCTCGGTGATCACCACCACGAGCTCGACCTCGGCGTCGACGGCCTCGAGGATGGCGTCGGCCGCGAAGGGCGGCGGGACGAAGACCAGGCTCACGTCGGCGCCGGTCTTCTCCTTGGCCTCACGGACCGTGTCGAAGACGGGCGCCGTGCCGCTGCCGCTGGGGTTCTCCCAGGTCTGGCCGCCGCGGCCGGGCGTGACGCCGCCGACGATCTTCGTGCCGTAGTCCATGCACTGGCCGGCGTGGAAGGTGCCGGCCGAGCCGGTGAGGCCCTGGACGATCACCTTGCTGTCGCTGCTCACGAGAATCGACATCTCTCAGGCTCCCTTTCCGGCCAGCTCGACGATCTTCTGCGCGCCCTCCGCCATGGTGTCGGCGGGGGTGATGTCGAGGCCGCTGCTGGCGAGGATCTCCTTGCCCTGCTCCACGTTCGTGCCCGCGAGGCGGACGACGAGCGGGACCTTCAGGCCGAGCTCCTTGGTGGCGGCGACGACGCCGTTCGCGATGACGTCGCACTTCATGATGCCGCCGAAGATGTTGACGAAGATGCCCTGCACGGCATCGGACTGGAGGATGATCTTGAAGGCCTTGGTGACGGCCTCCTGGGAGGCGCCGCCGCCGACGTCGAGGAAGTTCGCCGGCTCGCCCCCGAAGTGCTTGATGGTGTCCATGGTGCTCATGGCGAGGCCGGCGCCGTTGACCAGGCAGCCGATGTTGCCGTCGAGCTGGATGTAGCTGAGGCCCGCGGCCTTCGCCTCGGTCTCCGTGGGCGCCTCCTCCGAGAGGTCCTTGAGCTCCTCCCAGGCGGCGTGGCGGAAGCTCGCGTTGCCGTCGAAGTTGATCTTCGCGTCGAGGGCGACGACGTCCTCGTCCTCGGTGACGATCAGCGGGTTCACCTCGGCGATGGAGCAGTCCTCCTTCGTGAAGAGCTCCGAGAGGGCCGAGACGAGCTTGCCGAAGCCCTTGGAGGCCTTCTTCGAGAGGCCGAGGCCGAAGGCGAGCTGGCGGACCTGGTAGGGCATCAGGCCGACGGCCGGGTCGATCCAGACCTTGTGGATCTTCTCCGGGGACTTCTCGGCGACCTCCTCGATGTCCACGCCGCCCTCGCTCGAGGCCATGATGGCCACGCGCTTGGACTCGCGGTCGACGGTGAGCGCCAGGTAGAGCTCGTTGGCGATGGCGAGGCCCTGCTCGACGTAGAGGCGCTGGACGACCTTGCCCTCGGGGCCGGTCTGGTGCGTGACGAGCGTCGTGCCCATCAGCCCCTCGGCGGCCTCCTTGGCGGCCTCGGCGCCCTTGACGACCTTCACGCCGCCGGCCTTGCCGCGCCCGCCGGCGTGGATCTGCGCCTTCACGACGACGACCTCGTTGCCGGTGTCCTCGATCAGCTTCTGCGCCGCGGTGACGGCCTCGCCGACGCTGAAGGCCGGGATGCCCTTCGGGGTGGGGATCCCGTAGCGCCGAAAGATTTCCTTCGCTTGGTACTCGTGGATGTTCATGTTGCCCCTCAGCCCGCGCTCCCGGCGCGTGGGCGTCCGGGTCGCGGGGCGAAGTCGTGCTGTCGCGGTGGTCCGCGAGCGAGGCTCGGGTCCGCGACGCCGGGGGCGGCGGGCTCGAACGACTCACCCGTCGGGATGGGCGGGCAGATCGCCCGCGGGTGCGCGCCTCATACCACAAGGCGCCCCGCCGGAGTAGGGCCGGCCGGCTCGGGAGGGGCCATCGGCCGCGCCGAGGCCGCCCTGGACGCGCCCCGGGTCGTTTTGGGGTGGCAAGCGACTCTTTGATGAGTTACTAATCGTGCATCCGAGAAGAGCACGCCGTGGCGTCGGTGCGCCGGCTCGAGGCTCCAAGACCCGAGGCCCCTGGTCGACGGTCCCGAGACCGACCGAGTCGAGTCACACCCCAACACCACACCACGACACCCCCGCGCCGGCGCCCGGCGTGCTTCTTCTCCGGTCTACTTCCCGGGTCTCTGCCGCGCGCCCGCTCCCGGCACCCGGCGCGTCCCTTCGGCTTGCCTTCCCCGGCGAAATCCGGCACTCGCCACGGGGATGCCTTACACACGCGACGAGCTCCGGTGGAACGGGTGGGGACTCCGCCGTCAGACCTTCGACCTGCACGGCCACGATCGGGAGGTCTGGGACTTCGTGCGGGAGACGGTGGGCCTGACGGCGCTGCCGGACACGCCGGCCAAGCGCCTCGAGGAGTGCGAGCTGCCCGCGGGCGGGCTCCCGGCCGAGCTGCTCGAGACGCTCCGCGCGGCGACGGCCGACGACCGCGTGAAGACCGACCCGCTCGAGCGCGCCGCGCACGCCCTCGGCCGCTCCTACCCGGACCTGATCCGGTTGCGCAACGGCGACCTCTCGAGCGCGCCGGCGGCGGTGGTCTACCCGGAGACGCACGAGGAGTGCCTGGCGGTGGTGAAGGCCTGCGCCGAGGCGAAGGTCGCGGTGATCCCCTTCGGCGGCGGCTCGAGCGTGGTCGGCGGCGTGGAGGCGAAGGCCGGCGAGGGGCAGCAGGCGGCGATCACGCTGGACACGACGCGCATGGCGCGGCTGCTCGACCTCGACCCGGTGAGCCACACGGCGACCTTCCAGGCGGGCGTCTGGGGACCGGACCTCGAGGAGGCGCTCCAGCGCCGGGGCTTCACGCTCGGGCACTACCCGCAGAGCTTCGAGTTCTCGACGCTCGGCGGCTGGGTCGCGGCGCGCGGGGCCGGGCAGCAGTCGAACCGCTACGGGGCTGCGAACAAGTGGCTGGTCGCCGCGCGGCTCGCGACGCCGACCGGTGAGTGGCGGACGCTCCCCTTCCCGCAGTCCGCGGCGGGGCCCGATCTGAACGAGGTCGTCTGCGGGAGCGAGGGCGCGCTCGGCGTCATCACCGAGGCGACGGTGAAGGTGCACGAGGTGCCCGAGGCGAGCGATTACCGGGCGTACCTCTTCAAGAGCTTCGAGGCGGGCGCGGGGGCCATCCGGCGCATCGTGCAGGCGGGCGTGCCCGTGGCGATGATGCGGCTCTCGGACGCGGACGAGACGCACTTCTTCGGGACCTTCAAGCGGCTCATCCAGCCGCCCGGGGGCGTGGAGCAGGGCGCCGAGAAGGTGCTGGACGTGGTCGGCTACGGCGACGGGCGCTGCGTCCTGATGATCGGCCTCGAGGGGGAGAAGGCGGCCGTGCGGCAGGCGCTCGCGCACACGCTGCGGCTGGCGGTGGCCGAGGGCGGGCTGCCCGTGGGCACGGGGCCGGGGAAGGCCTGGTACGAGCAGCGCTTCGCCATGCCCTACCTGCGCGATCCGATGCTCGACCGGGGCGTGGCCGTGGACACGCTCGAGACGTCCACCGAGTGGTCGAACGTGCCGGGGCTCCACGAGGCCGTTCGGCATGCGATCGCGGAGGCGCTCGGGCCGCACTCGGCGGTGCTCGCGCACATCAGCCATTCGTACGCGGACGGCGCGAGCCTGTACTTCACGTTCATCTTCGCGCGGGACCTCGAGGACGAGCTCGGGCAGTGGCGGAAGGTGAAGCGGGCGGCGAGCGAGGCGATCGCGGCGAGCGGCGGGACCATCAGCCACCACCACGGCGTGGGGCAGGACCACAAGGAGTGGTTCGGGCCGGAGAAGGGCGAGCGGGGCGTGAGCATGCTCGGGGCGGCGAAGAAGGCGCTGGACCCGGAGGGGGTGCTGAACCCGGGGAAGCTGCTGTAGGGCGTCCCCAAAACCCGTGCCCATGCCCGTGCCCGTGCCCGTGCCCGTGCCCGCGGTTCGAGGGCCGGGGGAGCGGGAGCCCGAGCCCCAGCGAAAGCGCGGGCCCCAGTGAAAGCCCCAGCTCCAGCGTGAGCTGAGCCCGAGCCCCAGTGAAAGCCCCAGCTCCAGCGCGAGCCGGAGCCCGAGCCCGAGCCCCAGCTCCAGCGAAGGCGTGAGCCCGAGCCCCAGTGAAAGCCCCAGCTCCAGCGTGAGCCCGAGCCCGAGCACCAGTGAAAGCTCGCGCTGGAGCCGGAGCCCGAGCCCCAGCGAAAGCGCGAGCCCGAGCCCGAGCCCGAGCCCCAGCCCCAGCTCCAGCGCGAGCCCGAGCCCCGGCTCCTGCGCGAGCCCGAGCCCCAGCGAAAGCGCGAGCCCGAGCCCGAGCCCACCAGCTCGATCCCGCGCGTGAGCCCGAGCCCAACCCCCAAGCAGAGCGCTCGAGCCGAAGCCCGAGCGGTAGCCGGGCCCGGAGCTCGAGCCGAAGCACGCGTGAGCCCGAGGCGGGGCTCCGCGCCGGCCTTCAGCTCGCCAGGATCCGCCCCGCCATCGCGACGCCGCTCTCCCAGGCGTGCTCGACGCGCGCGCCGAGGCAGCCGTCGCCGCAGGCCCCCAGCCGGAGCGCCGGGTCCCAGAGGCAGGGCTCGCCGAGGGGCTGTGTCGTCTGCGCGTAGCGCCAGCGGTGGCCCTGGAGCACCACGGGCTCGGGGAGCTCCCGGCCGAGGCGCGCGGCGAAGCGCTCGAGCAGCGCGGCGGCGATGGTGTCCTTCTCCTCCTCGAGGAGCGCTCCACTGAGGCTCGGCGACGCGTGGAGCACCCAGGCGTCGAGCGCGCGCGGGCGCCCGGGCTTGCTCGACTCGCGCGCGATCCAAGCCAGCTCGCCCCCGGGATCCCGGGCGCCGTCCCAGCCGGTCTCGAGCGGCGCGTCGAAGGCGACGAGCGCAGCGCAGGTCGCCTGCACCCCCACCGCCCGCGCCCGCTCGGCGAGCGCCGGGCTCGCCTCGAGGAGCGGCGCCGCCTGCGCGGCCGGCGTCGCGATGACCACGGCGTCGAAGCGGCCGAGCGCGCGCCCATCGGCTTCCATGAGCTCCCAGCCCTCGCCGCGGCGGAGCGGCGGCGCGACGCGCACGCCCTGCTTCACGCTCAGGTCCGCGGCGAGGTGCCCGGGGAGCGCGCTCATGTGCGGGAGGGCCACCCAGCGTTCGCTCCGCTCGGGCCGGTCCTCGCCTCCCTCGCGCACGACGAACCGGCCCTCCCAGGGCGCGACGAGGCTGGCGTCGGCCCAGGCCCGGAGCGCGCGGGCGAAGCGCGGCCCCTCCGCGCGCAGGTGGCCCGCGCCATAGTCGATGGCCCAGCCCTCGCCCCAGCGGCTCGAGAGCCGGCCGCCGGGGGCGCGTCGCCCCTTGTCGAAGACGACGACCGGCCAGCCGTGGTCGACGAGCGTCCGCGCGCAGGCCAGCCCGGCGACGCCGCCGCCGATCACCGCGACGCGGGGCGGGCTCTCGCGCGCGGGGCGGTCGACGCGCTCGGCGTAGCGCGCGACGTCGAGGCGCCGGGCGTGGTCGGCCGGGTCGCGCGAGCGCACCTGGCCGAGCACCGGGGAGGGCGGCGAGAAGGGGCGGTCGAAGAGACCGAGGCACCAGAGCAGCCCGCCGTAGGAGGCCGGGTCGCGTCCGTCGAGGGCGTAGCGGTGGTTCAGGTCGACGAGGCGCCGGAGGGCCTCGCGCGGCGTCCTCGACCAGCGGAGCAGGGCCTTGCCCCAGGTCATCCGCACGTTGTTGTGGAGCTCGCCGTGGCGGAGGAGCGAGCGCTGGCAGGCGTCCCAGAGCGGGTCGCCAGTGCGCGCCCGGGCCAGGGTCTCGAGGTCGAGGGGCTCGCGCGCGCCCTCGTCCGGGTCGCCTTCCGCGTGCGCCTCGAGCGTGTCCCGCGCCCAGGCGGGGAGCGCGAAGTAGTCCTCCGGATCCTCGACGTGGAAGCACCAGTGGTGGGCGAGCTCGCGCCAGACGAGCAGCTCGTCGAGGTACTTCCGCGCGCCCTCGCTGCCCTCCTCGAACGCCTCCCGTGCGAGCCGGAGCGGCGAGACCATGCCGTAGTGGAGGTAGGCGCTCATGCGGCTGACGCCGTCCTTCAGCGGGTCGTTTCGCCGCCGCGCGTAGGCGCGGAGGCCGCCGCTCTCCACGAAGCGCCGCCAGCGCGCCGTGCCGGCGCGGGCGCCGCCGGGCGTGTGGCGGACCGGGCCGACGCCGTGGTCGATGTCGCAGGCGGCGACGAGGCGCGCGATCGCCGCGTCGTCGAGCTCGGCGATGGGGAGCGGGTGGAAGGGGAGGGCGGGCAGGATCGAGTCGCCGACGGGCGCGTCCACCCAGGCCCGGCCGAGGCGCGCGTGGCGGAGCTTCTTCGTCGCCTTCCGGAAGGCGAAGGCCCGCTCGGGGGCGCGGCGGGTGAGGCGCATCGGCACGACGCAGGCCGTGTCGACGGCGAGCACGGGGGCGCGCGCCGCGAGGCGCTCGGTCCATCCGCGGAGCGGCGGCACGGGCAGATCCTCGGTGACGACGAGGCCCGCCTCTTCGGCGAGCGCGCGCAGGTGCGGGCCGCGATGACCGGCACGCTCGAGGTGGAAGGCGTGGGCGACGCCGCGCGCGGCGAGGGCGGCGGCGACGTCGCGGGCGCCCTCGAGGAGGAAGGTGTGGTGCCGGTCCGAGGCGTAGGGGTAGCGCTCGGAGAGGCCGTGGTAGACGAAGAAGGGGAGGTCGAGCGCAGCCGCGACCGTGGCCGCCACGTCGAGCGCCGGGTTCTCCGCCGCGCGCACGGCCGTGCGCATCCAGTAGACGACGCGCTTCGGGCGCGCCGGCCGCCGCGAGCCGACCCAGCGAGCGCGCTCGGCGAGGGGCTCGGGGAGCGAGTCGAGGGCTGGGTCGGGCGGCGTCATGGCCTCGACGCTGGGGTCACTCGACACTGGCTGGGATCCCTCCCTTCGGTCGGGATGCCGTCCGCTCTCCGCTCTCCGCTTTCCGTGCTGTCGCCGGGCTTCGGCGGTCCATGCCGCTTCGCGGAGAGCTGCGGCGCGGGCTGCGCGGAGGCGTATCGCGCGTCGTCCTCGTCCACGTGCGGTTGGCGAACCCCGCGCAATGGGATCCCTCCCTTCGGTCAGGATGCCGTCCGCTCTCCGCTCTCCGCTCTCCGCTTTCCGTGCTGTCGCCGGGCTTCGGCGGTCCATGCCGCTTCGCGGAGAGCCGCGGCGTGGCCTGCGCGGCGGGGCGTCTCGCCCGTCGTCCTCGTCTGCGTGCGGCTCGGCCCATGTCGCTTGGTGGAGTGGGGGAGGGCGGCGTGGCGGCCCTTCGCGGCGCCGAGACGGGGCGTCGTGTGCACGGTCGACGCCGCCCGCAGCCGCCCCTGCGCATCCTCCGCGAACGCGGCATGGACCGCGGACTCGAGCGCCCGTACGGAGGGCGGACGGCGGATGGCAGACCGCATCCCGACCGAAGGGAGGGATCCCCGGAGGGGTGTAGCGCTATCCGCAGACGGCGTCGCCCTCGCACCAGCCGGTCACCTCGGTCTCGCCGACCACCTCGCGGCCGTCCTCGAGGATCACCTGGTAGGCGACGATGGCGACCTCGCCCCGCGCGAAGAAGATCACCTCGATCGTGCCTTCGAAGGCGTCTACGCAGCCGGACTCGTCGCAGAGGCGCACCGAGCCCGAGTCCAGGCCGAAGCCGCCCACCTCGAAGAGGCGCCCGGCCATGCCGTCCTCGAGCTCGTCGAAGACGGTGACCTCGAGCGTCGGCGCGGGCAGCTCGCCCCCGCAGCCCGGAAAGGCCTCGTCTTCGGTGAGCTCGAAGCGCCAGGCCGGCCCGTCGGCGGGCCCGCAGGTCGGCGCCGCGCGGCCTCGCAGGAAGCGCGGCGCTTCGCAGCTCCGCTCGCACCAGCGGTCGAAGGTCGCCTCGCCCCGCTCGCTGGTGCCGTCGACGAGGCGCATGTCCCAGCTCAGGCGCGCGAAGCGGCCGCGGCGGATCTCCTCGATGACCACGCGCCCATCCACGGCGGGGACGCAGTCGCCGCCCACGCAGCGCGCCGCGTCCACGAGGCCCGGCTCGATGGGCAGCTCCGCGTCGCCGATGAACTCGTTCTGGATGACGATGGCGAGCGCCCGCTCGGGCTCGCTCCCGCAGGTGGAGACGTCCTCGCCCTCGAGGCCGACGACGAAGAGGTCGCCGGGGACGCTGCCCAGGCAGACGGTCTCCTGGCGCGTCGTCGAGGGCGGGGGAGGCGGCGAGCCCGCGTCGAGGGGCGGAGGCGGCGGGCGGACGCCGCCATCCGGCGCGGGGGCGGCGTCGAACCGGATCGTCGGCCCGGCGTCGCGCGGCGTGGCGCCTCCGAGCTCGAAGCTGTCGAAGCAGCCCGCCAGGAGGGCCAGGCCGAGGATGGGCGCGAAGCGAAGCATGGCCGCAGCGTAGCCGCCGGCCCGGCCCCTGCACCTTCACGTCTTGCGGGAGAGACCCCGCGTCCGGCAGACGACGGACGCCGCGCGACGGCTCCGCCTTCAGCGACCGGTCCGTCGGGCGAGGAGCGCCGTTCCGCGGGGCGCCGAGGTCGCGTCGCGCGAGCGCTCCGGCGGGTCGTCAGCCGCGCGGGTGGTGCCGCTCGTGCACGTCGCGGAGCCGGTCCCCGGTCACGTGCGTGTAAACCTGCGTCGTCGCGATGTCCGCGTGGCCGAGCATGCTCTGCACGGCCCGGAGATCGGCGCCGCCGTTCAGGAGGTGCGTCGCGAAGCTGTGCCGGAGCTTGTGCGGCGAGACGTTCTTGGTGATGCCGGCCGCCGCCGCGTACTTCTTCACGAGCTTCCAGAAGCCCTGCCGCGTCATCCCCTTGCCGCGGCCGGTCAGGAAGACGGCGCGGCTCGAGGGCTTGGCCCAGCCCGGGCGCACCTCGGCGAGGTAGCGGCGGAGCGCGGCCTGCGCGGGCGCCCCGAGGGGCACGATGCGGCGCTTGTCGCCCTTGCCGTGCGCGACGAGGAAGCCGACCTCGAGGTTCAGGTCGTTCAGGTCGAGGCCCACCAGCTCGGACACGCGCAGGCCGGCCGCGTACATCACGTGGAGCATGGCGCGGTCGCGGATCGACCGCGGCTTCGAGCCGGCCGGCGCCGCGAGCAGGCGCAGCACCTCCTCCTCCGTGAGCACGGCCGGGAGGCGCTTGCCGAGCTTCGGCCGGTCGACGAGCGCCGTCGGGTCGTCCGGGAGGTGCCGCTCGCGCACCAGATGCCGGTGCAGGCCGCGGAGCGCGCTCAGCGTGCGGGCCTGCGAGCGCGCGGAGAGCCCGTGGCGCGAGAGCGCGTAGAGGAAGCCGGCGACGGCTGTCGCGTCCGCGTCCTCGAGGCGCTTGCCCTCGCCCTCGAGCCAGCCGAGCCAGCGCGCGAGATCCTTCGCGTAGGCCTCGATGGTGTTCGGCGCGAGCCCACGCTCCACGCGCAGGTGGTCGAGGTAGGCGTCGACGCGCAGGTCCGCCTGGGCCGGCTCGGGGAGCGCGGCCGCGTCCTCGCGCTCGGGGGCCGCCGTCACGCCTCCAGCATGCCGGTCGCGCCGGGGGCCCGTCGAGAAAGCCGCCAGCGCGAAGGATGTCAGAGGCCGACGATGCGCGGGGCGACGCCGGTGCGGATGACCAGCGCGCCCTGGTGCGCCCAGCCCGGGAGGAGGAAGCGGAGCACGCGGCGCCCGGCGGCCGTGAGCGGGATGGTCAGGTGGAGGTCCGTAGCCTCGAGGCCGTCGGGGATGCGGCGGGTCACGTCCCGGAGCGGCGTCACCTCGACGCCCTCGAGGCGGACGAGCTCCTCGAGCGGGGTGTCGGGGCCGAGGTTGCCGCGGCGTGGGTGCCGGAGCATCACTTCGATCAGGTGGTCGCGGGGTTGGCGCGCCGAGCTCAGCCGCGGCTGCGCCCGCGCGAGGCGCTCGTCGAGGAGGCGCCGGAGCCCACGCTCGTCGCCGTCCCGCAGCGCCTCGAGGAAGCGCACGGCCATCACCTCGGCCTGCTCGTGCCCACCCGAGGTCGCGAGACCGACCGGGCCGCCGGGCTCGCCGGTCGCGGCGGGCGGCGGCGTGTAGCTCGGGGGGTCCGCGGCGGTGCTCGGCGCGAGGGGCGCGTCGACGACCGCCGGGCCGGACGAGGACGCGGCGCCGCCCCCGCCGCAGCCGAGGGCGAGCAGGGCGGTGAGCGTCGCGCGGAGCGGGATGCGGCGGAGCCTCACAAGGGGTGAGAATGAACGACCAGGTCCCGGTCCACCACCACGACCTCGCCGTCCTCCATCACGCTCCAATCGGCGGGGAACTCGCCGCCGTTGCCCACGACCATCACGTAGCGGAGCGTCGCCGGGCCGCTCGGGGAGGGCGCGACCTCGGCCGTCGGGTCGTGCAGCCCGCGCCGCTCGACGTACGCCATGGGGATGCCGCGCCGCAGCGCGAACATGCTGCGCCCGTTGGTGAGCACGAGGTTCAACGTGCTCTCCGGTCCCCGCACCTCGGCGCAGAGCCGATCGACGAGCGCGACGGCCGAGCGGAGCGCCGTGAGCACGGCGGCCTGGTCGACGTCGCTCACGTCGAGCTGGCCGGCGTCGTGGAGGAAGCTGAGCACCACGTGGAAGAGCAGCTCGCTGTCGGTCGTGCCGCGGATGTTGCGCGCGAGGAAGTCCGGCAGGGAGGCGCGCATGGGCTCGGCCACGGCCTCGAAGCGCCCGATGGTGCCCGAGTGGGCGAAGAGCCAGCGGCGCATGCGGAAGGGGTGCGTGTTCTGCGTGCGGAAGTCGCCGACGGTCGGCTGGCGCAGGTGCATCACGACGCAGTCGGAGACGACGTCCTTGGCGACCTGGCCCCAATCGAGCTCGCCCTGGAGCTGCGGGCGCTTTTTGTGGAGCACCTCGCCGCCCTGATAGAAGCCCAGCCCCCAGCCCGTCGGCCGCTCGCTCGTCGGCGCGGAGGCGACGACCGCCCGCTCCTGCTGGAGCGCCGCGGCGAGCCGGTCGGATCGATTCGCCATGTAGCCTACGAGTCGTCCCATATCGCCTCCGTTCGTCGTGCCTGCCGATCTGCCGTTTCGCGGACCATCATGTCGAGCGCATCACGTCGAGAGCTGCTTCTTCCTGAACCCCATCGTCGAGGGCTGCTTCTTCCAGATCCACGTCGTCGAGAGCTTCTGCTTCGAGGGCTTCTGCTTCGAGAGCTTCTGCTTCGAGAGCTTTCTGCTTCGAGAGCTTTCTGCTGCGAGAGCTTCTGCTTTTCGTCTCCAGAGCGACCGCTTCGACCATCGACTCGACCGTCATCGCGCCGAGGGGTTCCCCGATGATCTCCAGGACCGCGCCCTCGTCCGGACCGAGCCTGCGCCGCCGACGCGGCCACGCCGCATGAACGCGCGCGCCGCCTCGGATGTTCTGGTGCCGCTCTCACCCGCGGGACAGCGTCCCAGGGAGGCCCGAAGCGTGCGGTGATCCCGCGCACGGCGCCCGGTTGGCGGCCGTGATCCGCGCTCCGCGAAGCCACCGGCTCGCGCCGACGATCGCGTCACTCCTCGCCGTGATGGTCTTTCAAGATCCGCGCGGTCCGCTCACGCGCACGTCGACGGGCGACGGCGAGCGCGAGCCGCACGGAGAAACCGGCCCCCAACGCGAGCGCGAAGACGATCAAGAGCTTGCTGGGATCGACCGCGGGCATGGCGCGTGGGGCGTCCGGCCACGGGAGCAGTCTAACAAGGGTGCGCGTCCCCGCCAGCCCGATCGCGGGCCGTCGCCGGGTCGCTCCCGTGCTAAGCAGCGGGGGTGAGCGCCTCCTCGTCGTGGCCGCGCCGTGGCCTCCCGAGCGTCGCCCTGCTGGCGCTCGCCGCGCTCGCCGCGACCCCGCGCCCGAGCCGGGCCGACGCGCCCCTCGCCTACGCCGTCGAGGCGGAGCTCGACGCCGACGGGGCGCTCCGCGGGACCGCGACGATCGACGTGCGCGTGGAGGGGGGCGACGGGCTGCGCCTCTGGGTCTATGCGGATCGGCTCGCGGTGGCGCCCGAGGCCATCGACGAGCAGCGCGCGCGCTGGATCTACCCGCGCGAGATCGACACCAGCGCGCCCGAGGTCGAGGTGCGCGCCGGGGGGCGCCAGCTCGACATCGCCTGGGAGCGCGAGCCGGTCGGGGAGCCGCGGGGCCGGGACACGCGCGGCGCCGATCTCCGCGTGCCGCTCCCGGACGGGCGCCATCGGATCGAGGTGCGCTTCGCCTACCGGCTCCCGGAGCGCTTCGGGCGGCTCGGGCGCGTCGGCGATCGGCTCACGCTGACCGGGCCCTGGTATCCGCTCGTCGTGGGGGCGGACGGCGCCACGCGCTTCGACGCGCCGCATCGGGTCGGGCTCGGCGTGCCGGAGGGCTGGGAGTCCGCCGCCCAGGACGTGGTGGAGGGCCGGATCGCGCGGACGCGGCGCGGTCGCTTCGTGCCGATCGTCCTCGCGCCCGACCAGCACGTGCGGGAGCGCGACCTCCCGGGCGGTTGGGGGCTCCGCGTGGTCTCGCCGACGCCTCTGTATCGCCCGCCGGGGCCCGACGCGGAGGGCATCTTCCGGCTCCACGACATCGCCCGGGTGGACGTCGTCGGCGAGGTCGCGCGGGTGGCGGCGGACGTCGTGGAGACGCTCCGGCTCGTCGAGGTCCCGGTGCGCCC
Source organism: Sandaracinus sp. (assembly GCA_002699025.1). GTDB lineage: Bacteria > Myxococcota_A > Polyangia > Polyangiales > Houyiibacteriaceae > Houyiibacterium > Houyiibacterium oceanicum. The sequence continues at coordinate 58,995 of PABA01000050.1, read as the reverse complement.
GCTCACCTTCGACGTCGTGCTGGTGCCCTCGCGCACGGAGCTCGCCGCCACGGCGCCCGGCCGCGTGCTGGTCTCGGACCGGCTCTACGAGGTCTTCCCCATCGAGCAGGTGCAGGCCTTCCACGATCGGGCCCTCCGCCGCGCGCTCTTCCGGCGGGCCCTCGAGCCCCTCGTGGACGCCCTCGAGGCGCCGGCCGATCGGGACTGGGCCGAGGATCTCCGCGCCGTGCTGCTCACGGATCTCGACGAGGTGCGCCGCCAGGGGCGCCTCACGACGGCGCGCGACCTCATCGGCTGGGCGGGCTTCCACCCGGCCATCGACCAGCTCCTCTACGCGCCCCAGGTCGCCTTCGTCGACGTCTACTTCGGCGCCGTCGCCGAGCCCGACCTCTTCCGGGACGCGCCGGAGCGGGCCCGCGCCCCCACCGCCCGGGGCCGGCGCCTCGTGGAGAGCGCCCGCGACGTGCTCGAGGAGGAGGCCTTCCAGCGCTTCTCCCGCGAGCTCGTGGCCGCCCGCCGCCCGGCGCGCGCCATCGCCGCGGACCTGGACGCGGACCGGGGCCCGGAGGCGCCGGCCATCGCGGCGCGCATCGACGGCTGGCTGGCGAGCCCGGGGACGGCCGTGAACTACGTGCTCGAGGACGTGCGCTCGACCGAGACCGAGGCCGGCTGGCGGCACGTGGTGCGCGTCCGCCGCGTGGGCGACCGGCGCGTGGAGCCGGTCGAGGTGCGCCTGACGAGCCGCGAGGGGGAGACGCGCACGGAGACCTGGGACGGGGAGGGCGAGGTCGGCGAGCTCGTCTTCGAGACCGCCGGAGCCGTGCGCGACGTCGACGTCGACCCGCGGAGCCGCCTCGTCCAGAGCCCGCGCGCCGCCGACGGGCACCCGCGCCGCGACGACTCGCTCCGGCTCCCCTGGCGCCCGCCGATCCTCCAGGGCTTCAACTTCGCCGTGGGCGCGACCGAGGGCGCCTTCATCGGCCTGCTCGACTTCGCCCTCCGGCGCCGCTGGGACCTCGAGAACACCGTCGCGCTCCGCCTCGACACGGGCCCCCGCTCGACCGGCGGGCTGCTCCGCTACGTGCGGGGCGTCGGGCGCAAGCGCGACACGAACAACCGCATCGGCTTCCTCTCCACGGGCCTCGAGCTCGACCGGCTGCGGAGCGGCTTCGCCGGCTCCGACGAGGGGGTCGGCGGCTGGCGCACGGCCCTGGTCTTCGTCGGCGGCTACAGCACGCTCCGCTACTTCCTGGACCCGCGCGAGGGCTCGTCGCTCGTGGGCTCGGTGCGCGCCGGGCTGGTCTTCCGCGACGACGGGAGCCGGAGCTGGACCCTCTCGCCGGCGCTGAGGGGGAACGTCACCGTGCCCGTCGGGCTGCGCACGGCGCTGGTCTTCGTCGGCGGCGCGAGCGTCGCCCTCGGCCAGCCGCTGGCGAGCGAGCGGCCGGGTCTCGGGGGGCGCTTTCTCCTGCGCGGTTACCAGAACGCCGAGGTCGTCGGGCGTGGGCGCGTCTACGGCGTCGTGGAGGCGCGCTTCACGCCGACGGCCTTCGCCGACCTGAACGTCAACGTCGTGCACCTCGCGTGGATCCGCGAGATCCAGCTCGCGCTCTTCGCCGGTGGGGGGGCCGTCTTCGACGCGGACGACGGGCGCGACGTGGCGCCGGGGGCCGAGGTCGGCGGGGGCCTCCGCGTGCACTTCGAGTACGGCGGGGTGCAGCCGGGGGTGCTGGCCCTCGACCTCGCGGTGCCGCTCGTGCGGACCGCCGAGGCGCGGCGCACGCTCAGCCCGGTGACGACGATCCTCGCCTTCGAGCAGTACTTCTGACGCGCGGCCCGCGTGGCCCGCGCGGCTCCGCGCCCGGGGTCCTCAGAGGTCGATGCGCCGGAGCAGCGCGTCGTAGGTCACGCTGCAGGTCCGGCTCCCGCTCCGGTAGCGGCGCGTGCCGGTGCCCGTGTAGCGGCTGCCGCTCCGGCGCACCTCGAAGTGGTTCGCGCCGCGCACGCGCTCCGAGGTCGCGTCGGCCGTGACCTGGCCGTCCGCGCGCACGCCGAGGGTCCAGCGCGGCCAGTAGCTCGAGTCGATGACGCGCATGACCATGTCGCCGGCGCCCGGGATGCCCTCGACGGAGGCGTGGTAGGTGTTCACGTAGCCGGTGCGGTCCGCGTCGCCGCAGCTCGCCTGGGTGATGCGCGTCTGGAAGACGTAGGCGCCCGGCCCGAGCACGGCCTGCTCGTCGCGGGTCTGGGCGGCCGCGTCTCCATCGGAGAGGGCGCCGTGGAGGAGCGCGCCGGCGCAGAGGGCGACGGCGAGGGGGGCGACGCGGCGCGTCGAGGGGGTCGTCTTCATCGGTCTCGGCCTCCGTGGGAGGCAGTCTGGCATGCTCGCGCCATGACGAGCTTCGAACCGCTCCTCGTGCTCTGCACCGCGCCGGACGAGGCCACTGGCGCCCGCCTCGCCCGCGGCCTGATCGAAGCGCGCCTCGCGGCCTGCGTGAACCTCGTGCCCGGGCTGCGCTCCTTCTACCGCTGGGAGGGGAAGGTCGAGGACGACGCGGAGGTGCAGCTGCTGATCAAGAGCGACGCGGCGCGCTTCGACGCGCTCCGGGACCACCTCCTCGAGGCGCACCCCTACGACGTGCCCGAGGTCCTCGCGCTGCCCATCGGCGGCGGGGCCGAGGCCTACCTCGCGTGGATGCGCGACGAGCTCGGCGACTGACTCCGGGCGAGCCGGCGGCGCGACGGCGACGAGGTCGGGGCGCCGCGCGGCGGACGCCGGGGGAGGTGCGCGTGGGCTCACGGGCGCGCCCGGGGGAGATCGTGTAGGGTCCGCGCGAACCTGCCCGGGCCCCCGTCCGGGCGCCCGCTTCGCGTCGCGCGCGGCGGGCTCACGAACCTCTCCGCCCGGCCCTTCGCCGGGCCCAGCAAGGAGCCCCACCCCATGAAGCAGCCCGTCCGCGTCGCGGTCACCGGCGCCGCCGGTCAGATCGGCTACAGCCTCCTCTTCCGCATCGCCGCCGGCGACATGCTCGGCAAGGATCAGCCGGTCATCCTCCAGCTCCTCGACATCCCGCCGGCCATGAAGGCCGTCGAGGGCGTCATCATGGAGCTCGACGACTGCGCCTTCCCGCTCCTCGCGGGCGTCGAGGACTCCGACGATCCGAACGTCGCCTTCAAGGACACCAACGTCGCCATCCTCGTCGGCGCGAAGCCGCGCGGCCCGGGCATGCTCCGCAAGGACCTGCTCCGCGAGAACGGCCCGATCTTCACCGGCCAGGGCAAGGCCCTGAACGATCACGCGGCGCGTGACGTGAAGGTCTGCGTCGTCGGAAACCCGGCGAACACCAACTGCTACATCGCGATGAAGAACGCGCCGGACCTCCCGAAGGAGTGCTTCTCGGCCCTCGTCCGCCTCGACCAGAACCGGGCCATGTCGCAGATCGCGAAGAAGCTCGGCAAGCCGGTCACCGAGGTGAAGAAGATGACCATCTGGGGCAACCACTCGGCGACCCAGTACCCGGACGTCTTCCACGCCGAGGTCGACGGCAAGACCGTCGCGGCGCACGTCGACGACCAGAAGTGGATCGAGGAGACCTTCATCCCGACCGTGCAGCAGCGCGGCAAGGCGATCATCGAGGCGCGCGGCAAGTCGTCGGCGGCGTCGGCGGCGAACGCGGCCATCGACCACGTCCACGACTGGTGGCTCGGCACGGCCGAGGGCGACTGGGCCTCGATGGCGGTCTGCAGCGACGGCAGCTACGGCGTGCCCGAGGGCATCATCTACGGCTTCCCCGTCACCTGCGAGGGCGGCAAGTGGAGCGTCGTGCAGGGCCTCGAGATCGACGAGTTCAGCCGCGCGAAGATGGACGCGACGGCCAAGGAGCTCTCGGACGAGGCCGAGGCGGTCGCCGACCTGCTCTGAGTGCTCACGAAGCGACCCCGTGACGCGCCCGCGCGGCTTCGGCCCCGCGGGCGCGCACGCGTCCAGCGCTCAGGGCCGATCCCCTTCGGCGTCTCCGGCGCGGCGTCCTCCAGCTTCCGCCGGAGCTCCAGCTCCCGCCTCGGCTTCGGCTTCGGCTTCCGCCTGGGCTCCCGCTTCCGCTTCGGCTGGGGCTCCAGCTCCCGCCTCGGCTTCGGCTTCGGCTTCCGCTTGGGCTGAGGCTTGGGCTCCTGTTCCCGCCTCGGCTTCGGCTCCAGCTCCAGCTCCAGCTCCAGCTCCGGCTCCCGCTCCTGTTCCCGCCTCGGCTTCGGCTTCCGCTTCGGCTCCGGCTCCAGCTCCAGCTCCCGCTCGGGCTTGGGCTCCTGCTCCCGCTTCGGGCTCGGCTCGGGCTTCCGCTCCTGCTCCCGCTCCCGCTTCCACCCGACCCCGCGCCTCCCCCTCGCTCCGCCGCGCATACCCCACCATCCCCACCGCCATCAGCCCCACTCGCTCCCAGCGCGGGTCCCGCTCCACGCCCCGCCCGCGCCAGTCCCGCGTCGACGTCACCAGCCAGCGCGCGTCCATCGCCTCGAGCTCCTCGAGCAGCTCGGCGCCGCTCCCCCTCACCCGCTCCACGCGGTTGTCCATCCGGTGGTTCCAGGCGAGCGAGAGGAAGCCGACGTTCCCCGCGAAGGCCACCACGTCGCCGCGCCCCACCTCGCGCTCGAGCCGCGCCAGCGTCGCGGGCTCGGGGAAGAGCTCGCCCACCCGGTAGGCCGAGCGCATCGCCGGGCTCATGGTCGCGAGCCGCCGCGCCTCCTCGACGCCGTAGCCCCAGCCGGGCTCGGCCCAGACGAGCGTCGCCGCGTGCACCGCGACGGCGAGCGCGAGCAGGCGCCGCGCCCAGGGCCGGTGCCGCGGCGCTGCCATCCAGCCCACGAGGAGCGCGAGCACGGCCGCCACCGGCACGGCGCCGAAGCGGCCCCACCACATCACCTCTCGCGTCGCCAAGACGAGCCCCGCCGTCGCCGCGGCCAGCGCCAGCCCGGCGCGCGCCCGCCGGCTGCCCCGAGCGAGCGCGCGGAGCCCCGCCGGGAGCGCGAAGAGGAGCAGCGGCGGCAGGAGAAAGGGCAGGGCGTGCCCGTAGCCGTGGGGCCGCACGTCCGGGTGATACATGCCCTGCATCGGCGCGCCGTACATCTCGCGCAGCCAGACGTCGACGGGCGGCCAGGCCACGACCACCTCGATGGGCCCCTCGAACTCGAGCCCGAGGAGCGACGACTCGAGCGTGAGCGGCCAGAAGGGGTTCCCCGTGCGGAGCGCGTTGCGGAGGTAGAGCGGCGCCGCGAAGGCCGCGACGAGGACGCCGCCGGCCAGAAGGGGCCCGAGCACCCGGCGGCCCTCCTCCCGGGTCAGCGGGCGAAGGCGCACCAGCGCGAGCGCGAAGAGGAGCGGCACGATCACCGCCGCCGTGCTCTTCGCGCCGGCCAGGAGCCCCGTCGCGAGCGCGGCGATCCAGAGGTCCCGCAGCCCCAGCCGGGGGCGCGTGAGCGAGGCGAGCGCCACGACGAGCAGGAAGGCGATGGGGATGTCGACGTAGGTGCTGCGCAGCTCGAGGGCGACGCCCGGCATGGTGAGCATCAGCACCGCGAAGAGGACGCGCCCCTCGCGCCAGTCCGTGAAGTTGCCGGCGAGGTCGGCGAGGGCGGCGCCGAGGAGGGGCCAGAAGAGGAGCGCCGGCAGCTCGATCCAGCGGTCGTCCCCGAGCACCACGAAGAAGGCCGCGAGGGACTCGACGAGCCGCGGGTAGCCGTTGACCACCTGCATGCCGTCCTGCGGCAGGTCGACCCAGGCGAAGCCGCGGTGCTGCACCGCGAAGCCGACCATGGTGTCGTGGTACCACATGCCGTCCCAGGAGGTGCTCGGGGCGAGCCACGTCAGCAGCGCCACCCAGCCGGCCACGAGCAGGGTCAGAGCCCAGGCCGCCGCGCCGAGCCAGGCGCCGCGCCGCGCGAGCTCGACCGGGCCCCGGAAGGGGGCTGCGAGGAGCGCGCCGGCGTCCCGGGCCGCGGCCCGGAGTCGCGCGGGCTGGCCGCCGGTCGCGGCGAGGGCCGTCAGCGCCGACGTCGCCGCGCTGCCGAGGGCCAGGGCGACGGGGGTGAAGGCGCCGAGCCAGCCGAGCGCCCAGGGGGGCGCGACCAGGAGGGCGAAGAAGAGGACGCCCCGCTCGGCGACCCCGCGGGGGCCTTCATGGCCGCCCGTCCGCGCCGCGACGGCGCAGGCCGCCCAGAGGGCAGCGAGGGTGAGGAGGAGGGGCGCGAGCAGGACCATTCGCACGGCCCCCGTCGAGCACTTGCGCTCGGGGGCGCCGGAGTATACACGGCTGCCGACGACGCGCCCCCGGCTGGGGGTGCCCCTGCTCTCGGCCGCGACGCGCGGCGCGCGGGCGACCGCTTCGAATCATCAGGAAGGCAGTGACATGGCCACCGAACGCACGCTGAGCATCATCAAGCCCGACGCCACCGAGGGGAACCACATCGGCGACATCCTCGCCATGATCGAGAAGGCGGGCCTGAAGATCGTCGCCATGAAGATGACCCACCTCTCGAAGGCCGAGGCCGAGGGCTTCTACGCGGTCCACGCCGAGCGCCCCTTCTTCGGTGAGCTGGTCCAGTTCATGACCCGCAGCCCCGTCGTCGTCAGCGTCCTCGAGGGCGAGAACGCGGTCGCCAAGTACCGCGAGGTCATGGGCGCGACGAACCCGGCCGAGGCCGACGAGGGCACCATCCGGAAGGCCTTCGCGAAGGACATCGGCGAGAACTCGGTGCACGGCTCGGACTCGCTCGAGAACGCCGCGAAGGAGATCGCCTTCTTCTTCCCGACGACCGCCGTCCTCTGAGCCCCGTCCCCGGCTCCCCGACGCCCCCGCTGGCCCTGGGCCTGTGGGGGCGTCGTCGTTTCGAGACCCGAGCTCCGGGGGCGGGCGAGGTCGGAGCCCGAGACGATCCCTCCTCGAATGGCGACGACCCAAATGGGTGATACTCTCGACCAGTGTCCAGCGTCGCCGCCCGCCAGGTCCCCTTCGCCCTCGTCCGCTTCGAGGGCCATCTGGACGTCGCCCAGCTCGATCGGGAGCTCGAGCCGGCGGGCCGGCGCATCCGCGAGCCTTCGGTGAGCGGCTTGATCGTCGACTGCCGCGAGATGACCTCCTACGACTCGGAGGCGCGCTCCGCGTTCGTCACCTGGAACCGCTCGCACCGGCAGCACCTCGAGCGCGTGGCCATCATCACCGACAAGCTGCTCTGGCACATGGTCATCCGGACCATGTCGCTGGCGAGCGGGCAGACCATGCGCCCCTTCGATGGGATCGAGGACGCGCAGGCCTGGGTCTCGGGCGGCTGAGTCGACTCCGCGTCCGGCGCCCGGGCGGCCGCGCGCCCGCCCCGGTCTCAGCGACAGGCGCCCTGGACCGTCTCGTCCACGATCTCGGCGAGCCGCTCGGTGAGCGCCTCCGGCGTGTCGATCAGCAGGAGCGAGGTGCCGCCGGCCGCCGCGATGTCCTCGAGGAGGAGCCCGCCCCGGGCGCCCGGGAGCCCCACGACCCAGGTCTCGACGCCGGCGGCGGCCCAGTCCCGCGCCCGGCTCGCGGCCCCGGGCACCTCGGCGCAGGTCGGCTCTCCGTCCGTGAGCACGAGGACCAGCGTCGGCGTGTCGCCGCCGGCCGCGAGCGCCTCATCGGCGCGGGCGAAGGCGGCGTCCAGCGGGGTGGTGCCGCCGACGCTCGCGCCGGCGAAGGTCGCGCGCCAGGCGTCGAGGAAGGCCGTGCCGTCGCGCCAGGGAATCTGCGCGTCGAGCGGGTCGACGGGCGCGCAGGCCCGCGGGTCTGTGCGCGGGCCCGAGGGGAAGAGGAGGGCGCCGGCCTCGACGCGCTCGGCGACCGGTCCGAGGACGGCCTCGACCGCGTCCGCCGCGAGCCGCCAGCGGGGGCCGGAGAGCGTGGCCCCTTCCCACTCGAGGCCCATGCTGCCGGAGCGGTCGAAGATCACGAGCACGCGGGCGCACTCGCCCTCGCCGCCCACGCTGCGGGGTGAGGTCGGCGAGCTCGTGCGCCCGCTCGGCGGGTCGAAGTGCGACTCCACGGACCCGTCCAGGCTGCCCGCGGCGGGCACGGGCTCGCTCCCGCAGGCGAGCAGGCCGAGCAGGGCCGCGGGGAGGAGGCGCATGGGCCCCAGCGTAGCGGCCGCGCGCCGGCGGCGCTCGACGCGGCACCGCTCGACCCGGTGACGTTCGACCGGGTGACATTCGGCGGTTCGACCCGGCGACGCTCGGCGCGGCGACGTTCGACCCGGTCACGCTCGGCGCGGCGACGTTGGACCCGGTCACGCTCGGCGCGGCGACGTTGGACCCGGCGGCGTTCGACCGCGGCGACGTCTGGTCGGCCACCGCGAGCCGCTCCTTCGAGGCCGCGAGCCGCTACTTCGAGACCGGGAGGCGGCGCGTCCGCTCGGCCCGCTCTCCGTCGGGGCCGTAGAGGGCGAGCTGGCCGCAGGCCGCGTCCACGTCGTCGCCGCGCTGGCGCCGGATGGTCGCCGTGACTCCGCCGGCCTGGATGCGGTCGCGGAAGCGCTCGACCCCGTCCCCGCTCGGCGCGCCGAGGTCGCTGTCGTGGATCGGGTTCATGGGGATGAGGTTGACCTTCGCGGGCACGCCGCGGAGGAGCGCCACCAGGGCGTCGGCGTCGGCCGGGTCGTCGTTCACGCCGCGGATGAGCGTGTACTCGATGGTGATGCGCCGGCGCTTCGGGAGCGGGTAGCGCTTCAGGCACGCGACGAGCTCGCCGAGCGGGTACTTCCGGTTCACGGGCATGATCGACGAGCGCCGCTCGTCCGTGACCGCGTGGAGGCTGATCGCGAGGGCGACCTTGCCGTCGAAGTCGGCGGCGAGCCGGTCGATCTCCGGGACGAGCCCGCTGGTCGAGACGGTGACGCGGCGCGTGCTCAGGCCGAGCCCCTTGTCGTGCGTGAGGAGCACCAGCGCGCGGGCGACGGCGCCGTAGTTGTGGAGCGGCTCGCCCATGCCCATGAAGACGACGTTGCGGAGCCGCTCGTCCTCGCCGAGCTGGGCGCGCCCGAGGAGCACCTGGGCGACGATCTCGGCGGCGCTGAGGTGGCGCTTCAAGCCGGCGACGCCGGAGGCGCAGAAGACGCAGCCCATGGCGCAGCCGACCTGGCTCGAGATGCACTGGGTGACGACGGCGGAGGGGCGGAGGCCATCGGCCCGGTCGCTCTCGAGGTCGTCCTCCTGGACGTCCGGGTCGGCCTTCTTGAGCTGCGGGATGAGCACGGTCTCGACGTCGAGGCCGTCCCCGAAGCGCACGAGGAGCTTGCGCGTGCGATCCGTCGCGCGGTGGTGGCGCACGATCTCGAGGGGCAGCCCGCCGAGCTCGTCCTCCTCGGCGAGGCGCGCCCGGAGGCGCTTGGGGAGGTTGGTCATCTCCGCGGGATCGAAGACGCCCCGCTGGTGGATCCACGAGAAGACCTGCTCGCCCCGGAAGCGCGGCTCGCCCCATTCGGCGAGGCGCGCGGACCACTCCTCCGGCAACCGCTCGAGCGGGTGCGTGGGGGCGGGGAGGTCCGGCACGGAGTGAGGCATGGCCCACAGAAGTGACACGCCGCCCGCGAGCCGTCGAGCGCGGGGCATGGCGGCGCGCGCGTTCCCCCGGGAGGTCGCCGACGAAGTCGACCCCCGACGCCGATGGGGCAGGAGCGCGCCGAGGCCGCCGGGCCAGGGCGCGCAAGACGCCGAGCCGGTGCCCGGAGACCGCCGACCCAGCGCGTGGACGCTCCGCCCGGTCCAGCTCTGCGCCACGCCTGCGAGCTGCGTCTGCGAGCTGCGTTTGCGAGCTGCGTCTGCGAGCTGCGCCTGCGAGCTCCGTCTGCCAGCTGCCGGTCCAGCTCCCCCGACGCGCGGGCGCCGGCCCGCCGCCCTCAGACGCTGACGCCGAAGTCCCGGAGCGCCTCGTTCAGCGAGGTCTTCCGGTCCGTGCTCTCCTTGCGCTGCCCGATGATGAGCGCGCAGGGCACCTGGTACTCCCCCGCCGGGAAGCGCTTCGGGCGCGTCCCCGGGATGACCACCGAGCGCGGCGGCACGTAGCCCCGCAGCTCCTTCGGCTCGCTCCCGCTCACGTCCACGATCACCGTCGACTTCGTCAGCACCACGTTCGCCCCGAGCACGGCCTCGCGCCCCACGCGCACGCCCTCCACGACGATGGCCCGCGACCCGACGAACGCGCCGTCCTCGACGATCACCGGCGTCGCCGTCGGCGGCTCGAGCACCCCGCCGATGCCCACGCCCCCGCTGAGGTGCACGTTCTTGCCGATCTGCGCGCAGCTCCCGACCGTCGCCCAGGTGTCGACCATGGTCCCGCTGCCCACGCGCGCGCCGATGTTCACGTAGCCCGGCATCAGGATCGCCCCGGGCTCGAGGTGGCTCCCGAAGCGCGCCGTCCCTGGCGGCACCACGCGTACGCCCTGCTTCGCGAGGTCGCGCTTGAGGGGGATCTTGTCGTGCCACTCGAAGGGCCCGGCCTCGAGCGTCTCCATGCCGCGGATCCCGAAGTAGAGCAGGATCGCCTGCTTCACCCAGCCGTGCACGACCCACTCGCCCCCGTCCTCGGCGGGCGGCTCGGCCACGCGAAGGGTGCCCTCGTCCAGCTGGGCGATGACCGCCTCGACGGCCTCGCGATGGGCGGCGTCCTTCAGCTTCTCGCGGTCTTCGAAGGCGGCGGTGATCAGGCTCTGGAGGTCGCTCATGCGCCGTTCATAGACGACCGCTCCGCGCGATCCAAGGCGCGACCACGCGCACCCAGGCCCGCCGGCTCGCGTCGAGCTGGGGCGAGGTGCGGCAGCGGAGCGTCACGCCCTCCTCGCGCTCTTCGGGGGCCCGGCAGCTCAGCACGGGCTCCTCCCCGGCCCGTCGCCGCGCGCGCCGCGCGTCCTCCCCGCTCTCGAAGCCCGCCTCGAGATCGGGCGGCGGGAAGAGGCGCACCTCGAGCTCCCCGAAGGGCGCCCCGACGTAGGTGCCCACGGCGTCCCAGCGGAAGGCGCGGCTCGAGGCCTGCGTCAGCGAGAGGCGCTCCCCCTCGACGCGCCCGCGCAGGCGGAGCACGCCGTCCGGCTCCGTCGCGGCGCCGTCCATGGGCGAGAGCGCGACGAGCAGATCCACCTCTCCCCCGTCGAGCCCGCGGAAGAGCGCCCGCTGCGTGCCGCGCAGGAAGTCCGTGGCCCCGGTCCAGCTCGCCGCCACGCGCACGCTCGCGTCCCCCTCGCGCCAGCCGAGCACGCGCCCGGCGCTCGTGTCGCGCACGCCCGGCTCGAGCGCCGCGTCCGTCCGGAGCACGGCGTGGACGTTGCGCGCCGCGCCCTGGTCGAGGAGCGCCACCAGCGTCTCGAGGAGCGTCGCCAGGGGGAGCGAGCCCCGCGCGCGCCGGAGCCGCCGCGCCTCGGCGGGCGGCGCCTCGGCCACGACCACCGCCCCCTCGGCGCTCTCGTAGCTCCCGCGGAGCGCCACCAGCGTGGCCGCGGCCGCCTCCGCTCGCGCCGCCGGGACCACCTCGTCGCGCACGAGCGCCTCCGCGAGCGCCTCGGGCCCCACGTGGGCGAGCGCCTCGCGCCGCCGTCGCGCCCAGCTCGCCGGCTCGACGGGCTCCGCGCCGAGCATCGCCGTCGCGACCTCGGCCGCGTCCGCCGCCTCGCCGAGCGGATCGAGGAGCACGTCGAAGTGCGCGCGCGCGAGCGTCTCGTTGCCCGGGTGAACGCGCCGGGCCCGCCGGAGGAGCGCCACGAGGCCCCGCGCCGCCCGGATGCGCGCCTCCTCCGAGCTCGCCGCCGCGAGCTGCTCGCGCCGGAGGGCGAGCTGCGCGAGCACCACCTCGAGGTTGCTCACGCTCACCTGCTCGACGGGCAGGGGGAGCCGATCGCGCGCCGCCTCCGCCAGCGCCCGCCGCACCCGCGCCTCGTCCTCGGCGGCGAGCGCGAGGTCGTCCCAGTGGAAGCGCGCCTCGGTCTCGAGCACGTCCCCGCGGATGCGCTGACGCCGGTCGCTGGCGGCGGCCAGGGTCTCGTCCCCGGCGAGGCTCGCCACGTCGAGGAAGAGCTCCGCCTCGCGCGGCGAGAAGGTCTCCGGGAGCTCGATGCGCTCCTCCCAGCGCAGGCCCGCCGCCGAGGGGAGCAGGAGCGCCTCCGCCGTGACCTCGGGGCGGGGCAGGGCGTCGGCCACGAAGGCGCCTCCGCTCCGGCGCGCCGTCAGCTCGAGCGCGTCGCGGTGCCGCCGGGCGAGCTGAGCGCAGCGCCGCTCCACGCCCTCGAGCTCGCTCATCCAGGGGCCCCGGCGGAGCATCACCGTGTGCGTGTCGGCGGCCCAGGCGCGCCAACGCCAGCACTCGCGCGTGTCCCCGTCCCGGCAGCTCCGGGCCTCGCCCCACTCGACGCGGAGCGGTGCGCGCTGCTGCAGCCAGCGGCGCGTGGCCTCGACGTCCGCCACGCGCAGGGCGATCTGGCTGGCCTCCCGGCCGTCGGTGGTGCGCTGCACGCCCTCGGCGTAGGCGGAGAGCGGCGCGCCGGACGCCCAGGCCAGCGGGCCCGCGGCGCCGAGGCGGCCGACGAGCTCGCGGTGGCGCTCGGCGACCGTCCCGACCCGCGCGAGCACGCAGCGGTCCGCGCCCGGGGGGAGGCGTCGGGCGAGCGCCGTGAGCCGATCGGGCGGCCGGAGCGCCTCCGGGTCGACCGGCGGCGCCGCGTGTCCGCAGCCGAGGACGAGCCACGCGAGCACCGGCCATGCGAGCACCGGGGCGGCGGAGGAGGCTCGGTGGGCGGCACGCATCGCGAACGCACGGTAGCAAGCCCGCGTCGCTTCCGGCTCGCCCGCCCGCGCTTTCTCGGCCCGCGGCGTCCTCTTCGGCTCGCGGCGTCGTCTCGGGCCGCGGCGTCGTCTCGGGCCGCGGCATCTTCTCGGCCCGCGGCATCTTCTCGGGCCGCGGTGTCGTGTCGGCCGCGGTGTCGTCTCGGGCCGCGGTGTCATGTCGGTCCGCGGTGTCTTCTCGGCTCGCGGTGTCGTGTCGGCCGCGGTGTCGTCTCGGGCCGCGGTGTCGTCTCGGGCCGCAGTGTCGTCTCGGGCCGCCGTGTTTTCTCGGGCCGCAGTGAAACCTCGGCGCGCCCAGGGCGTCGGAGCCAGCCCGTGCCCGATGCCCGCCCCGATTCGCCCGCCCCGCGCCGCCCGCGCGTCTCCGCGGCCCCGTCGCCCAGCCCGGCTCGCCTCGGCGCTCGCAGGCGGGGCGCCCGTGGTAGCCTCCCTCGCCCGATGGGTCACCCCGCGCGCCTGCTGCTCCTCAGCCTCTCCCTCGCCCTGAGCGCGGCCGCGCCGCCCCCGGCGCACGCCCAGGTCGGTGTCCGCATCCAGCAGGTGTCCGAGGGCGACGTCCGCGTCGACGGCATGCTCCGCGAGTGGCGGCGCATCCGGCGCGTCTCCCTCGGCCGCGGCGACGACGGCTCGGCGCGCTTCTCCCTCGGCTACGACGCCCGCGGCCTCTACGTCGCGGCCACGGTCCGCGACGAGCGGCTCATCCGCACCCGCCGGCCCGGCCGCCAGGAGGACGCGCTCGTCCTCACGCTCGCCGTGCCCGCCTCCCGCGGCCGCTGGCAGGGCCGCGAGATCTGGCTCTTCGCCGGCGTCGAGGGGCGCTCGGCGGGCAGCGCGGCCAGCGGCGGCGCCCGCGGACGGCTCCGACCCATCCGCGGCGCGCGCGTGGTCGAGGCCCGGAGTGACGAGGGCTACGAGCTCGAGGCCTTCGTGCCCTGGGCCGCCGTCCCGTCCGCCGCTCGCTGGCGCGAGGACGGGCGCATCGCCGTGCGCCTCCAGGACGTGGACATGGAGGCGCGCCCGGAGGTGGAGAACGCCCCCGCGACCGCTCCCGTCGACTGGGCTCACCTCGACCGCCTCCCGCGGGCCATCCCGGCGGGCGGCGAGCACGACGTGATCGCCGAGTTCCTCCAGCGCCAGGGCATGCCCGGCCGGCGCCCCAAGCACGACCTGCGCGGAGACGTCAGCGGCGACGGGCGTCCCGAGCGCGTCCTCCAGGTGGGCCGCTTCCTGCTCGTCCTCGGGGCCGGCTACCGCGGCGGCGAGGGCTACGACTTCACGGCGCTCCCCGTGCGCGGCGAGTCGGACGTGCTGGCCGCGCGGCTGATGGACCTGACCGGCGACGGCAAGGCCGAGCTCATGCTGCGCCTCCGCCAGCGTGACGACGCCGGCAACAGCCGCGACCTCTGGCAGCTCTACCGTTTCCCCGGTGAGCGGGTCGATCCCTTCTTCGCCATCGAGCTCCGCAAGGAGACCTCGGCGGGGCACGTGGAGGCCCGCCTGCGCGTCCAGCGCGCGGGCCGCGGCGCCCCCCGCATCGAGGTGCGGGCCGGGCGGGCCCAGGGGCTGAGCCCCGAGAGCTTCCGCGAGGCGCCCGCGAGCGACGCGGAGGGCATCCTGCTCCCCTGGGGGCCGGTCCTCGCGCGCACCTACCGCTGGGACGGCCGGCGCTTCGAGACCGTGCGGGAGCGGGCGAACCCGAACCCCTGGGACCCGGAGGCCGAGCGGCGCGAGGTGCAGCGCGAGTCCCGCGGGTCCCGGCGCGCGAGCCGTGCCGCAGGCCGCCCCGACGTCGACGCCCTGCTCGCCGCCGTGCGGGAGGCGCGCGGCATCCCGCGCAGCGCCCGCCCCCGCTTCCAGCGCGACGTGAACCTCGCCGAGAGCCCGGCCCCGGAGCGCCTGGTCGTCTACGGGGACGCCCTGGTCGTCGTCGGCCCCGCGTTCCGCGGCGGCGAGGGCTACTTCCACTACGGCGTGAGCGTCGCGTCCCCGGAGGATCTCGTCGACGTCCGCACCGCCGACCTCACCGGGGACGGTCGCCAGGAGGTGCTGCTCTTCGCGAAGCAGCGCCTCGGCGAGATCACCCGCACGCTCCTGCTCGTCCATCAGTTCACGCGTGACGGCGGCTTCCCGCGCCTGCTCGCCGTCGAGGTGGGGCGCGAGCAGGACCGGCAGCGCGTCACGAACGAGGTCCAGACGCGCGGCGGTCGCCTCGTCGTGCGGCCCGGGCGGGCGCGCGGCTGGGACGCCGAGAGCTGGCCCTGGGCGGCGAGCGACGGAAGCGACGGGGTGGAGCCGCTGCTGCTCCCCTGGAGCGATCGGCCGCGCACCTACCGCTACCGGGGCGGTCGCCTGGTTCGCTGAGCCGGGCGCCCGGCCCTCATGTGGGGTGTGTCGTGGGCCTCCTCACGGGCGAGAGCGCCCCGGGAAACGCGGGCGAGTGTCCCCGAACGGGGGGAGTCCGCCGGGTTCCCCGCGCGCCTCCCCTCCGCAACTTTGGCGCGCCTGGGGCATCGAGCCCCCATTCGTAGCCTGTCGGGTTTCTTCCGGACGACGCGCGCAGCCGTCGCAAGGCCATGAATTCCATGGCGAAGTGCCGCGGAGCGGGCGAAACGGCCTCCCTCGGTGCGAACGTTGCATGGGCGCCGAGCGGTTCCCATGCCCCGCCCCTCTCCCCGCTCCGGCACGATCATCGAAGGCCGCTACCGGCTGCTCTCGCGGCTCGGCGAAGGCGGCATGGCCGTCGTCTGGCGGGCCGTGCACCTCGACCTCCAGAAGGAGGTCGCCCTCAAGCTCGTGCACGACACGACCGATCCGGTCGCCCTCGAGCGCTTCCGGCGCGAGGCGATGCTCGGGGCCCGGCTCCGCCACCGCAACGTCGTCCACGTGCTCGACACGGGCACGCATCGGGGGCGCCCCTACCTCGTGATGGAGCTCCTCGAGGGCGTGACGCTCGCCGAGCGCCTCACCCACGCGCTCCCCTCGCTCGGCGAGGCGCTCGACATCACCGCGCAGCTCCTCGCGGGGCTCGCGGCGGCGCACCGCGAGGGGCTCATCCACCGCGACGTGAAGCCCGAGAACGTCATCCTCGGCGCGCGCGGGCGCCTGCGCCTGGTCGACTTCGGGCTGGTCAAGCCGGCGCTCCACCCGACCCGCACCGCCGGCGGCACCGTCGAGATGGTGGTGGGGACGCCCCACTACATGTCCCCCGAGCAGGTTCGCTCCTCGCGGCACCTGGACGCGCGCACGGACGTGTTCAGCGTCGGCGTGCTCCTCTACGAGATGCTCGTCGGCGAGACCCCCTTCGCCGCCGAGAGCCCCATCGAGGTCATGCGGCGCGTGGATCGGGGGGAGTACGTCTCGCTCGAGGCGCGCCGCCCGGACCTCGCCCCGGCCCTGACGGATCTCGTCGGGCGGGCGCTGGCGTCTCGGCGGGTCGATCGCTTCGAGGACGCCGCCGCCATGCGCGAGGCGCTGCTCGAGGCCATCGAGCGCTTCGCCGACGATCTCGAGGAGGCGCGCGGGGAGGGCACCGCCACCAGCGCCTCGCTCCGCCAGCAGCTCCGGCACCTGCGGGGCGACGACCGCCCCCCGGCCCTGGTCGAGCGGGCCTGGAACCAGTGGGAAGAGCAGGCCTCGGCGCGGACCTTCTCGGCGGCGCGGCTCGCGGAGGAGACGATGGAGAGGCTCGGGCTGCGGGCTGCCCCGCCGCTCCCCTCGCATCCGCCCCCGCCGCGCGAGGCGGCGCCTGCGCGGACCGGTCGGGTCGCGGCGGCGGCCGTCGCGCTCCTCGGGCTCGCTGGAGGCGCCGCGTGGCTCGCCATCCCGGGCGAGGGCGAGCCAGCCCCGCCGCCACCGGTCGCCGCCTCCGAGCCGGCTGCGTCCGAGGAGCGCGCCCCCGAAGCTCCGGTCCTCGAAGAGCCGGCACCCGAAGAGCCCGCGCCGACCCGGACCGCGGCCGAGGCACCGAGCGAGGAGGTCGCGGCCCCGAGCCACGTCGCCCGCGGCGACGAGGAGCCCGAGGACGAGGCCGAGGCCGAGGAGGCCGAGCTCGACTCCGCCGCGGAGCGCCGCCGACCGGCCCCCCGCCGCGCTCGCCGCGCCCCTCCCACCCGATCGGCGCCTGCCGAGGAGGCGCCCGCCGAGGAAGCGCCCACCGAGGAGCCGACCGCCCACCCCGAGTTCTTCGGCGACCCCGGCTTCTGATCCGGCGGCCCGTCGCAGCCCGAGCGTCGCCTTCCCAGACAGGAAGAAGCCCTGTCGAAAGGGAGCTCGACGCTCCTGGAGCGTGAAGCACTCGGGGCGCTCGGCCTCGATGGGCGTGTCCACGCCGCGGTCGACCCGGTCGAACTCATCCAGCAAGAGTCGGCGTCCCGCATGCTGAGGTCCTCGAGGAAGCGGCGCTCGTCCTTGGGCGAGACGCCCTCGACCTCGACGACACGCCTGCCGAGCATGGCGGAGAGGATTCGCTCGCCGGCGTTGCCGCGAAGCGGGGGCAGCTTGCGCTTGTCGGCGCCGATGAAGCGCCGGAACCAAACCCGGACACCGGCGTCGGGCAGCATGGTCTCTCGGAGCGGTTCCCGTTGCTGAAGGCGGCGCGGTTCTCGTCGGTCAGGGGCCGTACCGGCAGCTCGGTCAGGTCGAGTTCCCACTCGAAGCGGGCGCGGCACCCCTCGTTCTGGCAGCCGAGGGCGAAGGCGTAGGTCGGCCCGTAGGTCAGCGCCCGCACCTGCAGGAGCGCGAAGAAGCGGTCGCTCTGGAGCACCGCGCCCCTCACTTGATGTCCCTGTCACCGAACTCGTAGGGCGCCGCCTTGAGGATTCCCTCCCATCACCCGCCGAGCAGGGCGCCGACTTGCGCGCAACTCTTGGCGAGTTTTCCAGTCGGCCAGGACACGCTCCTCGCGGACCTCCATGCTGCGGATGCAGCCCCCGATCCCCGATGGGCAGATGATGACGTGGGACATGCACTCTCCTCCGGTGAGACGGGTCGTCGGAGGACGGCAGGTGCAGGGCCTCCATCGGAGTAGAGCCGAGGATGTGGGGGCGTGGGGCGGATGCAGATAGCGCGAGGCCTTGGCACCTCTGCCGCAGCCCGGTAGAACGGGATCGGTCCGTTCACGTCGTCGAGACGGTTCGATACCGCGCTTTGCAGAAGGAAGCAGATGCCAGGGTCAAACTACGTCGGGAAAGCCGGCCACCTCGCGGTCATGAGCGAGCTCGCCCTGCGCGGGTACAACGTAGCGATGCCCGAGATCGACATCGGCGACGATGTGTTCGTCGTGAACGACGCGACTGGTGCGATGTGGCGCGTGCAGGTCAAGACGTCCCGCGCGAGGCGCCAGAAGTCGTCGTACCGGTATCAGTTCCGCGCGAGGCTTTCGTCCATCACGACTGCCCAGACACCTGGCCTCCACTTCGTCTTTGTCATGCGTGCTGCCGAACGCTGGCGATACGCGGTGATCGATCGATCCGTCCTGAACAACTACCGAACCGCGAACAACATCGGTACGTTGTCAGGCGGCTATCTGCAACTGCCGATGACGCTGCACGACGACGGGCGCCTTGTCGCGAGCAGACTCGACCTGACCCACCACCTAGAGGACTGGGCCCGGTGGCAGGTGCTTTGACCTGCTGCATCAACTCGAAGACGCCGTGGGTCAGCGTCACGAATTCGATCGTAGGTCAGCGTCACCAATTCGATGCCGCTTCGTGAAGTGGAACGCTGCCGCCCTATCTCCGCGCACCCAGACCAGGTGCGGCGGGAGGTTGCCAGCCTGTGACAGGGCCCACATGCGCGTCTATGCCATAGGCGTACTGGTCCTGATGATAGGGCGCGCCTCGATAAAGGATGATATCGGCCTCGTTAGCCAATGCTCTGTAGATCTGGTTCGCTGTCGCGCAGCTATACAGAAGCGCCAGCCCGAAACACGAGGACGCCGATTTGGCGCACAGAGTGATGTAGAGACCGGACTCGTCTGGATCGTCAACTTCGACGCTCCAACCCGCGTCCCGCAAGGGCCTGACGAGATCATTGATACAGTCGTCGGCTAGGATGGCTCTTCGAAGCGTCGTGCCATCATCCGTGGGCATCTCCGGCACGAGACGGCCGTGGGCGTGGTAGCGCTCCTCCGCAAGTCGGTTCAGAATCCCCTGCGCTTTGGCCCGGAAGAGCGCCTCTTGCCAGAGAAGGCGCGCATCGCCGTCCATTTCTGGAAAGAACAACGAAGCGCCGCTGCTGTCGGTGCCCCATCTCTCGATGACTCCGAGGGTGGTCAAGGCTACGATCAAGCGGATGAAGTTGGGTGCCTGTTGCCAAGATGCAGACATCCCGTGGGCGAAAAGATGGCGATTTAACCACGTCGTTCCTGAGTACTCACCGGTCCGCTCGAAGAAGGACGTACGCAACCATCGGCGAAACGTCTCGAACACGTAGATGCGTTCATCAAGAGCAAGCAGGTAGGACATGGTGCGATACTCGCGAGGCGCCCACGATCCTTCGAAGTAGATCGACGTGGCCTTGTCGATTGCGCTGGCGACTGCTTTCTCAACCGCGTCAACCGTCGTGAGGTCTTGGCCACCTCCGGCTTCCTTCGCGATGCGGCTCACTGCCGACTCAACCAGTGGGATTAGCGCCGCGATGCTCGATGCGCGATAACCGCTATAGAATGCGAGGAATGACTCCCGCACCAGCGGGACGAACTCCTGTAGAGACCGGCACTGTGGGATCAGCTGTGCCACACACACGGCCTGAAACGGCACTGTGTATATTGTCGATGCGTGATAGTTGAAGAGTTCCAGCGCTCGTTCGTGGTCGCATGAGCGCACGTCCTGGAGCAGAGCTTCGACACGTGCCTGCGGGACCCAAAGCGGCTCAAACCACTCAACCTTGCGCCACAGCTTGGCGCGCTGCTCGCAGCTCGCCCGACGCGCATCCCAAGCCGGGTGCTGCTCCGCAGGCACCTTGGGAAGGTAGCCGCAGTCGCCGCCATCGAGTTCGAGGCGTATCGCTGGTGTCTTCACGAAGCTGCCGACTTCGGCTTCTCCCACTTGCGTGACCGCGGTCCCGTGTTGCATGGCCCAGGCGTCCACAAGTTTGGGCGACAATTCGTCCAGGTTCGGCAGGGTAAGCGCGCGACGCCACAACGCAATGAACTTGCTGCTATTGCCAGTTTGATGCTGCATCGACATGGGCTTGCTTCTGCTTCAGCCCGGGTCTCCTGTCGTCACTTCGTTTCCTTCGCTGACCCGCGTGAGCCATATCGTACAGGCGTTGGGACTTGGTGTCATCGCCCAGCACCAGTAACTGAGCCAAGCTGGCACAGGGTCGCCGAGTAAGAGTTGGGCTGGCTATGAGCGAGCCGCCCGCGAGTTACCGGACGTTCGCCACCTCGACCGAGAGCTCGCTGCACTTCTGGAAGCCAGCGTGCGCGACGTCGTCGAGCTCGACGATGAACTCGCGCTTTTCATGGAAGCTGCGGGGTTGCCGACGGCGGTCATGGGTCGTCCTCCTTACGCGCCCGCAACCGCCAGCTCGGCCTCGAGGGCGCGAGTGTCCTGGCTGAGCAGCACGATGATGAACTCGGCCGGCCTGTTCGTGGCGAGGCCCACGCGGGCGATGAGCTTGCCGGCGAAGATGACCGAGGGCGTGTTGAGCGTGTCCGAGACGGCGACGAAGGACGCCTTGTCGGCTCGCGGCTGCGGAGAGCGCCATCGTTCGTTTGCGTGATCAGGAGCGCGGTGATGGCGGCGCCTCCCGCCGCGCCGAGGTGCGGGTCGTTGTCCAGGTCCAGCCGGCCATCGGGTGTCGAAGTCGGATCCACCAGAACGGACGCCGCGGCCGCCCTGCGCAGCCGGAGCGTGACGCTCACCAGCAGGAACGAACCAGCACGTCCCGAGCCGGGACCGGGTTGGTCTTCGGCGAAGCTCGGGCTCGCTGGAGAGTTAACACCGCTGAAGAGTTGTCCTAGAACTGGCCAACTCGATCGCCGGGGCGTGGCTCTGCGGTATTCAAGAGTCCGCGATCATTGTCTTTTCGTCGGGTGTAGGGCAGCCGTCTCGCCTTCGTCGGCGGCGGGGGGAAGACTCACCTCCTGAAACCTCGGGCGTTGCCCTCCGAAACCCCGCGGGTTGCCTCGCCGTTCCCCGCTCGACTCGGTGTGTTCCGTGATCATTGCGAAAAGCACGGAGTGAGGCGTCCTCGCGCCGATCCGGTGCGGTCTTTGCGTTGGACCTGGGGCGACGCTCGCCATGCCCGCCTCCCCGCTCCGCCCCGGGACCCTCATCGAGGGCCGCTACCGGCTCCTCCGCCCGCTCGGGGAGGGGGGCATGGCCGTCGTCTGGCGCGCTCTCCACATCCAGCGGGGGACCGAGGTCGCGCTCAAGCTGGTGCCCGACGCCGACGCCATCGCGCGCGAGCGCTTCCGCCGTGAGGCCCTCCTCGGGGCGCGGCTCCGGCACCCCCACCTGGTCTCGGTGCTCGACACGGGCACACACGAGGGCAGCCCCTACCTCGTGATGGAGCTCCTCGAGGGGCGGACCCTCGGCGCGCGCCTGCTCCGCGCGCTGCCTTCCCTGCCCGAGGCGATCGACATCACGGCGAAGCTGCTGGCGGGGTTGGCGGCGGCGCATCGGGAAGGGCTGATCCACCGGGACGTGAAGCCGGAGAACGTGATCCTCGGCGCGCAGGGTCAGCTCTGGCTCGTCGACTTCGGCCTGGTAAAGCAGGCCCGCCATCCGACCCGCGTCGCGGGCGGCACGATCGAGATGGTCGTCGGGACCCCCCACTACATGTCGCCCGAGCAGGTTCGCTCCTCACGCCACCTCGACGCGCGCACGGACGTCTTCGGCGTCGGCGCGCTGCTTTACGAGCTGCTCGTCGGTGAGACCCCCTTCGCCGCCGAGGGCCCGCTCGAGGTGATGCGCCGCGTGGAGCGGGGTGAGTACGTGCCCCTCGCTCTCCGGCGGCCGGACCTCTCCTCGGCGCTGACGGCCGTGGTGGAGCGCGCCCTCGCGCCGCGTCGCGAGGATCGCTTCGAGCACGCGGGGGCGATGCGTGAGGCCCTGGTGAGCGCCGTCGAGGAGTTCGGGCGCGAGCTCGAGGCGGCGTATGGCGAGCGCACGGCGACCAGCGCCGCGCTGCGGCAGCAAGCGCTCCACCTCCGGGGCGAGGGGCCGCCCCCGCGCCTGCTCGAGCGGGCCTGGGCGCAGTGGGGGCCGCCTCGAGCCTCGGACCCGCTTGCCCCGCCGGCGTCCCGCGCCGATCAGACCACGGAAGCGCGTCCCCGGAGCGCGGCGCTGCCCTCCCATCCGGCGCCGGCGGCGCCCCGGCCTCGCGCGCCGCTCGCCGCCGCTGCGCTGGCGCTCCTCGGTCTGCTCGCGGGCGGAGCGTGGCTCCTCGCTTCGCCGGCCGAGCGCTCGGCGGCGGAGCGGCCGCCCCCCGTCGCGGCTGGTCCCCGGCTCGACTCGCCCGCGGCCGCCCCCGAGCCAGACGCTCGAACGAGCGTGGAGGGGCCCGAGCAGACCGCCGCGCCGACCGAGGTCGCCGTGGATGGCGGACGAGGCGACGCGACCCGGGACGCGGGGGTGCGGGGCGGGGGCACAGCGGGCACGGCCGGCGCGGGCATGACGAGCGCGGGCACGGCGGGCGACGCGCCAGGCGACCCCGAGACCCGGGGCGCCGAAGCGCGCGATCCGCAGGACGCGCGCCCTCGGCGTCGGGCTCGTCCTCGACCCCCGCGTTCCCGCATGCTCGCGTCGCCGCCGCCGTCGCCGCGGCGCGCGCTCCCCCGCCCCGAGTTCTTCGACGACCCGGGCTTCTGAGCGCGGCGAGCTTGCCGGCGCGCGGAGCGCAGCTACTCGCAGCGGAGCGCCATGGCGTGTAGCGGCGCGCGCGTCGCCTCCGGCCGGCCCTCGGCGCCGACGAGCGCGAGGATCGCCCCGTCCCCCACGCACGCGCCATCTGCCACCGGGAAGCGCGCCGCCCACTCGTAGATCTGCTGCTCTCGGATGCGCCCCTCGAGCTGCCCGTCGAGCACCTGCAGCCCGACCAGCACGTCCTCGTCCCAGGTCCGCGGGATCACCGCCGCGAGGCCGCCCGCGCAGGGGAACGCCACCGCGCCCCGGCGATGGTTCGCCCGCCCGACCCTCTCGGCCGGCGCCATCGGCCGGAGCCCGTCGTCCACCCGCCGCGCGTAGAGCTGCGGCCTCCGCCAGGGCCGCCGGTGGTCCCGGAAGAAGACCACCAGCGAGCGCCCGTCCCGCGCCAGGTCGGGCGCCGGCGCCTCGAAGTCGACCTCCGCGACCCGCTGGGGGAGCCCCCGCCCCGACCAGACGAGCACCTGCCCGTGCGGATAGCCGGCCTCGAGCCAGGTCTCCGCCCAGGTCCAGAGCGCGCGCTCCCCGTCCACCCAGACCCGCGGCGCCCCGGCCGAGACCCCGCTCGAGGAGAGCGGCCGCGGCGCGTCCTCCGCCTCGGCCCCCGCGTCCTCGGGCGCGCTCCCGAGCGCGACCTCCACGAACCAGAGCTGCCAGCTCCCGGGCACGCCGTCGTGCCAGGCGAGCCCCACCCGATCGCCCCGCACCGCCATCGCGACCCCCCGCGCGTCCCGCCCCACGGGATCGAAGCGGCGGCGCCAGGTCGTGACGCCCTCCTCGAAGCGCAAGAGCACGAGCGCGCCGGGCCGCCCCTTGGTCGCGTCTCCCCGCCGCGCGCAGGCCACGAGCAGCGCGCCCGCCCCGAGCGCCGCCGCGTCCAGCCCGCCATCGCAGCGCGCCCCGAGCCGCCGGGTCGGGCCGGTCGGCGCCCCCGCGCCGTCGATGGGCCGCGCGAAGAGCCCGTCGGGCGCGGACCAGAGCGCCCGCCACCCCGCGCCCTCGGCCACGAGCCGCACGTCGTCGTAGGCGAGGTGGACGGCCCCGAGCGTGTGCCCCTCGCCGAAGCGGCAGCGGAGCGGCGGCTCGCTCGCGCAGGCGCCGAGGGAGGCGAGCACGAGCAGCGCCGCCGCGCGCCACGACGGGCCGCGCGAGGCGTGTCGGAGGGGAGGCACGGGCGGCGCCGTCTTCAGCGGCCGGCGCGCGCGGCCCCGGCCTCGGCCTTCAGAGGATGCCCCGGGCCTCGAGGGCCGTGCGGATCTCGTCCTGTCGCCGCTCGAGCTCCGCCGGGTCCTTCACCGGCTGGAAGCGCGCGTCCGCGCCCTCGCGCTCGACGCGCAGGAAGGTCGACGGGAGGAACGCGGAGAGCTCACCGACGAGGTGCTCGAACTGGATCGCGGGCTTGCCGCCGACCTGCTTGGTGACCGCGAACCACGTCAGGTCGAAGTCCCGATCGATGGCCTCGGCGTCGAAGAGGAGCGTGTTCGTGTTGAAGACCGGGATGGAGTCCTGGTCGAAGTCCGCCGGGAAGCGGAAGGCCTCGACGATCTGCGGTTCGCCGTCCACGCGCGCCGGGGCGCCGCCCTTGTCGCCCGGGAGCTTCGGCGCCATCTCGGCGGTCATGGGCTTGCCGCCCTGGAGGTGCGCCCCGATGATCGCCGGGTCGAGGGTGGCGGTGAGGTTGTCGACGTTGCTCATGACGAGCACGCGGCCGCCGGCGGCCCGGAAGCGCTCGAGGATGCCCGCCTTGCGGAGCGCGAAGGTCAGGTCGCCGTGGCCCGGCGCGTAGGGCGAGAGCTCACCGGCCTCGTCCCGGAAGAGCTCGCCCTCCGGGGTGAGGCGGAGCGAGATGAGCTGCGGGAAGGTCTCGATGGGGACGTGCTCGTTCGCGAGGGGCGCGGAGAGCATCGTGACCTCGGCGTCGGTCGCGAAGCTCGTCATCGGGAAGAGGGGCACGCGCCCGCCGGCCTCCTCGGCCGCCGTGAGGATGTCGCGGACCTTCAGCTCCATGAAGGTCTTCCCGTCGACGGCCTCGACGCCCGCCTTCACGACGCCGCCGAAGCGCGTCGCCATGCCGCCGGCGAGCACGATGGCGCCGACCTGCCCGGCGGCGATCGCTTCGCGCCCCTTCGCCGCCAGCGCCTCGCGCTCGGCGCTCCCCACGGCCGGCAGCGTGGTCACGTCCTCCGCCTCCGGGGGCGTCACCTCACCGCGGATGCGGTTCTGCTCGGCCCCCGCCTCGCCGGCCTTCAACCGGGCCCGGAGGGTCTCGAAGGTCTCTTCGTCGAAACCATAACTTTGAAGAAGCTCGTGGGTCGCTTCGTCGATCTGCAGCGCCATGGCTCTCTCGCCTCCCTCGGGTTCCCTCGCCGGCTCCGGCCGGTGTGTCCCTGGCCGGCTCCAGCCGGCGTGGTCCGGAGCCAACCATCTTTCCCCCCGCGATGTCGAGGGGCGGTGGGGTGACGTGGGTGGTGCTGTGGAAATTTCGCAAGACTTTGGAAATCGGGTGCGTGGGCACGGGAGAACGGGCACCCTGGTACGTAAGACGTCGAGAACGGTTCTTGCTCTCCCACCACGCCGGCCGCCGCGCCGCTGCACCGGGAGGCGGAACGCCTCCGAACCCGAGATGCTCTCCAGGGGGGTCCGCGTGACTGCTCCGGGAGGAGGAACCCGATGAAGCTCCAGCTCACTCTGATCGCCGCCGCCACGGCCCTCGCCGCAAGCGGCTGCACCATCCACACGACGCCGCGACGGACCGTCTACGCGACCAACGCCCCCAGCAGCGGCGTGGTCGTCTACCAGGCGCCCCCGCAGCGCCGGGTCGTCGCGCAGCGGCCCGTGGCCCCCTACCAGAACGCGATCTGGGTCGAGGGCCATTGGGAGTGGAACGGCGCCCAGTACGTCTGGGTGCAGGGGCGCTACATCCAGGCGCGTCCGGGCTACACCTACGTGCAGCCGCGCTGGGAGCGCCGGGGCAACGGCTACGTCTACGTCCGGGGCAACTGGCGCCAGGGGGGCGCGCGGGTCCGCACCACGACCGTCCGCCGTCACCCGACCACCGTGCGCCGGACCACCGTGCGCCGGGGTCGACCGGCGACCGTGCGGCGGACCACGACCGTGCGGCGCGGTCGGCCCGGGACCGTGCGGCGGACCACCACCGTGCAGCGCGGGCGGCCTGGCACGGTGCGCCGCACCACCACCGTGCAGCGCGGCGGGAACGGCACGGTCCGGCGCCGCACCACGACCACCCGGCGGCGACGCAACAACAACACGCGGGTCCGCACCACGACCACCACGCGGCGCCGCGGCGGAGGCCGGAGCACCACCGTCCAGGTGCGGTGAACGTCGGTTCTCGCCCGTGAACCTCGCTTCACGGGCCACCCCCGCGAACGGAGGGCGCCTCTCGGCCCCTCCGTTTCGCGTTCCGTCGGCGCCCCCTTCGGCGCCCCCCTCGAAACGAATCGGCGGCCTCGTGCGTCCAAACGGGGAGCCCGGCGCGTCGGCGCGATCCGCGCCCCGAGCTGTGGCAGGGTGAACCCGTGAAGCGCGTCGAACCGACCGTGGCTGCTCTCGTCGTGGCGCTCCTGGCGTCGCTGGCGGTGCATCTGCCCGTGTACGGCGTGCTCGGCGTGATGACGAAGTGGCTCGACGCCAAGTCGTCGCCCGAGGCCCGGGCCGGCGACGCTGCGCCCGTCGAGTTCGAGCTCCCCCCGCTCCCGCCCCTCGAGGAAGAAGAAGAGCCCGCCGAGGAGCCCGAGAGCCTCCTGGAGGACGAGGTCGAGGGCGAGGAGCGTCCGCCGGCCGAGACGTCGCCGGAGCGCGAGTGGGAGCGCCGCGTCGACGACGAGGAGCCGGAGGAGCGCACCGAGCCGCCCGAGGTCGAGGTCGTCCCCGTGCCCGAGGAGGAGGTCGTCCCGGCCACGCCACCGCCCCCGAACGACCGGATCGCCGTCCAGCAGCGCAGCCGGGATCCGGAGGTCGAGGCGCCGGAGAACGCGCGCTTCCTCGCCGACGAGAACAACCGGGTCGAGGAGGAGACGGTCGCGCGCATCCGCAGCCTCACGCAGGACGCCGAGCAGGTGGAGGCCGGCGACCCGGTCGAGGCGACCCTCGAGCCGGAGGAGGGCAACGCGGACGAGCAGCTCGCGCGCGAGACCCGCGAGATGGAGGGCAGCGATCGGCGCCTGCCGACCGAGAGCGAGACCGAGGAGGTCCGGCCCCGGGAGGCCTCGGAGACGCCGCCGCCGAACGTGCGCTCCCGGGGGAACGAGCGGGAGGAGGGCGAGCGGCGCGCGCCCTCGAGCGGCGGCACGGGCGAGGCGCGGGAGGCCGTCGCCGAGCGCGGGGGCGAGCCCGAGCCGGAGTGGGAGACGATCACCATCGACGACGGGCAGGGCACCTTCGTGATCCGCCGGCGCGTCCAGCCCGAGGGGAGCGGCGGCGGCGAGGGGGGCGGCGAGCGGCGCGAGGCCCGGGCCGGGCGGGAGGGCGACGGACGTCGGCGCACGGCGCAGCGCTCGCGCGGCGGCCGGGGGCGCGGCTCGGGCAGCGAGGGGGCGAACCTGCGCGTCTCCTGGAGCCAGTTCGAGGAGATCGTCGGCGAGGAGGAGCTCGAGCAGGCGCGGCAGGCCTACGTGGAGGAGCGCCTGAGCCGGCAGCGCGGGCGACACCGGGAACGGCAGCGGAATTGGCGGCGCTTCCGGGCGGCCATCGAGAACTACGTGCCGGGCGTGCGGAGCGGCAACCAGACGGCGCTCAACGCCGCGGCCTCACCCTTCGCGGCCTACATCGCGGCGGTCCATCGGCGCATCCACCCGCAGTACGTGAACGGCTTCATCGCGCGGCTCCCGGCCGACTCGAGCAACCCGATGAACGATCAGTCGCTCCGGACGAAGCTCGAGATCATCTTCAACCGGGACGGCAGCATCCACCGCATCGGCGTGGTGCGGACGAGCGGCCTCCTGCCCTTCGACTTCAGCGCCTACAGCGCGGTGATGCGCGCCCAGCCCTATCCGGCGCCGCCCGAGAGCATCCTCAGCGGCGACGGGCGCGCCTACATGCACTGGAGCTTCTACCGGAACAGCCGCCAGTGCGGGACCTTCAACGCCGAGCCCTACATCCTCCCGAACCCGCCGGGCGGCCCGCGCCAGCGCCGGGACCCGCTCTCGGACGGGCCCCAGCGCGGCGGCCTGGTGCCGGGGGATGCGCAGCCGACCTGGGGGACGGAGGGCGAGCAGGAGGGCGGCGCCGAGCACGACCACGACCACGACCACGAGGGCGAAGGGGAGGGCCAGGGGGAAGAGCCCCCGCCCGCCGTCCGCCCCGGCGAGGTCCTCGGCCGGCGTCGCGGCGTCCGCGCCGGCGCGCCGAGCTGAGCGCCGCCTACGGCGTGTACAGGTCCAGGCCACCGCCGCTCTCGATGAGGGGGACGGGGCCGATGGGCCTGGACTTGCCGACCCCGAGATCCTCCACGAACCAGAGGTAGAGGTTCTCCGCGCCGCCATGCTCTGCGCTGACCGGGATGTAGGCGCCCGCGTTCGTGAGCGCCGCCTCGAGATCGATGGGCACCTTCGCGTAGTCCAGCGGCGGCTCTCCCGGGCTCGTCCCGAGGATGACGAGCGGCTGGAGCGTGTCGGGGGTGGGAACGACCTCGTTGGTCATCTCCTCGCTCAGGCCTTCGCCGACCTGGATTCGCGCGTAGTACCAGCTGCCGAAGAAGGGCTTCACGAAGCAGCCTTCGCAGCAGGTCGGGCAGGTGGGCTCGCGGCCGTCCGGGATGTCCCCGGTGCAGGAGTACTGGGGCTCCGTGTCCCACCAGCAGATCTCGGTCGGCGGGGCGACGAGGTCCGTCGCGCTGCCGGTGCGATCCGTCGAGTCGCTCCCTTCGCCGTCTTGGTTCGACGCGCTGAGGCTGCGATCCGTGGAGTCGCGCCCTTCTCCGTCGGCGGTCTCCGCGAGCACGAAGCCCGCCTCGCGCGCCCGGAGCGCTTCCTCCGAGCGGCCGATCTCCTCGCCGACGGGCATCGCGCAGCCCACGGCTCCGGCGAGCACGAGCGCCGTCGTCATCGTCTTCTTCATCTGCATCGCTGTCTCCCCTCGCGCTTCCGCGCGGTCTCTCCGTCTCTCCGCTCACCGGCGCCGTCCGCGCGGCGCCATCCTCTCTCGCCTCAGGGCACGTACACCCGGTACGCCCCCACTTCGTCGCCGCGCTCGGCCACCAGCCGGCGCAGGCGCTCGGGCCAGGGGGCGCGGGCCTCGCGCTCCAGCGCGCCGCCCACGCTCGCGGCCGTCGCGTCGTCCACCGCCCGCGTCGTGCCGACCACCCGCCGCGCCCCGGTCGCGAGGAAGGCGTTGGCCAGGCCGAGCGCCAGCTCCTCCGCCGGCTGACCGGTCTCGCAGCCCGAGAGCAGCACGCTCTCCGGCGCGGCCGGCAGCGCGAGCACGTCGCCCGTCGTCAGCCGCTCGTCGCCCGCGAGCCGCAGGCCGCTCCCCCAGAGGCCGGCCTCCTCGACGTCGCCGTGCCCCGCGTAGTGGAGGTGCGCGACCGTCGGCAGGGCGTCGAGGAGCGCGCCGTGCGTCGCCTGCGGGCCGAGCAGCAGCCGCACGCGCTCGCCCCGCGCCCGGTGGAGCGCCGCGACCGCCCGCGCCTCGTCCCGGGCGCCGGCGAGGTCGCCGCGGGGATCGCCGACGACGAGGGCGCCGCGGCCCTGACGCGTCGGCGCGCCGCGGGCGTCCAGGGCCCAGACCACCGGCTTCTGCGCGCCGAGCGGGGCGCCGCGCCAGGGGAGGAGGTGCACGTCGAGGGAGGCCGCCGGGCCGTGCGCGAGGACGCGGATCGACGAGGCGCTCTCGATGGGCTCGTCCAGGCCCTCGAGCGCGTCCGTGGCCGGGCGAACGGCGCCGCGGAAGGCGCCCGCGTGGCTCGCCAGCACGGCGAGCGCGTCGCCGGCGTCGTCGAGGGGGAAGAGCACCAGCGTCAGCGCGCCCTCGTCGAGCGGCGGGGCCGCGTCCTCCGCCAGCGGCGGGAAGGCCCGGTCGAGCGCTTCGAGCGCGGCGTCCTCGAGGAGCCGCGCCTCGGCGGCGCGCGCCTCGAGCGCGTCCTCCGGCGCCGCCCAGGCGGCCTCGCGCTGCGCCCGGAGCGTGCGGCGCCGCGCCCAGTAGTCGGCGAGGGCGCCCTCGGCCCGGCGCCGCGCGTCCGCCCGGCCGAAGCGGGCGGCGCGATGGGCGGCGCCGAGCCGGCGGGCGCGGGCGTGGCGCGCGACGCGGAAGGCCGCCTCGACGTCGCCCGCGGCGAGGGCGAGCCGCACGCGCTCGCGCGCGCTCGCCTCGTGTCGGGCGAGGGCGCGCCCCTGGGCGCCGTCGAGGGGCAGCCGCCGGTAGAGCCGATCGAGGGCCGCCTCCGCCGCGTCGAAGGCCTCGCGCGCCGCGTCCCCGCGCTCCAGCTCGGCGAGCGCGCGGCCCCGCCCGAGGGCGCCCCGCCACACCTCCCGCGTCCAGCCCGCCGCGCTGGCGCGCCGTTCGAGCTCCGCGTAGCGCGCGAGGGCCTCCTCGTGGGCGCCGGCCTCGAGCGCGAGCTCCGCGTCCAGCGCGAGGAGCCAGGCGCGCACCGTCGCGTCCGGCGCCTCGAGGGCCTTCCCGGCCTCCACCGCCTCCCGCGCTGTCTCCTCGTCCCCGAGCCGGAGCGCCGCGTCGGCCAGGTTCGCCCAGGCGTTCGCCAACGAGGCCGGCCGCGGGCAGGCGTCGGCGAAGAGGTCGCGCGCCCGCTCGAGGGGCGCGAGGGCCGAGCGGAGTCGCGCCGGGTCGTCCTCGCCGAGCATCCGCTGGTGGCCGAGGTTCGCGTACCAGGTCGCGCGCGTGCAGGGGGCCGCGTCGCGCATGGGCTCGGCGAGCGCCTCCATGAGCGCGTCGGCCTCCTCCACGCGCCCGAGGCGGAGCAGCGCGTCGGCGCGGATCTCGTCGGCGCCGGCCCGCTCCATCAGCATGCCGAGGCGCTCGGCGTCCCGGCTCGCCCGGCGCAGGGTCTCGAGCGCGCTGCGGAGGTCCCCGAGCGAGTGCTGGAGCGTGCCCAGCGTGAGCGCGAGGCGGAGCGCGCCGACCGGGTCGCCCTCGACGTGCGGCGCGAGCGCCTCGAGCACGCCCCGCGCCTCCTCGACGCGGCCCATGCGCCGGTGGAGGACGAAGGCCCGCGCGAGGCCGTCGCTCACGAGCTCCGAGCGGGCGCCGGCCTCCTGCAAGAGCCGCATGGAGCGCGCGTAGTGCCGGAGGCAGGCCGCGTTGTCGCCCCGCGAGAAGGCGAGGCGCGCGCGCACCCCCTCGAGGAGCCCGCGCTCCCGCGCCCCCTCCGGCGCCCAGCCCGCGAGGTGCGCCTCCGCCTCGTCGAGCTCGCCGCGGGCTCGCGCGGCGCGGGCGGCGACGATCGGTTCGGGCACGGACGCGCGGCGCAGGGGGAGCAGGCCCTCGGCGTCGTCCCGCCGGATGGTCAGCGTGCCCCAGCTCGGGTCCACCCCGGCGAGCGTGAAGCGGAGCCCGTCGGCCACGGCGCGGACCGTCGCGCGGGGGGCGTCGTCCTCGGGGTCGTCGGGCGAGTCACCGCCCGTCTCGCCGCCGCCCGTCTCGTGCGGCGTGACCTCCAGCGCGGTCGTACCCGCGAGGAGCTCCGCCGCGCCGCGCCCCGGCACCCAGAGCGTCAGCGAGGCGCCCGGCTCCACCGCGCAGCGCCCGTCGCCGTCCACGGCGGCGCAGCCGGCGAAGAGCAGGGGGAGCTCCTCCCGCGCCGGGCTCGCGCTCTCGTTGCCTCCGCACGCCATCACCGCGACTCCGATCCAGGCGAAACGTGCGATGGAACCCCCCATCGATCCGCGCGATAGCGCGAACCGGAAGCGAGCCCCAGGAGAAACCCCGGGGCGACCCCGCACGTGTCTCTCTCGCGCGCCTTGCTGCCGCGCCGATCGACGCGGAGAAGGCCTGTCGTTCGGGTCTCCGACGCGAGGTGTGGAGAGCTGACACGAGGAGCGCTCGCCATGTGAGGGAGCGCACGGCTGCGCCGGTCCCATGTCAGCTCCGGCGGGCTCGCGTCGGAGTCCCTCCGTGATGGAGCAGGCGTGGGCGGAGCGGAGCGGGGTGTATCGGCGTCCCCGGCGGTCGTCGGGGACGAAGCGCGTTCCCTGGCCCGCGGGTGGAGAGCCCCATAGGCTGGCGCCCGCCGGGATGTCCTCCTCTCCCCGACCCGCCGACGCCGCGCGTGCGCTGCCGGGCGCCCTCGCGCGCGAGCCGGGCGCCGTGCGCGTCTTCGTGGCGGCGCTGACGCCGGTGATCCAGGCGCGGGTCGCGCGGGCGCTCCACCGGCGCGGGGGCCTGGCCGGTCGCGAGGTGCGCCAGGAGGTGCGGGACCTGACGCAGGAGGTCTTCGTGGCGCTCTTCGCGGACGACGCGCGCGTGCTCCGGCGCTGGGACGGGGACAAGGGCCTCTCACTGCCGAACTTCGTCGGGCTGGTGGCCGAGCGCGAGGCCGGGGCGATCCTGCGGAGCAAGCGACGGAGCCCCTTCACCGACGAGCCGACCGAGGGCGCGGCGCTCGAGCGGCGGAGCGGGGCGGCGCGCTCGGTGGAGCGCGAGGTCGGCGCACGGGATCTCCTGCGGGCGCTGCTCGCGCGGCTCGAGGAGGAGCTCAGCCCGCTCGGCGCGCAGATCTTCGATCTCGTGTGGCGGCAGCAGAAGAGCACCGAGCAGGTCTGCGCGGAGCTCGGCATGTCGAAGGACGCCGTGCACGCCTGGCGGAGCCGCATCATGAAGAAGGCGCGGGCGCTGCGGGCGGAGCTCGAGCGGGGCGCGGAGGTGGGAGCGTGAGCGAGGACGACGAGCTCATGGAGGCCCTCGGGGCGGCGGCGCGGGAGCGGCGCGAGGAGGAGCCCGACGCGCGCTGGGATGCGTTGGCCGCGGGGGAGCTCGGCGAGGACGAGCGCGCGGCGCTGCGGGAAGCGGCAGAGGCGCGCGGGGAAGACGTGGAGGCGTTGGAGGCGGCGTTCGGGGCGCTGGGGGAAGAGGCGGAGGAGGGGTTCGCGGCGGCGATCCTCGCGGGGGCCGGAGCGGCTTCGACGGGGGCGGAGGGCGATGCTTCAGCCGAAGCGTCAGCACCAGCCCAAGCGTCAGCGTCAGCACCAGCCCAAGCGTCAGCGTCAGCGTCAGCACCAGCCCAAGCGTCAGCACCAGCCCAAGCGTCGGCACCAGCCCAAGCGTCGGCACCAGCCCAAGCGTCAGCACCAGTCCAAGCGTCAGCGTCAGCGTCAGCACCAGCCCAAGCGTCAGCGTCAGCACCAGCCGAAGCGTCCGCCCCAGCCCAAGCGTCCGCCCCAGCCCGAGCCGCTGCTCCAGGCCGAGCGCGAGCGGAGGCTTCTGCGGAAGCGCGGTCGGAAGCTCCAGCGTCGGCTCCGGCCGAGAGGGGCTCGAAGGTCACCACGCTGTCGAGCCGCCGGGCCGTGCTCGGGCTCGTGGGGACGCTCGCCGTCGCCGCCGCCGTCCTCTTCGTCGTGCTCCCGCGCGGCGGCCCGGCGCTCCCCGGCTACACCGCGACCGTCCGGGGAGGCGCGCAGAGCTCCCGCGGGGCCGACGAGGCGCCGGCGGCCACGCCGACCTTCCGCGCCGACGACATCGTCGACCTCCGCCTCCGCCCGGAGACCGAGGTGAGCTTCCCGGTCCACGCCGCCGTCTTCCGCCGCCGCGCCGGCGGCGAGCTCGAGCGCGTCGACGTCGCCCCGGCCGTCGCCGGATCGGGCGCCGTGCGCCTCCAGCTCCTCGCCGCCGAGCTCCTCCCCGAGCCCGGCCGCTGGACCGTCTACCTCGTCGCCGCCCCCGCCGAGATCCCCATCGAGGACCTCCACCCCCCCGGCGGCCACCAGGCCCTCTTCACACTGGCGCGGGAGTGAAGCCCCCTCAGCGGCGGGTGCCGGTGACCATCAGGGACTGGTTCACGCAGCCGCTGAGGCCGCACTCGCTGAAGGCGCTCGTGTCGACGTACATCGCCGTGAAGGTCGCCTCGAAGGTGGCGGCGTCGAGGAAGCGGCCCATCAGGCGGTAGCGCTCTTCGCAGCCGCCGGCGACGACGGTCTCCACGTCGAAGGTGCCATCGTCGGTCCGCGGGTTCTGCGTCAGCGGGGAGGGGCTCCGCGGGTTGGGGACGTTGCGGGCGTCCACGCTGAGGACGGGGCCGACGCAGCTGAATTCCACCTCGGCGATGTTGTATTCGACCTGCGCGGGTCCGAGCACGGCGGCGCAGGTCTGCATGGGGGCCGGCGTGATGTCGAAGACGCCGTCGCAGGGGGTCTCGGGCTCGGGGCACTCGCACTCGGGGCGGCTCGTGTCGCAGCGGAAGACGCACATGTCGAGCTCGGGGTCGCAGCTGTCCATGGTGCAGTCGTCGCTGTCGTTGCACATGCGCGGCTCGGGGGCGGGGCGGCAGCCGAACTCGGGCTCGCAGAACTCCCGGCCGTTGCAGAAGTCGTCGTCCTGGCAGTCTTCGTCGGTCTCGCAGTCCATGGGCGCGAAGCAGCCGCTCGCCGTGCAGGCCTCTCCGTCGGGGCAGCGCTCGTCGATGGTCGTGTGGCTGCAGGTGTTGTCGACGCTGCAGGTGTCGAGGGTGCAGTCGACGCCGTCGTCGCAGTCCTCGTCCATCTCGCAGCCCGTGGCCTCGGTGCAGCCGGTGCCGCTCATGCCGGTCGTCGGGTCGCAGCTCGAGCCGGGCCCCACCTCGCTGCAGAGCTCGTCGAGGGGCATGTTCCGGCACTCGCCGCCGACGCCGCAGCTGTCGAGGGTGCAGCTGAAGCCGTCGTCGCAGTCCGCGTCGCTCCCGCAGCTCGGCTCGTCCACGCAGCCGCGGCCGGGCTCGCAGATCAGCGCGCCCTCGCAGCGCTCGTCGATGCCGTCGTGGCGGCAGGCGCCGCCGACGCCGCAGCTGTCGACGGTGCAGTCGAAGCCGTCGTCGCAGTCGGCGTCGCTCGCGCAGCTCGTCGAGCCGTCGGTGCCGCTCGAGCCGGCGTCGACACCTCGGCCGCCGCCCCGGTCGTCGTCGCCGCAGGCGAGGGCGCCGAGGAGGGCGAAGGAGAGGCTCAGGCGAAGCAGGGAAGGGCGGGGGCTCATCGGCGCTCTCCGAAGATCATGTTGGTCTGCGAGCCGCAGAAGCCGCTGCAGCTCGCCATCCAGGTGGCGTCGAACTGGTTGGAGTTGGTGAAGCTGCCGCTGAGGCGCACGGTCGGGCAGCTTCCGTCCGTGCCGCTGACGTCGAAGTCGGCGGTGGTGGGCGCCGGGGACTGGGTCAGGCGACGAGCGGCTTCGCCGCGGGGCTCGGGGTTCGCCGCCTGCGGCGACGAGCGGTTGCGGCGCGGGGGTCAGGGGACTCGGGCTCTCGCTCGGGCTCGGGCTCGGGCTCGGGCTGGTGGCTCGGGCTCGTGGCCTTGGTTGGGGCTGCGGGCTTGGGCTCGTGGCTCTGGCTGGGGCTGGAGCTGCCGGCTCGGGCTCTGGCTGGGGCTGGAGCTGCGGGCTCGGGCTCGTGGCCTTGGTTGGGGCTGCGGGCTTGGGCTCGTGGCTCCGGCTGGGGCTGGAGCTGCGGGCTCGGGCTCTGGCTGGGGCTGGAGCTGCGGGCTTGGGCTCTGGCTGGGGCTGGAGCTGCGCGCTCGGGCGCTGGTTGGCGCTGGAGCTGCGCGCTCGGGCTCTGCCTGGGGCTGGGGCTTGGGCTCGTGGCTCTCGCTCGAGCTCGCTCGGGCTCGCTCGCCGGGATCGCGCTTCCGAGAAAGCCGCGCGGGTCGACGTCAGCGGCGGCGGCGTGGACCGCGGAGGAAGGGGAGGGCGAGGAGCAGGAGCGCGGCGCCCGTGGCGTCAGCGGGGCCGGCGGCGCGGCAGCCGCAACCCTCGTCTCCGCCCGCGTCGCTCGGGCCGGCGTCGACGTCCGCCGGGCCGGCGTCCTCGGGCATCGCGCCCGCGTCGCGCGCCGCGCCGGCGTCCCCCACCGCGCCGGCGTCGACGTCGCTCGGGCCGGCGTCGGCGGTGGGGCTCCCCATGGGCACGACCTCGATCCGGAGCGCCCAGTCGCCGTTCACGTTCACCCGCGCGTCCTCGTTCCAGAGCCAGCCGGCGCCGCTCGCCCAGATGAAGCCGCGCTCCCCCGCGATGCGTCCGTCGTCGTCGCGCATCGGGAACGCCCCGGGCGACTCGCCCGCCTCGCAGGCCTCGCTCCGATCGCTCGCGTCCGCGCTCAGCTCGATCACCACCCGCAGGTAGGTCGCCGGCGCCTCCACGCGGATCGGCGCCTCGTCCTCGTCGACCACCCGGAGCTCGTTGAAGCCCACCTCGTACATGGCCGAGCCCTCGCTCTCCGCCGCCGAGCGCATCAGCGGGATGCTCTCGCCGGCCCACACGAGCACCTCGTCCTCGCTCCACGCCTCGAGCTCCGGCTCGGCCGAGATGTCCCCGCTCGGCGGCGTCACGCCGGCCCAGATCGTCATGTCGACGAGCGCGCTGCCGCCCTCGACCGAGCCGCTGCATGCGAAGCCGAGCCCGGAGCGCTCCACGGTCGCGCTCGCCACGGCCACCCGCACGCTCCGCAGCTCCAGCGGGAAGTCCTCCGGGTTCAGGCCCCGCGCCGGCGGCGGCAGCTCGCGGAAGACGGTCCCGAAGCGCTCCCCGGCGCAGAAGCCGCACGTCACCGCCGAGGGGGTCTCCCCGCCGAGCGTGTCGTAGCTGATGACCCGCTGGGCGCTCGCCGGGCGCGCCGCCAGGGAGGTCAGCATCGCGAGCGCCGAGAGCGCGATCCGGGTCCGCATCGAGCCACCGTATCACGCGCCCGGAGACCCTCGCCGCGCCCTCTTCCCCCCGCCGTATGGCCGCCCGAGGCGGTGATTCGCGTTCACGTATTGAGCGTTCGCACAGCCTCCATCGCCCGGAATTCATGGGGTTTTCGCGAAGTGAACCGCGCTCCATGTTGGCTGTAAGTGGAACTTCCAACTTTTTGTTGCTGGCCCGACACCTCGCTGCGAGGGTGCCGCGCCGTGGGGGTCGCTCCCGAGCGGCCGCCGGAGGTCTCCCCGATGCTCACGCGACGCGACTGGCTCCGACTCTCCGCGCTCACTGGCGCGGGCTCGCTCCTCGGCTGCGGCGACCCCGCCGGGAGCCTCCTCCCGCCCCCCGGCGACCCCTCGGTCACCTCCCTCGGCCAGGGCACCCGCGCCGAGCTCGACGACGCCGAGCTCCAGGTCGTCGCCGGCGCGGTCCCCCGCGACATGGAGGGCTTCGTCTTCGTCATCGGCGGCGTCCCCTACGGCGACGGTACGCCCCTCTTCACCGGCGACGCGCAGGTGCTCCGCCTCCGCTTCGAGGAGGGCCGCCCGCGCCTGAAGTCGCGCCTCCTCCGCACCGACGACTACCTCCTCGACCAGGCCGCCACCGGCGAGCTCGCTTACCGCAACCTCGGCATGCTCCGCATGTCGACGCACCTCGGCGCCCGCGACTTCTGCAACACGGCGCTCGTCCCCGGCCCCTCGGGCCGCCTCCTCGCCACCTACGACGCGGGCCGCCCCTGGGAGATCGACCCGGAGACGCTCGAGGTGGTCACGCCCGTGGGCCTCCACGCGAGCTGGCGCCCCATGTTCCCCTCGCTCTCGCCGGGCCTCGACCTCTTCCCGGTGCACATGGCCTCGGCCCACCCCGTCTGGGATCCGGACGAGGACGTCGTCTACCTCCCGAACTGGGCGCCGCCCCTCGAGGGCCTCGACACCGAGCCCTTCACGCGCGTGCTGCGCTGGGACGGCGCCTCCGAGCCGGTCGCCACGGAGCTCGTCGACGCGAGCGGCTCGCCGGCCCTCGTCGCCCAGAGCCTCCACCAGATCCACACGACGGAGCGCTACCTGGTCCTCAGCGACGGCGCCTTCTCCATCGAGCCCGAGCAGATGACTGGCGCGGACGTGACGCGCCCGCAGCGGCCGACCTCCGTGCTCTGGATCGTCCCGAAGGCCGAGCTCACGGGCGGCACGGCGACGGCCACGCGCGTCGAGATCCCCGTCGAGAGCGCGCACTTCATGATCGAGCGCGGCGACGCCGACGACCGCATCACGGTCGCGCTGATGCACCAGAACTCGGCGGACCCCTCCGAGTGGATCCGCGAGGGGGACCTCGTGCACCACAGCGGCGCGCCGGTCGCCTCGGCGCTCGTCGGCTTGCCCACGGCGCCGGCCGACGTCGCCATCCAGGGCCGCTACACCATCGACGCGCGCACCGGCGAGGTGCTCGAGTCGACGGTCCTCGAGGACGAGCGCCTCTGGGGGATCACGCTCTGGAGCCGCGACGAGCGCGAGGCCGGCCAGCCCCTCGGGGACTCGCTCTGGGTGACCCTCGGCTTCGACCCGAACGCGCTCACGACGCGCATCACCGAGGCCTACGCGGACCACCCGCATCGCATGATGCCGCTCGCCGAGCTGCCGACGACGCCGATCGCGCCGCGCGTGCTGCGCATCGATCAGAGCGGCGCCATGGGCGTGACCGACGACGTCGCGCTGCCCCTCGGCTGGCTGCCCATGTCGCCGACCTTCGTGCCGCGCCGCGGGGCGAGCGCGGGCGACGGCTACCTCGTCACCCTGGCCCTCGGGCCGAGCGAGGACGAGGTCTGGATCTTCGACGCCGCCGACCTGGCCCGCGGGCCGATCTGTCGGATGCGTCACCCCCAGCTCAACGTGGGCTTCTCGCTCCACACGACCTGGCTGCCCGACCTCGGCGCGTCCGACGGCGGGTACCGGGTCGACCGGCGCGAGGACTACGGCGACGCGCTCCCGGCGCTCCGCGAGGACGCCCGGGCGCTCGTCGAGTCGGTGCTGGGGATCGGTTGAGGTCGCGCGGCCGGGCGCGCTCGGCCGCTCGTTCTTCTCGGGTTCGCTCCGCGCGAGGCGCGGGAGAGGTGAGGACATGGCTTTTCGCACGGTGGGTTGGAGCGTCGCGCTCCTCTTGGCGGTCGCCTGTGGCGGCGACGACGACGGACGCCCGATGGACATGGGCACGGACGCGGGGGCGGTGACGCCCGGCACGGACGCGGGCTCGGTGACGCCCGGGGCGGACGCGGGCTCGGTCACGCCCGGGACGGACGCGGGCACGCCGCCGAGCCTCGACGCGGGCGCGCCGCCCGAGGGGCGCACGACGACCGCGCCTCCCGAGGCCGTCGAGCAGCTCGTCGGCACCTTCGCCCTGGAGAGCCGCTTCGCGACCATCTCGATGGTGCCCTTCCTCGGCGACCAGCGCTCCGTCTCGACCGCCTGGGGGCTCGTCACGATCGAGCAGGTCGGCGAGACGCTGCAGATGACCGAGCGCGGCTGCCACGTGGAGACCGAGGGCGGCTCGACCATGACGACCATCCCGGACGCGGTGCCGCAGAGCATCCCGCCGCGCGTGGCGACGCTCGAGTTCCTCAGCGAGGGCGGCAGCCTGCGCTGGTTCCGCCCCGAGGTCGCGGTCGCCGTGGGCTGGGAGGCCAGCTCGCCGGCCGACATGCTCCCCCAGAGCGCCGACGATCCGCGGGTCGTCGACGCGGACGGCGACGGGAACCCGGGCGTGACCGTGTCGATCAGCGGGCTCGCGAGCGGCGACGTCTACGTCGTGCAGTGGCAGCGCGGCTGGTACGAGGGCACGCTCGGCGGCGGCGCGGGCACGCTCACCGGCCAGAACCACGGCGGCGGCAGCGAGCAGAAGACCATCGGCGCGAGCAACTCGATCCTCGAGATGGACGTGCCGCAGCGGCCGGACCCGGACACGAGCGACAACACGCTGCAGCTCGTGCCGGTGGACGCCGGCATGGACTGCGCCGGCCTCATCGCCGCGGGCGACGGGCTCTTCTGATGGGTCGTCGCCTCGCGGGCCTCGCTCCCGGCGCGGCGTCGGCGGTGCCGCTCCTCGGTGTGCCGCCCCTCGGTGTGCCGCCCCTCGGTGTGTCGCCCCTCGGTGTGCCGCTCCTCGGTGTGTCGCTGCTCGCGCTCGCCCTCTCGCTCGGCTGCGGCGACGCGGCGGTCGCCCATCCGGCGGACTGCATGGGCCTCGCGCACGAGGACGCCATGGCCTGCGCCGAGGAGCGCTTCTGGGAAGCGCATACGGAGCGATACGAGGCGCGCGAGGCGACCTACGACCTGCTGGGCGCGGTGATCGAGCAGGTGCCCGAGGGCGTCGACGACGTGGCCCTCGGTCGCCTCCACTTCCGGCGCGCGGCGCTCGGCATGGAGCTGATGCTCGAGCACGGCATCGACCGGACGGCGAACGTCGTGCCGGACCTCGAGGCGGCCATCCGGCTCGACCCGGCCGAGGCGAAGTACCCGCCCTGGCTCGACAGCATGGACCTGGTGCTCGGATTCGCCTTCGGCGACGAGGCGCGCTTCGACGCGGCGGTGGAGCGCATCGACGCGAACGTGGCGCGTTACCCCGTGGGGAACGTGCTGAGCATCACCGGCACGATGAGCGGCTTCCCCCTCGAGACCGGGCTACCGCAGAAGGCCGTGCGCATGCTCGAGGGCTGGGAGTGCACGGAGGGCTGGTGCATGCGCAACACCGAGCGCGCGCCCTACTCGCAGCCGGGCCTCGAGGTGCACTTCGCGGATGCATACGCGCGGGTCGGCGACACGGCGCAGGCGCGCGCACACCTCGAGGCGGCGCTGGTGGCCGAGGACGCGGAGAGCTGGCCGTACCGCGACTGGGTCGAAGAGACGCTCGCGGACCTCGACGGCTACGTCGCCCGCTACACGGAGCTCGGCGAGGAGGGCTCGG
This sequence comes from Sandaracinus sp., assembly GCA_002699025.1. Taxonomy (GTDB): domain Bacteria; phylum Myxococcota_A; class Polyangia; order Polyangiales; family Houyiibacteriaceae; genus Houyiibacterium; species Houyiibacterium oceanicum. The sequence goes on along the minus strand of PABA01000050.1, from coordinate 18,507 downwards.
CCGTGCCGCTGGTCTACGCCAACAGCGACTTCGGCTGCACGCTCTGCCACGGCGCCGTGCCCCCTCGCTGACGCTCGCCATCTCCTTCCCACCAGCGGCTTCGTGCGGCGCCGCGTCGCGGGGACCCGTTTCCGGACGCGACGCGAGCGCTGGGCTACGGGACGGAGAGGGGAGCGCGCCCCTTCGCGGCCCGGTGGTGTCGCCGCTTCCCGGCCGCGGCGCGAGCCGGCGCCACGGGGGGGCGGAGCCCGCGCGCGTCGACCGCTCCGGCGGCTCCGCGAAGGCGGCACGGACGCGACGTCGAGCGCCCGCACGGAGAGCGGACGGCGGCTCGCCTCGCGACCGGCGGGAGCGAGACCGGCTCAGCGAGCTGGCGCCGCGGGGGGCGGAGCCCGCGCGCGTCGACCGGTCCGGCGGCTCCGCGAAGGCGGCATGGACGCGACGTCGAGCGCCCGCACGGAGCGCGGAGAGCGGACGGCGGATCGCCTCGCGACCGGCGGGAGCGAGAGACCGGCTCAGTGGCCGGTGAGGGAGCCGGTGACGAAGAAGTAGATGACGCGGCGCTGGGAGGCGACGCGGGAGTAGCTCGGGCGCTCGACGCCGCTCCGCGGATCGAGCAGGAGCGCGCGGCCGCGACCGCCGATGCCGGCGAGGCCGATGTTGATGTCGCGGCCCTGGATGGTGATGCCGAGGCTCCCGCTCCCGCCAGCCGAGTGGTTCCGCGGGGACTGGTAGCGCGCCGCCGTGGCCGGGACCTCGCGGGCCGTGGAGAAGTCGGTGAAGGCGCCGAGGCGGAGCAACAGCCCCCGGGAGGCGCGCCACTCGAAGCCGAGGGCACCGTTGAGCACCTGCTGCCGCTCCGTGTCGAGGTCGATGAAGGCCCCCGCGGACGGCTCGTCCGGCGCCTCCTCCCCGGGCGCGGGCGCGTCGACGAAGGCGCCCCCACCGACCGGCCCCACGAACTGGAGGTCCACGGAGAGCGTCACGTCGCGCTCGAAGCGGTAGCTCATGCCGACCCGGGCGATGAGCGGCACCGGCACCCGCGCGTCGACCTGGACCTCGGCGAAGGTGGTCGTGTCCCCGGCGCCGCTCGCCCGCACGCGCTGCTCCTCCACGCGCCCCTGCTGGCGGAGCGGCAGGCCCGGCGGCTGGATCATCAGCCCGGCCCGGAAGCGCCCCGCCGCGTAGAGCGCGCCCACGCGCAGGATGAGGTGGTTGCTCTTCACCGCCGTCAGCCCCGTGCGCACGGCGATCACGTCCGAGTCGGCGGGCGCGCCGATCAGCGTCTCGCGCTGCTCGAAGCGCCGGACCGTGGCGACCAGCGAGGCGCCGAGGGACCAGCGCGCGGCGAGCTGGCTCGCCCAGGTGAAGCCGAAGAGCGTCTCGTGCTCGAGCTCGTCGATGAAGAGCGAGCTCGGCTCCCCCAGCTCGTTCTCCACGGCCAGCTCGAAGCGCCGCGAGACCTGGAGCGGGCGCAGCACGACCACCCCGAAGGCGTGGTGCGGGGCGGCCTCCTCGCCCTCGCCCTCGGTGGCGCCGACGCGGAGCACGCCGGTCGCGAAGAGGGGGAAGTTGGAGCGGCGCTCCTGGGCCAGCCTCAGCTCGCCCTCGGCCAGCCGGAGGTCCTCGAAGGCGTGGAGCAGCAGGCTGCCCGAGACCGTCCCGCGGTCGATCAGCGCGAGGCCGGCGGGGTTGTACCAGGCGGCGGCCTGATCGCTGGCGAGGCCCGTGAACGCGCCGCCCATGCCGAGGGCCCGGTCGCCCACGGCGAGCGTCTGGTGATGGACGCGTTGCGCCCCGGCGGGGGCCGCCAGCGCGAGGGCGGCGAGGAGCGCCAGCACGACCGGAGGACGCATTCGCCGCACGCTACCAGCTTCGTTCGCTCGCGCCGCCCGACGCGCGCCACCGGGACGGTGCCTGCGAACCCGTCGCGCTATGGTGCGCGTGATGAACGTTCACTTCGCTCGCGGCTTCGCCCTCCTCGGCGCGGCGCTCGTCCTCTCCTGCGGCGACGGAGGCGAGCCGAAGCCGCCCGCCTCGACCTGGGCCGTCCACGTCTCGCCCGACGCGCCGGAGGCCGTCGTCTGGGCCGCCGAGGACGTCGTCGAGGCGCTCGGCGGGATGGGCCTCGAGGCGCGCCTCGAGCGGAGCACGGGGGCCCTCGGCTGCGCCTCCGGGGAGGGGCGCGTCCTGCTCGCCGGCGACGGGCTCGAGGAGCTCGCCCTCGCGGAGGCGACGGACCAGACCTGGCGCATCGCCACCGAGGCCTGCGGCGACGGGCGGCGCGTGCACCTCGCCGGCGGCGGCCTCCTCGGGCGCCAGTACGCGGCCTACGAGTGGCTCCACGGCCTCGGCGTCCGCTTCTTCCATCCGGAGGAGGAGATCGTCCCCGCCGCCCCGCGCTGGCCCGCGCCCTTTCTCCGCGGCGAGCCCACCGAACGCCAGCACACGCCCGCCTTCCGCTGGCGGAGCGCCTCGCTCCACCTCACGCACCCGCTCGAGCTCGGCGACGCCTTCCGCACGGGCGAGCACGAGGAGGACGGCCGCCGCTACATCGACTGGCTCGTGAAGAACCTCGCGAGCTTCGGCCACCCGGGCGTCGGCTCGGGCGAGCTCGCCGACTACGGCCTCCGGCGCGGCTTCCCGCCCCAGGCGGGCATGCGCCTCTACGGCGCCCAGCAGGGCTCGACGGCGATCCTCGATCCGGACGATCCGCGCCCCGCCGAGGAGCAGATCGCCGAGGCCATCGACGAGCGCATGAGCGCCACGCCGCGCCCCGCGTACTTCAGCTTCGGCTTCGACCCGAGCGAGTTCACGGAGGTCGAGGACACGGTCGTCGTCGAGCAGCTCGGCTTCGTCGCCGACCACTTCGCCGAGCACTACCCGGACGTCATCCTCCAGACGACCAACCACGGCACGGCCGGCGAGCCCACGGAGACCTACGGCATCCGCTACTACGACCTGCCGAAGCTCGCCCCGGAGAACCTCGGCGTGAAGGTGCACACGCTGATGTTCTACGACCTCTTCCGGCCGGCGCCCGTCTACGGGAACGAGGACTTCTCCAACCTCTACGACTTCATGGAGGAGGAGTACCTCGACCGGAACCTCTGGTACTTCCCCGAGTCGGCCTGGTGGCTGACCTTCGACAACGCCATCCCGCTCTACCTGCCGATCACCATCGAGGCGCGCGACCGGGACATCCAGGGCATCGCCCACATGCTCGAGGGTGGCCTCGACGGGCACCGCGTCTTCGGCACGGGGCACGAGTGGGGCTACTGGCAGAACGAGTACTGCTCCTTCCGGATGGCGGCGGACCTCGCCTACCGCTGGACCGACTGCCTCGGCGACATCGCGAGCGTGATGGGCGGCGCCGAGGAGGAGGTCGCCGCGGTGCTCCAGGCGGCCGTCGAGCGGCAGGAGGAGTTCATGTTCGACGCCGAGGCCATCCGCTGGCTCGTCGGCACGGATCCGGAGACGGAGATCGCCGACAGCATCGGCGTGGTCTTCCACCCGCTGCCGCCGACGCCGCGCGCCATGCTCCGCTGGGACGCGGACGAGGTGGCGGCCTTCGAGGCGGAGACGCTGCCGCTCCTCGAGGGCATCGAGCGGGACTTCTTCCTGCTGGCGAGCCGGCTGAACGCGGTCGAGGACGCGGTGCCCGAGGGCGCGCGGAACGTCTTCGGCGAGATCCGCGACGGGCTCGAGGCCTTCCAGCTCCGGGCGCGGCACCAGCGGCAGGTCTACGGGGCGGTGGCGCTGCTTCGACGGAGCCAGCTCGAGGGGGACGCCTCGCTCCGCGCCATGGGCGAGGCGGAGCTGAGCGCGGCGGGGGAGACGACCGAGCGCGTCCTCGAGGTCATCCGGCGGCGCGAGGCGGGCTACCGCTACGCACCGCTCGAGCGGGCCATCGCCGGCGGGCCCGAGGGCACGGACGACGAGAACTGGACCATCTACGACTACCGCTACCTGAACCGCACGCACCACGGCTACTACTTCACGCGCATCGACGCGATGGCGCAGGAGGCCTTCGAGGGGGCGCGGGAGGCGGTGATCGTGGAGGACGCCGTGCTCGGGCCGGGGGAGGCGCTCTCGCTGCGCCTCGACGCGAGCCTCGAGGACGCGGAGGTCGACTTCGGCGACGGCGAGACGGCGACCGGGCCCGGGCCCTTCACGCACGAGTACGCGCCGGGCATCTACGCGCTGCGCGTCAGGGGCACGCGGGAGGGGGAGGCCTTCGAGCGGGAGCTGCCCATCGCCGCCGTGCGGGCCGAGGCGCAGACGGGCTTCAGCGGCGTGGTGGTCGAGCCCGAGGGGGCGTCGATCATCGAGGGGGTGCTGCCCGCGCTGGCCTTCGGGGCCGTCGACGAGGCCGGGGAGGGGGCGCGGCTGGCGCTCGGCTTCAGCGCGGACGAGGAGAGCCACGCGGTGGCGCCGGCGGCCTGGGTCGAGCTCGGCGCGGCGGGCGGGGGCGCGGGCTTCGCGAACGCGCCGGCGACCATGGAGGTGCCCGTGCTGAACCGGGCGACCGGGCAGGCGATCACCTCGATCACGCTGAACGAGGCGGTGCTCACGCGGGAGGAGGGCGCGAGCGAGGCGAGCGTCGAGGGGCTCCTCGACACGGCGGGGGTGGTGCGCGCGGTGGTGGCCGTGGGCGGCTTCGACGAGCAGGGGGCGCGGCGCATCCTGGCCGATACGCTCGGCTACACGCCGGAGACGCTGCCCGAGGAGCTCGCCTTCACGCTCGCTTTCGACGTGGAGTAGGGCGCCGTGCAGTCAGGCGCCGTGCGGTGAGGCGCCGTGCGGTGAGGCGCCGTGCAGTGAGGCGGCGGCTCCGCGGGCCGTGTTTCGGCGCAGCGAGAGCCCGCCGCCGGAGACGCGTCGAAACCCCGCCGGAGTCGTCGTCCGGCGGGGTTGGAGCGCGCGAGGACGGCTCGGCTCGATCGGGGACGGGCTGGAGCCGCGAGCGCCAGGGAGCGACGGGCTGGCGGCTCACTCCTCGATGAGCATGTCGTCGACGTCCCGGCGGGGCGGCGCCTTGCCCGGGGTGGCGCGGCCGACGCGGAGCACGATCTGCGGGAAGCCCCGCGGCTCGCCCACGAGGGTGGCCAGGTCGCCCCGCAGCAGGCCGACCTCCACCGCCTGGTTCAGGAAGGAGGCGAACCACCCCTCGGCCGCGAGCTCGAGGAGCACGCGCTCGAGCGCCATGCCCGCATGCATCCAGGACGTCGGATCGTCCCGCGTCGTGCCGAGCACCAGCAGGAGCGGCGAGTGCAACACCAGCTCCTCGTCGCGCGCCGCCTGGCTCTTCCCGAGGTCGAAGGTGCGGACGACCACCGGGCCGATCGCCGACATGAGCTCCCCGAAGCCCATCGTGAAGCCGGGCATGCCGTCCTGGCGCTTGCTGTGGTTGGGGCGCATCCAGGCGGCGAGCTCGCGGCGGAAGCTCTTGAGCTGCATCTGCGTGCGGTCCCCGGCGCCGACGAGCACGGCGAGCTCTTCCCGGTCCACGTCGGCGATGACCCGGAGCCAGCTCGCCTCCTCCTCGACGCTCTCGAGGAGCCGCTCGACCAGCGGGAAAGGCGGCACCTCGGGCTCGAAGCGCGAGCGCACCGTGCGCCGGAGCTCGATGGCGCCCGCGAGCGCCGTCTCGCGCTCGGTCGGCGTGTGCTTCGCGCCCGGCGTGAGGGTGGCCAGGTGCCCGGTCCCCTTCAGGTCGGCGACGATCTCGATCTCGTCGGTCCAGCCGGCCGCCCGGAGGGCGACGCGCATGTTTTGCAGCGCCGCGCCGCAGCTGATGACCAGCTCGCGATCGTCCGGGTCCACCACCGGGAGCCCACGGCTGATGTCCGCGTGGACCTCGATGGCGCCCGCCTTCGTGACCCGGAAGAGCCAGGGCTGCGAATTGTGCGAGCTCGGCGCCGCCGCGCCGGCCTCGAGGATCGGCAGCAGGAACGGGGGCGGATCGCCCTCGACCGGCAGATGCGTGCTGATGGGGTCGGTCACGCCCCGCGACTCAGCAAGGACGGTGCCAGCGCAGGCAGCCCAGCGGAGGGAAGGTCGTTCGCCCCGTGCCGTTCGGGGGCGTGCGCGCGGTCCCCGGAGCGCGCACCCTTTGCGCGTGTCGGAGGCCCTCGAGGCGCGCGTGAAGGCGCTGGCGCGGGAGCTCGGCTTCGCGCGGGTCGGGATCGCGCGGGCCGAGGCGCTCGAGCCGGAGGGGGCGCAGCTGCGGGCCTTCGTGGCGAAGGGGCGGCACGGCGGGATGGGCTGGCTCGCCGACACGGTGGAGGTGCGCGCGGACCCGCGGCACCCGGGGATGGTGCCGGGCGCCGAGAGCGTCGTGGTGCTGGTCGCGCCCTACGCGCGGCCCGGGGGGGAGGCGCGGGTCGGGCCGGCGCCGGGGCGGGTCGCGCGCTACGCCCGGGAGCGCGACTACCACAACGTGCTGCGGAAGAAGGTGCGGAAGATCGAGGCGCTACTCCGGGAGGCCGGGCATCGGGCGCGCTGGAGCGTCGACTCGCGACCGGTGCTCGAGCGGGCCTGGGCCGAGCGGGCGGGCGTGGGCTTCGTCGGCAAGAACTGCTGCCTCATCGTTCCGGGGCTCGGGTCGCACGTCTTCCTCGCGACGGTGGTGACCACGGCGCGGCTCGAGGCGGACGCGCCCATGGCGCGGCGCTGCGGCGCGTGCCGGCTCTGCCTCGATCGCTGCCCGACCGAGGCCTTCGCCGGCCCGCGCGAGCTCGACGCGCGGCGCTGCGTCTCCTACCTGACCATCGAGCACGAGGGGCCCGTCGACCCGGCGCTCCGCGAGGGGCTCGAGGACTGGATCTTCGGCTGCGACGCCTGCCAGGACGTCTGTCCGTACAACCGCACGGCGCCGCCGGAGCCGAGCGTGACCGAGCCCTACGCGGCGCACGGGCGCTGGGAGGCGGTGGACGCGGAGGGGCTGCTCGCGATGGAGGAGGAGGCGTTCCTCGCGTGGGCGGAGGGGTCGCCGGCGCGCCGCTCGGGGCGGACGCGGATGGCGCGGAACGCGGCGTACGTGCTCGGGAACGTGGGGGAGAGGCGGCACCTGCCGGTGCTGCGCGAGGCGGCGCGGGGGCACGAGGACGAGGGGGTGCGGGAGGCGGCGCGCTGGGCGGGGGAGCGGATCGAGGAGCGCGGGGAGGAGTGAGGGCGCGGGGAGCGGGCCGCGAGGACCAGCGCGAGCGCGGGCCCGAGCCCAAGCGCCAGCGCGAGCACCAGCGCCAGCGCGAGCTCGAGCGCCAGCCCGAGCGGGAGCCTCAGCGTGAGCGTCAGCGCGAGCACCAGCGCCAGCCCGAGCTCGAGCGCCAGCCCGAGCGTCAGCCCGAGCACCAGCGCCAGCCCGAGCGCGAGCACCAGCGCCAGCCCGAGCGCGAGCACCAGCGCCAGCCCCAGCACCAACGCCAGCCCGAGTACCAGCGCCAGCGCGAGCCCAAGCGCCAGCCCGAGCGGGAGCCCGAGCCCCAGCGCGAGCCCGAGCGGAGCATGGGCGCGCGCTCCGGCGGTAGCGCGAGCGCCAGCCGGACCCGTCGGGGAAGCGGGCGCGGCCTCGGGCGATTCGGAGCCGCACGGCGGCCCCGAGCTCGCTCACTCGGGGGGCGGCTCTTCGGGGAAGCCCTTCGCGTCGCCGTGGGGGCGGTCTTCGGCGGTCGGTCGCGTGACGGGCGGCGGGAGGTTCTCGCGCGGGTTCGCCTTCAGCAGGCGCTCGAGGGCGAGCAGGAGCGCGTCGAGGCCGTCGCCGGTGGCGGCGCTGAAGGCGAGCACCTCGTGGCCGCGGGCCTCCAGGCCCTCGCGGATGGTGGGGAGCGCCTCCTGCACCTCGGGCAGGTCGGTCTTCGAGACGGCGACGAGCATGGGGCGCTCGGCGAGCGTCGGGCTGAACTTCGCGAGCTCCTCCTGGAGCTTGTCGAAGTCCTCCACCGGGTCGCGCTCCGGGTCCGGATCGACGGTGATCACGTGGAGGAGCACGCGGTTCCGCTCGACGTGGCGCAGGAAGCGGAGGCCGAGCCCGGCGCCCTCGGCGGCGCCCTCGATGATGCCCGGGATGTCGGCGAGGACGAAGCTGCGGTCCGGGCCGAGCGTGGCCACGCCGAGGTTCGGGACGAGGGTCGTGAAGGGGTAGTCGGCGATCTTCGGGCGCGCCCGCGAGACGCTGGCGATGAGGGTGCTCTTGCCGACGTTGGGGAAGCCGACGACGCCGACGTCGGCGAGGAGCTTCAGCTCGAGGCGGACGAGCTTCTTCTCGCCGGGCTCGCCGTCCTCCGCGCGCTGCGGGGCCTTGTCGTAGGGGGTCGCGAAGCGGATGTTGCCGCGGCCGCCGCGACCGCCCTTGGCGATGACGACCTTCTTGTCGTGCTCGTCGAGGTCGGCGATGAGCTCGCCCGTCTCCGCGTCGTAGACCTGCGTGCCGACCGGCACCTGCACGATCTCGTCGCGCCCGGCCTTGCCGTACTGGTCCTTGCCGCGGCCGTTCTCGCCGGACTCGGCCTTCACCTTCCGGCGCCAGCCGAGGTCGAGGAGCGTCGAGAGCCGGTCGTGCGCGTGGAAGATCACGTCGCCCCCGGCGCCTCCATCGCCGCCCGCCGGGCCGCCGAGGGGCCGGTACTTCTCGCGCCGGAACGCGATGCAGCCGTGGCCCCCGTTCCCGGCGATCACATCGATCTCCACCTCGTCGACGAACTGCATCGGAGACGGTCTAGCCCACCACGCCCGACCGGGCGAGCGGCGACGGGGTGGGGAAGGGGGCTGAGAGTGGGGGGCGGGGCCGGGCGGCTCGTGGAGGGTGCATGACGGGCTCGTCCCAGGAGCGGGCACGGGTACGGGAGAATGCGGTGGTTTCGCCCTCGCTTCCGGGGTGTCGTCGGCGGGCGGCACGAGAGGCGGCTCGAGATGGTGCGTGACGGGCTCGTCCCAGGAGCGGGCACGGGCAAGGGCACGGGCAAGGGCACGGGAGAAGCGGTGGCTTCGCCCCCGCTTCTAGTGCCAGCTTCCGACGCCCACGCCCCAGCTGAAGTAGTCGCGGGCGCCGTCGACGAGGAAGCTCGCGCGGATGTCGATGCCGAAGATCTCGATCACGCGGAAGTCGACGCCGAAGGTGCCGTGCGTGCGCGGGCGGACCCCTTCGTAGCGGGCGGGCTCGACGTAGGTGCCGGCCCGGAGCTTCATCCGATCGGGCCAGGGCTCGCCCTCGACGCCGAGGCGGAAGCCGAAGGACCACCCGTCGCCGCGCGTCCGCCGCTCCTGGGCGAGGAAGGCGTCGATGCCCACGCCGTCCTCGGTCGGCCCCTGGAGGATCGCGTCCACGCTGACCAGGAAGTAGCGCCGCGGGAGCGCCTCGTAGAGCTCCTCCCAGAGCGCGTCCACGTCCGCCTCGGCCCGCTCCACCGCCTCGTCGAGCGCCTCCTGTTCGACCCGCATGCGCTCCCGCTCCGCCCGCCGCCACGCCGGATCCCGCGCCCGCCGCCGCAGCCCCGGGCAGCTCAGCTCCGGCGCCGGCTCCCCCGCCGCCTCGAGCTCCCGAAGCACCTGCGCCCGCTCCCGCTCGCAGCGCCGCCGCTGCATGGTCCGCTCGAGCCCGGCCTCGACGTCCTTCTTGCGCACGAAGCGCCGGTTCAGCGGCCGCGGGCCGATCTGGAACGCGAAGCCCGCCTGCACCTCCCAGGGCAGGTACACCTCGCGCGGGAGCACGAAGCCCTGCACCTCGCTCGGCACGCCCCCGCCCATCGGATCCTCGACCACCGTCGAGCTCACGGGCGTCCGCAGCGACGCGCCCACGCGGAAGGGCTGATCCGCCAGCCGCAGGAGCCCGCCGACCTCGGCGCCGACGCCGGTGAAGTTCACGAGGTCCTCGCCGCCCGCGGAGATCGCCATGTTCACGGCCCGCGCGCCGAGCCCCACCGTGACCTGCCCGTCGAGGAGCGCGTAGCCTCCGCCGACCCGGATGTTCGCGAAGCGCGCCGTCGCCGGGAGCTCCGCCTCCGGGGTGAGCGTGTAGAACTGCGACTCGATCTGCGCGCCGAAGCCGATGTCGCCGAACTGGAGCCGCCCGCCGACGCCGAGGAAGAAGATGTCGTCGATCCCGAAGCCCTCGTCCTGGCCGTTCAGGAAGAAGTCCTGCTCCGTGAAGCTCCCGGGGAAGACGACGCTCCCCGTCAGCTCCCACTCCCACTGGTCGAGCTCCCAGAGCGCGCGCGCCGCGTAGGCCGCCGGGTTCCAGCCGGCGCCGTCGATGCCCTCGGCCAGGGCGGTGTAGGCGCCGCCGAGGCCGGTGATGCGGCCGCTCGCCAGGACCGGGGTCGCGAGCGCGTCGATGACGAAGTCGTTCGCCTCGAGGCGCTCCTGCGCCGTCGCCGTCCCCGGCGCGGTCAGCGCGAACACCGCCGCCAGCCCCGCGATCGCCGTGGCCGCCGGGGCGAGCCCCCGTCCCCTGCTCATCGGGGCGGAAGATAGCAGCGGACGGCGGGCGGGGCCGTGCCCGCGTGCCTCGCCGGGGCGCCTCCCGCCGCGCGCCGCCCTCGGCGCCCGTCGGCCGCGTCGGCCGTCCGGTCGCCGGGGCCGCGTAGGACGAGCCGCGCAGAGGCCCCCCTCCCGGGCTATAGTCGCGCGCGATGGCTTCCAAGCACGGGACGGCGCTGGGCGTCGCGCGCGCGCGCTTCGTCGATGGGCTGCCGCGAAAGGCCAAGGAGCTCCGCGGCGCGATCGCGCTCCTGACGGCCTCGCCGGGGGCCGAGCGGCCGCGCGAGGAGCTCCGCCGCCGGCTGCACGCGCTCTACGCCTCCGCGCAGGTCTTCCGCCTCGAGCCCCTCGCGGCCGCGCTCAAGGAGAACATCCAGCGCCTCGACGAGGTGCGGGACGCGGGCGGCACGCTGACCCAGGGCGACCTCGACCAGCTCGCCCACCTCGCCTCCACGCTCCCGGCCCTGGGCAGCGACGAGGAGGCGGGGCCGCGCCCCTCGACCGGGCCCATCGCGCCTCCTCCCGGGGACGACGCGCCGCGCGCCTCCGCGCCCGGTGAGCCTCGGCCGGTGCGCCCGCGCAAGGTCTCGAGCTACCTCCCGCCCGCGCCCGGCGCCGACGCGCCCCGGAAGAAGGCGACGCTCCCGGGGCTCGCGGACGAGGAAGGGCAGGGCGAGCAGCGGCCGCTCCGACGCAAGGCGCTCGCGCGCATCAAGCCCGTGAAGCGGACGCTCCAGGGCGTGCCCCCCTCCGAGGCCCCGCCGGCCTCGGGGGAGGCCGCGGACATCCCCGCGGACATCCCCGCGATCCCGGGCGCGCCGAAGACACCGAGCGCCACCGGTCCCGAGGCGGCCGCCCCCGAGCCGACGGCGCCCGCGCCCGAGCCGACCCGCGCGCGCCCCGAGCGCCGCTCCTCCAGGCCGCCCCGGCGTCAGAAGGGCTCCTTCACGGCGGCGCGCCTGGACGGCGGGAAGCCGACGACGCTCCCGGGCGAGCCCCTCGAGATGGTCGTCAGCGTGCTCGTCGTCGACGACGTCGAGTCCCAGGCGCACGTCCGCGAGGCGCTCCCGGCAGAGCGCTACGAGATGCTCGCCGCGAGCGATCCGGAGGAGGCGCTCCGGCTCGCGCGCTCGTCGGCGCCGGACGTGGTGCTCGCCGATCAGGGGGTCGCCCTCGAGGCCGGCACCGATCTCATCGCGCGCCTCCGCAGCGATCCGCTGACCGACTTCGTGCCCGTGGTGCTGCTCCACGCCGAGGACGTGGAGGTCCCGAAGGACGTGCGCGAGCACGGGGCCGACGCCGTGATGCGCAAGCCCGCGACGCCCCAGGCGCTCCAGCGCACGGTCGACCGGCTCGCGGGGGTGGGGGAGGAGCCCTGGCCGGCGGAGGACGTGGTCGGCGAGGCGACCATCGAGGAGGTCGCCGACCGGCTCGCCCGGGAGATCCACCGGGGCATCGTCGAGTCCGTGGCCGCCGGGCGCGAGCTGAAGGTCGATCTCGGCGACGGCTCGGACATCCTCGCGGCCGCCTGGGCGACCATCGCGCGCGTCCGCGCCGAGCTCGCGCAGCGCTCCGGGGGCCAGGTGCGCTTCCGCGACGGGGCGCAGCGCGGCGGGCCGGCCTTCATGAGCCTGGTCGACGAGGCCCTCGGCGGGGACGCGCTCGCGGAGGAGGTCTCGCTCGCCGGGCGGCGGGTGATCGTGGCGGACGACGATCCCGCCGTCGTGTGGTTCTTCGCCGGGCTGCTCCGGGAGGAGGGCGCGCTCGTCGTCGAGGTCGAGGACGGCGCCGAGGCGCTCGCCCGGGCGCGGCGGCAGCGGCCCGACGTGGTCATCTCGGACATCCTCATGCCGCGCATGGACGGGCTCGCGCTCTGCCGCGAGCTCAAGCGCGACCCGGCGCTCGCGGAAGTGCCCGTGATCCTCCTGAGCTGGAAGGAGGACTTCCTCCAGCGCATGCGCGAGCTCCGCGCGGGGGCGAGCGGCTACCTGCGCAAGGAGGCGCAGAGCGGACAGATCCTCGCGCGTGTGCGCGAGGTGCTCCGGCCGCGGGCGCGGCTCGAGTCGCAGCTCCGCGCCGGCGGGGACGTGCGGGGCCGCGTCGAGGCGGTCGGGCTGCTCGCGCTCCTCCGCGCCGTGGCCGAGCTGCGGGGCGACGCGCGGGTGACCGTGCGGGACGCCTGGAACCTCTTCGAGGTCGACCTCCGCGGCGGCGAGCTGGTCGACGTGACGCGCACGGGCACGGACGGAGCCTTCGCGCGCGGCGAGCGCGTGCTGCCGCAGCTGCTCGGCGTGACGGCGGGGCGCTACACGGTCACGCAGGCCGAGGGGGCGCTCCGGGCGAGCCTCTCGCATGGGACGGAGGCGCTCGAGGACGCCGTGCAGAAGCTCGGCGCCTTCGTCGACGCGGTCTCCGGCAAGCACCTGGCGAAGGTCGAGCGGGTGCGCTTCGACGACGGGCTCCTGGCTGCGTTCGAGCGGGCGTCGCCCGGGGAGACCGGGGCGCTCGTCGATCGGATCGCGAAGGGCGAGTCGCCGCGCGAGATGCTCATGAGCGGCGAGGTGGCGCCCCAGGCGCTCGAGCTGGCGCTGGTCGACATGGCGCGGCGCGGCGCCGTGACGCAGGTGCGCGGGGTCGGGGGCGCGGATCTCGTCGCCGAGGCCTACGAGGAGCGGGGGCAGGCGCGGGAGCAGGACCTCGACTGGCTCGAGAGCGAGGAGTCGACGGCCGACATCGTCGCGGCGGCGTCGGAGGCGGCGGCGGCCGGGGCGGCGGCGGCCGAAGCGGCGGCAGAGACGGCGGCGGCGGAGACGGCGGCCGGGGCGGCGGAGGCTTCGACCGAGCCGGAGGAGCCGGACCCGGAACCCGAGCCGGAGCCCGAGGAGCTCCTGCACGCACCGACGAACCCGCCCCCGGCGCCCCCGGGCCTCGACGAGGAGCCCGAGAAGGTGGCCGCGGCGCCCGAGACCGCCGGCGAGAAGGCGGCCGCGAAGAAGCCCGCGAAGGAGCGCGCCGACGGGAAGGCGGCGTCGAAGGAGCCCGCGCCGAAGGCGCCGAAGCCCGTGGAAGAGAAGGCGGCCCCGAAGGCCGAGCCCGCGGCGCCGCGGCCCGCTGCCGAGGCGGAGCCCGGCGGCCTCGGCTTCGCGGGCTGGCTGGTGCTGCTCGTCGTCTTCGGCGTCGTCGGCTACTTCGGCTGGCGCGCCTTCCGGACGCCCGCGCCCCCGGTCGAGGGCCCCGCGCCCGAGGCCGAGTCGGCCGCTCCCGACGCCGGGGCGGCGAGCGCCGCCGCCGAGGCGGCCGAGGGCGCGGAGGAGGTCGAGGAGGCCGTCCCGGAGAACGCGCTCTCCTTCGGCGAGGCTCTGCCGCGCATCGTCGACGCCGGGGTGGCCGTGGGGGAGGCGGAGGGGCTGTTGCTGGTGCAGGAGTCGCCGACGGGCGTGCCGACCGAGGTGGCCGTGCGTGCCGAGGACGAGGAGGACGAGCGCGAGCTCGGGCCGGCCCCGGTCGGCGCGCCGCTGGCCGAGGGCCAGTACGAGCTCGTCTTCCGGCAGGGCGACGCCGAGCGCTTCCGCTACGTCTTCGTGCGCGCCGGCGAGACCCGCGTGGTCCAGCCTCGATGAGCGCCCCCGCCGTCTTCCGAGCAGAGGACGCCGAGGCCCTCGCCGAAGGCTGGCCGCACGTCCGCGCTCTCCGCACGTCCGGTTCGAAGAAACCCGCCGCCGCACGCGCGGCGCGGGTGCTCACGAAGGTCGACCCGGTGAACGTCGTCTGGACCCGGGAGGTCGCGCTCGCGTTCCTGCGCGGGCACGGGCTCGGCTTCCGGACGCCGAAGCAGGCGCAGCTCGAAGCCATCGACGCAGACTCGCCGCTCGACGAGCGGGGCTTCGTGGCGATCCTCGAGGGCTGGACGCGGCGCGACCGCTACGGCTTCCACTACGAGCACCTCGTGCTCCTCGGCGAGGCGCTCCTCGGACCCGACGCCTGCGTCCGCGCCATCTGCACCTGGCTCGAGGGGCTGAGCCGGAAGCGGCGCGCCGCGAAGACCTCCCCGCGCCTGCTCTTCGTTCGCGCCCTGACGGAGCCGCTCGTCGTCGCCTACTGGGTCGGCTTCCCGCTCGGTCGGGCCGAGGACCCGGCGCCGCTCCGCGCGCGGCTCGAGGCCTTCCGCTCGGGATGCCCCGAGGGGTCGTCGCTCGCCGGTCTGCTCGGCCTGGTCCTCGCCGGCGCGGAGACGGTGGAGCGGCTGGGGCTGGACGTGCTCGCGGTCTGTCACTTCGTCGACGATCCGGCCGTCGTACGCCGCTGCTCGGCCGCCTCGCGCCGCTACGCGAGCCTCAGTCCCCGTTTCATCTGGCTGGGCGGCGCGCCGGTGCTCGACGACTTCGCCGAGCGGGCGCGCGCCGGGCTCCCGAGCTGGTATCAGAGCCGGGCCGTCGAGGAGCTGGGGGTCTTCGCCGAGCCCGAGGTGCTCCCGGTCATGGCCGCGCTCGCCGAGCGCAAGCGCATGCAGAAGGCCGCCCACCGCTGGTTCGCGGACCACGCGGGCTTCGCGCGGCGCCACTGGGACCGGCTCGTGGACGCGCCGAACGCGGACGCCCTCCGCGCCGTCGTCGACCGAGCCGTCGTCGACCGAGCCGACGCCGGCTGAGGGCGCGCGGAACGAACGGGCTTCGCGTCGAGCGTCTGGTCACCCCCCTTCGTGGCGGGCCCGGGGCCGGCGTACTATGGGGCGCGAAGCGCCGTGGAGCGGACGATCACAGAGGAGCGCGGCGGCTTGCCGGGCGCGAGCGCGGGGGCCGGCTGAGTGTCGACCTACGCGACCATCCTCCTCGCCTGGGCGGCCATCTACGGCTACCTCTGCGCCTACCACGCGCTCCTCTTCGCCCGCCGCCGGAGCGATCGCGAGTACCTCGCCTTCGGGCTCCTCGCGGGTGGCTTCGCCGTCGTCACGGCCTCGACCGCGTTCCTCCACGACGCCGAGACCCTGAGCCGCGGCCTCTTCGCCATGCGCGTGGGCAACGTCGGCCTGATCGTCTCGGCGGCCTTCTACGTCGATCTGATCGCCGAGCTCACGGGGCGCCGGAGCCGGCTCCAGCTCCTCGTCTACGGCTGGGCGGTCCTCGGCCTCGTCGGCGAGGTCCTCGGGCTCTTCTACGTCGCCGAGCCCGCCACGGGCTGGATCCGCTGGGGCAGCCCGGCCGCGGCTCAGCCCGCCGCGACCCTCCTCGGCCTCGTGCACCTCGGCGGCCTCGGCCTGCTCTCCGGCCTCGCCACGCTGATGCTCTTCTTCCCGTCGAAGAACGGCGGGGCCGACTCGCCGCTCTCCACCATCGACCGCTCCCAGGCGCGCCTCCTCGGGGTGGCCGCCGCCGCGAACGTGGTCGCCGCCAGCCACGACGTGCTCGCCCGCGGCGGCATCGTCCGCGGCCCCATGCTCCTCGAGCACACGGCCGTCGGCTTCGCCTTCGCCATGAGCTACGTGCTCCTCCACCGCTTCGCCCGGGCGAGCACGGAGCTCGAGCGGAAGAAGGCCGAGCTCGATCGCATGTACGAGGAGCTCCGCCAGACGCAGGAGAAGCTCGTCCGCAAGGAGCAGCTCGCGGCCGTGGGCGAGCTCTCGGCGGTCATCGCGCACGAGGTGCGCAACCCGCTCGCCGTCATCAAGAACGCGGTCTCCGGGCTCCGCCGCGGCAACCTCGCGCCGGACGATCGGGCGACGCTCCTCGACATCCTCGACGAGGAGACGGGGCGCCTGAACCGGCTCATGCACGACCTGCTCGCCTACGCCCGGCCGGTGGTCCCGAAGGGGCGCGAGCTCTCCGTCGACGAGCTGGTCCGGCGCGCCGTCGAGCGCGCGGCGAGCGGCGTGCCCCACGCCGACGCGGTGGAGGTCGTCTACGACCTGGCCGGGCCGCCGACCGTGCACGGCGATCCGGAGCTCTTGCGGCACGCCCTCGTGAACGTCGTCGAGAACGCGCTCCAGGCCATGCCCGCTGGCGGCACGCTCACGGTGCGCTCGTCCGACGCGACCCTCGAGGAGCGCGTGCCGGACGTCGATCCGCTGCCGGCCGTGGCGCTCTCCTTCGCGGACACGGGCGAAGGCATGGACACGCTCGTCCGGGCGAAGGCGCGCGACCCCTTCTTCACGACGCGCTCCACCGGCACGGGGTTGGGCCTGGCCATCGTCGAGCGGGTGGTGCGCAACCACGGCGGCGAGGTGGACATCGAGAGCCTCCACGGCGTCGGCACGACCATCACCTTCGTCCTCCCGCGTCGGCGTCCCGCGGCCGGGGTCGTGCCCGTCTCGGAGGGCGGGCGCCGCCGGCGGCTCTCGGGCATCCGGGAGGCGCCATGAGCCTCCTCGCGAGCCTGCTCTGGGCCTGGGTCGCCCTGCACGTCTTCTCCGCCATCATCTCGGCGTTCCTCTACGCGCGGCAGCGCCAGCCCGAGTACGCGGCCTTCGCGGGGGTGGCCGTCGCCCTCGGGCTCTATTGCGCCGCCTCGGCGAGCTTCACGGCGGCGCCGACGCAGGCCCTGGCGGCCCGCGCGCGGGACGTCCAGACGCTCGCGGGCGCCCTCGGCTTCGCCGCCTACGTGCTCTTCGGCTGGGTGCTCCTCGGGCGGCCGCGGGCCGTGCTCGTGCGGGCCGTGCTCGTCGCCAGCGCCATCATCTCGACGCTGGCGCTGACCGGCGTCTTCCTCGATCCGGCGCGGCCGATGCGCTGGGCGAGCCAGCTGCCCTGGGCGTACCCCTACCGGGACGTCGCGCCGACCCCCGCGCTCCTCGCCCTGAGCGTGGTGGCGCTCCTCTTCGGCGTCGGTGTGCTGATGCAGCTCGGTCCCCTCGCGCGGCGCCGGGCCGAGGCGCGGCTGCTCTGGATCGCCATCGCGCTGACCGTGGGGGGCTGGATCCACGACGTCGTGCTGCGCGTCGCGCGCGTGCAGGGGCTCTACCTGACCGAGCACCTGAGCAGCCTCGGCGGGCTGGTCGTCAGCTACCTCCTGCTCGATCGCTTCGTGCAGACGGCGAACGCGCTCACGCAGCGCACGCTCGAGCTCCGGCACCGCTACGACGAGCTCCAGCACGTGCAGGGGGAGCTGGTGAAGAAGGAGCAGCTCGCGGCCGTGGGCGAGCTCTCGGCGGTGATCGCGCACGAGGTGCGGAACCCGCTGGCGGTGCTGAAGAACGCCGTGGCCGGGCTGCGGCGGGAGAAGCTCGGGGACGAGGACCGGGCGACGCTGCTGCAGGTGCTCGACGAGGAGAGCGACCGGCTGAACCGGCTGGTGCGGGATCTGCTGACCTACGCGCGGCCGGTGGAGCCGCAGTGGTCGACCATCGATCTCGGGGAGCTGGTGCGCGGGGCGCTCGGCGTGGCGCGGAAGGACCCGGTCGTCTCGATGACGAACGTGGACGTGGAGATCGAGGTCGACGGGGTCGAGGGGACCATCGAGGGGGACAAGGATCTGCTGCAGCGGGTGTTCGCGAACATCGTGGCGAACGCGATGCAGGCGATGCCCGAGGGGGGCGTCCTGACCGTGCGCGGGGAGCCCGTGGAGATCGAGGGGGGCCCGGGGATCGCGGTGCGCTTCATGGACACGGGCGAGGGCATGGACACGCTCGTGCGGGCGCGGGCGCGGGACCCGTTCTTCACGACGAAGTCGTCCGGGACGGGGCTGGGCTTGGCGATCGTGGAGCGCATCGTGAAGGCGCACGGGGGCACGGTGATGCTGCAGAGCTCGGGCCAGGAGGGGTCGACGGTCAGCATCACGCTGCCGCGCCAGAGAAGCCCGAAGGACTGAACGACCAGGCGCGGCCCCGTGCCCCTGCCGCGCCAAAGAAGCCCGAGGGCTGAACGACCAGGCGCGGCCCCGTGCCCCTGCCCGTGCCCCTGCCGCGCCAACGAAGCCCGAAGGACTGAACGACCAGGCGCGGCCCCGTGCCCCTGCCCGTGCCCTTCTATGAGGCGGGTCAAGGGCAGCCTGCTGTTTTTCTTCTGGGCTAGGTCACGAGGACCTCGAGGTCGCTGGGGG
>PABA01000049.1 GCA_002699025.1 Sandaracinus sp. | reverse complement strand
CCTTCTTCGGGGCGGGCTCGTCGGGCGTGACGCGCTCGGTGCGGCGGGTGGTCTGGGCGCGGAGGTCGGCGGGGTCGTCGGTGGCCTGGATGCGCTCGGGGAGGGTCTCGTGGTCGTCGTCCTCGGCCAGCGCCTCGCGCTGCTCGGCGGCCTCGTGCTCGACGAGCGCGCGGAGGGCCTTCTTCTTCTCGACGGGGTCGTCCGGGAGGGCGGCGTCGAGCTCGGCGCCGAGGGCGAGGAAGTCGACGTGGCCGCCGGAGGAGCTCCCCGCGCTCGCGGCGGCGACCTGCTCTCCGCTCCGCTCCGCCGGAGCCGGTTCGTCCGGGCCGCCCGGGTCGCTTTCCGGCGGCGCGACGGCGGGGCGCAGCAGGATGGCGTCGTCCTTCGGCGGCGCGACCCGCACGTGGTCGCGGAGGCGGCGGAGGTGATTGCCGAAGGGGTAGACGACGGTCTTCCGGTCGACCTTCGGGTCGGCCCACTTCTTCTCGGCCTTGCGGTGGTCCCCGCGGTAGGCCGTCACCTCGTCGGCGCAGTGGGCGCGGATGCGCTCCGCCTCCTCGTCGTCCCCGACGACCTTGAAGGTCGGCACGACCCGCCCCTGGAGCTCGCGGTCCTTCCGCGGCGCGGTGGGCTCGGTCCAGGGGTGCAGCGCCATCAGCCGCTCGGCCCCCATCGGCGCGCCCTTCATGGCCGCGCGGACGGCCCGCTCCTCGCCCCGCGCGAGCTTCTCGAGCCAGTACACGAGCGCCCCGAGGTCGCCCTCGAAGAGCGCCAGTAGCTGCCGCGGCGCCCGCAGCCAGAGCCGGCGCACGGGCGGGTGCTTCCGCCCATCGAAGCACCAGGGCCGCGGCACCTCGATGTACCCGCGCTTCCAGTCCTCCCAGGTGACGATCACGCCCGGGTAGTCCTCGAGCCGCCCCACGAGCCCGGCCGCCACCGGGTTCAGCCGCGCGTACGTCAGCGTCGCCGCCTCCGCCGCCGCGCCCACCAGATGCAGCTGATGCGTCTTCGACGACCCGCACCACACGGACGGCGGCGCCTCGTACCCCTCCGCCGCCAGCAGCTTCTTCAGCGCGATGGACGACTCCCGGTGGAGCCGCCGCTGGAAGTCCCCCAGCTGCCCGCCCTCCGGCGTCTGCTCCACGTGCGTGTGGTGGTGGTTCGGCATCATCACCACCTGGTTCACGGCCACCCCCGTCTCCTCCTGCGCCCACGCCATCGCGTAGAGGAACACGTCGCCGACCCGCACCCCCGCCAGCTCCCCCGGCCGCCAGAACAGCTTCCGCAGCTCCGTCCGCCGCGTCAGCATCAGGCTCGACCCCGGGATGTCCATGCGCGGCTGCGTCACGCCACCCGGACACGACTTCACGCCCCGTGCCGGAAACGCGCCCGAGCAATTCCGCGCCCTTACGGCGACGAATCGGCGGATCGGCGGCGGACGGGTGGCGGACCGCCACCCCCATGCCCGCGCCTGGAGCAGGAAGCCAGAACGACGAAGGCCCCGCCGAAGCGGGGCCCGTCGGAGTCGCCGAAGCGGCTCGGGGTGCGGAAGAGAGGACTCGAACCTCCACGGGTTTTACCCCACAGGAACCTGAATCCTGCGCGTCTGCCAGTTCCGCCACTTCCGCGTGGGGAGGGGGCGATGTAGCCAGCGGCGGGAGATGTGTCAAGCGATCGCGCGAGCCGGGACGCCGGGCCGTGGCTTCGGGCTCGGGCGTGGCGGCGAGGTCGGGGGGCCGCGAAGGGCTCGAAGGCGGCGTCGGGCCTCGCAGCGCTCGGCGGAGCGGGGAAAGACGCAGCGCTCGGCGGAGCGGGGAGAACGCAGCGCCCGGCGGAGCGGGGAGAACGCAGCGCGCGGCGGAGCCCAGGAAGGCCGGGGCCGTCGGCGGGCGGGTGGAGAGCCGGCGGTGCGCGCTCGGCTCAGCTCAGCGGGCGGAAACGCAGGGGCGCCGCGACGTTCTTCACGGCGGCCTGGCGCTCCTCGCCGAAGGCCTCGGCGTCTCCGTGCGCCTCGACGAAGGCGTCCATGCAGAGGATCTCGTCGCGCTCGGCCACGCCCTGGAGCCGCGCCGTGTTGTTCATCCCGCTCGAGAAGCCCGTGTAGTCCTCGTCGGGCCCGAAGAGCCCCACGCAGATCGGCGCGTAGTGGATGCCGGTGGCCACCCCGATGGGCGGCTCGAGCCCGCGCAGCTCCTCGAGCAGCGCGCCGTCGTTCAGCGTCTTCGTGTAGTCGCGGATCCGCACGGCGGCCTCGGCGGCGCGCCGGCACGCCTCCTGCGCGTCCATCTCGCCGAAGGGCGGCCCCCACATCGCGATCACGCAGTCGCCGACCATCTTGTCGAAGACCCCGCCGGTCTCCCACACGATGTCCACCACGGCCTCGCCCCAGCGGTCGACGAGCTCGCCCACGCGCTCGGGCGCCTTCAGCACCTGCTCGCTGATTCGCGTGAACCCGCTGATGTCGGTGAAGAGGATCGCCGCGTCGACCACGCGCGGCGAGAGCCACTTCTGCACGTAGCCCTCCTCGGCGAGCAGCCGGTTCACGACGGGCCCGGGGAAGACGCGGCTCAGCGCCTTCCACTCGCGGTTGAAGTCGACGACGCGCTGCCGCAGGTAGTCTGCGAAGAGCTCGAGGAGGTCGCGGTCGAAGGTGTTGAACTCGCCCCGCGCGCTCGTGCACACGACCCGCCCCACGACGCGCTGATCGCGCACGCCGGCGATGAGCACCTCCTCGCGCCCGCGCGCCACGCCGAAGCGCTCGAGGAGGTCGCGCGACTCGCCCTTGAGGAGCGGCGCCGCGTGCGTCCGCAGGAACTCGTCGACCTCCATGTCGGGCGTGCGCGAGTCGTGCGTGAGCTCGCCGTCCTGGATGACCTTGTAGTGGAGGCTCGCGCCGCGGAGGTCGTCCTCGTGGCGGAAGACGAGGAGCATGTCGTCGAAGGCGACGTTCTCCTTCAGCACCTCGATCGCCCGGTGCACGCCGACGTCGACGATCGGCTCCTTGAGCGCGTCGGAGAGGGCGGTCGTGATGCGGTGCTTCTTGCGCGTGAGCGCGATGGCGGCGAGGTAGTTGTCGAGCTCCTCGCACCAGGTGTCGAGGAGCGCCTCGAGCGTGCTCAGCTTCCCCTTGTCGACGCTCTTGGGGAGCGCGATGGCGGCCGCGCCGAAGAGCTCGCCGGCCACGTCGAGGGGCTGCGCCAGCACGAGGTGGTCGCCCTCCCGGCGGACGAGCCGCTTGCCGTCGTCGGTCACGGCCGTGAGCGCGTCGCCCTCGACGGGGAAGCTGCCGGGCGGACCGCCGTAGGTGAAGTCGCGCAGCTCGAGGTTCTCGTCGAAGGTGCGCAGCCAGGCCATCTCGGCGCCCGTGTGGCTCACGAGGAGGGGCAGGATGCTGCGCACGGTCTCGGCGAGGGCGAGCCGATCGCGCTGGGCGAGCTCGAGCGCCTCGTCGGTGGCGTCGTTGAGCTTCTGGCGGGCCTCGAGGGCTTCGAGGCGGCGGCGGAGGGTGTCGTCGCTCATGGCTGCGTGGGCGGGTCCGGGGCGAGGCCGAGCCTATCGCCGGGGGGCGCGCCGCACCACCACGGTCGTGGTTGACCTGCTGGGACGGCGAGCGCGACCATGCCGCGGTGGTACACGGTGGGCTGGACGACCGCGCGTTGGTGGCCGCGTGCGTCGGGGGGGACGACGACGCCTGGACGGAGCTCGAGCGCCGGCACGGGCGCGCGGTGCAGCTCGTCGTGCTCCACGTCCTCGACGAGCGGCGGGCCGAGGCGACCGGGCCGGACCTGACGGAGCTGCCGACGGTGACGGCGCGGGTCTGGGAGCGGGTCCGACGCAACGGGGGCGGCGCGCTGCGGGTCTGGGCGGGCGGGCAGCTCGCGGCCTACCTCGCGGTGCTCGCGCGGCGGGAGGCCGAGCGGCACGTGGAGGACGAGACCCCCGCGGCGGCGCTGGTCGCCCACCTGCCGACGCCGGTCTTCCTGACGCGGGACCCGGCGCTCGGCGAGCGCATCGCGGAGAAGCTCGAGGCGACCCTGGCGCGGCTCGGGCCGCGCGCCTCGACCTTCGTGCGGCTTCGGCAGCGGGGGCTCTCGCTGGCGGACGTGGCGGCCACGCTCGGGCAGCCGCAGCCGGCCGTGCAGGAGGACCTGGCGCGGGTGGCGGAGCGGCTCGCGGAGGTGCAGGGCGGCGAGACGGCGCTGGCCTGGCGCGTCCAGCTGGACGCGGCGACGCCCATGGAGCGCGTGCGTGTCGCCGTGCGGACGGAGGACGACGGCGCGTTTCGGCGCGGACGCACGGTGGCCGAGGCGGCGTGGCGGCGCATGCGCGAGCGGGCGCTGCGGGAGCGGGTGGGCTGGGAGCCGGGGCCGCTGCAGGACGCGCATTCGGTGGCGGCGTTCGTGGACGGGTCGATGCGGGGGTCGGAGCGGGCGCACGCGGAGGGGCACCTGACGACCTGCGTGCGGAGCGTGGACGCGGTGGCGACGCTGGTGCTCGACCTGCACGGGATCCGCGCGCTGCGGGGGCGGGAGGGGCTGCCGGACGTGTCGGCGTTGGCGGCCGCATGCCTGGCGACGACGCGCTTTCGGCTGGCGGCGACGCTGGCGAAGGCGGCGGACATGACGCGGCCCGAGGCGGCGCCGCTCTTCCGGTTGGCGTCGGCGGGGCGGGCGCTCCAGGTGGGGTCGGCGCCGCGGGGGGAGGACTCGCGGGTGGTGTCGACGCGCATCCCCTCGGACGACGAGGCGCCGATCGTGGCGCTCGAGGCGCTGGTGCGGGGGGACGCGCGGGCGGCGCATCGGGCCATCGACGACCACGCGGCGAAGCAGACGGTGGGGCTGCGGCTGCGGCTGCTCGCGGGGGCGTCGGGGCCGGACCTGGGGGAGGCGCGGGCGATCGCGGAGCGCGTCTCGGAGATGACGAGCCCGGACCCGGGGCTGGGGGTGGACGCGATGATGGTGCGGGCGTTGCCGGAGGGGCGGGCGCTGCCGTGGGAGTCGCTGACGGAGCGGCTGCGGGACGTGGTGCGGGACGCGATGCGCTTCGCGCTCTCGCGGCTCTGAGGGGCGGCGCGGGGTGGCGCGGGGGCGCGTCGGTGGCGCGGGGACGCGCGCGGAGCGGCGCGGAGTGGTGTGGAGTGGGGTGTGGGGCCGAGGTCTGGAGCCGCGTCTCGAGCCGGGTGCGTCGAACCGCGTCTCGAGCCGGGCGCGTCGAGCCGCTTCTCGAGCCGGATGCGTCGAGCCGCCTCTGGAGCCGGGTGCGTCGAAACGCGTCTCGAGCCGAGTCGCGTCTGGAGCCGGGTGCGTCGAGCCGCGTCTGAAGCGGTGAAGCGGAGGGGACGCGGAGCGCGGTGGGACGGAACGCGAAACGCGCCGCCGGGGGCGACGCGTCTCGAAGGCGGTCCGATTCGGCCCGGGCTCAGGCGTGGATCGTGGCGGCCGGCGCGGCCTCGGCCTCGGTGGGCTCGGGCTTCGGCTCGTCGAAGGGCTGGCCCGTGAGCTTCGACCAGATGCGCTTGGCGTACCAGGTCGGGCCGACGAGCAGGAAGGTCGGGTCGCGGAAGAAGCTGGGGGGCTTGCCCTCGAAGGCGTGGCCGATGAACTGGAGGATCCAGCCGAAGACGAAGAGCGCGATGCCGATGGGGGGCACGAAGAAGATGAGCGGCAGGGAGAGCACGATCATCGGGATGCCGACCATGTGCGTGGCCTTGTTCACCGGGTGCTGGTGGTCGCGCTTGTAGTTCTCGATGAGCTCTTCGAGCTTGGACATGGGTCTCTCTCCGGGGTGGGAGGCGCGTGGCGGCGCCGTCGTCGGGGTGGGGTTTCGGGGGGTGCGCGCAGAAGGGCGCGTCCGGGCTGGACGTCGGAGGACGCGCGTCGAGCGCGCCACGTCCGGGCTGCGGGTCAGGAACCTGGGGATCGGTGCGGCAGAGCGACGCGCACGAGGGCGTCGACGAGAGCGTCGACGAAGCGGTCGTCGGGGACCACGGGGCCGCCCAGGCAGTGGGCGTGGATGGTGCCTTCGACCATGCCGAAGAGGACGAAGGCGGTGGCGGCGTGGTCGCCCGAGTGCTCCCAGCGGGCGAGGAGGCCGGCGATGGCCTCGAAGAGGGCGGCCTCGGCCTGGCGCGTGAGGTGGTCGAGCTCGCGGTCGTAGGCGCGGCGCTCGTGGAGCACCTGGTGCAGGCCCGGGTCCTCGTAGTGGTAGGCCATGACGGCCTCGACGACCGCGGCCATGCGCTGGCGGGCGTCGCGCTCGAGGTCGGCGGCGGGGGGCTCGGCGTCGTCGTCGAGGATGGCGAGGGCGCGGGTGGCGATGCCCTGGAAGCGACCGACGGCGAGCTCGCGGAGGACGGCGTCCTTGTCGCGGAAGTACTGGTAGAAGCTGCCGGCCGAGACGCCCGCCCGCTCGGCGATGACGCGGGCGGTGGCGCTGGCGTAGCCGAGCTCCGAGAAGGCGCGCTGGGCCCCTTCGAGGAGCTTGGCGCGGGTGCGCCGCGAGCGGGGCTGCTGGGGAACGCGGACGCCGTCGACCTCGAGCATGGTGAAGAGGTGTCACGAGTTGAACTTGACGTCAAGTTCAACTTTTGGAGGCGGCCTGGCTCGAGCGCTCGCGAGGTGGCGCCCGAGGCGAGCGGCCACGGGGCAACGCTCCGAGATGATTCGCGAAAGCGATCCGTGGGCCCTCGTCGCCGGGCGCGTGGGCGCCCCCCTCCGCGCCGCCCCAGGCGGCCCCGCACCGGCCGGGTGTCCGCAGGACGCTTTTCGGGACGCTTCTTGTGGAGGCGGAATGTTCTAGGGAGGGGAGGTCGGGCGGGCGCCTGGCTGGCCGGCCCAGCGCCGACCGGGGGCCCGCAGGGCGCTTTTGGTGGGGGCGGAATGTTCTGGGGCGGGGAGGTCGGGCGGGCGCCTGGCCGCGGGGGCGCGCTTGGTGGCCGCCGAGCTCGGGGGCCGGGGCGGCTCAGGCGGCGATGGGGGGTCGGGCGGGGGTGGGAGCTTCGGCGGCGGTCGGCTCGGGCTCCGGCCTGCGCGGGCGGGTCGGCAGCGCGTGCCGGAGCAGCTTGCGGGCCACGCTCCGGAGCTGGGTCCCGAGGGGCGCGGTGTTGTACGGCAGGCCCCAGCGCGCGCAGACCTCCCGGACCTTCCGGGCCATCTCCGGGTAGCGCCACGCCGGCACGGTGGGGAAGAGGTGGTGCTCGATCTGGTGGCTCAGGTGGCCCGAGAGCAGGTGCATCGCGCGCCCGCCCTCGATGTTCGCCGAGCCCGTGAGCTGGCGGAGGTACCAATGCCCGCGGCTCTCGTCCTCGAGGTCGGCCTCCGGGAAGACCTCGGCGCCCTCCGGGAAGTGCCCGCAGAAGATGACGGCGAAGGCCCAGAGGTTCCGGCCCAGGTTCGCGAGGTGGTTGCCGAGGAGCACGCGCGGCGCGTTCGGCCCGGCGAGGAGCGGGAAGAACACGTAGTCCTTGCCGAGCTGCCAGCCGGCCTTGCGCAGGAAGGGCCGCGCGCGCGCCCAGACCTCCCGCGGGCTCGACTCGCCGCTGCGAAGCTCCTCGAGGCGGAGGTCGTGCAGGGCGACGCCCCACTCGAAGAACAGGCCGAGGCCGAGGGCCGTGAGCGGCTGGACGAGGTACCCCGGGTTCCAGGGCTGCTCGGCCGAGACGCGCACGAGGTTGTAGCCGAGGTCCCGGTCCCTCCCGAGCACGTTCGTGTAGGTGTGGTGCTCGAAGTTGTGGGCGTGCCGCCAGGACGCCGAGGGGGAGACGATGTCCCACTCGTAGGCGCGGGAGTCGAGCTCGGGGTCGCGCGACCAGTCGTACTGGCCGTGCATCACGTTGTGGCCGATCTCCATGTTCTCGAGGATCTTCGAGAGCGTCAGGGCGCCGGTGCCGAGCACGAAGCTCAGGGGATCGACGCCGAACGCGAGGAGGCCGCGGCCGGCCACCTCGGCGACGAAGGCCACGCGCATGACGCGGCGGATGTGCGCGAGGTCGGCTTCGCCGAGGTCGGCGCGGGCTTCGGCCTCGATGGCGTCGAGCTCGCGGGCGAGGGCGGCGAGCTGGAGCTCGTTCAGGCGAGGGGAGCTGGGGGTCATGGGATCATCCGGGTTGGAGGTGGGGAAAGTGGAGGTGGAGGTGGAGGTGCAGGAGGCGGACGTGCAGCCGGAGGTGGACGTGCAGCGGGAGGTGGACGTGCAGCCGCGCGGCGTCGGGAGAGGCGTTCCGGGGCGCGCCGATGACGGGTCCCGCGGGCCGCTCGCGGCCCGACCCTCGGAGTCAGAGGTCGAGCTCGAGGTCCGAGCAGGCGGTCGACACGCAGAGGCGAATGGGCTCCGGCTCCTCGCTGGTCGCGCCGGTGTCGTGGTCGCGCGTGACGCCAGCGAGCTTCTCGCAGCGGCAGCTCAGGCAGATGCCCATGCGGCAGCCGTGCTCCGGGCGGACGCCGGCGCGCTCGAGCTGCTCGAGGAGCGAGCCCGGCCCCTCGAGGGTCACGGTCTGCCCGCTCCGCGCGAGCCGCACCCGCGCCGCCGCGCTCGGCGCCGAGACCGCCGGCCGCGCCGCGACGAAGCGCTCGCGCCGGAGCCGCCCCGAAGCGCCGGCGGACGCATAGAGCGCCTCGACCCGCGTCATCAGGCCCGGCGGCCCGCAGAGGAACGTGGCGCGCTCCGCGAAGTCGGGCACCAGCGCGCGAAAACGCTGCGGCTCGAAGCCCGGCGGCCCGTCGGGCGCGTCGTCCAGGAGCGGCACGAGGCGGAAGCCGGCGTGCTCGCGCGCGAGCCCCTCGAGCCAGCCCCGGGCGATCACGTCCTCCCGCGAACGGGCGTGGTGCACGAGCGTGGCGCCCCCGAGCGCGTCCCGCCGGGCGAGCTCTTCGAGCATCGCCAGCGCGGGCGTGATGCCGCTCCCCGCGGTCAGAAAGAGCGGGCGCGGGGGCAGCGGCTCGGGCAGCACGAAGTCGCCCGCGGCCGGCGAGAGGCCGATGACCGCGCCGGCGTGGAGGTGGTCGTGGAGCCAGCCGGAGACCCGCCCCCCCGGCACCCGCTTGACCGTGATGGCGAGGGCGCCGGGCGCGCGAGAGATCGAGTAGCAGCGCCGCGTGAGGACGCCGTCGATGGGCACCTCGATCGTCGTGTGCTGCCCGGCGCGGTGGCCCCGCCAGCCCGGACCGGGCTCGAGGACGAAGGTGCGGACGTCGGCGGTCTCCTCGACCACCCGGCGCACCCGCGCGCGGAGACCGCTCGGGTCGAGGAGCGGGTCGAGGGCGCGCAGCCAGAAGCGGGCCTGCCGGTCGAGGAAGAGGCGCCGGGCCGCGTCGGCGAGGCGATCGCGGGCCGAGAGCCAGGGCAGTGGGGGGAGTCGGGGGAGCCGCGGGAGGGGAGAGGTCATCGGCGTCCTGGTGGTGAGTCGGCCCGCGCGCTAACGTGGACCTACGGTTCAGCAACCTACCAATACGTAAGTTACATGACCGTAGGTTACAGATTCGTAAGTTACGCGCAAGTAGGTTCGCCGAGATGAGCACCCGCCGTCGCAAACGCATGTCCGCCGCCGAGCGCCGCGCCCAGCTGATCGAAGTGGGCCGCGAGGTCTTCGCCGAGCGGGGCTACGAGCCCGTATCGGTCGAGGAGATCGCCAGCGCCGCCGGCGTGTCCAAGCCGGTCGTGTACGAGCACTTCGGCGGCAAGGAGGGGCTCTACGCGGTGGTCGTGGATCGCGAGATGGAGCGGGTGGTCGCGACCATCTCGGAGGCCATCGTCGAGGGCTCCCCGCGGGAGCGCGCCGAGGCCGCCATCGTCGCGTTCCTCGAGTACGTGCGGAACGAGCCGGCGGGCTTCGCCGTGCTCTGCCACGACGCCCCGACGGCGGTGAGCGGGGGCCGGCTGGCGAGCCTGCTCTCGACGGTGGCCTCCCGGGTGGAGAAGGTCTTCGCCGCGAGCTTCCAGGACGCGGGCTTCGACCCGAAGTACGCGGCGATCTATGCGCAGGCGCTCATCGGCATGGTGACCTACGTGGGCCGCTGGTGGGTGGACCACCCCGAGCTCCCGGCGGACAAGGTGGCCGAGCACCTCGCCGCGCTGAGCTGGATGGGGCTCCGCCACCTGCCCCGGCGCCCCGACCGGCTGCGGGTGCCGAAGAAGAAGAAGAAAAAGAAAAAGCGCTGAACCGCGGGGGCGCCCCGGAGCCGCTGCCCCAGCTCGCGAACCACCGACGACGGCGCGACGGACCGAGGCCGCACGCGATCGCGTGGCAGCCGACGCGCCGCCTTCTCCGCGAGCATGGACCGCCCCCTCGAGCGACAGCACGGACGGCGGACGGCGGACCGCTTCGCGACGGCCGGAGGCCGCCGCCCCCCGAAACGAGGCGACGGAGGAGCTCGGCGAACGGCGGGGACGCGCGGCGCGCGCTCACCCGAGCGGAGCGGCCCGGCCGACGGGCGACGCGGCCCCCCTCAGTCGCCGAAGGCGACGCGGAGCGCCTCGAAGGCCTCCTCCTCGAGGCGGGCGAAGCGGAGCTTGCCGTCGCTCCGGACCCACGCCCGGAAGGACGCCCGCACGGCGCCGAGGATCGCCGCCGCCACCACCGCCGCGTCGCGCGCGGCCCGCTGACTCCGCCCCTTCCGCAGGTGCGCCCCGATGGCCTCCCCCCACGCCTCGAAGAGCTCGGCCTCCTTCGCCCGGAGCGCCGGCGACGCATCCACCACCCGCTGCTGCCGCAGCTCCGCCGCCGGGTCCGCCTCGATCGGCTCGGTCATCGCCCCGAGCGCCTCCCGCACCCCCGCCATCGGCGAGCCCCCGCGCCCCGCCTCCGCCAGCCGCGCCTCGAAGGCCGCCTGCCGCTCGGCCCAGTGCGGGAAGGCCGCGTCCTCCTTCGTCGCGAAGTAGCGGAAGAAGGTCCGCGGCGAGACGTCCGCACGCTCCACGATCTGGTCGACGGTCACCGCCTCGAAGCCGTCCCGCTCGAAGAGCGCGAGCGCCGCCTCCGCGATGGCCCGGCGCGTGCGTCGCTTGTTCCGCTCGCGGCGGCTCGGTCGCTCCTCCGGCACCCTCCGATCCCAGCACTCATGACCCCGGGTGTCAAATGGCAGCTTGTGCCAGTTTGCATCCCCTGCCATGCTCCCGGGCGATGCTCGACCCCCGGGGGACCCCACCATGCGCGCCATGATCCGCCACCGCATCGGCCCGCTCGAGGCCGTCGGCCTGCGGCCCCTCGGCCGCGGCCTCCGCCAGTGCTGGCTCGCCCTCGCCGGCGATCCCCACACGCCGCCCACCCAATGGGACCTCAGCTCGCTGCGCATCTTCCGCCCGCGCCTCGGCCCCCTCACCTGGCTCGGCTGGCGCCGCCCCGACCGCCGCGCCCCCATCCTCAACCTCTTCAACGTCGAGCCGGCCCCGCGCGACGCCGGCTACGACGTGCGCGTCACCTTCGCCCGCGACTTCCGCGGCGGCCGCCTCACCTACAACGGCCACATGGGCGTCGACTTCGTCGTCCCCGTCGGTACGCGCGTCGTCGCGCCGGCGCCGGCGAAGGTGATGCGCGTCGAGAACCTGATGCAGCGCGGCGGGCTCAAGGTGGTGCTCGACCACGGCGAGGGGCTGGTGACGCTCTGCAACCACCTCGCGCGCGCCGAGGTCGAGCCCGGCCAGCGCGTCCTCCGCGGCGAGCCCCTCGGCCTGAGCGGCTTCTCCTCCGTCGACGGCCTCCTGACCTTCCCCTGGGTCCCGCCCCACGTGCACTTCACGGCGCTCCTGAACGGCGAGCCGGTCGACCCCTTCCCCGCGGGAGGCCAGCCCTCGCTCTGGCGCGGCGGCGCCGATCCCGGGCCCGCGCGCCCGGACCCCGACGAGCCCGGCTGGGCGCCGACGGAGTGGGACGCGGACGCCATCGACGCCTCGATCGCCGCCTGCCTGCACCCGGAGCGCCGCGCCGAGCTCGAGGCGCTCGAGGGTCTCGAGGAGCGCGCCTACGCCCTGCTCTACTGGCGCTTCTTCAACTACACGGCCTTCGACGCCCACCCGCCGCTCTACCGACGCCCGGCGACGCGCCGCCCCCGCCTCGACCTGCCCTTCCCGCCCGACGAGGTCACGGGCGTCGCGCTCCCCGGCTGAGCCGCGACGACCATCCGCGACCTCGCGTCCCCGGCCCGCGGCCCGTCACGGGATGGACACCCTGCCTTCGCAATCGTCACGCGGCGTGCGACCCTTTTCTCGCGTTTGGAGCAGGTGGTGCTCTCCAGCGGGAAAGGTTCGGGATGGAGTTCATGGATGCGCCGCGCGCCCTCGGGGGCGCGCGCGGGGTGCTCTGCTACGCGACGGTGGACGGCGACATCGAGGGGTTCCAGCGCGAGGCCCGCGCCAAGGGCGTGCCGCTCTTCGGCGCGACCTCCTTCCAGGGCGTCTTCACGCCACGCGGCTTCGAGCGCGGCGCCTTCGGCCTCGCCTTCGAGCCCGCCGACCGCGTCACCCTCGCCCACGCCCTGATCGACACGAGCGCGCCGCGCGCCCGGCGGGACGTCGAGCAGGCGGTGGCGCGCCTCGAGGCGGAGCTCGGCGGCAAGCCGGACGCGGTGCTCGTGCACGCGACACCGGGCTTCGAGGAGCGGGTGCTCGAGGGCCTCGCGAGCGGCGGCTGGGGCTCACCCATCTCGGTCGCGGGCGGGAGCGCGGCGGACGACGACCTGAGCGGCGCCTGGCGGGTCTTCGACGCCGAGCGCTCGCTGAGCGAGGGCGCGCTCGTCGTCGCCTTCCGCGCCGACGCGACCGTGCACGCGGGCTTCGTGAGCGGCTACTTCGGCACGAAGCGGCGCGGGCGGGTCACCCGCTGCACGGGACGCACGGTGCACACGATCGACGGCCGGCCCGCGGCGGAGGTCCTCGACGAGTGGATGAGCGGCGCGCTCGCCGAGGCGCGGAAGACCGGTGGCTCGGTGCTGGCGGAGACGACGCTCTCGCCGATCGGCCGGGTGGTCGACCGGACGCATCGGGTGCCGCGCTACCTCCTCTCGCACCCGCACGAGCTGCACGCGGACACGCAGGCCGTCTCGTTCTTCACGGAGCTCGAGGAGGGCGACGAGATCGAGCTGATGATGGGCACGCGAGGCTCGCTCCTCGACCGGACGCAGCAGGTGGTCGACCGGGCCATCGGGCGGGGGCAGCGGCCGCCGCTCGGCGGGGGCGTGCTCATCTACTGCGGGGGCTGCGTGGGTGCGATCGGAGACGGCACGGGGGAGGTCGCGCGGATCTACCGCGAGGCCGTGGGCGGCGTGCCCTTCCTGGGCGCGGCGACCTTCGGGGAGGTCGGGCCCTTCGACATCCAGGGCGAGCGCGTGGCCCGGCACGGCAACCTGATGTGCGACACGCTCCTCTTCGGGCGCTGACGATCGCCGGATCCCGATCCCGATCCCGGGGTCCGGCCCCCGCCCGGTTCGCGAGTCGCCCTCCGGCGTCCGCACGCATCGAGGCGACGGATCCTCGGCCAACTCCGGGCCCGTGTCCCGAGGAAGCGCCCGCCGCGGACACGCGTACGGCGGCCCCTCGGAGGTGCGCCGCTCCAGCCCCGGTCGAAACCGCGGACGAACGGGGGCTCGGAAGACGGTGTGCTGTCCGCTGTCTCGACCTTCGGTCTCGGTCGGCCGTCCGCTCTCCGCTGTCCGCCGTCCGTGGGGCGGGGTCATCCACGCGCGGAGGGGACGCGTCCGCGGAGGGAGCGGTCAGAGGCGTGCGCGCGCGGCGGCAGCGCTCGACCTGCGCTTTCGGCCGTCCGCTCTCCGCTCGCTCGACCTTCGGTCTCGGCCGTCCGGTGTCCCCGTGTCGACCGTCGGTCGAGCGCTCGGCCCAGAGGCGAGCTCTCGCGCGGACACCCGCTCAGTCCGAGCGAGGGGTGAAGAGGTACCGCTCTCGCGACAAGGGCTCGCTGACCTGACCGGCGACCTTCGCCTCCGTCTTCACACCGAGGCCTCGCTGCAGATCGAACTTCACGGTCGCCGCCCCCTCGACGAGCCCACCGCCGGCGCTCCGGCTCCAGACCTGGGCTTCGAGCGTCATGTTGAACCCGCCGCCGCGCGCGTCGTAGGAGAGCTCGGAGGTGAGTGGTGAGCCGGGCCAGAGCGGTGTCGTGACGCTCACGGAGTGGTTCGTGATGTGGAAGCAGAGCGACGGCATGAGCGGAGCACACGCTCTGAGGTCCAGGTCGCGGAACGGATCGAACGCGGTGGGGTGCGCCCAGTCCACGTGCTCCCACTCCTCCTCCGCCGCCGTGCAGATCTGCTCCACCTCCTCGGCCAGGAGCTCGACGTTCT
The DNA here is from genome assembly GCA_002699025.1 of Sandaracinus sp. GTDB lineage: Bacteria > Myxococcota_A > Polyangia > Polyangiales > Houyiibacteriaceae > Houyiibacterium > Houyiibacterium oceanicum. The sequence goes on along the minus strand of PABA01000049.1, from coordinate 6,203 downwards.
CATCGATCGAGCTCCAGTTCTCGACCTGGAGCTCGAGCCACTGTCCGAGGTTCTGGAAGATCATGTCCCACACGAGCTCGCGCTCGTACCGGGCGACCCGCCCGCGCAGCCGGAAGTACGCGCTCCAGGAGCACTGAGCGTACGAGCCGCGCATGGTCGCGCTCGCGCCATGCCACCTCGTCCGTTCGAGCAGGATGCGCGCGCGCGCCAAGGGAAACGCGCTCTTCGCGGCGCCGCACTCCGCCGACTTGCACAGCGCGTCGCACATCTGCTGGGCGCCGCCTGGCGGCAGGTCGCGATGACATTGCAGCTCACACTCGGATCGCACCGACGCCGCGCGTACGAGCTCCGCGGTGAACTCGGCGTCGGCGTCGTAGATCTCTCCCAACGGAGGCGACACGTCGTCGGCCAGCCGCTGCTGCGCCTGTTCCAGGCAGAGCGCGTGGGCGGTCGAGAGAGCCCCGGGGTCGCTCTCGGCGGAGGCGATGTTCGGCTCCTCGTCCGGCCCAGCGGGCGGTGGGTTGGCCTCCGTGGCGGCGATGTCCGGATCATCCGGCGAGAGCCTTCGAGCGATGTCGAGCGCGTTCTCGCCGGCGCCGGTGGCGCCTGCCCGGAAGTAGCACTTCGCCAGCTCGTGCTGGAGGTGCGCGTCGTTCGGCTCGTTCGAGACCGCGCGCTCGAGGAAGTAGATGCAGCGTTCGTAGTCGCCTTCGGCCGCGTAGCTCAGCGCCAGCGTGACGAGCACCGTGTAGAGCTGGTCGGGCCCGAGCGCGTAGGCGTGCAGCAGAAAGGGTCTCGCGTCGGCGTGTCGCTCTTCGTAGGTGAGCACGAACCCGAGCTGCGCCAGCGCGGCGATGTCGTCCGGGTCCTCCTCGACCGCGCGCAGGAACGCCCAGGTCGCGCCCGATGCGCTTCCGCTCAGGAACGCCAGCTCGCCGAGGTCGAGGAACGCCGAGACGGTGTTCGTCGAGGCCAGCTCGCCCGGGGCGTCGACGCCCGCGTCGGCGTCAGCTGTCGCGGTCGCCACGTGCTCCTCGAACTCGGCGCGGGCCGCGGCCGAGACGCGCGGCTCGAACTCGTCGAGCAACGCGTGGAGGTGCTCCTGGAGCTCGGCGTCGGCCGGGCCTGGTTCCACGAAGCTGCTCGGCGTCCCTGCGTCCTCCCCGCTGCCGCACGCGACGCCGAGCACCAGACACGCGCACACGAAGCTCACCCTCTGCATCTGCTTCTCCGCCTCGAGGCCATGCAGGCTGCAACCGGAATGCCAGCGAGCGCAGGCCCGAGACTCGTGGAACGGGGCGCTCCGCCATCCATCCGGGTCGAGAGGCCCACGAAGCGGATTCGTGGCAGACGTCGCGCGACGCAATCGTTTCGCCCGAGAGCAGCCACGCGCGTCGACATCGGCGAGCGGCGGACCAGGAGTGGGTCGCGTGTAGGCGCTGGGCGAAGCGCGACGGGTTCAGATCGTCCGTCCGCGAACCGAGGAGTGGCAGCGCCGTTTCGAGCGTGAGGGGCTGGGGCGTGAGGGGCTCGTCCCGCCCTCGGGCCGTCTGGCGCCTACGCGCTACGCACTCCTACGCACCCAGTGCTAGGCGTCCGCGCGCATCCAGGCGACGAGCTTCTCGGCGAGCTCCGGGCCCGAGTCCTCCTGGAGGAAGTGCCCGCCGCGGACGCGCGCGTGCGGCTGTCCCTCGGCGCCCGGGATGCGCCGCTGCAGCACCCGGTCGAAGCCGCGCATGATCGGGTCGCCGGTGCTGAAGAGCGTGAGGAAGGGCTTCTCCCAGCGCTCGAGCACGCGCCAGGCGTCGACGTTCGCCTCCCGCGCCGGGTCGCGCGGCGTCGTCGGCACGAGCGCCGGGAAGGAGCGCGCGCCGGCGAGGTGGCGGCGGCTCGGGAAGGGCGCGTCGTAGGCGCGGCGCTCGGCCTCAGAGAGCGTGCGCCCGGTGCCGAGGTCGAGCACCTTCGAGGCGACGAAGACCGGGCTGTAGAGCGCGATGGTGCGCCAGGCCAGGAAGGCCGCCATGTTCGGGAGCGCCTTCCGGAGGCTGCCGGGCGGATCGCCGGTCGGGAGGAAGCCGTTGCCGATGCAGACGCGGGCGAAGCGCGGCTCCATCTCGGCGGCGAGGCGGAGGCCGATGAGCGAGCCCCAGTCCTGGCCGAAGAGGGTGATGTCCCGGAGGTCGCGCTGCTCGATGAAGCGGCGCACCCAGCGGCAGTGACGCGCGTAGCTGTAGGCGCGCACGGCGGTCGGCTTCGACGAGCGCCCGAAGCCGATCAGGTCCGGGGCGACGACGCGGTAGCCGGCCGCGGCGACGTCGCGGATCATGAAGCGGTAGAGGAACGACCAGGACGGCTCGCCGTGGAGCATGAGCACGACCGGGCCGTCCTCGGGGCCGGCCTCGACCCAGGCCATGCGGAGGCCCGCGGGGTCGACCTCCATGAACTGGGGCTCCCAGGGGAAGTCGGGGAGGTCGGCGAAGCGGGTGGCGGGGGTCTCGACGAAGTCCATCGGCTCTCTTCGGGCTGGCGGTGAGGGTGCGCGGGCAGCGCTCGGGCGGCGGCGGCGTTTGGGCGGCAGCGCTTGGGCGGCGGCGCTCGGCGGGGAGTCGTTCGGGCCGGCCGGGCGGAGGGCGGGCGTCCGCTCAGGCGTCCGGGCGCTCGGCGACCGCGTCCTCGAGCGCGTGGATCGCGTCCGGGCCGTACTGGCCGTGGGGCCCGAGCACCACCCAATCGCTGAGGAGGGCGAGATCGTGCCAGCCCCGGTCGCCGCAAGCGAGCGTGGGCACGTGGTAGGGCGCGTTCAGCAGCGTCGCCTCGACCCGGTCGCCCTCGACGGCGTGCACGTCGAACCAGAGATGCTCGCGCGCCTCGCCGGCCGCCTCCGCGTCGGCTGCGTCCTGGCCGGCGGCCTCCTCGCTCGCCCTCGCGCCGCAGCCCCCTGCGCGCAGGTTCGCACCGGCATCGGCGTCGGTGATCGGGTAGCCGAGCTTCACGAGGAAGCGCCAGCCCTCCCGCTCGCCGAAGCGCGCCTGGAGCGCGGCGAAGCGCCCGAGGCGCTCGGCGGCGAGGAGCGCCATGCGCTCGGTCTCCATGCGCGAGAGGTAGAGCATCGGGTTCCCCTCGAGGATCGGCGCGAGGCTCGAGGGGCAGCGGTAGCGCTTCACGCTCCAGCCCTCCGGCACGAGGAGCACGCCCGAGGGGCGCGCGTGCGCCTCGTCGCGATCGGCCGCGCCGCCGGGGCCGCGGGGCTTGCGCTTGGCGACGGCGCGCTCGGCGGGCACCCAGACGAGCTCGATGTCGCGGCCGGCGGAGAAGGGCGCGCAGGGCGGCGGCGGGCCCTGCTCGATCCACTGCGCGGCGACGGCGTGCACGAGCGGCCCGAGGCAGGGCAGGCGCTCCCGGGGCACGTCGAGCATCTCGACCTCGAGCGTGCCGCAACGACCGAGGCCGTGCGTGTGCACCCAGACCCCGTGCTCGTCGTAGACGCAGTGCACCGCGTAGAGCGCGCGCGGCGAGGGCGGCGTGCTCGCGGCGGCCACCTCACGGAGCCAGGCGCCGCTCCGCGCGGTGCAGGCGCTCTCGTCCAGGAGCAGCACGGCGTCCGGCGCGGCGGCGGCGAGGAGGCGGAGCTGCCGGTGGAGCTCGCGGAGCGGGTGGGCCTCGAAACGCGTCGCGAGGGCGAGGCAGAAGTCGCTCGCCTCGGCGGCCTCGATCGTCGCCTCCGGGAGCGACACGCCGGCCGCGGTCTGCAGGTGCCCCTCGAGGCCTCCCGGGCTCGGCGCCATCCAGAGCTCGAAGGCCTGCTCCTCGAAGCGCACGTCCAGCGCCCAGCGCCCCTCGGCGCAGCAGTCCGTGCCGCGGAGCGTGACCTCGGCCCCGGCCGCCTCGAGCCGCGCCCGCACGGCCGTCACGCCGGGGGCTTGGCCGGCGGGGAGCAGGGCGCGGAGCAGGCTCGGGGGCGGGGACGACATCAGGGGGTCACGGGTACGTCGGCGCCGCCCCCCGAGGCGTGACGTCGATGGCGTGCGTTCTCTCGAAAGGAGGCCGCGCGGGGGCGGCTACTTCTTGATCTCGACCGTGCGCCTCAGATCGCTGAGCGGCCGCCGGATCCCCGTCGCCTCGCGCACGCGCATCATCGTGTTGCGCGCGCGGTTGCGGGCGCGCTCGGCGCCGGACGCGAGGAAGAGGTCGAGCTGCTCCTCGTCGGCGCGGAGCTCCTGGTAGGTCTCGCGCATGGGGCCGAGCTCGTGGTCGAGGGCCTCGAAGAAGTCCTGCTTGGCGTGGCCCCAGCCGTAGCCGCCGGCGCGGAGCTTGTCGGCCATCTCGTCGGCGACCGCGGGCGTGAGCTGGCGGCAGAGCTGCCAGACCGTGGAGCTCTCCGGATCCTTCGGCGCCTCGAGGGGCTCGGAGCCGGTCTCGATGCGCATGATGGTCTTGCGGAGCTTCTTGGCGGGGGCGAAGAGCGGGATGGCGTTGCCGCGGCTCTTCGACATCTTCTCGCCGTCGAGGCCGGGCACGAGCGGCGCGTCACCGATGATCGCCTCGGGCACGACGAGGATCGGGTCGCCGCCGCCGAAGACGTGGTTGACGCGCTCGGCGACGTCGCGGGTGAGCTCGAGGTGCTGCTTCTGGTCCTTGCCGATGGGGACGACGTCGGTGTCGTAGAGGAGGATGTCGGCGGCCATGAGCACCGGGTAGTAGGTGACCCCGGCGTTGGGCTTGTGACCCTCGTTCTTGGCGAGGAAGTCCTTGTAGGCGTGCCCGCGCTCGAGCTGGCCGGTGTTGATGAGGCAGCCGAGGACCCAGGCGAGCTCGAAGACCTCGGGCACGGCGGACTGGCGGAAGAGGACCGTCTTGTCCGGGTCGAGGCCGGCGGCGATCCAGGTGGCCGCGACGTCGTAGACGTAGCGCTGCATGTCGGCCGGATCCCGGACCGTGGTGAGCGCGTGGTAGTCCGCGATGAAGTAGAAGGTGTGGAAGCGCTCGGCGAGCTTCAGCGCCGGTCGGATGGCGCCGAGGTAGTTGCCGAGGTGCGGGGTCGCGGTGGGCTTGATGCCGGTGAGCGAGGTCTTCACGGGGCCGATGCTAGCCCGGATTCGTCACCCGTCGACGCGCCCTCGCACAATCCTTCGGGCCCGCAGCAGATTCGCGCTTCGCCGAGATACGGCCTCCGGGCTAGCCCGGATTCGTCACCCGTCGACGCGCCGAGGTCGCTCGCTCGCGCCGGCCCGTCCCGCAGAGAGTCCTGCGACGCCGGGGGGGCTCGGGGGCGCTCGGTGGATCGGGGGGAGGGCTCGGGAGGTGGCGGAATACGTGGTGATATCGTGTGCTTGCGTGGATGCGGGGAGCTCCCCGGGGGGCGTCGAGGGTGGCCCGCGAAGAGCCGAGCTCGACGTCGAGCTCGACTCTTCGTGTCCCCTGGGGGTCGACGCCGGGGCCCGTGCGCGGGGCGGGCCGGCGGGCTATGACGCGGGCGATGAGCGAACGACCCTTCCGCATCCTCGGCGTGCAGCAGATCGCCGTCGGGGGCCTCGACAAGGCGAAGCTCCGCCACTTCTGGGTGGACCTGCTGGGCGTGGCGGCCCACGGGACCTACCGCGCCGAGAAGGAGAACGTCGACGAGGACATCCTGCGCCTCGGCGAGGGCCCGCACGCGGTGGAGATCGACCTGATGCAGCCGATCGATCCGGAGAAGCGGCCGAAGGTGCACGCGCCGCCGCTGAACCACATCGGGCTCTGGGTGGACGACCTGAAGGCGTGCGTGAGCTGGCTCGAGGAGCAGGGCGTGCGCTTCACCCCCGGCGGCATCCGGAAGGGCGCGGCCGGGCACGACGTCTGCTTCATCCACCCGAAAGGCAACGAGGACGCACCCATCGGCGCGGAGGGCGTGCTCCTGGAGCTGGTGCAGGCGCCCGACGACGTGATCGCCGCGCTCGGCTGACTCGCTGCCGCTCACTGCTGCTCGCTGCGCTCGCTGCCGTCCGCTCTCCGCCGTCCGCTGTCCGTCGCGGGGCATCGAGGGGGCGCGGGCGGCCGCTTCGCGGAGGAAGGCGGCGCCGGGGCGGCGCGTCGCGGGAGGGCAGGCGGCCGCTTCGCGGAGGTAGGCGGCGCCGACGCGGGGCGCCGAGGGAGCGCGGGCGGCCGCTTCGCGGAGGTAGGCGGCGCCGGCGCGGCGCGTCGAGGGAACGCGGGCCGCTTCGCGG
>PABA01000048.1 GCA_002699025.1 Sandaracinus sp. | reverse complement strand
GCCGACTGCGACGACGGCGTCTTCTGCAACGGGGAGGAGCTCTGCCAACCCGGCGTGGACGGAGCCAACGCGCTGGGGTGTGTCGCCGGCGTACCTCCGTGCGGCGACGATGCGTGCGATGACGAGGCCGACCGCTGCGCCGGCGCTTGCGTCGACGCCGACGGGGACGGCGAAGACGACGCAGCTTGCGGCGGCACGGACTGCAACGACGACGACCCCACGATCTACTCGGACGCCTCTGAGGTCTGCGACCTCGAGGGGCTCGACGAGGACTGTGACCCCACGACCGTCGGCAACCGGGACATCGACGAAGACGGCTTCGTCGACGCTCGCTGCTGCAACGGCGAGACCTGCGGCGAGGACTGCGACGAGACCCGCCGCGGCACGAACCCGACGGTGCCCGAGGTCTGCGACGGGCGCGACAACGACTGCGACGGGATGGTCGACGAAGAGCTTCTTCAGAGCGTCTACGTCGACGCGGACCGGGACCTCCATGGCGACCCCGACGAGTCGACCATGGCCTGCGCCGGGGAGCCCGGCACCAGCGCCTCCATGCTCGACTGCGACGACGGCGAGCCCTACGTGAGCTCGCCTCAGGCCGAGTTCGTCGACGAACTGGACAACGACTGTGACGGCGCGATCGACGAGATGCCCCAGGCGGTCACATGGTACCCCGACGAAGACGGCGACGGATTCGGCGACCCGGACGGTACGACGACCGTGTCCGAGACCGTCGTTCCCATGCACTCGCTTCTGCCGCTCGACTGCGACGATCGCCAAGCGGGCCGCAGCCCGCTCGCCGATGAGCTGTGCAACGCCATCGACGACGACTGCGACGGAGCGGCAGACTACGTCCTCGGCATCAACGACTGGGAGGACGACGACGGCGACGGCCACCCCGACGCGGCCTGCCCCTCCGGTGGCACGGACTGCGACGATACCGACCCCCGTACCTGGGCCGGTGCCACCGAGCGCTGTGACCTGCGCGACAATGACTGCGATGGAGGCGTCGATGAGTCCTGCGCCGACCTCCCGATCGAGGATGGACTTCGCAAGCCCCCGCCCCGGCCGAGCGCCGAGGATGGCCCGGACGTGGACATCCTCACGGTGGCGCTCCGCGACGTGGTCCTGAACCAGGAGGGCGATCGCTGGCGGGACATCGGCCTCGACTTGGACGACATCGACTCGCAGCCGCCCGTGCCCGTGGTCGAGTGCGTCCCGCCGAACGTGGACGCCGAGCCGCGCATCGACGGCAACGAGGGCATCGACAACGCCTTTGGCGACGCCCTCTACCCGCTCCTCCGTCTCGTGCTTCCCGAGCTCGAGTCCGAGGCGCGGGCCGGTCAGGAGCGGGGGATCGGCGCGATCTTGCTCCAGGTCCGGCGCTGGAACGGCACGGCGAACGATCCGCGCATCGAGGTGGTGCTCACCCAGTCGGCCGGCGGCACGAGCGCCGACCCCTCCAGCGTGAGCTTCGAGGGCGACGAGCTGATGATGGCCGGCGAGCCGGCGCCCCCGCCGGCCTGGGACGGCAACGACCACTGGTGGGCCCGGAACGATGCCTTCTTCATGGGCAACGAGACCCAGCCCATCTTCCGCGACTTCAACGCCTACATGGCCGACGGAACGCTCGTCATGCGGCTCCCGGATCGGGTCGACCTCCTCTTCACCGCGGGCGCGGAGGCCGGCGTGCGCCTGCGCCTGACCGACGCCTTCGTCCTCGGCACGTTAAGCGAGGACTTCTCCACGGTGCCGACCGCGACCGTCGCCGGGCGCTGGTCGATCAGCGATCTCCTCGATACAGGCAACAACATGGGCACCTGCGTCGGCACGCCGCAGCGCGACATCGTGGAGAACCAGCTCGACACGCTCGCCGACGTCCGGAGCCAGCCGGGCTCGGGTGGCGCGGGCGTCTCCTGCGACGCCATCAGCCTCGGCGTCACCTTCTCGGGCGTGCGCGGCAACTGGGCCGGCCTCGGCCCCAGCCGCCCCCTCCCCGACCCCTGCGGCGAGTGATCGTCGTTCGGCCCCTCCGAGCGCTCAGCGAGCACGGGTCGCTACTCACGGTCACAGCCATCGAAACTGACCACCGGAGCACTTCCGGCTATAGATGGCTCAACTACCGAGTGCGAGCGAAGACTCGGCCAGCGCCCGCGCGAGCTCGACGCGGTTACGGGTGCCGAGCACCCGGTGGGCGACGCGTAGGTGGCGGCGGACGGTGTGGGAGCTGATACCGAGGGTCTCGCCGATCTCCTTCGCGGTGGCGCCCGCGGCGGCAAAGGCGGCGACCTGCCGCTGGCGCGGTGAGAGGTCGGCGGCCGGATGGATGAGCGGCGCCGCGGTGGGGCGGAGCGTGACCAGGTAGCGGGTGGCGCCGGCGCGCTCGAGGCGGGCCAAGCGGGCCTCGGTGCCGCCGACGTGCAGCACGGTCGCCCCCCGACCGGCGTCGAGGGTGCGGACGGCGTCGGCGAGCCGACGCACGCGGTCACCGGTCCGCCAGCGGCGCGCAGCCGGTGAGGTGTGAAGATCGCGGCCTCGGGCGTCGAAGAGGAGCGCGCAGCTCGCGCCCACCAGGCCCTCGTCGAGCGCCGCGGCGCCGGCGAGCGTCGGCAGCCAACACCGCACGACCTCGTCGAGCCGCGCGAGGTCGTCCCGCACGTAGGGATTCCGATCGAGGGCACGCTCGATGGAGAAGACCCCGAGGAAACGGCGCCCGTCGTAGACGAGCTTCCGCGCGTGGTCGAGCAGCCCGTGCCGCCCGAGCTCGTCGTTGAAGATCGCCCGATCGTGCGGATGCTGCAGGCGCGCGCGGAGCTCGATGGTCACCGCCCGCTCGCGCTCGTGCGGATCGGGCAGGTCCGGCTGCCAGCTCTGGAAGGGGAGCGGCTCCTCCCCGAGCCGGCGCGACACCCGCCGCGGTACGCTGAGCTCCCGCGAAGGCCCGCCCGCCACCATGGCGGTCACCACGTCGCCCCGCGGCGTCCATCCGAGGAGCGCGCCGAGAAAGCCATCGCCCTCGAGCTCCCCCATGGCCGCTTCGCAGACCTGCCGTAGCGCCCGCGTATGGTGCGCCCCCGCGAGCGTGAAGACATCGACCTCCGGCCGCGACGGGGCCGGCTCGACGCACGCCGGCGCGACCCATTCGTCCATCAGGCGAGCGTCCCGGCGACCTCGTCCAGCCGCCGCGCCAGCTCGACGCGGTTGCGCACACCCAGCACCCGGTACGCCACGCGCAGGTGGCGACGGACGGTGTGCGCGGTGATGCCGAGGGTCGCGCCGATCTCCTTCGCCGTCGCGCCCACGGCGGCGTACCCGACGACCTCCCGCTGCCGCACGGAGAGGTCCGCCGCCGGGTGCATGAGCGGCGCCACGGTCGGTCGCAGGGTGACCAGCACCCGCGTGCCGCCGCCCGCCTCGACCCGCGCGAGCCGCGCCTCGGTGCCGCCGACGAGGAGCCTGCGCGCGGCTCCCCCCGCGTCGACGCGGCGCGCGGCATCGGAGAGCGCGGCGACACGCTCCGTCGTCGCCCACGCCCGCGCCCCCGGCGACACGTGGAGGCAGCGCCCCCGCGCATCGAAGAGGAGCGCGCAGCTCGGGCCGACGAGCCCCGCCTCGAGCGCCTCCTGGGCGACGAGCTCGCCCACCCAACACTCGAGCGCCGCGTCCATGCGCGCGAGCTCGGCGGCGTCGAAGGCCGGCCGGTCCGGCGCGCGCTCGACCGACACCACGGCGACGAAGCGCCGCCCATCGTAGAGGAGCCGCCGCGCCATGTCGTGGAGGCCGTGGGGCCGAAAGTGCTCCGCGATGAGCTCGCGGTCGGGCGCCCCGAGCGGCCTCGCGCGCACCTCGAGGCTGACCGTCTGCTCCCGCTCGAGGTGGTCGGGCAGGTCGGGCGACCAGCTCCCGAACGGGATGGGCTCTCGCCCGACCTGGAGGTCGAGCGAGCCGGCCATCGAGCGCGAGATGCCCCCCGCGACCTGCGCCGTCACCACCGGCCGCCGCTCGGTCCACGCCAGGTGGTGCGCGATGAAGCCGTCTCCGCCGATGGCCTCCCGCGCCGCCCGAGCCGCACGCGCCAGCACCTCCACGCGCCCGTCGCTCACCAGGCTCCGCACGCGCAACGCGCTCATCCCGCCGCCCGAATGGCGAAGGCCCGGAGCGCCGCCCCGAGCTGCTGCGGCGCTTCCACGTGCGCCAGGTGCCCCCGCCCCTCGAGGCGAACCAGCCGCGCAGCCGGACAGCAGGCCGCGACCTCTTCGGAGAGCGCGGGCGGCGTCGCCTCGTCCAGCGCCCCGACCTGAAGCTCCACGGGCCGCGAGAAGCGCGCGAGCCCCTCCTCGAGGTCCGCCCCCGACGCGAGGGCCCGGAGCTCCTCGACCAGCGTGGGCGCGTGCGCGCTCGACACGTAGCGCTCCACGATCGCCTCGGCCGTCGCACGCTGTCGCCTGGCGAACGCGGGCGCGAACCACGAGCCGACCAGGGCGTCGCTCAGGTCGACCCCCACCTCCACGGCCGCGGCCCCGCCCCGGAGCCGCTCCGCCAGCGCCTCGTCGAGGCGCCGAAAGCCCGCGAGCGCGAAGACACCCGCGACTGGCAGCCGCCCCCGCGCCGCCAAGGCCAGCGCCCGATAGGCCCCGCCCGACACCCCGAAGAGCACCGCCGGGCCCCGGAGCTCTCGCGCGAGCCGCGCCTCCAGCGCCCCGAGCGAGACGGGGTCCTCCGGGTCGAGCGGCAGCTCCCGCGAACGCCCATAGCCGGGCAGGTGGGGCGTGAGGACGCGCGCGTCGGGCAGCGCCCCGGCCGCGAAGTCGGCCAGCTCCTCCGGATCCTGCGGGGTGCCGTGGAGCGCGACCACGTCGCGCCCGGCGCCCCGTTCGTCGATGTACATCTCGTCCTTCACGGCTCTCCCCGCGCCACCACGTCGGCCAGGTCCACGCGACTCGCCACGTCGAGCCGCCGGTAGATGTTCTTGAGGTGCGTCCGCGCCGTCTCCGCCCTCATCCCGAGCGCCGCGGCGATCTCCTTGTGCGTCTTCCCCGCGGCCGCGAGCCTCGCCACCTCGAGCTGGCGGGGAGTCAGCGGGAGCGACACCGGCTTCGCCTCGCGCACCACCGGCACCACCCAGACGCCTTCCGCGAGCTCGAAGGCCCCCGCGATCGCCCGCGGATCCCCCTCGACCGGCGCTTCGGTGCCGGCCTCGAGCCACCATCGCTCGGCGCCCGCCTCCCACACCGCGAACGGCCCCTCCTGGTCGCTCGCTCTCTCTCCCCCTCCGGACACGTCCGTTCGAGTGGGAACGCTACGCGCCCCGCCCCCATCCGTGAATACCCCAAACGAACCATACTCATTTGGGGTGCAAAGCCAAAGGTTCTGCCCAAGGAACGCTACGTCCACACCACATTTCGTTGCCGACGCTCCTCCGACGGTGGCCTCGCGAGGGCTCGCGCCACGCCTGCTCGTCGAGTGGGCGAGCCATCCTCCGGAACTCGAACGCGCGCCCTGCAGCGCCTCGCCCCTCGGATCGAAGGGACCCGCAAGTGACAGCCCGCGCCGCGCTCCGCGAACGGCAAGAGCGAAGCGAGGCTCGAGCCCCCCGAAGGGTGCGCTGCTTCGAGCGGGGCATCGCGCGCGCACCAAGCAGCCAGCGCCCCGACACGGCGCGGCAACCTCGGTGCGGCGACGCCCCGGGCGCCGCGCTGGCGTGCACGCTCAGATCGGGTCGAGCCAGCGCGGGTCGTTCAGAAACAGGACGAGCTCCGGGAGGCGGCGGGTGCCCGACTTGGCGTAGAGGCGCCGGACGTGGGTGCGAAGGGTCGCCTCGCTCACGCCGAGCTGGCGCGCCGCCTCCACGACCGTCACGCCGGTCGCGAGCTGCACCGCCACCCGGGCCTCGGCCTCGGAAAGGCCCAGCTCGGCGCGGAGCCGCTCCGGCCGGGGGAGCGGACGCTCGGCTCCCCGCACCTCCAGGCGCCACCCGATACGCTCGCCGCGCTGGACCCGGGTGGCTCGGAGGGACCAGGGTTCGCGCGTCACGGCCCCCCGCGGGACGATCACCTCGCCGAGCCCCTCGAGCGCGTCGACCGCCCAACTCACCAGCCTCCCATCGCGGGCTGCGAGCATCGGCGCGAGCGCGACGGCCGCCTCGTTCCACGGTTCGAACGAACGCGGGGACTCGGCGAAGAAGACCGCCACCCCGCGCGCGCTCGCTCGCTCGAGCGCTCGCGCCTCCTCCGCGTGCGCCTCCACGGCCTCGCGACGCAATCGCAGCGCCAGGTAAAGCGCATCGGCCAGCTCCCCCTCGAGCTCGCTGGGCGCCCGCTCTGGGCGGAGCCCCTCGCCCAGCATGGCCAGCTCCATCTCGTCCTGCGCCCGCATCGCCAGCGCCCAGCACGCTGGGTCGACCTGCCGCAGAAAGACCCGACCCTCCTCCGTGGCCCGCGCCTCTTCCTCCGGCTCGATGGCCGGCCGGCTCAACGCCCGCGCGAGCCCATCCGGCGCGTCGCCGAACACCACGTTCCGCCGCCCGAGCACCGCGAGCCACACCCCCCGAAGCCGCGCGCCGTAGACCTCCGCCCAGCAGCGCGCGAAGGCACCCCAGCCCGCCTCTGGCAGGGCCAGGCCGATGGCCGCTTGGTGCAACCGATCCTCGGCTCGTGCCCCCGCACCTTCCACGTCCCCCCAAGGATATCGCGCTCGCGACCCCGACTTCATACGAACGAGCACAACCATAGGCAAGACACATACAAACAACTCACCCAAACGCGGTCTCTCATACCTCAAACCATGTATGCACTTTCGATGACGCGCGCGCCCCCGTGGCGCGTCATTCCGTCTTCATGGAAGACATGCAGACGCCTTCGGGCCTCGGCGGCCTGCTCGATGCGTTCCGCGACGCTCTCTATTTTCTCGACGGAGACGGCTGCCTCCTCGGCTGCAACGAGAGCGGCCGCGAGCTGCTCCACCGTGGCGATGGGCTCCGCGTCGTGCGGCAACGCCTCGTGCTCGACAGCGAGCACGCCCAGGCCAGGCTCCGCGACGCGCTGAGCGCCCCTCACCGTTGCGCGCGCAGCCTCGCGCTGAGCCGAACCGAGGGGATGAGCGGCGCGCTCGCCGTCCTGCCACTCGAGGCCACCGACGACGGCGCTCGCTGGGTCCTCGTCGTCGCCCGCCCGGACCAACTCCCCGGGCGCCTGTGCTCTTGGCTCGTGGACAACTGGCGCCTCACGCCGGCGGAGGCCCGCCTGGTCGTGGCGCTGGTCCGCGGCGACTCGGTCAAGGAGGCCGCCGCCCGCTTCGGCGTGCGCGAGTCGACCGTCCGGGTCCAGCTCCAAGCGGTCTTCTCGAAGACCGGAGCCCGCCGTCAGGGCGAGCTCATCGGGCGCGTCTGCCGCGCCGTCCCCGCCGTCCGCCGCCTCTGATCGACCGTACGGCGTCCGCTGCACCCGTCGCCCGCGACGTGCTCCTGACCGTTCGCGCACGGCGCGGCCGTAGACCGACGACCGGAGCGGTGGCCGATCCCGAGCCCGGCCGCTCCCGACCCATCGCCCGCGACATTAACCTATGTGCCCGGCCGGTCGAGCCACGGGGCCAGCGCCCGCGCCAAGCCTGCCCGGGACCGCGCGCCCACCTTCCGCCGCGCCCTCGAGGCCAGCGTTCGCAGCGTCCCCGCCGTCACGTCGAGCCGCTCGGCGACCTCCTCCATCGACCCCTCGCGCACCAGCGCCAGCGCTACGTGCGCCTCCCGCGGCGAGAGCCCGAACGCCCGCCGCAGGCGCTCTTCGACCGACGGCGGAGGCCGGCGCCGGATGCGGACCTCCGCCCGCGGCAAGCCCGTGTCGAGCGCCCCCGGATGCGGCGACACGAGCAGCTCGAGCTCCCCCGCTCGAAGCCGCCTCGACGCGAAGGCCGCGTCACCCACGCTCGCCCGCGCCGCCGCCCGTACCGCGGCCTCCAACGCAGTCCCGAGACCGGGCTCGGTTGCCCGAAGCGCCAGCCCCCACTCCAGAGCCGGCTCCCTGTCCACCGCGTGCCGCGCTGACGGGGACGCCGAGATGACGTCTGACACCGAACCGACCATAATGGTCGAATCCTCCGACCAGGTCTCCCGGGCTGCGAGCACTCGCCCGAGCCCGGTCACAGCCCTACCCAGAGTCGCCATCTGGCGCTTCTGGGCAGCGTCGGGCCGGTGGCCGATAGGCCTTTGAAAGCTGAGAAATATGTGCGCTCGCGGCGACGAATGGAGAATCTGACCGCTTGCCCATTCGAAGCCGATCCGCCGAGCACAATCGTTATAAAAATCCCCTCGCTGATACCCCTCCCGGTATTCGACGTCTTGATCGACGAAGAGACCAGTTCTCTGAAGGCGTCGGGGGTCCTTGTAGGGCTGCCGGTTCTGATAGTGAACCAAGCGCTCGAGATCGTCTGCCCCGTATCCACGGTGCACGTGGAGCATCACGCGAGGCTCCGGGTAGATCTCACCTCGTTCGTCGGGCATCAGCGCGAACAGGTGACCATGGCTACACTCGCATATCTCCATGTAGCGCTCGAGGAAGCGGCCCCAGCACGTCGGGTCGTCCAGCGCCCGGAGAGCCCAGCGGGATAGCTCCCGCTGGGCGTTCGGCACCTCACTCGCTCTCACGCTCCCCCCTCCGGCGGCACGCCCCGCCCCGTGCGCTCGCTCCTCATGCGCCGCCATCCTCGGGCCGAGCGAGCAATGGACGCAACGGTGCTCCTGGCCCCGACACAGAATCGACACTTTCGCCCATCGACTGGGCTCGCTCAGAAGTCGTCCAGGCTCGAAGCCGCACCGAGCCGGCCCGCTCCGCGTATCTCCACCCCCGCGCTCGCCTCCATCGTCGCCTCGGTCGGCGGCTCCACCCCCGCGCTCGCCTCCATCGTCGCCTCGGTCGTCGCCTCCGCTGCGCTGGTGGGCTCGGCTTCTGAAGCCCCCTCCGCCGTGGTGTCGGATACGACCGGGGCGGCGACGACTTCGCGCGCTTCAGCCGCGCCCATGGCGCTCGCGGGGGTCCCCTCCTGGCCCACCGAGACCGACTCGGTTGGCCGACTGCCGAGCCTCGCCGAAGCGGGTGGCCTCCGACGCGACTCGGCGCCGCCGGGCCCCCTCCCGGGCGCCCTCCTCTCTTCGGCGGCAGCCGGCGGCGCCAACCCTTCAGGGAGCCCATCGCTCTCCTCGGGGGTCGTGGCTTCGCCCTCGGTCGGCTCTGCGGCCTCCCCGTGGTCCGCCGACGCCGACGCCGACGCCGACGCCGACGCCGACGCCGCGCTCCCGCTCCCCCCGAGCGCGCCCGCCGGGGGCGCTGCCACCTCGGTCTCTCCCGGATCCTCCGACGAGCCTCCCCACGCGACGAGCCCGAACCCGACGATCGCCGCAACCACCGCCACTCCTGCGTAGAGGGGGCGCCGGTCATGGGTCGGCAGGTGCGCGAGGAGCACCGGCTCACTGCCCACCTTCGCCGCCGAGCCCGCCTCGGCCGCCATCCCACCCGGCCGGCCAGCGGCTCTCCCTCGCCCCTGCGCTCCCACAGCGGAGGCGCTCGTCGCGGGCGCCTCCGACCCGGACGGTCCGCCCCGCTCCACGTCGAAGCTCCCCGTCTCCTCGTCTCCGTATCCCCACGCCTCCGCTGGCGCGGTCGGGTCGTCGAGGGCCTCCGCCCGCATCGACTGAAAGCGCGACTTCAGCTTCGCGAAGCCAGGGTCTTCCGCGTCGGCTGCGTCGGCTGAGTCGGCCGCCTCCTTCGCCTCGCTCGCTGCGAGGGCGAGCCCCTCCGCCTCGCTGACGAGCCCCCGATCGAAGAGGTTCGTCTCGTCTTCGTCGGAGAAGGCGTGGTGCTCATCCGTCTCGTCGAGCATCGAGAGGCGCCCGACCACGATCGTCTCGTCATCGGGCTCCCCCGCCGACGGCCGCTCGTCCGGCACCGTGTCGCTCCACTTCCCCTTGCCGCCCGTCGCCACGACCGTGTCCGCCATGGCCTCGGGAGAGGGCGCCGCCGCATGGTAGTTCCCCTCGCGGGCGAGCAAGAGAGCGCGCGCCAGCTCGCGCATCGAGTCGAAGCGATCGGCCGGGTCCTTCGAGAGCGCGCGCCGCACCACGTCTCCCACCGCCCGAGGGACCTCGCTCTCCACCTCGGACGGATGGGGCGGCTCCCGCGTCGCGATCATCACGAAGATCTCGGCCACGTTCTGCGAGTCGAAGGGCGGCCTCCCCGTGAGCGCCTCGAAGAACACGCAGCCCATCGCGTAGACATCCGTGCGCGCGTCCACCGCCGTCGCGCTCTCGAGCTGCTCGGGCGCCATGTAGAGAGGCGTCCCCATCAGCGTCCCCTCCGCCGTCATGCGAAGGCGGCTGGCATCCGCCGGCATCGACATCTTCGAGATGCCGAAATCGAGCACCTTCGAGCGGACGAAGCGCCCATTGCGATCGCGACAGAGGAAGATGTTCTCCGGCTTGAGATCGCGATGGATGATCCCGTCCCGGTGAGCCGCGTGGACGCCCTCCATCGCCGGGATGGTCACGTGAAGCGCCTCGTCGACCGCGAGCGCACCCCGACGCTCCATGAAGTCCGCCAACGTCTCACCGCGGAGGAGCTCCATGACGATGAAGGGCGTGCCCCCGTCGAGGTCCACGTCGTAGATGTCGACCACGCTGGGGTGCTCGATGGCCCCGGCAGCCCGTGCCTCACGGAAGAATCGGTCGCCCGCCTCGGGGTTCGAGGCCATCTCCGGCACGAGCACCTTCACCGCGACGCGCTTGCCCGTGCGGATGTGCCGCGCCTCGTAGACGGCCCCCATGGCGCCGACCCCGACGCGGCGCCGGAGCTCGTACTTCCCGCCGATCAGCTCCCCTCGGCGGAGATCGAAGGCATCCGACTCGGCCGCGACCATCAGACTACCGCGCACGTCGGAACGACCCTCATCGTCGGACAGTATTCGCGTTCGCGCGCCCGGCCGTCCAGCGATACGGGCGCCCTCACCTACCAACGCGTCGGTACCCACGACCGACGCGGTTTCGCATCAAGTCTATGATGCTCAGTGCGTGCAAACCATCACTCACTCATACATCATTTGTACGACGACCATCACCCTACTGAGATCCTCTTCTCTCGCACAGACACCGCCCCCATCCGACACGGAACCGGCGATCGAATCGAGCCCGGGCGAAGCCGAGCCCTCCGCGCCCCCCGCGAACCCCTTCGAGGCCGACGGGGCCAACGCATCACCAGCTGCGAACGCCGGCGTGGACGCCGAGGCGCCCGCGGAGGACGACGCCCATGACGGCACGGACGGTACGGATGACACGCGCGAGGAGCGATTCCGTCAGCTCGTCGTGGAGGCGCTGCGGGAGTACGAGGGTGGCTTCTGGCGAGAGGCGAGGGCGCTCTTTCGCCGTGCCCACGAGCTGCTCCCGAGCGCCGAAGCGCTTCGGATGATGGCCAACGCCTCCTTCGAACTCGGGGAGTACGCCCGAGCGCTGACGCTCTACGAGCGGGCCCTCGCCGAGACGAGGCGCCCGCTTCGACCGGCGCGCGCCGAAGAAGCCCGCGCCGCCATGGAACGGGCCCGTCTCTTCGTGGGGATCGTGGATTTCGAGCTTCACCCGCCAGGCGCACAGCTCGAGATCGACCTCGCACGGATCGAGCGCGGAGAAGACGGAACCGTTCGGCTCGACCCCGGGGCGCACCGCGTCGTCGCGCGAGCTGCGGGCTACGTGCAGCAGCGGCACACGATCGAGGTGCGGGCCGGCGAGCGGCAGCGCTTCGTGATCTCGCTGACGCCCTTCTCTCTCCAAGAGGATCCACCGCCCGTCTCGCCTGAACCCGAGACGCCATCGGAAGACGAGCGGGCCCCCGAAAGCGCGGACGCCGAGGTCCCTTCGTCCGAGGCGGAGCCCCTGGACCTCCGCCCTCTCCTATCGGCGCGCCGCGAAGCGCGCGAGGCCCGGATGCGCCTCCGCATGAGCCGCGCCAGCCTGATCGCCAGCGCCCTCGCTCTCGTGACGGGCAGCGTGCTCCTCGGCATCTCGTCCGAGACCGATAGCCTCGCTCCCACCTTCACGGGCAACGAGTGCCGTTACGATTGCCGCTGGTCCGGTGGACGCACGCTCGGGCTCACGCTCACCTTGCTCGGAGGCGTCGCCGGCACCGGGGGGCTGATCGGGCTGCTCGTACGTCGCCTCCGCGCCGACCGAGCGGAGGCGCGGGTTCGGGGGCTCGAGCGGAGCTTGGCCGAACACGGGAGCGTGCGGTGAGGCGTTGGATCGGAGCCCTGACCGGAGCGCTGCTCCTGCTCGCGAACGCGACACGCGCCAACGCGCAAGCCTGCGAGCCCGCCTGCCGGGACGGCTACGTCTGTGTCTCGGGCGCGTGCATGTCGCCATGCCAGCCCGCGTGCGCCGCCGGCGAGCTCTGTGGCGCGGACGGTGAGTGCCGTCCGCTCGGAGCCGACGGCGAGGTCAGCGAACGGGACGAGCGCGCCCAGGACGTGCGGCGGAAGGCGCGTCGCCGCGGCCTGGTCGGCGTCTTCGCGACCGCCGCCTACGTGGGCCTGCTCGGCGCCGCGGCCCGCGCCGAGAGTCGCGACGCGGAGGCCGAGATCGCCTGCAACTACCTCGACTGCTCCGACGACGATCTCCGCGACCTCTTTCTCCCCGAGCTCCCCCTCCTCGGCGCCGGCACCATCCTGCTGGCCTCGATCTGGCCACTCACGCTGCGGGGCGGAGTGATCGGCGCGCGAAACGGCTACCCCGGGCACCGCGTCTTTCGCGTGCTCGGGGGCATCCTCTACGGGCTCACCGTCTTCGGGAACATCGGCATGACGCTGGCGATGGGGCTCATGGCGCGAGACCGGGCGCCAACGTACCTCTACCACCTGTCCGCGGGGCTCGGCGCCACGGCACTCGTCTTCGGGGTGGTCGACTCCTTCGTGGTCGCGCGGCAAACGCGCATCGGCCCCGGAGGCTCGGGAGCGCTGGCCTTCGGCGCGACCGCCCTTCGCGGAGGTGCGGCCCTCACGCTGCGAGGTGCCTTCCAATGAAGAGGTGGACGATCGCGCTCGTCGCCGCCCAGGTGCTCGCGTGCGCGGAGCCCGACGTGCAGCAGGACTTCCAGGCCCTGGAGCGGCTCGCCGAAGACTTCGCGTGCGAGGGCGGCGACGCGCCCGACTGCGACGCGCTCGAAGGCGAGCTCTGGACCGAGCCGGGCATGGAGAGCGAGTGCGTCCGCGCAGGGGTGCGCGCCAACGACGCGTCCCTCTTGATCGCCACGTGTCGCTTCGGGCGGGTCGAGCGCTATCTGGCGTGCGCATCGCTGGCGGGGTGTGACGCGGGCGAGCGGGAGAGGTGTCGAACGGAGCTCCTGGAAGGGCTGCGAGAGTGCGAGGACTCGGAGGGCGCCGTGACCGCCCGCCTGCTCGTGGCGGCCTGCCGAGACCGCGGCACGGATCGCGAAGCGGTCGAGGAGTACTTCGCGGCTGTGTCGGCGGGCCTCCGCGCTCGCTGCGACGTGGGCCCCTGCCCCGTGCTCGGGATGAGCTTCCGTAGCTGCCTCCAGCCCGTCGTCGATCTGAACGAAGACCTGGTCGCCGCCTACGCCGCCTGCAGCACTCCCGGCTGGCAGCTCTACGAGCGGTGCCTTCGCGAAGAGGGCGACACCGAGCGATGCGCGACGATCCTGCGCGCGACCCTCGATTGCACGTACATCGGCGGCCTCAACGAGGAGGTCGACCGTTGCCTGGGCTCGCTCCCCTGACCGCACCCCCACCGCGCAGCTCGGCCCGGAGAGGAGCTCCCCGGGAGACGGGTCGAGCGCAGGCCCGGGGGCGGGGCCGTCTGCCCTCGGAGACGAAGCGAGGAGCTCGCTTCACAGAGCGAGCGCCTGCACGCGGCCGGGCCGACGGAGGAGAGGAGCTCCCTGGGAGACGGGTCGAGCGCGGGCACGGGGGCGGGGCCGCCGTCTGCCCTCGAAGACGAAGCGAGGAGCTCGCTTCACAGAGCGAGCGCGTGCACTCGACCGATGGCGGAGAAGAGCATCGACCGAGCTCCTCTCCGGCCTCAGAGCCAGCGCGGCAGCGAGCGCCACACCTTGGCGACCAGCTCGTAGTGCCGCCGCACGCCCGTCTTCCGATAGATGCTGCGCAGGTGCACGTGCACCGTGCTGCGCGCGATCGAGAGCGCCTCACCGATCTCCGCCGGGGAGCGCCCCTGCGCCGCGAGCTCCGTGACCCGCGACTCCACGATCGTGAGGTCCCAGAGGCTCCGCAACACCGCGCGCAGCCCCTCCGGGCGCTGAGCCGGGTCCGAGAGGAACGCCACCGCCACCGCGCCCTCCAGCGCGTAGCGGCGCGCCGACGCGCGCAGCACGACCACCAGCTCCCGCTCGAGCTCGAGCACGAACGCCCCCGAGCGCCGCTCGAACGCCTCCCGTGCTTGCCGCGTCGTCAGCGGCAGGCGCTCCCGCGCCCCCAGCCACCCGCGCGCCAACGCGTTGCCACGCAGCACCCGAGCGCCCCGGTCGAGCACCAGGAGCCCGTCGCCGCCCAGCTCCACGAGGCCGGGCCCCGGGAAGGCGCCCGAGGCCTCGCCGTCGTCCGGCGCCTCGGCACGATGTGTTCCTCTCATCCCCATGCTGCTCGCCGATCGGTCTATCGGCTCGCGCCGCCCGCGCCCATCCCCCGAACGAACCACTGGACCTCGGACGCACACGCCACGGAGACGAGCTCCGTCGCCGTCAGTCCGCCACCCGCAGGCAGACCACGAAGGGGTTGACGCAGGGCACCGTGCTGCCGGAGCCGTTCTGGCATCCGACTCGCCAGGTCCGCGAGTCCACGCGCTCGCTGACAGACAGGCGACCTGGCGGGTCCAGGCTGAAGAGCCCAGCGCAGGCTCCCCCGGAGATGGCCACCTCGTCCGCGCGGCAGACGCAGTCCGTGGCCATCGCCGATCCGGGCTCCAGGCTGCAACTCGACGTCTCCTGCCGCACGACCGTGGACGTCAGCGCCGCCGCACGCTCCGCCTGCGCGGCCGTCGACGAGCGCTCGGCCTCGACCGCGTATGGCACCGCGCCCAGCTTTCTTCACGGAATGATCCCTCCCGTCACGCAGTCGTCCCCGCGGCACGTCCGCGCGAACGTCTCGATGCGCCCTTGGCTCAGCCGGGCGCTCCCTCCTTCGCGCAGCACCGTCCCACCGAGCGTCGTGATGCCACCCTCGGCGAGCGCCGTGGCGCCCTCGTCGACGCGGCCGTTGCAGTTGTCATCGCGCCCGTTGCCGTCGATCTCGGGGTTCGCCGGGTTCACCTCCGGGCGACTGTCGTCGCAGTCACGACCGTTCGGGACCAGGTCCGCAGACGGCTGCGCACAGCTGACGGTGGGAGTCGCATCCTCGTCGCCGAAGAGGTCCCCGTCCTCGTCCGGGTACCAGCTCACCGGGTCGCCCGCTTCGTCGAGGCGCCCGTCGCAGTCGTTGTCCACGCCGTCGCACACCTCCGGGTTGTCCGGGTTGGTGCCGCGCTCGCCATCGTCGCAATCCTCGCCGCAGAGCTCCCCGTTGCAGCACGCCGCGTCGATGAATCCGTCGCCATCGGCGTCACGCGCGCCGACCGTCGACGGGTCGCAGTCCTCGTCGTGCCCCGCCGCGTCGCAAACCTCCGCAGCGCCGGGAAACACCGCCGCGTTGCTGTCGTCGCAGTCCATGCCGCCGCAGCGCGCGTCGGGCACCCCGTCACCGTCCGCGTCGGGGCAGCCCTCGCCGCACCGGTCCGCCTCCTCGTCGCAGGACACGCCGCCCGCACAAGGGGCGACCCCCGCCACGCATCCGCTCGCGTCCGCGGCCGGCGAGCTCGGGTCGCAGCGCTCCTCGCCGTTGCAGAACATGCCGTCGTCGCAGGTCACACGGCACGTCAGCGGGCCCGAGTCGGGGCTCGGCTCACCACCACCGCCGCCGCCACAGCTGGCGAGCAACGCGAGGAGGCCGACGAGCGCGAGCTTCCCGAGGGGCAGGCATTCGGTTTCGGTCACCACCCGCTCCTCACTCGCTCACACAGGTGCAGCAGACCGCCTCATCGTGCGCGGCGCCGTTGCTATCACCCACCCGCACGAAGAAGCCGCCCGAGTCGAGCTCCACCAAGACAACGCGCGCCAGACGCCCGCTCGTCTGCACGGAGCACGTGCACGAGTCGCCCGTCGATACGCTCGGGCTGGATGAGATGGCGTAGGTGCCCGTGCCGGTACGGTCGACGGAGAGGCTGGCGAACCCGGGGCTGGAAGAGAGTCCGCCGCCGCCGTCGAAGCAGAACCCCCGAACCACCACCCGCGACTCGAGCGCCGCCACTCGCCCGTCGACCTCGTCGATGGCGCCTTCGTTCACCGTGACCCTCCCCTCGACACCGCTGAGCCGAGCCGCGAGGGCTCCCTCCGCGCCCCGCGCCACGTCCGCGCTCTCCGCCTCGAGGGCGTAGGGCACGGCGCCCAGCTTCGTACGCGGGAACGGGGCGTCCGTCCCGACCTCGAGCTCGACCCAGAGGTCCGGCTCGTCCCGCACCGCATCCGCACAAGCCTCCACGAGCGGCACCCGGAAGCGCCCCTCGTCGAACGCCACGCCGCTCGCCGACGTCACGCAGAGCTCCGTCCCGGTCATCGGGTCATCGAAGAGCCGGACGCGCACGTTCCGCACCCCGTCCACCGGAGCCCCGGCCTCCTCGAGGACCCCCGCGTAGAAGAGCGTCGGGTCCTCCGGGATCCCATCCGCAGCGCCCCGCGAGACCCACGCGAGAGCCAGCGCGCCGAGCGCACCGACGACGACGATTCGACCTGCCTTCACGAGTCCCCCGATCCCGACGCTCCAGCGCGCCTTCCCTCCGAGCTTCGGGACTCCGAGGCCCACCGTCATGATGCATATGCACTACGCCCCCGTCGCTCGGCGCGCCTCCGCCAGCCCTCGACGACGACGCCTTCGGCCGCGTGCTGCGAGACCGCTGCCCCGGCTCCCAGCCCTTCGGCTTCGCCGGAGGCCGCTGGGACGCCGACGCAAGTCTCGCCGGAGCAGGCGTCAGCGGTCCGGTGACGAACACGGGCTCAGAGGTCGGGACACCCGCCGCCGTCCGCACGCAGTGGCCTCCCGAGAGCGCGGCGACCCGGGGTAGTATGGTCACAGTCGTGCACGAGACCGCCCACGGTGCCTTGATGCAGCAGTGGGAGCGCATGCCGCTCCCGCTCGGTGAGATCGGCCTCCTCCTCCGCACCTCCGACGCCGACTACCTCCATCGCATCTTCCTCTTCATGGAGGGCACCGTGTCCCTGGCCATCGCCTATGGGCTCGCCCTCGCCCACCACCGCGGCGAGCTCCACGTCACCGCCTCCGAGCTCGCCGACGCCCTCGACCGCGCCTCCCTCGGCAAGCGCCGCCAGCTCCTTCAGCGCCTCCCCTGCGGCTGGGACCTCCGGCTACGCGACGAGAGCTACGCCCCGCTCGTCGCCGCGACCCTTGGCGAGTCCCAGCTCCCGCGCCGCGGCGGCCCCACCATCGGCCAGGCCCTCGACGCCCTCGTCACCGCCCGCAACCAGCTCGCGCACCCGACCCTCCCCGCCGCCGTCCGCCCCGATCTCGCCGGCCACGTCGTCGACGCCTGCGTGCGCCTCGCCCTCTCCAACGCCCACTTCCAGGCGCGCCTCCTCCGCTGCGACGGCTTCGGCACCACGGCCGCGGGCCGCGCGGGCGTCGTCGCCTCGAGCATGACCGGCATCCGCCCCGTGCCCTACCGCGGCGGAACGCCCATCGAGGCCCCCGGCATCGAACGCCGAGGCCAGCTCTTCCTCCGCGACCCCGACGGCCACGCCCTCCCCCTCGGCCCCTTCCTCCAACACGAGGACGACCAGGTCTTCCTCCTCACCGACTTCACGAAGGGCACCCCTCGCTTCTGGTCCCCGCTGAACGACCAGCACCGCACCGGCGAGAGCTGGGGCGACGCAGTCATGCGCACCCTGACGTCCGCCCCCGCCCCTCCCCAGGCGAGCCCTCCGGCTCCTTCCCGGACGCCGGCCGCCAACCCCACTCCCAGGTCTCCTGCGCAGGTCTCCTCTGCGCTCGACTCCCGGCCCGGCACCGCGCCCATCCGCCCGCGCTCGAACCGCATCGGGTTTGCGGCCGCGGGTGTCGCCTCCCTTCTCCTCATCAGCGGCCTCGCCGCCGCCGCGCTCCTCTCTGCTCCCGACGAGCCAACCGCTGAAGCCGCGAGCTCCGCCCCCTCCTCACCCGCGCTCTCCGGGACGCCTGCCCCCTCTCCCGACGAACGACCCACGGACCCCACACTCCGCAGCCTCTTCGACCTCGAGGGCGTCACCTTCGGGGTGGCCGCCGACGTGCTTCGCCCCCGCGAGATCGGCGAGGTCCCTCCGCGCTGCCCACCGAACAGCGCCGCGGCCAATCCACCCGGCCGTCCGTGGACCGTGTTCGAGATCGACGCCCCGCGCATCCCCGGGGAGAGGCGCACCGTCGCCTGGATCGACCAAGGGCTCGGGCTCTTCGAGCTGAACGTCTTCAGCGGCGCCACGCCACGCGCGGTCGCGCACTGGGTCGAGAACCAACTCGGCCAACCGCCCACCGCCACCTCGACCCAGGGCAACAGCTTCCGCTGGGAGCTCGGTGAGCACCGCGTGAACGTGGGCATCAACCGCAACGGCACGACGATGCTGATCGTCTTCCATCAGCACAAGAAAGACGCCTTCAGCGCACGCCGCCGGCTCCTCTGCGGCACCCGCTGAGGTTGGCTCCGCCGCCGCGGCGACTCGCGTCACCTTGGCCCGAGGTTCCGCATTCGCGGTGGGCAGTGGGAGTCACTGCTGCGCTGCCTCGCACACCAATCGGCTCACCGTTCGATGCTGCGACGGTCGCGCGCTCGCTGGCCGCCGCGCCTCTGTCAGAAGCGCCCGCCTCCCCCCGTCTCCCCCCTGCACCCCAACCAGGAGGTCGAGATGATGAAAGACTGGAAGGCCACGATCCGGCTCGCCGACGGGTCCCAGGCGAAGGTCATGATCCAGGCGCGAAACCAGGTCGAAGCGAAGAAGCTCCTGCAGGCGCAGTACGCCGGCTGCCGCGTGATCTGGGGCCCCGTGCAAGGGCGCTGGTAGCAGCTCCCCGGAGCCACCAGCCCGTTCGCCTCGACGGCACGCCACCTGTTCCCGTCGGCGTGCCGTCGAGGCGCCGCCCTGCGCACCGCACCCCCGGACGAGCTCAGCCTCCCCCAAAGGTATGAAGAGACCATTTCGCATTTACAACGCCGCGTCGGCTTGGGTAGCGTCCGGTGCCGTGGGTGGGGTTCTCGGACGCCGCGGTGTCAGATCGCGCGACGGTCATCGTCTGGGGGATGACATGACCGAGCCTCACCGCGACCACGTCCTCGTGACGCTCCTCGGCCTCGCGCCGAAACACGCGACTTATACCCTCGGCGACCGCCGAGCCGACGCGCCCCTGGCTCCCGTCGCCCTCTACGAGCTCCTCCCCGCCGAAGAGCGCCCGACCCACGCCATCGCGCTGTGCACGCCCGAAGCCGGCGAGACCTTCGCGCTCTTCGAAACCGAGCTGCCCATCCCCGTGGAGCGCATCGAGGTCCCGACCGGCACCGACGACCGCGACATCGACGCCTTCCTCCACGCGTTCACCGGCGCATTCCCTCCCGGCACGCCCGTCGACCTCACGCTCGACCTCACGCACGGCCTCCGTCACTTCGCCCTCCTCGTCTACACCGGCGCGCTCTACCTCCGCGCCCTCCGAAAGGGCGACGACGCCGTCCGCATCCGCGGCGCACACTACGGCCTCCTCGCCGACGACCGCCGCACCAGCCGCTTCTTCGACCTGCGTCCGCTCCTCGAGCTCCCTCGCTGGGTCCACGCCCTCGAGACCTTGGACCAAACCGGCAGCGCCAAGCCGCTCTCCACGCTCCTCCGCGAGGACCCGCACCAGAGCGCGCAGCGCATCTCCCAAGAGCTCGACCAGCTCTCGGCGGCCTACCTCTCGGCCCTCCCCCTCGAGCTCGGCCGAAGCGGCCATGAGCTGCTCTGCCAATACCGCAAGCCACTCGGCAAACACTTGCGTGGGCTCCGCGTCCCGCTGACCGAGGGACTCGTCGGAACGCTCGAGCAGGTCATCGAGCCCCTGCGCCTCGAAACCGGGTCGAAAGACGGCTGGAAGCGCCAGGTGCCCCTCACCGAGAACGAGCTCATCCGACAGGGCGCCCTGATCGACCGCCTCCTCGATGACGGTCACGACACGGTCGCCTTCGGCGTCTTGCGGGAGCTCGTCGTGAGCTGGGTGCTCTGGCGCCTGCCCGGCGACACGAGCGCCTGGCTGGATCGGGATGCCCGAAGCCGCGCCGAAGGTCGTCTCCACACGCTACGCACCCTGGCCGAGCAGCCCTCCGAGCATCTGAGCGAGGCCCAACGCGAGCTCGGCCAGTTCTGGGGCACGCTCACCGACGTCCGCAACGGCCTCCATCACCACGGCATGCGGCGGCAAGACGTGCTCGGAGACCAGCACGCGAAGGCACGCGAGCGCGTCCTCACCTACTGGCGCGAGACCGCCTCCCGATTCCCCGACATCGACCTCGGCGTCGGCGGCCACCTCGGGCCCCTCCTCGTCAGCCCCATCGGCATGCGCCCCGGCGCCCTCTACAGCGCCGTCCATGCGAGCCGCGAAGCGCTCGGCGCTCCCCCTGCACACGTGCTCGTCCTCTGCTCCGAGGCCACCCGCCAGCTTGCCGACGAAGCCCTCGACGCCGCCGCCTTCGAAGGCCCGCGCACGAAGCTCGAGCTCACCGATCCCCACGGCGGCCTCGACGAGCTCGAAGACTTCGTGGAGCGAGCCCGCCCCCACCTCCTCGAAGCCTCCGCCGTCCACATCAACCTCACCGGCGGCACCACCCTCATGGGCCTCCTCGCCGAGCGCCTCCATTCCGCCGCCCGCTCCCTCGACCGCCCCGTCCGCCGCTTCGGGCTCATCGATCCCCGCAGCGCCCAGGCCCAGCTCGACGACCCCTATCACCCCGGCCGCGCCCTCTGGCTGGACTCCCCCCCTTCGACCCCCCAGCAGGAGCCCCCCGTTGACTGACCACGTCGTGATGCTGCTCTCCATCGGCCCCGTCCAGGACCTGATCGCGAGCGCCCGCCGCTGCCGAGACCTCTGGTTCGGCTCCTGGCTCCTCGCCGACGCCGCCCGCACCGCCGCCGAGCACGTCGCCTCCGAAGCATCGAAGCACGGCGCCGGGAGCGACGGCTGCGACGCCCTCGTCTTCCCGGGGGCGACCACCCGCGAAGGCCTCGCCCGCGAGCGCCGCGTCGCCAACCGCATCCTCGCCCGCCTGCCGGTCGACGTCGACCAGGCCGCGCACATCGCCCGCGGCGCCGCCGACGCCGCCCGCGACCGCCTCACCCAGCTCGCCGAGGCCGCCTTCGCCCGCCCTCACCAGCACCTCGCGAAGCACCTCCACCGCGACGCCGCCATGGCGCAGGTCGCCGACCTCCTCGACATCCAGTGGGTCATCGTCGCCGAGGGCGACGCCGGCTACGACACCGCCCGCCGCAACGCCGACCGCCTCCTCGCCGCCCGCAAACAGACCCGCGTCTGGGACCCGCCCAGCTGGTCGGCCCCCGTCCCCAAGAGCTCCGTCGACGGCCTCCGCGAGTCCGTCCTGGACGAGGCCCTCTACGACGCCATCGCCAAGGGCGACATCGCCGCCAAGGACGCCTACGACGCCTTCCGCATCCACCCCTCCGAGCGCCTCTGCGGCGTCGCCCTCCTCAAGCGCCTCGGGCGCGACGACCGCGCCGACGACCCGCCCGGCAACGACCGCTTCTTCTCCACCTCGCACCTGGCCGCCCTCCCCACCCTGGTCGGCGCCGCCAAGGCCGACGGCGCCGCCGAGGCGTTCGACCGCTTTCGCGACGCGCTCGCCTCCGTCTATCCAGACCTCGCCGACCACGCCTTCGACGTCGTCCCCCGCGCCCTCCCGCCCTTCGGCCGCGTCGACGGCCAGCTCCTCTTCGAGAGCCGCCTCGCCGAGCTCGCCGAGGAGCTCGAAGGCGAGCAGAGCGACGAGGCCCCCAAGCTCCGCGAAGCACGCAAGGCCATCACCGGTTTCCGCAAGGCCCTGAACCTCGAGCCCCTCGCCTACTACGCCGTGCTCCTCGCGGACGGCGACCGCATGGGCCGCGCCATCGACTCCCTGGCCGACTTCGAGAAGCACCGCCGGCTCTCCCGCGCCCTCGCCGACTTCGCCACCGAGGCCCGCGACATCGTCGAGAGCGACGCGCACCACGGCTCCCTCGTCTACTCCGGCGGCGACGACGTCCTCGCCCTCCTCCCGCTCCACGGCGTCCTCGACTGCGCCGATCGGCTCCGCGAGGCCTTCGCCACCCACCTCGCCCCCCTCGAGCTCGGCCCCGAGACCCCGACCCTCTCCGTTGGCGTCGCCATCGGCCACCACCTCACGCCCCTCGACGCCACCCTCGCCCAGGCCCGCGCCGCCGAGCGCCTCGCCAAGCAGGAGCGGAACAGCTTCGCCCTCGTCGTCGACAAGCGGAGCGGCTCCGACATCGCGCTCAGCCGTCGCTGGGACGAGCCTCTCCCCCTCACCGAGCGCCTCCGCCGCTTCGCCAAGGCCCACCGCGATAGGCGCTCCCCCGAGAGGAAACGACACGTGAGCACCACCGAGCGCCGCTTCGCCGAGGCCCACCGCCGAGGCGAGCTCTCCGACAAGGCCGCCTTCGAGCTCATGGCCCTCGAGGAGCTCGCTCAGCCCCGCTCCCGCCACCCCGGCCTCGCCGAGATCGACGGCCTCGACGCCGTCGTCGCGGCCGAGGCGGAGCGCGTGCTTCGCGGCAAGGCCCTGGACGAAGCCTTCATCGCCGAGCTGCGCGAGCTGGGCCTCACCCGCGAGCCCGACGTGCTCGGCCGCGAGCTCGTCGTCGCCCGCCTCTTCGCCGACGCCTTCGACCGCGCGCACCCCACGCCCGCCCCCGACGCCGAGGAGAACGCCGCATGACCACCCACTGGGTCCTCGAGCCCCGCGACCCGCTCGTCCTCCGCGACGGTCGCCCCAACGTCGGCCGCTCCGCGCCACGGCTCCGCCCCTTCCCGCTCCCTTCCACCATCGCCGGCGCCTGCCGCACCCGCGTCGGGAGCGACGAGAGCGGCTCCTTCTCCGTCCCCGAGAGCCGCCTCGACGAGCTCCTCCGCGTCCCCGTGCGCGGTCCGCTCCTCGTCGACCGCGAGCGGGGCACCCTCTACGTGCCGCCGCCCGCCGACGCCACGCTCTTCCGCGACGAGGCCGGCGGCTACCTCTTGCGCGGCGTTCGCCCCGCCGACGTCCCCTCCAGCGCACGCGTCGATCACGACCTCGGCGACCTCCAGCTCCTCCTCATGGACGACCCGCCGAGCGCCAAGCCGGACCGGAGCCTCCGCTTCTGGGCCCTCGACTCCGCCCTCGCCTGGCTCCTCGGCGCGCTCGAGCCCAACGCCGAGCCCCGCCCCCGCCACCAGCTCGTCGACGGCCTCGAAGCCCTCCCGACCGAGAGCCGCACGCACGTCGCCCTCGGCCCCGGGGGCACGGCCCGCGAGGGCTTCCTCTTCGAGAGCGAGGGGCTCCGCTTCGAGATCCTCGAGCAGCGCGAGGGCGCTCGCCGAAGCATCCCCCTCGGCCTCCACGTGGAGGTCGGCGCCTTCGACGGCCGCGACGCGCCCCCCGGCATCGCCCCCCTCGGCGGTGAGCGGCGCCTCGTCCGCTGGCGCCCCAGCGAGCCTCTCTGGCCCGCCCCGCCCGACGCGCTCCTCGAGGCCGCCGCCGCCGGCGACGAGGCCACCCTCCGCGTCCACCTGCTCACCCCCGGCCTCTTCGAGGGGGGCTGGCGCCCCGGCTCCGGGTCACCGCTCCTCGCCGGCGACGACGGCCTCCAGGCCGAGCTGATCGCAGCGAGCGTCGGAGCCCCGCTCTCCATCTCCGGCTGGAGCCTTCGCGAGCGGAGACCGAAGCCGAGCCGCCGCGCCGCCCCCGCCGGGAGCGTCCTCTGGGTCCGCCTCCGCGGCCCCGCCGAGGCGCGCCGCCGCTGGGTGCAGCGCCACTGGTTGCAGAACGTCTCCTGCGACGAGCAGGACCGCCTCGACGGCTGGGGCCTCGCCCTGATCGGAGTCCAGCGATGAGCCGAACCCCGCCCCCCGCGCCCGAGCTTCCCGAGCACCCGAAGTCCGACCTCATCATCGAGGAGCGCACCTACCGCTTCCTCACCCCCGTCTTCGGCGGCGGCGTCACCCCGCAGCACCACGACCCCATCACACCCATCCGCGTCCCCGCCATCCGCGGCCAGCTCCGCTTCTGGTGGCGCGCCGTGAACCCGGGCGGTCACACGAGCGTGGAGGCGCTACGAAAGGCGGAGGCGAAGATCTTCGGCGACACCGAGATGCGATCTCGGCTAGTTGTGCAGACCGTATCCCAGCCATCGAAACCCAGGTGCATCCCAACGTTCGAGACATACGGATGGACGGACAAAGCAAAGCCGAAGATCAGGCACTTGGTAGGCGAACATATGGCCTATGGAGCGTTCCCTCTAAGGGATGAAGAAGGCAAGAGCCATGGTAGCTTGCTGGACTACGGTGACTCAGTTTTCAGCCTCCGATTCATCTTCGATTCCTCGGCACGCGACCACATGGAGGCCGCGCTGTGGGGCTGGGAGACCTTCGGTGGCCTCGGGGCACGCACGCGACGCGGGTTCGGCGCCATCGAGCGCACAGACGCCGTGGGCACGAAGCTGTCTGTGCCCACGTCCCCTGAAGCTGGCCGGGAGAGGTGGACCGGAGCAGGGGACGTTCCCTGGCCCCACCTCGTTCGCGCCGAGCTCGGCTCCAAGAGCTTCCGTGAGGGGCGGGAGGCGCAGTCCGCCCTGTTGGGAGAGCTGAGGGCTATGCGACAGGGACCCGGCGTGGGACGGCGGCCGTTAAAGAAGGTTCCCGGAAAAAAGGGGAAGAGACCCGGCCGCAGCTACTGGCCCGAGCCCGACGCCCTGAGGCGGCTATTCAAATCCTGGGCGAACAAGCATCGCCAAGAGTGCACCACGGCCGACGCCTTCCCTCGTGCTGCCCTCGGACTTCCCATCGTGTTCCACTTCTCGACCAAGGGAGACCCCGAGGACTGTCATCTGGTGGCTTCGGTCAATCGCCAGAAGGCCGAACGCTGGGCCTCCCCGCTCATCCTCCGCCCCTATCGCGATTCGAACAAAGCAGTACGCGCTCTGGCCGCCGAGCTCGCTCCACGCCCACGCAGAGCGCTCGTCTACTCGCAAGGCAGGCCCCGCGCGGAGCACGACGTGCGCGTCCCCCTCGAGCCCGGCGAAGTGTCCTCGATGCCCAAACCGGAGCGCGCCCCGTTCCTCGACCCGATCGACGCCTTCTTCCAGAGGTTGCCATGAAGCCCCGACTGTTCTTCCTCCACGCCCTCTCCCCCATCCACTGTGGCACCGGCCACGCGATCGGGGGCATCGACCTCCCCATCGCGCGGGAGAAGCCCACCCACATCCCCCTCGTGCCCGGCTCGAGCCTCAAGGGCGTCCTCCGCGCCGCCGCTGGCGAGGCCGCCTACATCGCCGAGGTCTTCGGCCCCGACACCGAGAACGCGAGCGACCACGCCGGCGGCGTCCAGTTCGGCGACGCCCGCCTGGCCTTCCTCCCCATGCGAAGCGTCCGCGGCTGCTTCGCCTGGGTCACCTCCCCCACCATGCTCCGCCGCCTCACCCGCGACGCCAAGGAGGCCGGCGTCGAGCTCCCCGACGTCCCCGCGCCGGGCTCCGACGAGAAGTGCTTCATCAGCGGCGCCCCCCTCGCCCTGGACGGCAAGGTCGTCCTCGAGGACTTCGACTTCCACGCCACCAAGAGCGGCGAGCTCCGCAACCTCGCCGACCAGATCGCGCAGAAGCTCTTCGCCGACGACGCGCTCCTCGCCACCTTCCGCGACCGGGTCGCCCTCGTCACCGACGACGTCATGAGCGTCTTCCTCCGCACCGGCATGGAGGTCATCGCCCGAAACCGCATCGACCCGGAGAAGGGCACCGTCGCCAACGGTGCCCTCTGGACCGAGGAGGCGCTCCCCGTCGAGTCCATCCTCACCGGGCTCCTCGTCGCCACCCCCGTGCAGATCCAGGGCGAGACCCCGTCCCCCGACGAGCTCCTCAAGCACGTCATCGAGCTCACGAAGCAGACCCTCCAGGTCGGCGGCCACGCCAGCATCGGCCGCGGCCTCTGCCGCATGAAGGTCCTCTGATGGCCACCCTCGACCAAGAGCGCGCCGCCCTCGCCCACCGCCACGTCGCCTCCTTCCTCGAGAAGGACGAGGGCGCCCGCAAGAAGTACGCGACCATGGTCCACAAGCTGCCGGCCCTCATCACCTCGGCCGGCCTCTGCCAGGCGCTCCACTTCGTCCAGAGCCGCGGCAACGAGGACCAGAAGGAGCTGCTCGACCACCTCGCCAAGCAGCTTCGGCGCGTCGACGACGAAATCCGCGACGCCGACGCTCTCCTGAAGAAGGTCCGCGAGGCGAAGCTCACCACCTACCTCCGCCTCACCCACGAGGCGACCCTCTGCGCGAGCTGGTACCGCCGCATGGTCCAGGGCGTCCTGAAGATCGACCACGCCGACGCCGACCGGGGGAACGAGACGTGAGCGGGCACGACAACCCTCGCCGAAAGCCGCTCGACGGGATCGCGCTCGCCGAGGACACCAACCTCTCCACCGCCCTCGAGCTCCTCCCGACGGCCACTGACCAGAAGCAGCATGGCGAGTACGCAGAGAAGGTCATCAAGAAGGTGCGCATCCCTGAGACCTACGCGCGCGCCATCGAACGCCGAGAGGCCGGCCTCCGCGCCCTCCCCCACACGCGCCTCAGGAAGCTCACCTGCACCGGCCGCTTCATCCTCGGCCTCGGCGACGCCTCCGTCCGCGAGACCGGCCTCCGCCTCCTCCGCCCCTGGGGCCTCCCCTACATCCCCGGGAGCGCCCTCAAGGGCCTCGCCGCCAAGGCCGCCCACGCCCGCGGCCGCGCCTGGGCCGCCCCGGCCGAGCCCGGCCAGGAGGCCGGCGAGCACCACCGGGCCCTCTTCGGCGACGTCGAGGCCCGAGGCTGGGTCACCTTCCACGACGCCTGGTGGCTCCCCGAAGGCACGAAGCCGCCCCTCGCCCTCGACGTGATGACCCCGCACCACAAGGACTACTACGCGGGCACAGCCGCCCCCCTCGACAGCGACTCCCCCACCCCCATCACCTTCCTCAGCGCCCACGGCACTTACCTCCTGGCCCTCACCGGCCCCCACGACTGGGTCGACCGCGCCCAGCAGCTCCTCGCCGAAGCCCTCGAGCTCGACGGCATCGGCGGCAAGACCGCCGCCGGCTACGGCCGCTTCGCTCTCGAGCCAACGCCCGAGGAGCAGCGGGAGCTCGAGGAGAAGCGGGCTCGCGAAGAGAAGCGACGCCAGCACGAAGAGCTCCAGGCGCGCGCGCGTGCCGATCTCGAGGGCATCGAGAAGCGCGACACCGGCCCCGGCGCCCGCCGGGGCGTCGCCCGCGAGCTCCTCGGCAAGCGCGGCCTCCTCCCCGACGAAGAGCTCCTCGCCATCGCCCGCAACCTCATCGCACGGAAGCGCAAGGGCTGGAAGAAGTGGCTCGCGAGCGACAAGCGCACCGACGAAGAGCGCTGGCTCCTGCAGGCGCTCGAGGCCCCGACCCCCGCGCCCCCCGTCGCCGACGCTTCCGCGAGCGACGCGACCGAGGCCACGACCTGGGCCGTCGGCACCGCCCACCGCGTCATGGTGAAGAAGGGCAAGAAGAAGAAGAGGAAGAAGAAGAAGCCCAGCATCGTCTTCGAAGGGCACCTCGAGGACGATCCCTCGACCCCAGTCACCGCCCGCCACCCCAACGACATCCCCGGCTCCGACGCCCTCGGCAGCGAACCCACCCGCGTCCGCGCCCGCCTGAGCCGCAAAGGCGACCGCTGGCGCGTCGAGGAGGTCGTCCCCCAGTGAGCCTCCCCTTCACCCCGCCCCCCTTCGTCCGCCTTGCCCTCACCCTCCGCGCCGCCACCCCGCTCGAGCTCCCCGGCTGGCTCGGCTCCACCTTCCACGGCGCCCTCGGTCAGGCCCTCCGCCACCGCGACGCCGCCGAGACCCACGCCGAGAGCCCCTCCGCCGCCCGCTGGCTCCGCCCCCACCACGCCCCGCTCCCCGCCTGGCTCCCCGTCGCCGACGTCCCGCCCCTCGCCCTCCGTCCCCCCTCCGTCGCCGCCCGCCGCCGCCACCTCTCCCCGGGCGCCCCCCTCCGCTTCGAGCTCGTCGCCCTCCACCGCGACCCCACCTCCCTCACCGCGCTCCTCGAGGCCCTCACGACCCAGCTCCCGGAGCTCGACTTCGGCCGCGAACGCCAGCGCGTCCGCGTCGAGGCCCTCCGCTCTGCCGGCCGCCCGCTCCTCGTCGACGGCGCCCTCACCGACCTCCCCCTCCGCGAGACGGTCGCCCCCCTCCAGGCCCCGCCGACCCCCCGGGTCCTCCGCTTCGCCACGCACACCCCCCTCGTCCTCCGCCGCGACGGCGCCCTCCTCGAGCGTCCCCGCCCCTACGATCTCGCCCTCGCCGCCGCCCGTCGCCTCGCCGCCCTCCAGGCCGCCTACGGCGAGCCCCCCGCCGAGGTCCACCTCGTCGAGCTCGCCGAGCGCCTCACCCGCGACCTCGAGCTCGTCGACGGCCAGTGGAGCCCCTTCCGAGAGAAGCGCTACTCGGCCCGCCAGCGCCGCCGCCACCCCGTCCACGGCAGCCTCGGCGGCGCCCTCCTCCGCGGCGAGGTCGCGCCCCTCGCCGCCCTCCTCCACGCCGCCCGCCCCTTCGGCCTCGGCAAGGGCACGGCCCTCGGCCTCGGCGCCTTCGACGTCAGCCTGAGCGCCGACTGAACGCGCCGCGCTCGTCCCCGACCGCGCCCCCAACCGCGCCCAGCCGTCAGATCCGCCGCCCCGCGCGCGTCCCTCCTCCGAAGGACGACGCGCCATGCAGCACCCCGCCCCCGAATCCCCCCGCCTCCACCTCCTCGCCGCCCGCGACGCCAAGAAGCGCTGCGACTGGCCCGCCATCGCCGCCCTCGCCCCCCTCCTCCCCGAGCCCCTCGACCCCGCCTGGCTCCCCCTCGCCGACGAGGTCGCCTTCGCCCTCGGCCGCCTCGCCCGCTACCGCGACGCCGCCGACCTCTGGCGCGCCACCTTCCAGCTCGCCCCCACCTGGCGCCGCGCCTCGGCCCTCGCCTACGTCCACTACGAGGCCGCCCTCGTCCGCCGCCGCCCCCGCGACCCCGACCAGGCCTTCTCCCTCGAGGAGGCCCGCGACGGCTTCCGCCGCTGGGTCGCCGAGGCCCTCGAGCTCGACCCGCAGAGCGTCAAGGACCTCTACCGCCTCGGCGTCTTCGAGGCCCAGGTGGAGAGCGCCCACGACAAGGTCGCCCTCCGCGCCTTCCTCGCCGCCATCACCGCCTACCGCGCCCTCCCCGCGCCCCTCCGCGAGCGCGGCGACCTCCGGAAGACCCACGCCAAGGCCCTCTACGCCGCCGGCCGCTCCGCCCTGCGCCTGGGCCGGGTGAAGCTCGCCCGCCGCCTCGCCTTCGCCTGCCAGCGGGCCGACGCCCCCCACGACCACCTCGACCCCATGCACCGCCTCGACCTCGCCGGCCGCGCCTGCCTCGCGAACGGCGAGCTCGACCACGCCGAGCGCGCCTTCCGCCTCGCCCTCGACGCCAAGGGCCCGCCCCGCCGCGACCACCTCCTCGTGCGCCTCTCCGAGGTCGCCGAAGCCCGCGGCGACCTCCCCGAGGCCATCCGCTGGCTCGAGGCCCACACCCGACCCGAGCGCCGCGCCGCCTGGATCTGGCGCCGCCTCGGCGACCTCCAGCGCGCAGCCGGCGACCTCGAGGGCGCCCTCTCGAGCTGGCACGCCGCCATCCAGAAGGACCGCATGGGCAAGCACCTCACCTGGACCCGCCTCGCCGACGCCCACGCCGAACGCGGCGAGCTGAAGCGCGCCGAGCGCACCTACCGCAAGGCCGTCGACTTCGCGCGGAAGCGCTGGTCCAAGGAGCACGCCCCGGCCCTCCGCGGCCTCGCCGCGGTGCTCGAGGCGCGCGGCAAGGACGAGCCCGCCGAGCGCATCCACGCCCGCCTCCGCAAGGTCGAGCCCGACCGCGCGCGCCGCCCCCTCTCCTCGCCCCCGCAGGAGGAGCAGGCATGACCGACGCCGACTCCCCGCAGCCCCCCGCCGCGCCCGCCGAGACCCTCCCCGCCACCGACCTGGAGGCCCTCCGCGCTGCCCACGCCGCCCGGCCCCCCACGACCCCGCGCGAGCGCCTCCGCTGGGCCCTCCGCTTCGTCGAGGCCGGCGACCTCGAGACCGCCCGCGCCCTCCGCGCCGCCCTCCCCGCCGACGACGCCGCCCGGCTCGATCGGGCCCTCCTGGCGGACGCCCCCGGCGCGCCCACCGAGGAGGACGCCGCCGAGGCCGAGGCCGACGCCCTCGACCTCCGCCGCGCGCCCCTCGAGCGCCCCGACACCGCCCTCGCTCGCCTCTTCCTCCAGTGGTTCGGCGGGCGCCCGGACCTCTACGCCCGCCAATGGCACGACCGCCGCCGCCGCCGGAGCGGCTACCGCCCGGTCCGCGAGCCCTTCACCGAGCAGGTCGCCCTCGACCACCTCGCCGGCCGCCACACCGTCGGCCAGTACCCGCTCTTTCCCGACGGCACCGTCTCCTTCGCCGCCTTCGACCTCGACCTCTCCGCCTCCGCCCTCGCCGAGCTCGAGGCCGGCCACGGGCCCGGCTCCCCCGTCCGCCACCCGGTCCTCCGCGCCTACGCCGCCCGCCTCCTCGAAGCCGGCGCGCGCCTCGGCCTCCCCCTCTTCCCGGAAGACAGCGGCGGCAAGGGCCTCCACCTCTGGCTCTTCTTCGCGCCCCGCCGCCCGGCCCGAGCCGCCCGCCAGCTCCTCCGCCACCTCCTCGAGGTCGCCGGGGCGCCCCCCGCCGACGTCTCCCTCGAGCTCTTCCCGAAGCAGGA
The DNA here is from genome assembly GCA_002699025.1 of Sandaracinus sp. Lineage (GTDB taxonomy): Bacteria > Myxococcota_A > Polyangia > Polyangiales > Houyiibacteriaceae > Houyiibacterium > Houyiibacterium oceanicum. The sequence goes on along the minus strand of PABA01000048.1, from coordinate 121,207 downwards.
CGCCCCCGGCCGCCGCGGCCTCTCCTCCCTCATCAAGCTCCCCCTCGGCCTCCACCAGGCCACGCTCCGCCGCTGCCCCCTGCTCACGGACGGCTTCGAGCCCATCGAATCGCCCGAGGCGGCCCTCCGCCGGCTCCGCCCCGTCGACCCGCCCCAGGCCGACGCCATCCTCGGTCGGCGCATGCTCAGCCTCCCCCTCCCCTCCGCCCGCTCCGAGGCGGCCCCCGCGCCCCCGGCCGCCTCCACGCCCCGCAGCCTCGCGAGCGCGCTCCGCGCCCTCGGCGAAGGGCCCGATGCCCGGGGCGCCGCCGACCGCGTCCTCGCCCGCTGCGCCCAGCTCCGCGCCCTCGTCGATCGCGCCTACGCGGAGCGCCACCTCGACGCCCCCGAAGCCCGCGCCCTGATCTACAGCCTCGGGCTCCTCGGCCCCGAGCCCACCACCGCCCGCGACGCGCTCGTCGCCGCCGGCGTCCCCATGCGCGAGCTCCACCGCGTCCGTCGGGGCCTCCCTTCTCCCGTCGGCTGCAAGCGCCTCCGCGCCCTCGGGGGCGACGCCCGCTGCCGCGGCTGCGCCATGCGCCACCGGGACGCCCAGCCCTACCCGACTCCGGCCCTCTTCGCCGTCGAGGCGCCGCGAGGCGAGCCGCGCCACGCCGCCTTCGCCCCCTGGCTCGGGCAGGCGGAGCTCGGGCCCGAGCCCGTCGAGGAGCTCGGCGACGCCGTGCGCGCCCTCGACGCCCGACTGCGTCGCCTGGAGGGGGGCGACGACCCCGCCGCGGCCCCTCCCGGCGACGGCCCCGCGCCCACCGCCTCCGCCGACGGCGCGGCCGACGGCGCCTCCGAGCCCACCCCATGAGCGAGCGCCGCACCGTCTACGTCACCCACCCGGGCGCCGTCCTCCGCCGGAGCGGCGAGCGCCTCCGCGTCGTAGCGCGCAAGAAGACCGTCGCCGAGGTGCGCCTCCGCGATCTCCAGCGCCTCGTGCTCCTCGGCAACATCACGCTCACGCCCGCCGCCCTCGGCAGCCTCGTCGACCGCGGCGTCGACACCGTCCTCCTCAGCCACACCGGCCGCTACCGCGGCCGCATCGTCGGCGGCGCCTCCTCCAACGCCCGGCTCCGCCTGCGCCAGTACGCCCTGACCACCGACCCCGTCGCCGCGCTCGCCACGGCGCGCACGATCGTGCGCGGCAAGCTCGCCAACCAGCGCGCCTTCCTCCTTCGCCACGCCCGCCGCCACGGCGACACGCACGCCCTCGCCGTCGCCCGGAGCTCCCTCCGGGCCGCCCGCATCCGCGCGTCGCTCGCCGAGGATCTGGACGAGCTCCGTGGCTGCGAGGGCGCGGGGGCCGCCGCCTACTTCCGCGTCTTCGGCGACCAGCTCCGCAACGACGCCTTCCGCTTCGAGGGGCGCAGCCGCCGACCGCCCCTCGACCCGGTCAACGCCCTCCTCTCGCTCGCCTACACGCTCCTCCACGGCCGCGTCGAGGGCGCCGTGCGCGCCGTCGGCCTCGACCCCTGGCTCGGCACGCTCCACGCGACGCAGGCCGGCCGCCCCTCCCTCGCCTGCGACCTCGTCGAGGAGTTCCGCGTGCCCATCGTCGACGCCCTCGTGGTCGCCGCCATCAACCACCGCAGCTTCACCACCGAGGACTTCGAAGAGGTGGGCCCCGGCGAGCCCGTCCTCCTGCGTCGCGAGACTGTCCGCTGGCTCGTGACGCTCTTCGAGCGGCGCCTCGAGCGCCGCCTCGCCTACGAGCCGCGCGGCGTGCGCCTGAGCTGGGCCCAGGTGATCGAGGCGCAGGTCCGCCGTTACGCGCGCCACGTGCTCGGCGAAGAGGAGTACGCGCCCTACGCCATGCGCTGAACGCGCCCGGCTCGACGCGACGAGGAGGACCCGTGCACACGCTGATCAGCTTCGACATCACCGACGATCGGTCGCGCTACCGCGTCGCCAAGCGGCTCCTCGACGACGCGCGCCGGGTGCAGAAGAGCGTCTTCGAGGCGACCGTCCTGCGGCGCGCGGCCTACCTGCGCCTGCGGAGCGACCTCGAGGGACGCATCGACCCGGAGACCGACAGCCTCCGGTACTATCGGCTCTGCGGCGCCTGCGCGCGGCGCATCGAGCACGTCGGCGCCGGCGTCGGCCTGCTCGAGGTGCCGCCGGCGTTCGAGATCATCGACGGCGAGTGAGCGTGGGCGGCGGGCGGTCTTTGACAACCGAATCGGTCGTATGGGCGGCGGTCGGACGGGTCAGCGCGCCGTGGGCCCGGGGGCAGCTCTGCGGGATCGCTGCGATTTCTTGGCTTCTGGTCGTGGCGAGCGCAGACGGCGAAGTTCCTGGCGGGCGCGCAAGTGTGCGGACTCGAAGGGGTTTCCGCCGGCCGGGGGTTCGCTCCGGGCGGGTCGGGTGGGCCACGCGAGACCGTCGCGGCTGGAAGTGGCTGAAATCTTGGGCGATCTCGGGGGCCGCGGGGGCGCGTATCGCTCCTGAGGCGCCCCTCCTCGGGGGGAGCGTCGCGATCGGGGGTGCAAGGGGGCGGAATCGTGGGATACTGGGGCGGTGTCGGCTGAGGCCGTGTTCCCCGCTCAGGGGATTGAGACGTAATAGCGAGTGGGGATAACCACTATGAAAATATTTCCGGCTGAGGCCGTGTTCCCCGCTCAGGGGATTGAGACGAAGCGCTGTCCGTGACCTTGATCAGGTCGACCTTCTCGGCTGAGGCCGTGTTCCCCGCTCAGGGGATTGAGACGCCCGGCCCCCACCACGAAGGTCGAGGGCCATCAAATCGGCTGAGGCCGTGTTCCCCGCTCAGGGGATTGAGACTGAGACACGTTGTCGTAGAGGAGCTTGAACTTGATCTCGACACGGCTGAGGCCGTGTTCCCCGCTCAGGGGATTGAGACATTGCTTTATCTCTCTGATAACAACATCCCAGGAACAAGCCGGCTGAGGCCGTGTTCCCCGCTCAGGGGATTGAGACAGACGTCAGCGAGGCTTCGCTGGCAGTCGGCCACGGTGAAACGGCTGAGGCCGTGTTCCCCGCTCAGGGGATTGAGACTAGCTCTCTCCTGCTCTCGTCTTCGCTTCCATCTTCAGCTCGGCTGAGGCCGTGTTCCCCGCTCAGGGGATTGAGACCCCGACAGCTTTTCCATCAGGATTCGCTGGACCTTGAGCGGCTGAGGCCGTGTTCCCCGCTCAGGGGATTGAGACCACTCGGAGGGGTGCCGCAGCTCCAGGTTGACGTTGCCGCGGCTGAGGCCGTGTTCCCCGCTCAGGGGATTGAGACCCGAACGAACGGGTCGTCCATGATCCCAGCGATCTCGTCACGGCTGAGGCCGTGTTCCCCGCTCAGGGGATTGAGACAAATGTCGCGCCGCCCGAGGACGCGGCGGAACGTCTCCGCCGGCTGAGGCCGTGTTCCCCGCTCAGGGGATTGAGACCGCTGGCGCTGGCTCCGCTCCTTCGCCGTCTGGATCAGCGGCTGAGGCCGTGTTCCCCGCTCAGGGGATTGAGACGCGGCCTCAGTGTCAGTCTCTACGACACCTGTGTAGACCTCGGCTGAGGCCGTGTTCCCCGCTCAGGGGATTGAGACACCGTGTATTGGCGCTTCGTGAAGATGGCGGGTTGCTCCCGGCTGAGGCCGTGTTCCCCGCTCAGGGGATTGAGACATGATTCACCGGGGCCCCACATTTTTTCGAGTGGCTTACGGCTGAGGCCGTGTTCCCCGCTCAGGGGATTGAGACAAGAAAGCACCTATTTAAAGGTTTCACCTCTTCCGGCTGAGGCCGTGTTCCCCGCTCAGGGGATTGAGACCTGGGGCCAACCGAGGTTGGCGTCCTCCTGGCGAGGGCCGGCTGAGGCCGTGTTCCCCGCTCAGGGGATTGAGACCCGAACACCAGATAGGTGTGCCCACGGAGCCGGATTTTCGGCTGATGCCGTGTTCCCCGCTCAGGGGATTGAGACCTCGACCGTCTTCACGCACCCTTCCAGGCCGTGATCCTTCGGCTGAGGCCGTGTTCCCCGCTCAGGGGATTGAGACTTCGCCGCCTCGACGAATGCCAAGGCGATCTCTTCCTCCGGCTGAGGCCGTGTTCCCCGCTCAGGGGATTGAGACGCGGGATTCCCTATACCTGTTGTCAATCCCCGAATCACGGCTGAGGCCGTGTTCCCCGCTCAGGGGATTGAGACGAGGCCGGCGATGGTCGTGATGCTCATGGCTTTCTCCTCGGCTGAGGCCGTGTTCCCCGCTCAGGGGATTGAGACGTCTCCACTATGAGCGAGACACGCGGGATTCCCTATACCGGCTGAGGCCGTGTTCCCCGCTCAGGGGATTGAGACGGTACCGGACGCCTCGAACAGGCCCGCTGTGCATATCTCGGCTGAGGCCGTGTTCCCCGCTCAGAAGATTGAGACCCGGGGGCTCGTCGCCGCGGACCAGCCAGTCGATGGACGGCTGAGGCCGTGTTCCCCGCTCAGGGGATTGAGACCCGGCTGAGTCCACTGCACCGTCTTCTTCATGCCTTCTTCGGCTGAGGCCGTGTTCCCCGCTCAGGGGATTGAGACTAGCTGGAAAGGAAGGTCTTCTTGCCGCGGTCCTCGCACCGGCTGAGGCCGTGTTCCCCGCTCAGGGGATTGAGACACCCAGGATTGTCGCACTCCACCAGCCCATCTCAGTCCCGGCTGAGGCCGTGTTCCCCGCTCAGGGGATTGAGACGAACCCTTCCTCGACGGCGCTGGACAGCGTCTCGAGGCCCGGCTGAGGCCGTGTTCCCCGCTCAGGGGATTGAGACGCGATGATCGCGAGGATCAACGCGCAGAAATCTTCTAGCCGGCTGAGGCCGTGTTCCCCGCTCAGGGGATTGAGACATAACCGTATTTCTGAGATTGACTCGCATCTTGTCTCCCGGCTGAGGCCGTGTTCCCCGCTCAGGGGATTGAGACAAGGGACACTCGATGGCCTTCGTCAAATTCATATGTACGGCTGAGACCGTGTTCCCCGCTCAGGGGATTGAGACTTGAGTCGTTATTCTCAGAGAGAGAGAAAGTTAAATGACGGCTGAGGCCGTGTTCCCCGCTCAGGGGATTGAGACCCGACGTCTACGACCACATCACATTCCTCAAGGATCTTCGGCTGAGGCCGTGTTCCCCGCTCAGGGGATTGAGACAGGTCACTCACGAGCCCTCCTCCACCGGCATCATCTCCGGCTGAGGCCGTGTTCCCCGCTCAGGGGATTGAGACATCCGATCATACGGAACATCAACGTGATAACATTCCGTCGGCTGAGGCCGTGTTCCCCGCTCAGGGGATTGAGACTTGTTATAAAACCGAACCATCTCTTCGTCCTCTTTCTCCGGCTGAGGCCGTGTTCCCCGCTCAGGGGATTGAGACTGGACAACCTCACCACCAGGAACAGAAAGGGGAGTATACGGCTGAGGCCGTGTTCCCCGCTCAGGGGATTGAGACAACGTGTCGATGACGAACATGACTTGTCCCCTTTCTTCGGCTGAGGCCGCGTTCCCCGCTCAGGGGATTGAGACGGGACGAATGGCGATATCAACGTTGTGCATTATATCTCGGCTGAGGCCGCGTTCCCCGCTCAGGGGATTGAGACCCGGTGTCTGGCACGGCGTCTTGATTGCCATTGTCAGGGACGGCTGAGGCCGCGTTCCCCGCTCAGGGGATTGAGACGAGCCCGTGCGCTCGTCGTTGGCCCAACACACTTCTACGGCTGAGTCCGCGTTCCCCGCTCAGGGGATTGAGACAGGTATGGCGAGTCGTACACTCGCATTGGTCTGTCGAGGCGGCTGAGGCCGCGTTCCCCGCTCAGGGGATTGAGACGTCTTCCGCCACTACCCGGAGCGTGTTGAGATCAAACACCGGCTGAGGCCGCGTTCCCCGCTCAGGGGATTGAGACGACCATCGGTCCGGTGACACTTATCATTTTGATACCATTCCCGGCTGAGGCCGTGTTCCCCGCTCAGGGGATTGAGACGCACGTTAGGGGGGACCTTCCCCGGTAGGCCACCAGCTTTCCCCGGCAAGCCACCCACTCACCCCCTTTTCGAGGGCTCGGAGGCGACCGCCGGGCGGTCGGGCCACCTCGTTCCGCCCGCCGAGAGGCCCCGAACGCGCGCTCTCGCAGGCTCGCGGGCCAGAGGCGGGGCTCGAACAGCCGAAATCACGCTCGCGGCCCTCCGCCGGACGGAGGTGTGCGCGGCCCGAGCCCCCGTCGAGCCGCGCAGAGCGCGAGAGCGGCTGTCGAAGGTTCAGCTCTCGGGCTTGTGGCGGGGTGGCTTGGACGCCCGCGGGGCGTCGCCTTCGCCTGCCTGGGCCTCCTGCCGGGCGCGCTCTCGGTCGAGGCGGTCACGCCGCGGGTACTGGCGGAGGTGGACGACCTTCTCGGGCGTGGGCCGGTCGGAGGAGACGCGCTCGGTGCGCCGGGTGGTCTGAGCCCGGAGGTCGGTGGCGTCGTCGGTGGCCTGGATGCGCTCGGCGAGGGTCTCGTGGTCGGGGTCCTTGGCCTGGGCCTCGCGCTGCTCGGCGGCCTCGCCTTGGACCAGCGCGCGGAGGGCCTTCTTCTTCTCGACCGGGTCGTCCGGGAGGGTGGCGTCGAGCTCGGCGCCGAGGGCCAGAAAGTCCACGCCCCGCTCGGTGGCGTCCTCCTCCGGCGAGGCGGTGGCGGAGGGAGCGGCGGGAGCCGTCTGCTCGGAGTCCACCGGCTCCCCCGCGACCAGGACCGCGTCGTCCGCCGGACACGAGTCTGCCGGACACGATGCGGCAGGGCGAAGGAGGATGGCGTCATCCTTCGGCGGGGCGACCTTCACATGGTCGCGGAGGCGGCGCAGGTGGTTGCCGAACGGATAGACGACGGTCTTCCGGTCCACCTTCGGGTCGGCCCACTTCTTCTCGGCACCGCGGTGATCGCTGCGGTACGCCTTGACCTCGTTGGCGCAGTGGTCGCGGATTCGCTTCGCCTCGTCGTCGTCCCCCACCACCTTGAAGGTCGGCACCACCCGGCCCTGCAGCTCGCGGGCCTTCCGAGGCTTCGCAGGCTCGGTCCACGGATGAAGCGCCAGCAGTCGCTCCGCCCCCATGCCCGACAAGTCATCGGGGCATCCGATTCAGGGCGGTCTCTCACCAATCGGTCTCCACCTCGTCCGCCACGACCTGTCCCGCCATGTGCACCGTATGCGTGCCCTGAAACCAGAGTCCGGTCGTCCGGCTTCGCCTGAAGGTGCCGAGGCTCCCCAGGGGCTTGACCACGACATCCACGTGCCACGAACGCTCTCCGAGGTCTGGCAGAGTAGCTCCGCTCAACAGAAGCTGGCGGTACCAGCCCCGGGCTTCGTCAAGCATCAGGACGGCGCGGCGCGCGCCACGATCGCTTCGGATCAGTTCGTTCGTCCGCCGAGGCTCTTCGTCGAACTGCATTGAGTGACCGAGGTGGAGGTCTTCCGAGCTGGTGCCGTACCAGTGGACGCTTGCCTCAGCACGCCGCTGGGCCGCTGTCCACCATTCCTCCCCGAGGAAGTCAGCGCCCCCTCGTCGTGGTCGGCCGCGGATCCCTCTTTGGTCGGCGCCGGCGAGCTTTCCAACGAGGGCCCAAAACGCCCCTCGGCAGCCGTAGGAAGTGCCTCTCTCCCAGCACCACGCGGCGAAGACGTCGAAGTCGGGGTCCGTGGTCCAGACAGTTCGAAGAAGCGCGAGGCGTTGGTCGCCAAGGTCTTTCAAGTCCTGTTCGTACCACCACTGCAGGCCACGACCCGGATCACTCCAGCCAAGGATGGTCTGCATGAGGTACAGCGCCCCTTCCCAGTAGGCGTACACCATGGGCTCGGGCTGACCGTTGTGTCTGAGCTTCGGAAAGCTCCACGTTGCTTCCGGGTTGGCCAGGGCGTGATGCAAGCGTGGGATGAGCCTGCACCATTCCATTGGACCAACGAGCTGTTGGGGAGCCCACTCGCGCGGGTCGTCCTCTCCTGGCTCAGGCCACTCAACCAACTCGATGGGCATGGACCCTCCTCGGTGCGGACCACGCCAGCACTGGCGTCTCGAGTGTCACCGTGTTGGTCACTCAGTCCCCAACCGCCGTTTTCGTCGCGCCACCGTGCTGCGTGACCCGGGGGCGGCACTTCACCTTGATGGCGCTCTGGCAGAAGACGTCGTCTGTAGCCTTGCTCGACCAGACGTAGGCCTCGCCGGGCCGTAGGTGCGCCATCTTCTCCGCTGTGAGGCCGCCCAGGGCCGCGTTGGCCTTCTGAATGTGCTTGAGCCAGGCGGGGGAGTTGAACTTGTGGAGGATGACCTGGCTCGAGAGCTCGATCAGCGACACCGGCACCGACGGTGGGTCCTGGCTGGCGACCATGATGCTCGTCCCCTTGTGCCTCATCTCCCGGACGACCTCGACGAGTCCGGCCACGAGGTCCGGGCTATCGATGTACTTATGGGCCTCGTCGAAGACGACGAGCTTGTTGAAGGGCTTGCCCTCGTGGGTGGCGTCGGCGAAGAGCTGGAGAAGGACGACGAAGAGCCCGAGGGCCTGGTCCTTCTCGATGAACTCGTCCCGGATGTCGACGATGATGAGACGCCCAGGACGAATGAAGTCGCCAAGCCGGAGCTCGTCGTCGATGAAGTCACCGGCGAACTCGAGCCGCTCGTGGGCGAGGGTTTTGATGTGGTCGGGCATGTGCGAGTCGTCCACGCCCTGGCGCACGCCGGCGAGGGTGAGGTCGTCCCGCAGCCGCTTCATGATTCGGTTGAGTTGCCGGATGTAGTTCGCCTGGTTTCCGACCGCGCCCATCAGGAAGCGCCAGTGGCTAGCCTGGAGCTCACTCGCGGCGAACTTCAGGGGACGGACATCGATGCCGGGGTACTCCTCTCGCCTCTCATCGAGCTTGTCTTCGGGCACGAGAAGGAGGACGTCGGTGAGCGCCTTGGGCTCGGCGCCGTATCGCTCCCGGAGAGCCGCCAGCTGCCCTTCGTCGGAGTTCGGGTGAACCATCGACGTGAACTCCGGCTCGTAGTCCATCGTCGGGCTGTAGTGGAAGATCACCGTGGCCAGCGGCTTTGGGAGCACGTTGATCCGAGGGATCGGGAGCGAGGCCATCTCGGCCACCGTGCCGAGGGTGTACGACTTGCCCCCGCCCTGGACGCCGAAGAGGCTGATCGTGTGGGTGTGGTTGAGATCGATCGCCACGGTCCGGCCCGAGAGCTCGCCTAGGACGCCGTACTGCGGCGAGCTGCCGGAGACCCCGAGAAGCACATCGTAGGCGGGTGCGTCCACGTCGCCCGGCACCACATCTTCGCCTTCCTTGGTATCCGGCTCGGGCTGGGGGTCCGGCTCGGGCGACGACTCCGCATACCGCGTGCCCTCTCGGGAGAGGGGGGCGTCCTCCTCCGGGTCGGCGGTGTCCGGACTGCTCTCAGGCGGTGCCTCTGCCGTATTCGGAGCCTCCGTGTCGCTCGTGTCCGGGGGACCCTCGGTGACAGTGGCCGCCGTTGGGGTCACCCGCGGTTCGGGATCCGGCGGCTCCACGTGCAGCTTCTCCTCACCGAGCGTTCGGCGCGCTCGAAGGCCTTCCCACGAGATGCTTCGGTCGCGCTCTCGCCCCAAGAACGCCGCCTCATCCAGCGTCGGCACCGACGGCGCCTTCTCTCGCCGACGAGTCAGCTCGCCGATGCTCCTCGCAGCGACAGGTTCCTCTCCTTCGAGTGGCTCACGGGCCACGGCGTCGTGCTCGAGCTCCTCGGGGGCCGCTGCCTCTACCAGCTGTCCGATCAGGTCGACGCCGATCCGGTGGTACTCGATTCCGTTCTCGCGCTCAGCAGGTTCGGTGCCCGGCTTGTCGAAGTCGAAGATGAGCGCAGCCCGCGTGAAGTCGAGTCGGTAGCCGTCCTCGAGAGTGCGCAAGAAGAAGCGAGCCTCTTCGGCGGCGTCCTCGGACATCGCTCGGTAGCGGGTGGCTCGCTCGAGATAGAACTCGAGCAAGTTCACCAACTCGCGCGTCTTCACCATCCGATCGGGCCGGTCGACCTCGGAGCGGTGTGGGTCGAAGTGATAGCTGATCACCTCCTCGCTCTGGGCGATCTGCTCGGCGATACCGTCCTTCAGCGCGTTGAAGGCCCCCAGGTCGCCGACCTGGTTGTAGCACTTCACTTCGACGAGCCTGGACGTGATGGTGCGTGCCTTGGCGTCGAGGTCGAAGAGGGCCAGGTCGGTCCGCTTGAAGCTCACCTCGTCGCCCAGCTCGTCGGCGCTCTTCTTCAGCACCCGGTAGAGCTCCAGGTGCGCGTCGAGAGGAACGACCACCTGGTTGGTGAAGACGCCTTGATGCTCGAGATACATCCGGCTGAGCGCGAGCCCGAGGGCCTCGGCCCGTTGGGTCGGCGAGGAGATGAGCTTCAACGCCAGCCGGCCAGACAGTGATCGGAGCTGATCGAGGATCGCTACCGCGTGACGTCCGTCGGCCTTCAGGCGGTACTGCTCGAGCACGGGCCTAAGCATGGCCTCGAGCTCGGCGATCGACCGCGAAGTGATGGTCAGCCGGTGACCGTGGGTGACTCCGACGTCGGGCGAATGATCGATCAGGTAGTCAGGCCGGCCGCGAACCCCACCGTGATCGAAGAACTCGATGCCCATGTTCCGATCGAGGGTGAACACCCAGTCGCTGACCTCATGAACCTGATGCAGGATGGCGCGGTCATCACTGTCGAGGGCCAGCGTGATGACCGGGCGCATCTCCACATCGGCCTCTCCCGTAGCCACGGTCGCAGTGGCGCTGGACAGCTGCGCTGGCAAGACCGAGAGGAGGTCCGTCAGTTCCTCGGCGCCTTCGAGCGGCAGAGCAAAGCCGTGCCGAGGCTGCCGTGACCAGGCGATGACCTCATGATCGTCGCGATAGTCGACCTGGAAATCCTGGACGAGCCCGTGGATCGCCGCCGCCGACTCCTTCAGGGAGGCGCGTGACGCGCCGACCTCCTCGGCCGGGAAGAGGTCGAAGAGCATCGAGATGTGGGCCGCGTGCTCCTCGGGAGCGCTTCGGAACTCGGCCGTCGGTCGAACCGCCAGCGCGAGCTTGGGGCGCAAGTGGCTCTCGGTTGGAGTCGAGAAGGCGTCCGCCTCCCGAGCGCTTGCACCGAGCGTAGGTGACAGGAGGTCCGACAGGGCCTCGCCGACGCCCGGTGCGTCGGCATCGGGCACGAATAGCCGAACGTCGTAGCGCATGTCGGCGAAGGCGGGTTCCCGCTGAAGCTGAAGCAGAGTGTCAGCCAGCACCCCAGCCCGCCCTGCGTTGAAGGCGTTGATGACCAACGAACGCACATAGGGGTGCTGAACGAGGTAGCGCCGGATACGGGAAGCCAGGTAGGCCCCGTCGATAGTCGAGCCCCCGATGGCGGGCTCCGGAAGACCCAGGGCTGAGCACACGTCGCCGACGAGGCTCCGCGGGTCCTTCTCGTGAGCAGGTGCGTAGAGCGTCCAGTAGGGGTGGAGGTTGTCGACCGCGGTCAGCAGCCGACCGTGGGAGGTCGGGAGCACGGGCGGGAAGCTCAACGGCGCCAGATGGCGCAGCAACGCATCTCGCGTGGGGACGGCGAATTCGTTCGGAGCGCCCTTGGCCGCCTGGAGCCAGGCATCGCCGAGATGGGCCCAGGTCGCCAACCAGAGCGCCCGCAGCGGGTGAGTTGGGGCCACCAAGACGGCCTCACGCAGACGCCGGCGGTGATCGCGGATCGCCAGCGTCACGGTGTCGAGCGCGAGAACCTTCCGTAGGTCCGCGAGCGCCTGGTTCGTGTCCGCCGCTCCGGACTCCGCTCTGCGGACCAGCGACTGGACCAGCTCCTGGTAAGCCGTCGCGTACTCGACGATGAGGGGCCGCAGCGCCGAGACGTCGGCTCCCTGGGTAACGAGCTCCTTCGGTTCGGCTCGAACGGCCTCGAAGTACGTAGTGCGTGCCCCGAGGAAGCGGCTCGCCGAGTCGCCCTCCGGCCAACGAGCCGCGTCACCGGTGGCCTTGCTGGCGGCGCCCATCGAGACCGGGATCCGCCACGACAACGGTCCATCGGCTCGAGCGAGGATGCGCTGTTCGAGCAGCTTCAGGGCTCGGCTCACCGGGACGTTCATCGTCCCGTCCCGACCGAACTTCACCTCCAACATCTCTGTGCCGGCGGCGCGTCCTCGTGACCGCTTCTCCGACCAGGCCACGGAACTGAGCTCCACCCCGTCGGGATCGCGGTCCTCGATCAGCGCGGTGAAGCGAAGCCGGGTCCGCGCGTGTACGAGGCTATCTTCCCGCTGCACCGCTCGCTGCGGGGGGTCGACGTCGATCCCCCCTTCGGGGAGGACGTAGAAAAGATCACTCTCGTTCGGCCTCGGGGCGAACTCGTCGTCATCGTCCGCCGCCCAGGGGACCGGTTCGCCGGTGTCGTCCACGAGGGGAATGAGATCCCCGTCCTCGGTGAGTGCCAGCACGCGGATGAAGTGCCAGCCCTCCTCCCAGTCGACCTTGTTCAGCCTCGTGAAGCTCACGTTCGCCTGGGCTCGGTTGCCTTTCCAGGCGGACTTCTTCCGCACGAGACCGACCGGGCCTCGCTCTTTGGACACGACCTGGATGGTGAACTTCGCGAGCCCCTCGACCTTCGCCGGAAGGGGAGCGACCCGGAAGGTGACGTTGAACTTCCGGACACCCGTCTTTCCGAGGGGGAGGACGGTCTGACCGACGAGCTGCTCGAGGCGTTCGTCAGTCTCCCCATCGTCGACGACCGGGAGCGTGGTCTGGACGTCGCCGATGTAGATCTCGTCCGGCGCCTCCCCACCGTCCTCGAACTCCCAGCGATGGAAGGCGAGCCCCCAGCAGCTCTGGTCCAACACGATCCGCCGGGTCCACGCCCGCGGGTCCTCGAGCCCGGCCTCGGCGACGAAGTTACCGAGCTCGATCCGAAAGGCCCGCTCGGCCAGCTCGAGATCCAGGACTCGCCCTCGTTCCGTCTTCGAGGACCAAGTCAGCTGCTCCACGCACTTCCGGTTCCGGTCGATGCGGGCGGGCGCCCTCTCCGGGTGCAGCAGGAGCTCGAAGTCCGGGACGAGACCCAGCTCGTAGAGCGCCGCGCCGATGGCATCCGCGTCGAAGCCGTTGATCTTTGCGGTCAGCAGGAAGCGGACGACGGCCACCTTGTCCGCGAACGTCCAAGGCTCGTCACCATCCGTCAGCCTTCGAAGGCACTCGCTGACTGCACCCCGCAGTCCGCTCGGCACTTCGGCCACCAGACTGCGCGCGAGGTCCCCGTAGACGTCTCCGAGCTGGACCGCCTCGAACGTTGCAACGCCGAAGGAGTCTTCCGCCGACGCCCTGATGTGATTGGGGATGAACACCATCAGCGGCGGTCTGAGGGTGCCGTCGGGAAGCGGGTTCCTGACCTCGACGAGCTTGGTGCTGGAGACGGTGAGCTCGTCCGGCGTTCGAGTCGAGGCACCGTTGCCGAGGATCACGACCTGTGCGTGGGCGATCTCCGCTCGGAGGCGCCCGCAGAGCCGCGCCATCAGGGTCGAGTCCAGGTCGGTGACACGCATGCAGTGTCCCGGTGCCCGGTTTTGGAGGAGTCCCGCGAGCCTCGGGAACAGCGCTCGCTCGAGCGCTTCTGCGAGGTCGTAGGGCTGCAGCTCGCGGAGGCCTTGCTTCACTTGGCACCCCCCGAGCTCGGCTGTGCCGGCGCACCGTCGAGGCCGATCCGATACCGGGGCGTGACGGTCTGCGTGACGTAGGCGTCGGAGAGGTCCTGGTAGAAGCCAACCTCCCGGAGCCGAGTCGTGAACGCTTCGAGGTTGTCTCGTAGCGCGCGGCGGTCCGCGATGGACGGGGAGGTGAAGCCATCGCCCCGCGGGAGACGGTCGACGTGGAGGCCGTAGCGCTCTCGAAGGAACAAGAGCAGCTCGTCGATGCGCATCTCCCCCGTGTGGTAGCCGAGGGCTCCTCCGGGACGGAGAACGGCGATCTGGAGCAGCACCTCGAGCAGCCGGCTGTCCAGAATGAAGCGTCGCTCCGGCTCATTTGGACCCCCACCCAGGACCAGAGCCCCGGGGCGGTTCTTCATGAGCAGCGAATCGATGCACTGCTTGAGGTACTTGAGGTGGTACTTGCCCCGCAGCGCGACGAGCATCTCGATGTACGTGTCGAACTCACCGAGCCCTAGCTCGATCACGGCTTGGATTTCGGGATCGAGGTCGGCGTCCTTCCCGCCGCTCGAGTCCTGAATCAGGCCGTAAACACGCTGCCCGAAGAACTTCTCCCGCTCCGCCTTGTGGGGTGGCTCGAGATATCGGAGCACCTCGCCGACCGTGAGCCCTCCATCCGGAGGCCTGGTGGCCTTCCCGCGCTTGACCAGGTCGGCGGCGAACTCGTCGAGCTTCTTCGTCGAGAAGTAGGCCTTCACGAATGTTGGGATCCGCCGGTAGTGCGCGTCGGCGCTCCGCTCGGCCAGCGCGGCCATCGGACTGCCCGGCTTACCGGCGACGTCGAGGAGTATCCCGACACGATGCGGGCAGTCCCCGTGAGGGTCCTCCAGGCTCTTGGGCTGCATGGGGCACTGCGCACAAGTGGGGTCTGGGCCCCTTCGCTTCACGAGGGCGGGCAGGAGCTTGAAGAGCCTGAGGTGGTAGAGCGCGAGGTGGAACGCCAGAAGGACTTTCAAGTAGTCCACCATCACCGACCGAGGGATGAACGGCTGATAGAACAGCAGCCGCATGGTGTCCTCAGCCAAGAGATCGGCGGCTCCGATGCAGAGCGGCTGGTGACTCTGGCGCCCCTTCCTGGTGTCGGCGGCGTCGTCGACCTGGTCGAGCAGCCGGAGCAGTGCCTGGGTCTCCACGTCGAGGGTGGCGTCGTCCGCGGCGCGCCCCGTGATCTTGTCGTGCCCCTGGAAGAAGAAGTGATCGAGGTGCTCTAGGGCCTTCTGGCCTTGGCCTTGTCGCGCGCCGTAGATGAGCTCGTAGAGGTGCTGCGCCGCCCCGTAGTCACGCGAGTGGTTGGGGTTGCGAAACCGATACGTGAACCCGTGGAGCGGTCGTGGCGCGGCGATCGCCTGGTTGGGCTTGCCCCGGTTCACCACGTCCATCAGGTGGGTCTCGATCCAGCGGGCGAGGATCTCCTGGTGGGTCGAGAAGCCCGTGAACCACTCCGGGTGCTCGAGGAACTCCTCGACGAAGGCCTCCGTCGTGAGCTGGGCCTTCCGCCGGAGCCGACTCGGGAAGCCGTTGTGGGCCAGGCGCGCGAAGAACGCCGTGAGCACCCGGTCCATCTCGAGCTGCTTGAAGTCGACGTAGCTGATCTTGGGGAGCCGAAACTCCCGGTCTCGTTTGGAGAGGCCCATCAGACGGCCCCCATTCCGAGCTCGGTCATCTCGAGGCGCCCATCCCCATGACGCTCCACTCGGTAGAAGTCGTGGCCTGTCGTGGTGAGGAGCACCTCCTGGTACGGCTCCGAGCCGAGCACGTTCTTGAAGACAGCCAGGCTGAGATAGAAGCCCTGCTCCTCTTCCACGCTCGGTCGATAGCCCTCGTTGAGGCGCTCCAGCATCTCGAACACGTCGAGGTCGATTCTGAGCTCGGCCTCGTTCCCGGCAGCTCCCTGGTAGGTCAGCACCAACCCGGTCGGCATATGCTCGACGAAGCGCGCCGCGCTGGCCGCGTCGAGGCGGCGAAGGCTGAACCGGTCGACCGGGAAGACTCGGTAGCTGCGAATCGTGCCCCGCTCTACGTGACGCACCTGCAACGCCAGCTTGCCGCCCAGCCTGTCGGGGTCGCTCAGGCCCTCACCACGGTTGATGGCCCGGATGATCTTCGGCAGGACCTCTCCATGCAGAATCCCCGGCGAGGGCTCGCCCCGGACCAACTCGAGCATCCGCTCTCCGGCACGATACGGCAGCATCTGCCGCCAGCCCGCGTCGCGCCGTTCGAAGAAGGACCGCCGGCGCGCCATCGCCACGTAGCGCTGGTGGGCGCTCGCACGGTGCTGCGAAGGCCGGCCCGAAAAGTCGCGAGGCAGGTCGTCGAAGAGGCGCCGCAACACGTCTCGGTCGTAGGTGGCGCGGTCCTCGAAGGCGAAGAGGCTGCGGTCGGCGGCGGGCGAGACGAAGTCGATGCGGCGGTCGAGGCGCGGATCCCCGCCCACCCCAACATCGACATCCTTCAACAGGTCGAGGAGTCGATCGGCGTTCTCCCCATCGCCCCCCATCCAGCTGTTGAAGTAGAACCCCTGGGCGATCGCATCTCGATCCGCGCTCCGATACAGCTCGTGGATTTCCCGGCAATCTCGGGTCCCCACGAGCATGAACGCGAGGGCCGAACGGAGATCCCGAAGCGTGATGTGGAGTCGGCCTCGTAGGTGGGTCAGCGTGTAGAGCGTCTTCAGCCTCTCCACGACCTTGGGACCGGCGGTTCCGTCCTGAAACGTCTTGGCGTTGTGCCGGGCGTAGCAGCGGTCTCGCAGGTCGCACGCTTCGCAGGGCGCCCAGAACGGCTCGGCCGTCATGCGACGCATGAGCCTGGCGAAGATGGAGTCGTCGGCTCCCCTCGGATCGTCCTCGAACCCGAGCTGATCCGCGACCACGCTCCGGAGGTTGAGGTTCACCACGGCCACGCCCTGCTCCGGCACTCCGGTGACCAAGCCTCCGGTCACGACCCGCTGGAGGAGCGGGAACTTCGCCTGGGCTCCAGCCAGGAAGTCGACCAGCCGTCCCTCGTTGATGGCGATGAGCCGCACCTCGTCCGTTGGCCACGAGTCCGCCGCGTCGCCAGCAAAGGGACCGAAGAAATCGTCGAGCACCTCGTCGCTCGACTGCTCGCCCTCGTCTTGGCTGCCGTCGTAGTTCGTGACGAAGCTCCGGCCCTGGAGTCGGAAGCGGCGCCCGTTCGGGAGCGGTTCGTCGAACTCGGCCTGCTGGTCCTCCGCGCTCTGCTCGAAGCGCTGCAGGAAGGCCGTCTTCCCGTCACCGGCGTTCCCGGTGATGATCACGAGCCGGAACTCCCCGGTCAGCACGGCCGGTTCGAGCTCGCGATCGAGCGCCGTCTCGACGTAGGTCTGCTCCCCGAGTGCATCGAGGCCACGCGTCCCCGCGTTGCTTTGCTGGCTCTGGCTGTAGACCGTGAGGAGGTGGCCGACGAAGGGGTTCGTGTTCGGGGGGATCGTCCCGCCGTCGTCGAGCCCGCTCACCGACCAAGAGCTCGTTGGCGTAGCCGTCGACGCTGCGCGCCTCGCCTGCGCGACGTTTTCGAGGGCGGCGAGCAGCTCGGTCGCCGAGGCGAAGCGATCCGCCCTCTTCGACGACAGGGCCTTGAGCATCGTCTCGACGAGCTCCGGCGCCAAGTCGGCGAGCCCGCTCATCTCGCGGGGGTCCGCCGCCTTCTGTCCTGGAGGGGGAACGGTGGCTTCCCACGGATAGGTGCCGGTCACCGCCTCGTACACGGTGACGCCGAGCGCGAAGAGGTCTCGATCCGCGAGGTCGCTCGGCTGAGGCGGCTTGGACAGATCGAGGTCGGGCGGCAGGTAGCGCTTCGAGCCTCCGCCGTGCCCGTTGCCGGTGTCCGCGAGCACGGAGACGTTGAAGTCGATGATGCGGGCGCCGTCCTGCGTCCAGATCAAGTTCCGGGGCTTGATGTCGCAGTGGTAGACCCCGTGCCGGTGTAGGTGGACCAAGCCGTCGGCGACCTGACGAGCGAGCTCGAGAGCGTCGCTCGGCGAGAACAGCCCCTGGTCAATCATCTCCCCGACGTCGAGCCCGGCGATGTACTCGCACACGATGAACGGGGGCCCTCCGTTCGGCATGACGTCGGCGTCGACGACCTTCACGACCCTCTGGTGCGGGGGGATGCGCAGGAGCGTCCGGTACTCCTTCTTGAGGCGGTCGAGCGTGGAGTGACGGTCGCGGAGGATCAGCTTCACCGCACGGGTGACGTCGCCGAGCGTGTCGATCACCTTGTAGACGACCCCGAACGAGCCAGGTCGACCGAGTCGCTCCTGAACGACGTACTTGTGCGTGAGGGTCGACCCGCTCTCGAGCTTCGAGTAGTCGGTCGGCGGCGGAGGTGGCGGCTCGCTGGGGCGGGACGCCAGCTCGAGGGTGGCTTCGAGCAGCTGCGCGAACCGCGGTGAGGTGAGCTGGCGGTTCTGGAGCCAAGTTTCGACGGCTGCCTCGTCGAGCTTGTCCACGACGCCTACGTCGCCCTTCCGCCGGACGAAGAGGGTGCGGGAGGTCTTCCCTTCTCGAGTATTCGTGGCGGTGAGGAGCGGCCCGGGCGGTCCGACGGGAGTCACGACCAGAACGACCACCGGCTCCCCGTCCAGGGTCGCGCGCACGGTCTTCACGTGCGTCTTGAAGGTGGAGACGTCGAGCTCCCACTTCCCGCGCTTCTTCGTCTTCCAACCCCCCTCGCGAAAGAGTCCAGCGTCGAGCACCTTTCGGGCGAAGACGTCCCAGCCCTGCTTCTCGAAGTATCCCTTCGGGTCGCTGTCGACGAGCGGAGCGGGGCGGCCGTCATCGTCCACACCGAGCAGGACTGCGCCCCCGACCGAGTTGGCGAGCGCTACTGCGGCCTTGGTGACTGCCCAACGCCCATCGTTGTCGTTCGCCCCCTCGCGGTCCGGTGGCGGGATGAGCGCCGCCTTGAACTCGAGCCACTCCGTCTCCTCGTCACCGAGGACCTCGAGGAGCGGTCGAAGCTCGTCGTCGTGCTGCACGAGATATCGCTCGACGAACTCGGGTGCGGTGAGATCGGAGCCGCCGGTTCCTGGGGGCTCGAGCAGCGCGGCCAGCTGCTCGGCTGCTGCCGCCGCGGTCGGTCGGTCGCCGGGCTCGAACGCGCAGAGGCGCTGGAGCCACTCGTCCAGCGCTGGCGGCACGACCCCCGCCTGCGACGGCTTGGAGGCGAACTTGGCCTCATGGTCGAACACCTCCGTTGGGCCGTCGAATGCCCTCTCTCCGACGAAGAGCTCGTACAGCACGAGGCCGGCGGCGAAGACGTCGGATGCCGGGCTTGCCTTCGCCGGATCTCGATAGACCTCCGGGGCCTGGTAGAGCGGCTCCAGCTCGTCGACGATCTCGTGGGCGATCGTCAGGCTGCGGTTGGTCCCCGCCCGAGCGAAGTCGAAGCCGATGAGCCGAAGTCGCCCTTGGGCTCCGAGCAGCATCGTGCTCGGTGTGAGGTTCCGGTGAACGACCTCGTGCTGGTGCGCGTGGCTGAGAGCGTCGAGCAGGTCCGCTGCGACTCGCAGCTTCTGATCGACGGTGAGCGCTAGGTTCGGCTTGTCGATGTGGAGGCGTAGTGCCTGTCCCGCCACATCCTCGGTCACGAGGATGTAGCGGTCCTCGTGCTCCGTCGGGAAGAAGTCCCGGACCGTCATGATCCCCGGATGGCCTGGCATGTTGTTCAGGGCGTTGTAGGCGTTGGCGATCCGGGCGCGCTCCTTCTTCCGCTCCGCCGGCGGAGCCAGGTGATCCGCCGTGTACGCCCGCAAGAGCACGCTCCCGGAGCGGCTGCCGGCGAAGGCGTTGTGCGCCCGGTACTCGGTGTAGGCGTCGGTACCGCCGAGCTTCTCGACCACCTCCCAGCTTCCGAACCGCAGCGGACCGCTTCGGGGCTTCGCCACGGCTTGGAGTGCCTTCAGCACCATCTTGTGGAAGCGGCTGATGTTCTTCGAGAACCGGGCTGGAACGGCCGCGGAGTTCTGAAAGAAGGCGGCGGACTTGGCCAGCGTCGTGACCCTCGGCCTATCGCGCCCACCGCTGTCCTGGAGGACCGCATCAGGGGCGGCCAACACCACGGCGGCCAGAACTCCGATGTCTTCGAGCTCTCGCCGGCCGGGTTGGCTCGCCGTGATCAGGCCCTTCAGCGACTTCGCGTGACCTCGCAGCTTGGCCAGCGGAGACGTGTAGGGCTGGCGCCCCTCCGGGTACCACTTCGACCCATAGACATCGATGAGGCCTCGGGTGCCCTTCGTATCCACGAGGTAGACGGCGTGGGGGGCGATGACGGCCAGATCCACCTCGAAGAGCTCACCGTCGCGCTCCACCTCGAAGTTGTGGAGCAGGATGTAGCTGTCGGGCAGATTGTCGCGCAGGTGAGCGATGGTCCTGCGCTCGGCCTCGTTGACCGGCGATCCGATGGGGATCACCTTGGCCATCAGGACGCCTCCTCGATGGCAGCCTCAACGAGGGCGATGGCTTCCTCCTCGAGCGCCACGCCTCGATGGCGTGCGTCGTAGGCGGTGGTCATGGTTTTCTGGACTTGCTCCTGGGCAAGCGAGTCGGGATACGGCACAGGGAGCTGAGCAAGTAGCCTCTTGTGGTGCAGTTGGTTCTTCGTTCCGACCGAAATCGACCTGAGCATTCTGAAGGTCGTTTCCGAACGCATGAACGCGTAGAGACATCCACGGGGCATCACTGCCGCGTCGCCAACGACCTGAACGATGTTCTCTGAGTAGGCGCGTTCCGTCGCTGGACCCCAGATGAACTCTGTCCGGCAGTAGAGTTCCGTCTCCCCAAGCGTGCCGATGGCGGCCATTAGGATTGTGCCCGGTTCGACCAGAACCTCATCACCAACAGCCCACCGAGCAATCCAGCGCCCCTCTGGACGGAGCCAAAACAACTGCTTCTGTCCAACCAGCTGGTACGCGTGCTCTGGTTCAGCGTCGACGCGCTTGAACCTTGCGCCACGCTTCAGCGTACCTGGAACGCATATCTCAGCGAGCGGCTTCCACGGCCCCTGGCGAATCCGTTCGCACAGAGCCTTGAACCGCGGATTGAAGTTCAGCGCTCGGAACGACTCGACCCGCGGAAAGTTCTGGGTGAAGCCAACGTCGGGGCCGCTCTTGTGCCACTGTGCTGCGGTGATATCAGAAAGGCCCACGCTCTCGAAGAATTCTTCGGTGGCTTTGACGACGCCCGCCTGGTAGTCCGAGAATAGCTCCGCTGACTCCTCAATCAGCCCGTGGACGCGGCTCTCAAACCCTTCGCCAAACCGCGGCACCGGCAAGTCTGCGAGGTGCCGGGGTTCGATTGACTGAATGATCGAACCATATGTGCCCGATACCACCATCGGCACGCCGAACTTGGAGCGCAGGAATGCGTACATGTATCCGGGCGCGATCTCGTTCGTATCGGGTACCACACGCATTACGTGCTCGGAGCACGCCATACCATCCATGTCGGGGCGTGCGTGGACCATGCGACCGATCGTCCCCGACCGAGTGATTAGTGTCCAACCACGGTGAATTCGAAACGCGGGGTTGCTCTGAACCTGTTGTGCCGAAAGCAGAGGGAGGGATGAATAGTCGGCTGCCATCACCCGACTGCTGCTGAGGAAACGGACGCCCAGCTTTTCATCGAGAACCCACGTGCGACCTTCACGCCCCGCGTGGTAGATGCCGTCGATACCTCCGCGGGTAACCTCCTGAAGCTCGTCCTTCCGTACATCAAGCTCTTCCAGGCGCAGCCGAGCTTCGAGTCCTCCAAGGAGGTACGGATTGCAGTCAAATCGACGGCCGCCGCGGCGTAGCCAGGAGCTTGGGATCACTTTGGTCTTCATGCGCCGGGCTCTGGAGTCTCGTTTCGGAATTCTCGGTAGGCCTCAGCGATCAGCGGAAGGTCATCATCGATGACCTTTTCTCGACGTCGCAGCACCCGCACGACATGCGATCCGTTGACCCGGATTTTTTCACGCACCTCCACCTCTTCGACCATCTCCTCGCCGGTTGGATGCCGCTTGTAGAGCGTGTTTCCGCGACGATCGAAGCCCACATTCTCCGCAACTGCCATGAACACCGGATACTTGGTTGCTGCTCCAAGGTCTTCGGCTTGAATCTCCTGCTGAGTCTTCCTCTTGATGAAGAGGAGGCTCGTCAGGATGTTCACGTTGGCCTCGACGATGAAGACCTCGACGGGCAGGTCGACGCTCGCAAGCACCCAGCAGTGCCGCAGAACCCACCATCGGATGTATTCGTCACCTGGATTCCCTAGAATGCCGTTCGGTAGGACGATTCCAGCCCGGCCGCCGGGCTTGAGCCATTGGACGCATCGCTCGACGAACAGAACCTCGGGCGCCACGCTCGCCTGCATCCGTCCGGTGTCCAAGTAGGCTCCGTCATCGGTGCTTTCCCAGACACGCGCCAGTTCAAAGCTGCGAAGAATGTTTGGGTCCGTGACGGGGATTCCTGTCCCGAACGGCGGATTCGTCATCACGACGTCCATCGTGCCGAGGTCCGCCACGCCGTTCGCTTCGTCTACGCCGGTCAGATGGCCAGCAGGGAACTCGAGCGAGTTCATATTGAAGAGGTGCCCCTCGGCGTCCGAGGCCATCACGACGTTCATCTGCGCAGCTCGCACGAGGAACGGATCGAAGTCAGCACCGAAAAGGTTCGCCTTTGACCACGCTGCCAGTCGGTCGCGAATGGACAGAAACTCGTCCGTCGACTCCGCCCCGACATCGACCTCTGCCTCCGCGTGGAACAGGCGATTCATGTAGTCCAGTGCCGCAACGAGGAAGCCACCGGTGCCACACGCAGGGTCCAAGACACGTTCGCTGGGCTTGGGAGCGAGCATCTCCACCATGAGCTTGATGGCTCCGCGGGGTGTGAAGTATTGGCCCCGGTCGCCGCGGAGATTGGTTCCGACGATCTCCTGGTAGGCCGCGCCCTTCGCATCCACGTCGGTGCGACCGAAGTCGTACTTCGCGAGCTCGGAGACCATGAAGGCCAGCGCGCGGTCGGACAGTGTGATCTCCTCGTTGCCTCGGAAGATGGTGGAGTACTCGCGCTTCACCTCATCGAAGAGCGGGATGACGCGCTCGCGGATGGCCTTGCGGCCGGCTTCATCGAATTGCTCCGTCGGGCCGGCCCAGAAGCACGGCTGCTCGTCACGGCTGCGCTTCTCATCATGCATCTTGGCGAAGATGAGGTAGAGGAACTGCCAGAATGCCGCGTCCTTGGGCATGCCTTCGTTGCCGTGAATGAAGTTGTGGCACCGGCGGAACGCGGTGCGGAGCATGTCGGGGTCCGCGCGTCGGAGGCGGGCCTGCGACACGACATCGCGCGTTCCGATCGACTCGTCGCCCATCGGCCAATCGCCGATCGGCTTGAACTTGACGTCGAATCGCGTGACCTCCTTGTCGAAGAAGAAGAACTCGAGGCCGTTTGTCCAGAGGCCGTATCGGCATCCTGCGGCTTCGGTCATCGCCCCATGCAACAGGCCAAACTCCTTCTTGGCCTGGATGTGATCACGCATCTTGTATGCGCCCTTGCTGCCCTTCTTCGGTTCTTTGTCGCAGATGACGACCCGTCGGAGGTTCCCGACCGTGTGCTCTTCGCCTGCATCGAAGATGGCGATATCGACCTTCTTCCGACGCCCATCGACCTTCATTTTGAAGTCCCGGGCCATGTCCTCCACCGAGATGCCGTACTCGTGGAAGAGCGCTCGCGCGATGCGCTGCCGGACCTGCTCCTTCGGGGAGTCTTTGATCGGATCGCCCGTGATGTAGTCGAGGATCTTCCCCTCCTCGAGCGACGTGACCTCGTCGGCTCCGGCCTGGTCGATTTCCTCGATCTCGAGCTGCTCGCTCATGCAACCTCCATCACGGTCCCGAGTCGCCTCGAGACGTCACGTAGGTAGAGCCCCCTATGCAGCGCCCCCGAGGCAGCCCGCGCCGGGGCGTACCCCGGTCGCGTAGCCTGCGGATCTATCACGCCCTCGCACAGCTACGCGAGGGTGACCTGCGGTGCAGCAGTGAGTACTCGAAGAACACCGGGAATACGAGCACGTGCGGTGGACGCGAGGTGCCCGCTCAGGTGCGATCGGGACCCGGGGGGACCTTCCCCGGGAAGCCACCAACTTTCCCCAGCAAGCTGCCCGCTCGACGAGGGCCGAAGCCCTCCGCTCCCTCGAGGTCTGACATGCCACGCCGCCCGCACCCGACGGCCTCGCCACACCTGGCTCGCCCGCATCGAGCTCCCCGACGGCCGCCAGCTCCACGCCCGCGTCCTCGCCAGCGGGTCCGGCGAGGCCCGCGCCTTCCTCGCCCTCCGCTACGGCTACCGCCGCATCGTCTTCGGCCCCCACCGCCTACGAGCCGCGCCGCTCTCCCCCCGCTGACCGAGCCCCCTACAGCGTCTCGAGCTCCCTCCACAACGCCGCCTCCAACCCTTCGGCCGCCGCCCGCACCGCATCCCCCTCGACCTCCCCCTCCAAGTCGAAGTCGCTGCTCACCAGGCTCCGCGCCTCGTACCGCCCCCGCCGCCCCGACACCCGCCACCCCGCGTTGTTGTACGGGTTCGGCGCGACCGGCAGGTACCGCACCTCCACCCTCGCCGCGCCACCCACGAGCTCCCGCAGCGCCGCCTCCACCGCCTCCCCCAAGCTCCCCGCCTCGAGCCCCATCGTCCGCCCCCCGCAACACATCGCCTGCGCACCCCCCTGGTACACCCAGTAGCTCTCCCCATCGAGCTCGAACCCGAGCGCCTCCGCCGCCTCCAGCGTCTCCACCCAGTCCAGCGGCTCCTCCCCCTCCGGCGCCACCTCCTCCGGCTCCCGCACATCCAGCGCCTCGAAGTCCACCACCTCCGGCGCCTGCTCGGCCACCGCCCATCGATACAGCTCTCCCACGCGCACCTCCTTCTCTCCCGCCCACCATACTCCGAACCAACCCACAGGATCCCCCATGACGACGACGACGCTCCCCACCCCCGACGCCCCCGAGCTCCTCACCTTCCTCGGCACCGGCGCCTACACCGAGGTCCCCTACTTCGACGCCACCGGCGAACCCTCGGATCCCTCAGAGGCTCCTGACGCCCCCGTCATCCGCACCCGCTTCATCCAGGCCGCCCTCGCCGCGCTCCACCGCCCCTCCCGCATCACCGTCCTCTGCACCGACGCCGCCTGGACCAAGCACGGCGACGCCCTCACCGCCGAGCTCACCGCCCTCGGCGCCCCCACCCCCGAGCACATCCGCATCGGCGGAGGCGGCAGCCACGACGACCTCTGGAGCCTCTTCTCCACCACCGCCGAGCTCCTCGAACGCCACGACACCCCGCTCCTCCTCGACATCACCCACGGCTTCCGCGTCCAGCCCTTCTTCGCCGCCTCGGCGCTCACCCTCCTCCGCGCCCTCGACGGCCGCCGCCCCATCCGCATCGTCTACGGCGCCTTCGAGGCAAAGGACGCCCACGAAGGCCGCGCCCCCATCTGGGACGTCACCGCCACCCTCGACGTGGTCGAGTGGTCCATCGCCGCCGGCCGCTTCCTCGGCTCCGGCCGCGCCGCCGACCTCGCCCGCCCCACCAAGCAGCTCGGCCGGGAGCTCAGCAAGCGCTGGGCCCAGTCCGGCCGCCTGGGCGATCCCCCGGAGCTGCAACGCCTCGGAAAGGCGCTCATCCAGTTCGGCAACGACCTCGACGCCCTCCGCATCGGCAAGCTCCTCCTCGGTCCGGATTGCAGCGGCGGGTCCGCCCACCAGCTCTACCGAGCCATCGAGGCCGCGCGCGCCGACGTCGAGCGCCATCTCCCCGTCCTCCACCAGGTGCTCGAGCGCATCGCCGACCGCATCCGCCCCCTCACCGTCAACGTCCGCGACGGCGCCGCCGACCACCTCGGCTCCCCCACCGGCCTCCAGGCCCTCGCCGCCCTCGCCCGCGCCTACCTCGACTGGGGCCGCGTCGCCGAGTGCATCGTCGTGCTCCGCGAAGGACACACCTGCACCGTCGCCGCCCCCGAAGCCTGCCGCCCGGGCCAAAGCGACTTCGACTCCGACGCGCGCCATGCCGCCGACGAGAAGATCGGCCTCCAGATGGGCAGCGACGGCGCCCTGATCGACCTCCGGAACGACACCATCCACGGGGAGTTCCGTCGCTCCTCCCGCCCCGCCAAGACGATCCTCGAGCAGGCCCGAGAGCTCGTCGCCAGCTTCGAGCGCGAGGTCGCCCACCCCTCATCCGAGTGACCACCAACCGGCTCGCCATCGTGTACCCTCGGCCCCGTGCCGACGGCGGACCAATGGCGGCAATGGGCCGACACCGCGCTCTCGAGCGACGACCCCACCCAGGTCGCCGAGGCCACCCGTCGCCTCTACGAGGCCGCCCGCCGCGACGCCGGCCCCGCCGTCCGCTCCAAGTGGGACGTCTCCGACGACGCCCTCCAGGATCTCGTCCACGCGCTCCTCGCCACCCGCTGGGACGCCATCCTCGAGGCCGAGAACCCCAAGGTCGTTTGCCCGACCACCTCTCCATCGGCAGCGTCAGAGTAGTCGAGCTCGAACGTCTCAGGGCCAGCACTGTTTCGGGCGCCAGACCCGATAGGTCCAGAACCGGAACCAAGGCTTCCCCACTGGACAGGTAGCCCCCCATGACGACCCCACCCCCGGACCTCGACCAGCCTCACCTCGCCATCGGCCTCCACTTCAAGCGCTTCCCGGGCCGGGACGAGGTCTGGCACAACCAAGAGCAGCGTTGGTATCCGCTCGCGGAGTTCGACACGCACGTGCGCATCTACGACGACCGCGTGCGCGGCTGGTTCCTCGATTGTGCGAGCCGCCTCCCCCACGACGGCTTCGTCGTGCTGATGATAGCGGTCGCCTACTTCGAGGGGAACGAGCACTACCGAGTCGGGCGTGTTCCCCGCCCGGGGGAGTCGGGCCGCTTCTTTCGCGACGGCTTCGCGCGCGCCTTCCCCGAGCTAAGCGGAACTCCGGCCGTCCAGACCTTCTACGAAGACGTCCGCTGCGGGCTCTTCCACGATGGCATCACGCGCGAGCGTATCCGTATCTCCAACTCGCTCCCGGACGCGGTGGCCATCGACGGAGACCGGCTACTCATCTCCCCGAACCGGGTGCTCGAGCGCGTGCAGCGCTACCACGCCGACTACCTCGCCGCGCTCCTCGACCCAGCACGCTCAGACCTTCGCGCGCGCTTCGAAGCACTCTGGAAGGACCGCTGGCCCGACCGTATCTAGCCTAGCGACCGGAGGTGCTCGTCTTCGTGGGGAGCCCGTCCGCGGCCTCACGCCAGAGGTCGCGCCACGCCGGCCCACTCTCCCGCTGGGGCACCAGGAAGTAGCCGTGCTCGTCCGTGCCGAACACATCCGCTCGCCCCAGCACCACGCTCACTCCGTTCAAGGCGGAGACGAAGGCGTCGAGCTCGTCGTCGTCGTCGTGTAGCTCCGGATGCGGAGGCGCCAGGACGCTGCTCGCGTACGGCCCGAGCTGCTTCACGAGGTTCTTGACGGACTCCGACCCCCCTTTGTACTTGGGCACCGCCTCCACCCCCGGAGTCATCGCCATGCTCACGGCGGGGTGGGATTCGGCCACGTACACTCGGCCCTTCTCCCAGGAGCCGGAGAGCATCGCCTCCAAGGAGAGCTCGACGGGTAGCCCGGCGTCCCGAAGCGCGACCAGGAAGGCGTCGACGATGGGCCCGTGCGGCGCCTGCATGAAGGGCTGGACGCTGACCCCTTCGGCATGGCGAAACCACGTCGACCGCCTCTTCTTGGCCTCCGCCCGGAGCTCCTGCAGCGCCGCCTCGAGGCCTCGAACGGACTCGTGCAGCGTCTTCCGACGTGGCTTGCCTCTGAGCGCCCGTTCGCACGGGCGCGTGGAGAACGGATTCACATCGAAGGGGTAGTGGGCGTTCTGCTCATCCGGCACGAACGACGCCTCCGCCAGCGTGCGAGGGAACCGGAGCGGCGCATCGATCACCAGGAGACACGCATGGTCCCGCGCGCGCTCCTCGACCTGCTCGACCCCCTCCTCGAGCGAGTCGTGCGGCCACGCCTCCATCGGTTCGGGCACCAGGCGCCCGAGGCTCGCTCCGGGCTTCGCTCGGGCTTCGACGACGCTCCAGCTCTTGCTCGTTCCCGGGTCGATACCGAGTACGGCGACTTCGTTCTTACGCATCGTGCCCTCCTCGTGAGGAGATCAACACGGCAGCCCGTGCGCATGCAATGACGGCCTTCGAGCGAAGCACGCATCGTGGTCGAAACGGCAACCCAAGGGAGCTCCGGCCCTCGGCCAACGGGTCTCGACAACCCCGTCACCCGACACGCCGACCACCCACGGTAGCGGCTGCTCGGAGCCTCAGAGCGAGCGCCGAGAGGCCCACCACCTCCGCACCCCTGATGCTGGCGTATCGATGAGCTGCTCGCCGACTTGAAGAAACAGGTCGGAGATGTCGCCATCGACCTGAGCCAGCTCGATGGGCATTGGGTGGACTTCCGCGCAGACGTCCGCAGCGTCACGGCGGCGGATTCACCGCTCTTGCAAGAGAGCGCGAAGCGGGCCGATGAGGGCAGCTCGGGAATCGTTCTCTACGACCCGAACGCCCCTTCCTTCGACGACTTCGCGACGTTTCGACAGGCGGCCTCCGATCACGGCGCCAGCGAGTCGAGCGCCTGGTCCGACTTCACCAAGAAGGCCTC
This sequence comes from Sandaracinus sp., assembly GCA_002699025.1. Taxonomy (GTDB): domain Bacteria; phylum Myxococcota_A; class Polyangia; order Polyangiales; family Houyiibacteriaceae; genus Houyiibacterium; species Houyiibacterium oceanicum. The sequence goes on along the minus strand of PABA01000048.1, from coordinate 92,761 downwards.
GAAGACGGAGAAGGAGCTCCCGGGCTTCCTGGACTACCTGGCATCTCTCATCCCTCGCGGGTTCCTCGAAGGGGGCAAGCGACGATGTGCATGACCAAGCTCATCCACCGCAAGTACGTGAGCGAAGAGCTGCTGGAGGAGCACTGGTCGGGCAGCGTCGAAACCCTCGAGTGGCTCCAGAGACTCCTCGACCGCGTGGAGCTCCCTGCCCTCCGCGAGAAGCTCTTCGGGCTCGTGTGCGGCGCCGAGCGAAGCTGAGAGCGCCCCCTTCCCCGTAGACGCCCGGCGGGCTGTCAGATCGACTCGCCCGCGCCGTCTCTCCGGGCGTGGATGATGAACTCGATCTCGCCGTAGGCGAAGTGTTGGAGCTGCTGCGGGTCTCGCCGGAGCGGCTCTTCGAGCGGGGGCGCGTGGAGTGCGGGACGCCGCCGCCGTCCTACCGGGCGGCGGTGCACGACGTGCTCGCGTGGATGGACCAGCAGGCGGCGCTCTTCGAGCTCGAGGGGGCGCGATGAGCCTGCGGGTGGTGCACACGTCGGACTGGCATCTCGGGCACACGCTCGCGAGCCACTCGCGGGCCCACGAGCACGCGCGCTTCTTCGCGTGGCTGCTCGATCTCCTCGAGGAGGAGGGGGCCGACGCGCTGCTGGTCTCGGGAGATGTCTACGACCGCGTCATCCCGCCCTCGAGCGCGGTCCGGAGCTTCTACGCCTTCCTCGAGGCGGCGCACGCGCGCTGCCCGGAGCTGGACATCGTGGTCACGGGCGGCAACCACGACGGCGCGGCGCGGCTCGAGGCGCCGGCGGAGGTGGTCGAGCGCCGGATTCGGCTGATCGGCGGCTACGACGAAGCGCGGCCGGAGCGGGTGCGGGTGCCGCTCACGGATGGCCACGGCGAGGTGGCGGCGCACGTCGTGGCGATGCCCTTCCTGCGGCCCGGCGACTACCCGGCCTCGCTCGGCACGGCGGAGGGCTACGCCGCCGTCTACGAGCGCGCGCTCGACGCCGCGCGGGAGCGCTGCCGCGGCGGCGAAGCGCTGCTGGCCATGGGGCATTGCCACATGGCGGGGGCCGCCCTCCGGGAGACGGACTCGGAGCGGCCGGTGCTCCGCGGCGGAGAGGAGGCGGTGCCCACCGCGATCTTCGGTCGCGACGTGGCCTACGTGGCGCTCGGCCACCTGCACCTCGCTCAGCCCGTGGGGAGCGAGCGCGTGCGCTACTGCGGCTCGCCCATCCCGCTCTCGATGGGCGAGGCCGGCTACACGCACCAGGTGCTGGTGGCGGACTTCGACGGCGCGACGCTCCGCTCCGTGCGGAGCCGGATCGTGCCGCGGAGCGTGCCGGTGCGGCGCTTCGAAGGAGCGCTGGAAGAGGTGGTCGGCGAGATCGCCGCGAGCGACCTCCCCGACGCGGAGGCACCGGCCGAGGAGCACGCTTTCGTGGACGTGCGCCTGACGGACCTGGCCCCACGGGCCCGCGACCGGGTGCGCGAGGCGCTCGCGCCCTTCGGCGCGCGGTTGGTGGCCGTGCGCATCGACGCGCCGATCCGTCAGATGGTGGGCCCGTCGACCGTCTCTTCGGAGAGCGGCCTCCAGACCTTCGAGCCGGAGCAGGTGTTCGCGGCGCTGCACGAGCGGCGCCGCGGAGGCCCGCCCGAAGAGGCCCTCGTCACGTGCTTCCGCGAGCTCCTTCGCGAAGCCGAGAATCGAGAGAGCACCCCGGCATGAGAATCCGCTCCATCCAGATCACGAACCTCGGCACCTACCGCGGCGAGCACACCCTCGACTTCGAGGGCGAGCCGCTCGCGGGGGCCGGCATCGTGCCCATCGTCGGCCCGACGGGCGCGGGCAAGTCGACGCTGCTCGACGCCATCACCCTCGCCTTCTTCGACGAGGTGACGCGCCTGCCCTCGCAGAACGGCGCGCCGGTGCTCGATGACGAGAGCGGGCTCTCGGCCTTCGACCCGCGCACCTGGCTCCGGAGCGACGCGGGCGAGGGCGGCGTGGTGGTCGACTTCGACGGCGTCGACGGCCGGCACTACCGCGCGCGCTGGTGGGTGCACCGGGCGCGGAAGAAGGTGGGCGCCAGGGTGCAGCAGGCGAAGTGGTCGCTGGTCGACGTGGCCGCCGACCGATGCGTCGCCAAGAACAAGAAGCGCCAGGTGCAGAAGGCGATGGAGAAGCGGGTCGGCTTCTCGGTGGAGGAGCTCCGGCGCTCGGTGGTGCTGCCGCAGGGGCGCTTCGCGGAGCTCCTGCGCGCGAAGGCGGACGAGCGCGCGGGCCTGCTCGAGAAGCTGACGGGGACGGAGCTCTACTCGGAGATCTCGGAGCTCGCCTTCCAGCGGAAGAAGGAGCTGGAGGCGGAGCTGGCGCAGCTGGACGCGCGGATCGGCGCCCTGGAGGAGCAGGTCGAAGATGGTGCAGGCCCCGACCCGCTGCGGCGAAAGGCCGTGGAGGCTGCGCTCGAGAACCTCGGCGCACGACGCGATGCCCTGAAGGGGCAGGTGGTCTGGCTGGAGAGAGACGCCGAGCTCGCGAAGAAGGTCCGGGAGGCCGAAGCCGCGGTCGAGGCGGCCCGGGCCGAGCTGGATGAAGAGCAGGACTCGGTTCGGGCACTCGATGAGGTGGAGGCCGCCGAACGTGCACGAGAGCCGCTCCACTGGCTGAGGGAGGCCGAGACGGCTCTGAGGCAGGCGCGCCTGGAACGCGACGCGGACCGGGTGGCGCTGGCGAAGCAGGAGCCCGAGCGGACGAAGGCCGAGGCCGCCGCGAGCCGGAGCGAGGCCGCCCACGCGGGCGTCGAGCTGGCCGCCGAGCGCGTGGGCAAGGAGCTCGAGGAGGCGCGGCAGCTCGACGCGGACCTCGCGCGGATCCGAAGCGAGCTCGCGCGGCTCGCGGCGAAGCGCGACGAAGAGGACACCGCCTTCGCCGTGGCGGCCACGACGCTGAGCGAGCTGGCGGAGGCGCTCGACGCGAAGAAGCCGGCGCTCTCGAAGCTCTCCGCCTGGCTCGAGGCACACGTCGGCGACGCCCGCCTCCTCGCGCGCTGGCCCGAGCTCGAGAGGCTCTTCGACGACGCCGAGCGGCAGCAGAGCCGGGTTCGCGAGCTCGACGGGAAGCTCGATGAGCTGACCCAGAAGGAGGCGTCCGCCCGCGCCACGCGGGACTCCGCCGAACGGCTCTGCGACGAACGCCGGGCGACGTACGCCGAGGCCGCCGCGAAGCTCGAAGCCACCCGGGAAGCGATCGGCGAGCTGGACACGGACGCCCACGCCCGGGAACGCAAAGCGCTCGAGGAGGACGCCGCCGCGCCCGCCACCGCCGCCGCACGCCGCGAGAGCTGGGCGCAGGCGCGGGCCGCGTGCGACGAGGCCGCGCGCGAGGAGGCGGCGCTCGAAGGGCGCCTGGGCGGGCTGACCGTACGGCGGCGCGAGACCGAGGCCGAGCGGGACCGCGCCGCGAGCGAGCTCGAGGTGCTCCGGCGGCGCCTCGCGCGCGCCGAGCGGGAGGCGAGCCTCGAAGAGCACCGCGAGCTGCTCGTCGACGGAGAGCCCTGCCCGCTCTGCGGAGCGACCGATCACCCCTACGCAGAGAGCGCGCCCGCGCACCGAACGGCGGCGCTGCGTTCAGAGCTGGAGCGGGCCGACGAGGAGGCCCGGCATGCCGTGGAGACGTTCGCCGCGGTGCGGCACGATCTGGAAGGCACCCAGCAGAAGTTGAGCCGGGTACGGGAGTCCCGCGCGAACGCCCAGCGGCGGGCGCAGGAGGCCCGAGACGCGGTCGGCCGGCTCCCCGAGGCGCTGCGCGCCGATACGCCCGAGGCGATGCAGGAAGAGCTCGACGCGCGCTCTCGGCACCTCGAGCGGCGCCGCGAAGCCCATACCGCGCGTGAGCGCGACCTCGCCGAGCTTCGGACCCGGGAGAAGACGCAGCGCGGCGTCGTGGCCTCCCTCGCGTCCGAGCTCGAAACGGCGCGGCGCACCCTGATGGCGCAGCAGGACGCCTCCGCGCGGCTGGAAGAGCGCGTGCGGCAGCTGCGCGAGGAACGCGAGCCCGCCCGGCGCGCCTCCGAGCAGGCCGAGGAGAAGCTCCGGGCCACTCTTCGAGAGCTCGGCCTCGCGTCGCAGACGACGCGGGACGCGGCCCGGGAGCGCGCGCAGCGCTACCAGCAGCAGCGAGACGCGAAGGCGGAGCTCGAGGCGACGATCGAGAAGCTCGCGGTCGACCTCGAGCACCAAGCGACGCAGCACAAGTCGTGCGCAGCCCGCGCCGCGAAGGCCGGAACGGAGGCCGCCGAGAAGGCCGCGGAGCTCCGCGCCGTCGAGGAGAGACGCCGCTCGCTGCTCGGTGGCGAGCCCGCGGACGCCGTCGAGAAGCGCCTCCGCGAACGGCGAGCGCGCTCACGAGAAGCCCGTCGCGCCGCGCAGGAGCGCCTGGCACGCCTCCGGGACGCGCACACGCGAGCGACCACGCGCCTCGAGGCCGCCGAGAAGGCTCTCGCCGCAGCCGAGCGGAAGCGCGAGGAGCGCTTCGAGGCCGCAGAGCACGCCTGGACGGCGCTCGCCTCCAGCCGCGAGGCGCTGACCGCGCTCTTCGAGGCGTGGCCGGCGGACCGGGTGCGCGAGACCCGCCAGCGAGTGAACGCGCTGCGGGACGTGCTCCGCACGAAGGAAGGCCAGCTCGAGGCGCGGCGCGAGGACCTCCAAGCCCACCGCGAGGACGGCCGCCCTACCCTGGACCGCGCCGCCCTCGAGGAGCGCATCGCGCGCCACGAGGACGCCCTCGCCGCCCTGGACCAGGTACGGGTGCAGCTCGACGCCGCGAAGAGCGCGCACGAGGCGAAGCGCGCGTCGCTCGAGACGCTGCGAGCGCAGCGAGGAGAGCTCGGGCAAGAGGCCGCCCCCTGGTGCGAGCTGGGCGACCTCATCGGCTCGAGCGACGGCAAGAAGCTGCGCGCGTTCGCGCAGGGCCTGACCCTCGACCAACTGGTGAGCCGCGCCAACATCCACCTCGAGAAGCTCGCCGGCCGCTTCCAGCTCCGCCGCGTCGGGGACCTCGACCTGGCGGTGGTCGACCGGGACGACGCCGGCGAGCAGCGGGCGGTTCACACGCTCAGCGGCGGCGAGACCTTCCTCGTGTCGCTCGCCCTGGCCCTCGCGCTCAGCTCCCTCTTCGACGACCGCATCCAGACGCGCTCGCTCTTCATCGACGAGGGCTTCGGCAGCCTCGACCTCGACACGCTCGACGTGGCCCTCGGCGCCCTCGAAGCCCTCCACGCGCAGGGACGGCAGGTCGTGCTCATCTCGCACGTCCAGGGCCTCGCCGAGCGCTTCGACGCCAGCGTCCACGTGCGCCGCCGCGGCCCGAACGAGAGCTACATCGACGTCACCGGTCGCAGCGAGACCACGCCCACCAGCTGGGCCGACGCCGCCGAGTAGGGGAGCCCTTCGAGAGAAGGGCGCGCGCAACTGTCAGATGCTCCGCGCGCGCCCGTCTCTCTCCACGAGATGACGATGCTCGCCTTCGACACCGCAGTCGCTTCGGGCCCCGACCTGGTCGAGGCCGCCCACGCCGCGCCCCACTACACGTCGCGGTACTCGCACGCGCTCCGGCGCGCCATCCAGACCGTCCACGGCCTGCCGCGCCTCTTCCGCGGGACCGAGCTCGGGGAGATCGAGGTCTACGTCGGCCGCAGCTTCCCCGAGGGGCTACGGAACCGCTTCCGCGACCACCACACCAAGCGACGCCACGAGCACGGTGTCGTCTGCTTCACCTGCCCGACGACCGACGTCCGCCGGGTCGAGCGCCTGGCCATCCGCCTCGTCGATCGGCTCCGCCGGCGCACGCGGCTCTGCGTCGCCAACGTCGACCTCGAGCCCTCGGGCCCGCTCCCCGCGTCGCCCGTCAGCGCCATCTACCTCACCTGGCGCCTGGTGCCTCGCCGCCCCGTCGGGCGCCCCACGCCGACCGAGGTACGCCAGCTCGCCGACGCGCTCTACGCCGACCCGGCGCTCGACTTCCCGCGCAGCACCCTCGAGGCGGGGCTGCGCGATCTGACCCGTCCCAAGACCGGCTACCTGAACCTCAGCTGGCACCCGGAGGCCGCATGATCGTCTACGACCCCACCCCTGGACTGAGCGTGGCGCTCGCCGCCGCCGGCTGGGAGCCCCTCGAGCGCGGCGGCATCTACCGCGTTCCCCGCCGCACCACCGCCGCCGACGACCTCGGCCGTGACGCGCGGGCCTGGCACCTCGAAGCCCGCGTCTGGTGCAAGAAGGGCGACCACGTCCTCGTCTGCCACCCCCTGAGCTTCGGGCGCCCGCAGAGGTACCCGCGCGGCTTCGCCTGGGGCGCGACGCCGCCGCATCCCGCGCTGGTGCAGAAGGCGTTCAGCGCCTTGCTAGAGGAGGTCTGGCAGACCCTCGACGCCGTGCGCCCCTCGCGTGTCGTCTTCCCGGGCGGCGGCGACCTGACGCTGCCGAAATGGTTCACCTCGCGCCTCGAAGAACACGAGATCGAGCTGGTGGTCCACGGCGCCTTCGACCGCATCCCCGAGTGGGTCGGCCTCGACCCCGCCGCCCTCGAAGACTGAGCGGCCCGCCACCCGAGCGGGCCCTCCCCGGCGGAAGGCTGCCGAGATGGAGCCGAGCAGGCCTCGGCTCCTATGCTGAGGACCATGACGGTCACCGTTCGTCTCCTCCGCCTCGAGAGCATCCCGGAAGCAGACGCAGCTCGAATCGTCGAATGGGCCGCACGCCAAACCGGTCCGCTGCGCGTGGGCCTCGAACCTCGCCCCATCTCGTTGGACGCCAGCGGGACCGAGCTGTCTTGGTCCGCCATCTTCGAGGCGCTGGTGCGGTACCGCGAGGACGCCCGAGTGTCAGAAGACGAGTACCTCGCGCTGCTCATCGACCGACCGAACGAGATGAATTGGTTCGCCGGCTCGGGTGTGGACTTCGTGGACCAGTGCGGTGAGGGCTCTCTGCTCACCCACGACCGCGACCTGTTCATCGCCACGGAGGACTTCTCGTGGATCACCCCCTGTCCTCCGCCGGCGCTGCGCCTCCACTTCATGCTCAAGAAGGTCATCGACGCCGAGCTCCGCGACCGGGGCCTCGCACCCGAACAGTTGCGCCATGACCCGGGTGTCGGCTGCTTCTTCGACTTCTGCTGGGACAAGGCCGAGCTCGCGACGAAGCTCCGCTCCTCCGACATCTGCCCGCCGTGCCTCCGCACCATCGAAGCGCACGGCTTGGACGGGGCGCTCCTGCAGCAGGTCGTCGCCATCGGCGAAGAAACGCGGCGTCACTCGCTCACGATATCGAGCTACCTCGACCGAGCCCCGACCTTCCAGGCCTGGCCCTTCCCCCTCGCCGTCACGCGGCACCGAATCACGGTCGAGGCGCCAGGCCTCCGGCGCATGCTCTACCTACTCGACCACTTCGACTCCCTCGTTCGCTACGCGGTCTTCGTGGCCTCCATGCAAGAGGGCAAGCAGCTGCAGCTCGAGGAACGCCCCAGCCTGGGCTGGTGGGTCGAACGACTCGCCCCCCTGAAGCGGGTGCCCGGCGTGAAGGGCGCCCTACGCATCGCGAACGAGGGAAAGGTCGTCAAGCTCCGCAACGAGCTCCGCGGCCACGGCTACGTGCAGCACGACGAGGTCTACCGGGAGTGGGGCGTCGATCTGGACGAGGTTCTGAGCAAGATGGAGGATGCCCTGGGCGACCTCATCCACCGGGGCGAGCTGGTCTTGTTCGAGAACGTCGATCTCGACGGCGGGCGCTACATCGTCCGCGGGCTTCGACTCACCGGTAGCAACCTGATCCACGCTCCCTTCGAGCGCGCCCTCCCCGGCCCGCCGACGGAGCATGGCTTCTCGACCACCGGCGAGATCGGCCTCCTCCTCGACGGCGACGACGGGAGCCTGACCTTCGAGTCGCTCCACCCTTGGCTCCGCCGGACCCGCTGCCCCGAGTGTCACCACGATCGCATCCTGGTGGCGGACGGCGGCGACCGGTACATCGACGTGTTCATGGGGCATCGTGTGGAGCTCGACGCATAGCCCCATGCGCAGGACGCCCGCTCAGCGGACCGGGACGGTGGTGTCGGCGAGGAGCTCGAAGAGCTGGCGGTGCGCGAGCCAGCCGTCGTGCTCGCGGTCGTCGTGGGCGCCCTTGGGCCGTGCGCCGGAGGGAAGGTGCTCGTCGAGCAGCTCGGGCACGCCCGCCCGGCAGACGAAGATGCAGGCCTGCCGGTGCCGGGACGCCATCACGCAGAGGCGACCGGTGTCGAGGTGGAACTCCGACGCCTCGACGCGCCCGGAGAGCGGATGCCAGACGAGCACCACGTCGAACTCGCGGCCCTGGAGCCGGTTGGCCGTGTCGACCACGGCGCCCTCGGCCGGCCCGCCGGCGAGGGCCTCCCGGACCCGCTCCCGCTGGTCGCGGTGGGAGGTGGCGACGGCGATGCATGAGGGGTCGAGCGGCGCCCCGCCACGGAGCTCGGGGGGCCACTGTGCCCGCACACGCGCCTTCCGAGCGACCAGCCGCTCGGCCAACGCCGCGAGGTGCGCCGCCACCTCCGGGTCGTCGCGCAGGGTGATGCGCGCCGGAAGCTCGAGGATGCCCCAGCCTCGTTCGGCGGCCCGGTCCAGGACGCGATCGATCGCGTCGCTCGCGGCCGGCCGCAGCTCGAGCGCCCGGTCGCCCTCGATGGCCACGGCGTCGAAGCCCAGCTCGGGGTAGAAGCAAGGCTGGACGACCCGCGCGGCGCGCCGGTCGAGCCGGAGGGAGGCGGGCAGCTGCACCACCATCGGCTCGACGTCGCAGAGCGCGCTGACGGCGCGCGGCCCCGGCGTGAGGGCGGTCGCCTCGAGCCCGGTCCAGCGAGTCGTGTCGACCTCCGTGAAGGGCTCGAGCTGGCCCGGATCGCCGACGAGCGCGAGCCGCTCCAGGAGCCGACCGAACTTGAAGAGCCGCGAGGCGGGCATCTGGTAGGCCTCGTCGACGATGCCCAGCTCGAAGCGCCGCTCGATGCGCTGGTGGCCCAGGCTCGTACTCGCGTGATGGCTCCACTTCGCCGCGACCGCCGCCACGACGGACGGCACCGAGCCGACCTCCAGATCCTTGGTGCGCTCCAGATGCCGCACGTGCGGCGAGCGTGCCGCCTGCTCGAGCTCTTCACCGAACTCCTCGCGCGCCCCGCTGGAAGTCCACACACCGACCACGCCGTCGTCGAGCTCGGCCGCGAGCCCGTGAGCCAGGTCGACGAGCTGGGCGTTCGTCTGCACGGCCACGAGGGTCTGCGTGCCTGCGGCGAGCGCTTCCCGGACGGCGCGCTTGATGAGGCGCGTCTTGCCTGCGCCCGGCGGCGCTTCGACGCGCAGGAGCGCGCCCTTCTCCCTCACGGCGCCGCGGACCACGTCTTCCATCACCGCGCGGGCCCGCGCCGCCAGCTCCTCGTCAGGCATCGCTCCCCCGAAGCATCCAGGGAACCTCGGGCGGGAAGCCGAAGGTCTGGAACGAGCGCTCCTCCTGAACGAGCGCGATCGGTCGCCCCGGCGCGAGGAGACCGTCGAGCTCTTCGCGGAGCTGCTTGTGCTGATCGGCGCTGCGCAGGTGCACGAGAGTGTGCTCGCCGTCCGCCTCCACTCCAATCACCGCGACGTGCGCCGGCTTCTCGCGCTCCCAAACGACCTGGAACCGCTCCACGCTCGCTCGCCACGCGCCGGACACCCGCACCACCAGCTCCGCCCGGAAGATGCGAGGCCTCTGTCGGACCCAGTCCGACCTCAGGACCTCCCCCTCGAGCGCGGCGCCCTCGCACATCGCGACCGCGCGGAGCACCGGGTCCTGCCGCCGCGCGGAGCTCCGCACGCGCTTCATCTCCCCTTCCACGCCGTCGAGCAAGAACACGCTCCGCCGCAGCGAGTCGGCCTTCGAGAAGCGGCCCTCCTCCCGCAGGTAGCTCGCGTGGCGGGCGAGCGCCTCTCGCTCGTCCTCGTGCCGCTCCTCGAGCACGGCCGGGATGGGCGGGATGGCCCGGAGCCGTTCGAGCCCCGAGACACACGCCTCGTAGAGCCGGCGCACGATCGGGCGCAGCAAGTCCTCGACGTCGCGCCGCCGCGCAGCTCGTCCCTCCGAGGAAGCCGCCCCTCCGTAGGCCGCGATGGCGGGCTCGAGCTTCTTCGCATCGAAGTCGGGCATGGTCAGCGCGCCGCCCGGTTCGTGCTCGACCTCCTGGGCCGCTTCCCGCGCCCTTCCCGGCCGCTCGAGCGCCGCGAGGCTCGCGAGCAGGTGGCTGCCCTCGGCGCCGCTCAACGGCAACGTCCAGTGCATCGCCAGCGCCTCCGTCACGATGAGCAAGGCGCTGTCCCAGAGGGCGAGCTCGTGCCGGTCGAGGAAGAAGAGGAGCCAGCCACCGGCGCGCCGGACGACGGGATCGACCTCCTCGGGCGCCCACACCATGCGGGCCGCGAGCTTCCTGAGGAGGTCGGCGCCCGCGCCCGTGGGCACGACCAGCTGCGCCGACTCCCGCGTCACCCACCTCTTTCGCTTCTCCCCGACCGCGATCCGTGCCTCCCCGATCGGGTCGATCCAGCGGCAGAGCACCCGCGCCATCTCGGTCAGCCCCGCCCAGACCTCGTCCCGGTCGCGCGGCTCCGGCACGACGCACAGGCCCATCTCTTCACCGCGCCCCCACCCGAACGCGAGGGGCGCTCCGTCTTCACCGGCCAGCCCGAGGGGCACGAGGATGAAGGGCGCCGTGTCGACGCGAAGGTGGCGGCAACCGGTGGCGCGCACCGCCGCGTCCTCGACGAAGGCCTCCGCCGCGAGAAGGGCCTGGGCGTCCGCGCTCAGGAACACCGGCGCCTCGCGTCGTCGATGCGCCGGCGGAGCACGCCGAGGCGGGCCACGAGCTCCCGCTCCTCTTCCGTCTCGGATGCCTCGCTGCCGGTGACGAGGCCGTGGGCGCGACGAAGATCGCCGATGGCGGCGAAGACCTCGCGGGTCGGGCTCCCGTAGTACTCCGGCGACGCCGCTTCCTCCACGCCCGCGCGGCACTGCAGGGCCATGGCGCAGCTCGCCAGGCAGTAGTGGGGCCGGTAGCGTACGGGCAGGGCGGAGAGCGTGGCGGAGTCGTCGAGAGCGGCTCCCTCGGGCAGCGTCGCCAGGACCTCGCTCAGCGTGGCCGGCGCTCGCGCGAGCGCTCGTTCCAGACGGCTCACGTCCCGGTGCACCTCCTCGAGGCTCGCCGAGCCGACCATCGAGCCAGGCGCTCGGAGCACCACGACGGCCTCCCGCATGGGCTGGGGCTCGAGCTCGAGGCGCGCCAGCTGTTGGCGCACGGCCAGCGCGTAGACCGCGAGCTGAAGTCGCGTGGACGCCAGGTCGTGCGTGTCCGTGCGGTGGCCGTGGTCGACGAAGGCCTTGATCTCGACGAGGAGGAGCTCGGGCTGCGCCCCGCGTCCCGCGCGAAGGCAGAGCAGCGCGTCCGGCTCCACGTCACGGGCCGTGTCGGTGACCGTGAGCGCGAGGCGCGGGTGCAGCACGAGCCTGTCCGCCTCGGCCTCGCCGCGGAGGCAGGCAGCGACGAGCGCGTCGGTCGCCGAACGCCGGGCCGCGGCGGTCTCCGGGCGCGGCACGCCGGGTCGCCAGGGGTGCCGCGCGTCGAGGTCGATGAGCTCCAGCTCTCCGAGCTCGACCGGCACGGCGCGCTCGAGGGCCTCGCGGAGCCGGGCCGCACCGTCGCGCCGGAGGATCTCCTCGAAGCGTGTCCCCACGGTGATCGCGAAGGGGCTCTGCCCGGATGGCGCCGCTGGCCCAGGGAGCCTGGCGGCCGCGTCCTCCGTGCGCGCGCCGACCACGGCCAGGGCGCGGCGCCGGGGGCACGGCGTCTGGGCCGTCGCCGCGAGATCCCGCGCCGTGTTGGTGGAGGGCGCGAGCCCACCGCGCAGCGCCGCGAGCTCGACCTCTCCGAGTGGCGTCCCCTCACCCACGACGGGAGACTCGCGAAGCCCCTACGGGCCTGTCAATGGCGAGCTCCGGCTGTGCCCGCGCCACCGCCGCACGCAGCACGCCCTGGTCACTCAGTAGCGCCAGTGACGTGCGAGGGCGTTCGCGAGCTTCTCGTCGCCGACCCGGCGCGCAATGCGCTCCACGTCCCGGCCATATTGGTCGTGCGCGCCGAGCTCCTCGACCGCCGCGCCCGCGGCCGCCTCGTCCCGCTCGTGGAGCGCCGCATCGATCCGGCAGAGCGCGTCGCAGAAGCTCGCGCTCTGCTTGCCCTCCTGGGCGATCCTCCTGCTCCGCGCTCGCGCCTCCTGCGCCGCCGCCTCCCGGCCCAGCACATCGAGTGCGCGGGCCCGCCAGCGCTCCGCGCTCGCCTGCACGTGGCGAGGCGCGAGCGCCCACCCGTGCCCGACGGCCTCGATACGGGCGAGCCCCTCCTGCTCTCGCCCGAGCTGCACGAGGGCGCGCGCCTCGGCCAGCGCGAGGAAGGTCCGGCTCACCGGATCGACCCGCGGGTCGTTCAACACACGCCTCAGCTTCTCCTCCCGAAACCTCTCGAGGGACTCCACTTCTCCCATCACCCCCAGCACACGCAGGAGCTCGCAGGCCGGGTGACTCACCTGAGCGATCGCGCCGATGTCCAGCCAACCGTCGACCGCATCCCTCAGGTCGCGCCGGGCCCGGTCGAAGCGGTGCTCCGCCGCATGGAAGCGACCGAGCGCGCCGAGGAGGCGGAAGTCCTCGCCCGTACGATCGAGGTCCGGCGCGAGCTGCGACCGGGCCAGCGCTTCGAGCTCTTCGTCGTCTTCGGCGGCGTCCGCGGCCGCCTGGACGGCGTGGGCGAGCAGACGCAACCGGATCGGCCGGCGCTGGCCCCGTAGCCACCCCTCGTCGAGCCGCAGCGGCCGCGCACGCCCGATGTGTCGCTCCGCGATCTGTCGCGCGATCTCCGCCTCTCGGCGCGCGTCCTCGCCCTGAACGACCTCGGCGACGACACCGGCCGTATCCGCGAAACCCGCCCAATCCTGGAGCAGCCGGGTGTTCTCGAGCGCGAGCTCGAAGAGCGTCCGTGCCACGCGCACGGCTTCGCTCGGCTGGGCCTTCCAACGGCCCTGGAGGTCCTCGAAGAGCTCGGGGAACACGAGGTCCACGACCTCCGCGATCTCGCTCACGCCGTGCACCTCGAGCGCGAGGTCGCGCGCCTTCGAGAGCGCTCGGAGCTCCTCCTCCTGATCGGCCGCCACGATGAACCGGCGCAGGCCGAGGCCCCACTCGGCGACCACGTCGAGCTTCTTGGCGAGCCCCTCGACGGGGCCCACCCGCCCGTCCGCACCGAGCGTGGCCGAGGCCACCACGTCGGGCGGGACGGGCTGCCCTGCGAGCTCGGAGATGAAGGCGAGGCCGGCCGCCACTCCGAGCGACGCGCCATCGACGAGATGGTCCCACCCCGTCCCCGCGACGGCCAGCCGGCGCGCGCGCCAGGAGCGCGACTCCATGAGCCGCTCGGGATGAGCGAGCGCGGCCACATCCCGCGCGACGACCTGGCGCGCGGTCTCGACCGCGTTCTCTGCGACTCGCCCGAGGTCGACCCAACCGTCGCCTCCCGCCGAGGGCTCGAGAGACCAGAGCGTGGCCCGCCCCTCGCTCATCGTCAGAAACGGGGCCGTGCCCGGCTTCGGGTGCGGAGGAGCGTCCATGCTGGTGGCGGCGAGCAGGCGCTCACGACGGGCGGCGTCCTTCGGCCAGCAGACGGGGTGGCTCAGCGCGCGTCGCGCCAGGCGCACCTTGCTCGCCCCGGCGAGGGCCGCGCGCTCGAGGAGCGTCACGCCCGCCAGCCCCCGAGCCACCAGCTCTCGCCGGCGTCGAGGCGTCTGAGCGCTCGCAGGCGCGCTTCGCCCATCGTAGCCCGAACCGCCGCAGCGCACTGCGTGAGCGGCGTCATGTGGAGGGCGATGGCGTCGTCGGTGTCCGCGAGCGCCCGACGGAGCGCGTCGCCCTCCCCGACGAGGCCGAGGGCGACGTCCACGGAGGTGAGATCGTCGCGCGCTCGGACGAGCGCGCCCGCGATGCTCTCGGCCACGGCGGCTCCGCGCTCGAAAGCGATGGCCAGGGCCTCGGCCTGTTCGGGGAGCACTTCGGCGTCGGCGGTCGCGCTCTCCTCGACTGCTCGTCGCGTCGGAGCAGAGATGGACTCGACCCAGGACCGGACCGCGTCGATGTGGCTGCGCTCCCCGGCGATCAAGCGCTCGGTCTCCCGCGCTCGCTCCTCCGGCGAGGCCGGGCCCCAGCCACGCACGACCAGGCCGGCCGCAGCGAGCCGACTGGGCGCGTAGGGCGATGGGGCGAGCTCGCCGAAGGCGCTCTCCAACCAAGCGGGCGTGCTCCGGTCGCCGAGCAGCGACGCCAGCTCGGGCGCGGGTATCTCGATGCGTTCGACCGGCGCCGGCGGGTCGATGCGGTGGCGGGTCTTCGCCTCGGTGCGGAATACGGTGGCCTTCCGGCCATCGAAGCGCGCCACGAAGGTGTCCTGCCCCACGTGTAGGCGGATGAGCGCGGGCGTGTGGCGCGCGTCGACCACGCGCCGGTCCGCCCACTCGGCGTGCTCCCCGCGGAGGACGTCGGCGGTCCACTCCAAGCTGTAGATGCCCGGCGCCCGCGCCCATTGCTTCACCTCGGGCAAGGCCGCCGCCGTCTCGAACACCGGATCGAAGTCCGGCTCGAGGTCGAGCGTCTCGACGATCTCCTCGAGGCTCCGCTCGGAGGCGAAGGCCTTCCCCACCGGGGAGGGCGGGGCTTCGCGCTCGCCGACGAGCTCGACGACGTCATCCGCCGCGAGCCCCAGGAGGGCGCGCTCTTCGGCGCTCAGCTCAGCCACGATGCGAGTCTCCATGCCCGTGAGACGAGGACGCCCTCGGAATCTGACCGTTCACGGCGATCATTTCGCCCCTCCGACCTTCGCCCCCAACCAGAGGAGGTAGCCCGCTGCCGCCCGCGCCTCGAAGGCGTCGAGCTCCTCGCCCGCCTCGAGCGAACGGAGAGCCTCGACGAGACGACTACGCGTGCGTTCATGGCGCTTGTAGAGCGCGTTTCGCTGCCGCTCGAAGGCCGCCTCCCCCACCCCGCCGAGGAGCTCCTCGACCGTCGTGGTCCCCTCGGCCAGCCGGACCAGCTCGGGGAACGTCTCCTGCAGCGAGGCTTTCGCGCGCGGAAACCGGGCCGCCGCGGCCGCGAGCACGCGGCCCCCGAGCTCCGCGGCCTGCTCCAGGACCTCGTCGTGGGTATCCTCCGGAGCCTCGGACGGCAGCTCGTCGGGCTCTTTGCCGCCGGCGTGCCGCTGCCCCTGCCGCTCCACGTCGACGAAGGCGCTCCGCACGACCAGGTTCACGTACTTCCGCACGCCCCCATCGTGCTCCGCGTCCAGGGGCCCGCGCGCGAGCCGGTTCAGGAGCCTGTAGACGGCCTCGGCCACGGCCTCCTCGCGCTTGGAATCAGGCGCGTCGGGCCGCTGCCGCTTCGCGCTCGCCACGACCACATCACGCAAGAGCGAAGCCGCCTTCGTCCGGTCGCCGGCCTGCCCCGCGAGCACCCGCATCGCCTCGACCAAGCTCACGCGCCGATCTCCGCGCCGGCGTTTGCCGCGTCCGCCCAGAGACGGGCCTGCTCGCCTGCCCACCGCGGGCGCATGAATCCCAGGTGCGGCCGCTCGCTCGGGTCGAGGCCCAGCGCCCTCTCGAGCCAGGCCCGCGCCGGACCCTCGTGGGCCAGAGCGGGCAACACCTCGGCCTCCCAGCTCCGCGCCCGCGCCTGCGCTGCGACCCCGACGCGCTCCCGAACTCCCTCCTCCGTGCGCGCCCAGGAGGTGTTGCGCCGGAGCACGCTCCGCAGCCGGTTCGACAGGAAATCGGCGAGGACCACGCCCGCGTGCACCCGGCGATCGTACTTCGTGACGTGCTCGAGGGGCACCAGCCGAACGCTCGAATCGGCGCCGGTCAGCCGCGCTGCGAAGGGCTTCGCGGCCTCGACCGCCTCGACGATGTGCCGGGCGTTGAGCGGCACCGAGGCCCGAAGCCGCGGGTCGAGCACGCCGCGCGTCGCGACCCGAAAGCGCACGACCCGCTCCCTCCCCTCCTCCTGGAGCAGCGCGAGGAGCCGCTCGAGGAGCGCACCGAGGCAGCGCGAGTAGGCATCTGCTCGCGAGGCGCCGTCGCCCTTCTGCGCCGCGCCGACGACGAAGACGTCATCCGGCCCATAGAGCTGCACGAGCTGGGCGAAGAGGGCCCTCACGTGCCGACGCTGCCGGTCGCGAAGCTCGAGCAAGGCCTGGTGAGCCGCCGGGGCCCGCCGACGGAGCCACCCGTCCGCCGACTGCAGGTCGACGTAGTCGGGCATGCGCCGCGCCTCGGTCGCCGCAAACAAGCGATCGACCTCCACCTGCCCCCGGCCTCCCTCGAGCGCCGCGAGGGCCGGAGCACAGGTGTCTCGCACCGCTGAATCGCCGCCGTCCGCGAGCAGGCACGCCGCGGCTCGGGTGATGGGCACGTTGAGCTCGGTCGCGTGCGGAGGCCAGGGCACGAGCGGGAAGCAGAGCTCGACGCAGGCTCGCAGTTGCCGCGCCAACTCGGCCGACTCGCGCTCCCGCAGCGCCAGCCCGATCACGCACGAGCACGGGTCGCTCTCGAAGTCGCCCGACTCGTCGACATAGAGGACCCACTCCTCCACCGCATCCGCCATCGGGCCGGACGATACCATCGCCCGCAACCGACCATCAGGGGGAAGTGCGCTCCCTCAATCGAGGCCGAGGTCACCTCCACGCGGCAGACCTCGTGCCCATCGACCTCCGCGAGCTCCACTCCGAGCTTGGCCGCGACGGTCTTGCCGAGCTGGTTCGCGAGAAGGTCCACGAGCCAGAGCTCGAAGCCGTCCCCGTCCTTCTTCTCGAGCAGTGCGTAGTCGTGCGCGAGCCCGACGACCTCCCCCGCGTCGTTCGCGCCGGCCGCAGCCATCGTGAGCGCCTCCGAGCGCCGCAGCGGGTCCCGCTCGATCCGTGCGGGACGAGAGGAGAACCGTCAGATTCACCGAGCGGCATCGTCACACGTCTACGGGGAGCCTGACCCACCCCGTGGAAGGGAGGTGAAGCCATGCACCCGGTACTACGTACGGCGCTCCAGCGGGCGTTGCTCGCAGCGGTCGAATACCTGGCGGCGGAAGCCGTCCGCTACGCCACGCGACGACTTCGCTAATTGGCGCTTCAGCCCCGGAGCGCCGGGTAGGTCAGGCATCCCGGCGCTGTCTCTCGACAAGAGCGCTATGGCCCCAGCCGTTCGCCCCACTTGCGCACGAAGCGGCGCAGCTCGGCCAGAAGCTCGGCAGGGAGCTCTTGGCTCCGCCCGTGGGCCACGTCGTTTCGACCCGCGACGGCCCGGCCGAGCGCGCTCCCGCTGTCGCCGAGCATGGGCTCGAGCGGCGCCAGCTCGGCAGGGAGCTCGAAGCCCCGCTTCTGCCATCGGTAGAGGATCTCGCAGAGCGTTCCCAACGGCGCACGCTCGACGCTCTGGGCACGACGGTTCACCGCCTGGAGCGCCTCGAGCACGGCGGCTTCGTCGAGCGCGTCGTGCGCCTCGACCACGACATGGACGGCGCTCCGCAGCAGGGCTTCGAGCGCGCCTCCGACCAGCATCGAACCGCCCACCCGAGTGGTCGCGCTGGCCGACCCGCCCCGGCCCAGCTCGGTGTCGATCCGCGAAAGAAGCTCGCCCAGCCGCCGCCGGAGCGCGGATCCGGGGGTTGGATCGGCCGCCGCATGTAGAGCTGCCACGAAGGCGCCGCATGAGGGATGGCGACGCGACGGCTCTCGGTCGAGTGCCCTTCGCACGACGGCCCGCTGCGCGTCCGTGAGTCCCGGCCAGCCACTCGCGGCCCGAGGCCGACGCCGACGCGTGCGCACTTCGCCCACCAGCATGGAGTGGAGGAGCAGCGCCAAGCTGAACTGGTCCGAGCGCGGGTTCCCCAGATGCTCGAGCACCAGCTCGGGCGCGGCGTAGGCGCGCGTGTAGCTGTCCACCTTCGCGAGCATGGTGGTCTTCCCATCCTCGAACAGCCGCTCTCCCTCGGCCGCGGAGCCGAAGTCGCTGAGCCGGGCGAAGCGTTGGTCGTCCAGGAGGACGTTCCCCGGGCTCACGTCGAGGTGCAGAATCTGACGGCCGTGCGCGTGGTCCAAGGCGCCTGCGATCTGCCCGACGATGTCGATGGCAAGCTCGGGGGCGAGCGGCCCCTCGTCCTCGAGTACTGCGCTGACCGACCGGCCCCCGTGCTCCAGCACGAGAAAGCTGCGCCCCAGCTCGTCCCGGTCCAGCTCCGCGCGGCAGACATGTTGGTGATGGGCCGCCCACGCGCGCAGGAACTCGCGCTCGAGGCGCTCCTCCCCCTCGGACTCGAGGGGGAACTTGAGGACGACTCGCCGCCCTTTGACGAAGGTGTCGGTCGCCTCGAAGGTGCGCCCGAAGCCCCCCTCACCGAGCGGGCCGGTGATCCGATAGCGGCCACGCACCAACGGCCCTACCCCAGTCTCCGCTGGCGCCCACGAACCGACCCCCGAATGGAGGTCCGCCGACACGCTCGACGACGCATCGAGGTCCAGCACGTCCTCTGCGACCTTGTCGTGCTCGTCACCTGGCCCCTCGCCTGGGTCGGCTCCGTCCTCCTCGAGTGCTCCACCGTCGGACACGAGCCCCCGTGGCCAACCGGCGCCCGTTGGCTCCCACTCGGCGATCTCGAAGAAGGGAGAATCGCCGAACACGTTTCGCACGAGCGTTCGCCCGTGGTGCCCTTCGAGCCGCCGCCGGACGCTCGACGCGCTCTCGCCGAGCACCGCCGCGATCTCGACGTCGAGCCCGATGCGGATCGCCTGTTTCGCCGTGAACCGCCCGAGCTCGCTCGCCTCCGTGGGCCACCGATCATGGAAGACGTTGCGCACGTGGGTCGCGCCGTGCTCCTTGCGGAGGCGCCGCCGCACGGAAGCAGGCCGCATTCCCACGACATCCGCGATCTCGTCCTCCAGCCCCTCCAAGAGCGCCTGTTTGGCCCGCGTGCTCCCCAGCGACATACGCGGTAGCGAGCATACCGCAGCACCGCGCAGGCGTTGGGCAGAGGTTCGAGGAGGACCGCGCTCAGGCGCGCGCCAAGAGCTTCGACGCGCGCAGAACGATCTGCGCGCAGGCCTCCGCGTCCGACGCGGCGTGGTGGTGGTTCAGCGGGATGCCGAGGTGCTCGGCGACTGCGGGGAGCCGGTGATTCGGTAGGTCCCATGTCCGCCGCGCCAGCTTCAGCGAGCACTCGAAGGGCAGGTCGGGCGGCGCCACGCCGAAGCGCTCGCACGAACGCATCAGGACACTCCGGTCGAAACCCACGTTGTGGGCTGCGATGAAATCCACGCCCTTCAGGAGGCGCGCCGCGCGCGCCCAGGCCACTGGAAAGCGCGGCGCGTCGCACACATCCTCCCACCGGATCCCGTGGATGCGCGTGAAGCGGAAGGTCCGCGTCGGCGGCCGAACCAGCGAGGAGAAGCGGCGCACCACGCGCCCCCGGTGCACGCGAACGACGGCGAGCGCACACACGCTCGATCGTTCGTTGTTGGCGGTCTCGAAGTCGATGGCGGCGAAGGTCGGGCCCCGATCCAGGCGTGAGCGGCGATGCGTCATGCCTGGGAGACGTGTCCGCGGTCTCGACCTGACCGTTCACATCTCACTGGCGGTACCGGCCGCGAACCCATTGAAGAGCTCTGCGCGCGACGCCGGTGGACACCTATGCATGGCGACGCCGTGCGCCCATGCGGCGACCAGCTCCCGAGCGCGCGCTCGAGGTGCATCCTCGAGCGTCGAGAGCAGTCGAGCGAAGCGGAACAGAAAGCCGTGCCAGGCCGGCTCCGTGCCCACACCGAGCAGACTCCTCCCCACGACACGCAACCGGACCCCGGTCCCCGGAGCCCACCAGAGCGCAGCCTCCGCAGCACGGCAGCCAGGCCGCGCCGCGACCCGCAGCGTCACGACATCACCCATGCCCCCGCGACGCCGCGACGGCCGAGATCTGACACCTCGACGATCGCGCTCAGCCGGGCGAATCGCAGACAGGACGACCCGCGAAGGCGCAGTCGCCGGGTCGCCCGACCGGCGACGCTGCAGAGCTCCCCTACGCCCCGTCGAAGTCGACCCAGACGAGCTCGTAGTTCTCGAGCTCGCCTGCGCGGAGGTCGGCGTCGCGGAGGGCGAGGTGGTGGATGAGCGTCGCGTGGGGGTCGAGGGGCGCGGTGAGGAGGCGCGTCCAGTCCTTCCCTGGGGTGGGGTCGTCGCCGCTGGTCATGCGGTCGTGCCCCAGCACGCCGAGGACGCCCCCGCCAGACGCGAGGAGCACCTCGCGGTGCCGGTCGATGGTGTCCCAGTCGCCGGGCTCGATACCCATCCGCTCCACGAACGGGCCGGCGTGGCCCTCGGGGATGGTCAGCGCCTCCACGAGCGAGGCGACGTGCGGGGGCCGCCTCGCGTTGTCGGGGTGGGTCTCGGCGTGGGGGACACGCTCGAGACCTTCGGTGGACTCGAAGTAGCGCAGGCAGGCGCTCGAGCTCCCGGTCTGCCAGTCATGGTGCGCGAAGAGCGAGAGCAGCCCCTCGGCGGGGAGCGCTCGGGCGGCGGGGCTCCTGGCCAAAGCCGCGAGATCGAGCTGGGCGACGAACTGACAGGGGCTGTCCTCGGGGAGCGGGATGTCCGGCTCCCAGCGGCGGCAGTCCGCCAGCGTCGGCCAAGCCGTTCCCGGCGGGAGGTCGGGGTCGCCCCATAGCCGCGACGCACCGATAGGCGCGTCGTCGATGGCGTCGCCGATGAGCAGCTCCAGGGCCGGCCGGGCCGCGGCGAGCCAGCGCTCGAGGAAGCGATCGAGCCCGAGCGCGCACATCTCCCGGACGAGCCGCGCGCCGACCCCCCGACTCCAGCCGAGCTGCGTGGCGTCGAGCTCGGCCAAGCCGGCCTCGAGCGCCTCCCGATCGACCGCACCCGGGCAGCTCGCCCGGACGACCTTCGCGCGGGCTTCATCGCCCTCGGCGTGCAGCCAGTCGGCGTAGGCACGACGCGGCTCGACCGCGGCCGGCTCGTCCAAGATGGCGGCGATGCGCTCGCGCTCAGCGGGCCCGTAGGTCACGGCGCACGCTACCCCGGGCGAGCTCGAGAGCGCATCCCACAGAGGCGGTAGAGCGCGCCGGTACCGGAGGAGTTCTCAGGCCCTCAGCGAAGCGTGGGAACCCGTCTGGGCTGACCTCCGTGTTCGCCGTTCCGTCCAGCGGCCAACGCAACCGAGCCGCACGCGGAGCGAAGAGCTGCCCATGTCGGAGGGCGCGCCGCGTGAAGGGTTGTCGGCCGTCCCGACGAGAGGCGCGACGAGGAACGCACTCGCCCGGATTCGGCTGGTCGGGCTCGGATGCACGGACTACGTCGACGGTAGCGTGGAAGGCGAAGCGAGGCGCTCGCCCGACGAGGAGCTCGAGGCCGACGCGGGGAGAGCCTCGAGCATGGTTCCGCGGGCTCTCGGCTGTGGGCTTCTCGCGTGCATCGCCTGCGTCGGCGGGGTCGGTTGCGGCGACGACAGCTCGACCGTCCCCCCGAGCGATGCCGGACCGAGCATCGATGCGATGGTCCTCGACTCTGGCATGGAGGACGAAGAAGACGCGGGGGAACCCTGGACGTCTCCATGCCTCTTCGAGGTCGAGCGCATCGAGCACAGCTCGGCGCCCTGCTCGGAGTGGGAGGTGGGTGAGACACCCGAGCGCGCCCTCCCCGACGACCCCTCCCCTCGCGTGCTCTGGTCGATGCTCGTCGCCGACGATCCTTTGGGCGGCGCCGAACGCGGTGCGAGCGAGGCCTTCACGGTGGCGGCGGCTCCTCAGGGTCACCTCTGGGTCGAAGGACCCGAGTCGGAGTCGCGCGCGTGGCTATCGGTCCGCGACGGCGAGATCGAGTGGCGCCGAGACGGCGTCAACGTCCTCGGCGAGCATGCCGTGGCCCCGGACGGATCGCTCTACCAGCGTGGAGTCACACTGGTCGGGGATGGCGAAGGGGTCGATGCCCCGGGAGACATCGCTCGTCGCCTGATCCGCGTCGGCCCCCCTCCGACCTACGAGGTCGACTCCTTCGTGCTGCCTACCGAAGGCCACCCCAGGGCCCCCGTCGTCGTGGGCCCGAACGGGGTCGTCTACACGATGGGGTCGCGGAGTCACGTCTACGCCACCTGCCGCGGCGAGAGGCTGATGTGGGAGCTCGCCCTGCGCAGCGCCCCCGGGCTGAGAGCCGGGTGGGAGTCCCTCACCGTCGCCGCCAACGGGGACCTGCAGGCGCGGGCCAACAGCTACGATCCCCGAGCCGAGCGCTATCGAGCCGCGCGCCTTCACCGCTTCGACTCGGATGGGCGTCTGGTCTCACGGTGGCCCGACACGCCCGAACGTGCGGCCGAGGTGCAGGTGCGAGGCCCCTTCCTCGGAGGAGACGTCCTGGTACGGGAGGAGCAAGGGGCCTCGACGCGCTTCGGCGTCCGGAGCGAGAGCGGCGGGGACACGGCGTGGTGGGCTTCGCTGCCTTCGGACCGACTCCCGACCGGCGACTCCGGCTGGCTACGCGGAGTGGGCGACACCCTGTGGTTGAGCACCCGCGAAGCGCTCCTCTTCTATCCGGCACCGAACGAATCGCGCACCCACTCCACGGAGCGCGGAGTCTTTCTGGCGAAGGCGACCGACGCTCCCGGGGAGCTCTTGTTCATCGATGGCCGTGTCTTTCGAACCAATGAGCACGGGGAGGAGCTCTGGTCGATTCGGGACGAGATGCACGAGAGCGCCATCCTGCTCTTCGACGGCGAGTCGAGCGCGGTGCTGGACTACGATGGCGTGCTGTACGTCGCATCCGGCGCCATCCTCTGGGCCATCCAGACGGACGCGCTGCCCCCCGAGCGAGGCACGTGCCTGACCATCGGCTGCAACCCGCGCCAGAACGGGTGGATGGGCAGCCCATGAGGCGGAGTCGCCAGTCCGGCTCGGAGACGGTTGACCCGCCGGGTCGACGCCGCGCGGCGCCCTCCCCCATGCCTCCTCGTGGCGGGCGCGATGACGGCGTGCTCCGGATGACCTTCGCTCGAACGGATCATGCTGCCGGGCACGACGGACGAGCCTGTCTGTGGATGCTGCTCGCGCTGCTCGCTCTGCTCGGCTGCGGCGGCGATGATGCGGGCGTCGACGCCGCGGTCGACGCGGCGCCCCGCCCCTACTGCCCCATCGAGGTCGGCGGCTACCCGGCCTGCAACGCGGACTGCCCCTTCCCGTGCGAAGGAGACGACCTCTGCGGCTATGGGCTCTGTCTGCCCTACGAGGAAGACCGGTGCTCGTTCAGCTTCAGCAGCCGCGCGAGCTTCTGTCCCGACTCGCGGCTCTGCTTGGCGCGAGACGCGCCCGATGAGTTCGGTTTCCAAGGCCGCTGCATGAGCGAGGCGTTCTGCCGCGAAGCCGAAGCGAGCGACCTCGGGCTCCGCTGCTGGCACACGGATCTGACGCCCTACGAGGACGGCCCGGAGCCGGAGGCGAGCTGTCCGCCCGCGCCGCACCCGACGACGCCCTTCTGCGGCGGCCCCTGCGGCGGCTGCCCCGACGTGACGGACGAGGAGCTCGTCTTCGAGTCCGGCTGCGCCGGCCGCAACGAGGAGCGCGACCTCGGCATCTGCGTCTTCCCCGAGCACCACTGCGACGCCGACCAGCCGAGTGGTACGGCCGGCGTGGGTGACGACTGGCCGGACACGCTGCCCGGGCTACGCGACACGGCCTGCCTCGTGTACCGGGACAACCCGCGCTTCGAGGGGAACGGCTGGCTGACGCGGCGCGCCTCCTGCCTCGCCTACCGGGAGCGCTACCCCGAGGCCGTCGACTGCATGGACGCCGAGTGGGAGCCGCTGCCGTGAGGGTGTCGCGCAGGAGCCGTCGCACTCGCGCCGCAGGCCGCCGACGTGAGGCAGGCGACCCTACCCTCACCTGCCCAGTGACGCGGAACCGCAGGGAACGGGGCATTCGACCGGCGGGCTTCCGGCGCGGCCAACCGGGTGTGATGCAGCCCCCGTCCCGCTTCGCGCCCCACGAGCGGGGACCTGTGGCAGCACCGTTCGTCACCCACATCGAGCCGGACATGACCTGTCAGATCCCCCCTCGCGCGTCGTCTACGGGACATGGACATCTTGCAGCCCTCCTCGCCCTCCCTCTCCACCTCCAACCCGCCGCCGTGCTCGGTGGACCTCCGGGACGCCGCGCGCCGTTCGGACTCGGAGCTCGCCGAGTGGTCGGACGCGCAGCTCGCGCGCGCCATCGACCGCTACCAGCGCTTCCTGCTCCTGACGGCGAAGGACATCCGCCGGCCGGTCGCGCCGACCCGCGACATCGACATGATGTGGCACCTGCACATGCTCTCCCCGAAAGCCTACTTCGCGGACTGCATGCGGCTGTTCGGCGAGCTACTCGACCACGACGGAGGCTTCGGCAAAGGCGAGGGTGAGCTGCCCCGCCTGGTCGCGGTGTTCGAGGAGACGGCCGAGCGCTGGCAGGACCAGTACGGGGAGCCCTACGTGGAGGACGAGGCGCCGACCGACTGCTGGCACGACTGCGTCGGGCGCTGCTGGCACGCCTGCGCGAGCGACAAGTGACCGACGACCGGGCGGCGCTTGAGCGCGACGGCTTCGTCGTGCTCGACGCGCCGGACGGGTTGACCGAGCTGGACCTCGGGCGCTGTCTTCACGTGCAAGAGGTCCGGGTACGGCCCACGAGCCGCTCACTGGTCTGCTCCCGTCGCGCGCTCGGTCCGCACACGGACCACCACGCGGCGCGTTGGGTCGTGCTGAGGTGCATCGAGCCGGCCGCGCGGGGTGGTCGCTCGCTGTTGATCGACGGCGGCGCCGTCGTCGCGGAGCTGCCCCGCGACATGCGGGAGGCCCTGCGCCGCGTCGTGCTACGTGAGCACGACGTGTTCGGGACCGGCACGACGCAGCACCCGCTGCTCGGACCCGATGACGAGCTCTACTACTCGTACTGGCTGGCGGGCTCGCTCGCGGGCCTGGAGCGCGCCGCGTTCGATGCGTTCGCCGCGCGGATTCGTCGCGCACCGCGGGTGGAGCGAACGCTGCGTCGAGGACAGACGCTGGTCGTCGACAACCACCGCATGCTCCACGGCAGGACCGCGTTCTCGGGTGACCGCCACCTGGTTCGGCGCTGGTACGCGCCAACCGGGTGACGCAGCCTCACCCACGACCGCAGTATGCTCTCCGGCCAGATGTCGGAGGACAGCGGCCAGAGCGCCCGCAGCTATCTCGAACGGGCGAGAATGGAGGCCGCCACCGACCCGCGAGCGGCGCTTCGGCGCTGTCGCGACGTGCTCGAGTTGGTCCTGCCCGGCCTGGCCGAGTCGATGCCCGAGGGGCTCCGGCAGAGTTATCTCAGGAAGCCCCAGGCGGACGCTCGGCTCGGCTTTCTTCACGGACGGGAGGGGCAAGGGCAGCCCGTCGTCCCTCCCTCGATCCTCACCGCGCTCCGCGTGCTGCAGTACTGCGGCAACCTCGCTTCACATCACCGGCCGTCCGAAGCGCAGCCTGACCCAGCCATCCTCAGGGTTGGTCTCGACGCGCTGGAGTTCGTCGTCCTCTGGTTCGAGGGAGCGAAGCCCTCTGGGGACGAGACCCCGGAGCTCCAGCTGGTGCCCGAACGGCGTCCGGGAATCGTGCAGCGCTGGAAGCTTCGATTTCGAGCCAGCGTTGCACTCGACGACGAGCTTCCGAAAGTGACGGCGCGGGACCGGTTGCGCCGACTCGACGTGTACTACTCGGCAGCCATCGAGTGCGTCTCTCGCATCGTACGCGGCGTGGTCGAGTTCGAGACCGGCCTGGAGGTGGACGAGAACGCGGAGCTCGGGAGCCTACTCCCGAAGCTTCGATCGATCGCGGCCCAACGACCGGGACGTGTGCCGCCCCTGGTCGTCGACGCCGTCTGGACGCTACGCGCGTGCGACGCTCAGGTGCGGTCCGCGATCGGAACGGAAGTGGACTCCATCGAGGAGGTCGAGGTCCTCGAAGCCACGGCGCGTCTTCGAAACGTCGCGATGGAGCTCCACGGCTGGTTCCACCGCGACTTCCTCGCTCCCCCATGGTGGGAGCGGATGCTGCGCTTTCGTCGGGGATGGTTGTTCGCGTTCGCGGCGATGTACGTGGCGTACCAGGTGGGCTTGACCGACGGCCGCGCCGAGCGCGCCGCCCGCCACCGACCCACGCCGGGAACGAGCGACGCAGGCTCGGACACATCTCCAGTGCCGGTCGACGCTGGAACGGAGGCGGACTCCTCGCTCGAACACCCGGTCGTCGAGGACGCAGCGGTACGAGTGGACTGCGGCCCCGGCAGAGTCTTCGTCCCCGCCGCGTCGTTCGCCCTGGCGCCTCCGCGGGATCGCGAGTGGACTCGGCCCCGGGAAGCGGAGCGCGTCGAGGTCCCGGCGTTCTGCATCGATCGGGACCGTGTGCCGCTACGGAGCTGCCGCCAGAGTGGCGCATGCCGGGCTCGGGGCTGCTCGCCGGCGCGTGGCGCGGACGAAGCTCAGTGCATCGACCAGGAGCAGGCTCAGGCATATTGCAGCGAGCTCGGCGGACGACTCCCTTCGCTCGTGCAGATCGAAGCCGCGCTGCGCGGACCCGAGGCTCGAGAACTGTTCTCACAACGAGCGGGCGACGTCTTCGAGTGGGTGCGGGACTCCTGCGAGGACAGCCTCTTCCGTTCGTCGCGGGCCGGAGCCCTCGCGCTCCAGCGGCGCCTGCCCACGACTGGAACCGCGCCCCGAGGGAGCTGGCACTGCCCGTCCGGCGAAGCTCGCGTCACCCATCGCTTCCGCTGTGTCTTCGACCCTGTTCCCCAACTCCGCTGAGCAAGCCCTCCTCAGCCGGCGAGGGCGGCCTCGAGGGTAGCCCGGAGGGCGGCGGCGTCGTCGGGGTGGAGTTCGGGGAGGTCGCGCTGGATGCGCTGCTGGAGCTCGGCCGCCTGCCGCGCGAGGGGGGCGTAGGCGGGCTCGGCCTGCTCGGCGATGTCGGCGACCAGGGCCAAGTCGTGGACCCCGCGCGCGCAGCGGAGGGCCCGCGCGGAGTCGTGCTCGAGCCACGCGTACGCCGCGTCCGCCCACCGGTGCTCGCGCTCATGAAGGAGCGCGTCGAGCTCGGGCACGTGGGGACGAAGCACGTCGGCCAGGCGCTGCAGTTCACGGGTGGCGCGGCGGCCGTCGCGCGCGTCGTACGTGCGAACGATGGAGCGGGCGAAGGTCTGCGCCAACCCGGCGAAGCGCGCGCCGTATCCCGGGTGCTCGGCCAGCTGCGCCATGGTGCCGAGGAGCGAGCGGTTCGCCTTGGCGGAGGGCGGCGCGGCATCCGTCGCGAGCACCGCGAGGTGCTCGGCCAGCCCTTCGACGATCTGGCGCGTCACCCGGGGATCCCAGCTCTCTTCCGACCTGGACAACCCCGCCGCGACGGCTGCGAAGGCATCCGCCCGCTCGACGGGCTTGGTCGCGGCGTCGAACGCCGCGCCGGCGCGCACCACGAGCTCTCCGAGCACGGGCTCGGAGGCGCGGCGGAGCCAGGTGGCCGCGCGGCGGAGCACGGCGCGGTCGGGTGGGATGAGGGCGTCCAGGGCGCACAGGCTTCCCAGCTTGCGCAGGACCTCGGCCCGAACATGCGCGGGGGCGCTGCCGGCGCGATCCCGGCGACCGAGCAGCCCGCGTGCCTGGTCGAGGAGCTCGATCGCCACCGCACGGTCACCACGGTCGTCGCTCTCGGCCGCGCGCTGCAAGAGCACGTCGATGCGCTCGCGGTTGTCGACGTCGTCGTCGAGCAGCGCCTCCAGGTCGTCGAGCGAGATGAACCCGAGGTCGCCGTCGCCCACGTCGCCCCAGTCGTCGTCCGGGCCGGGGTCGGCGTGAGAGCCGGCCGCCGTGACCGCGCGGTTCGTGAAGGCGCAGCGGTCGCGCGCGTCGTCGGTCCATTCCCTGGCGACCAGCACCAGCGTCTCGGTCGAGCGGCTCAGCGCGACCAGCAAGCGATCGATGTCGACGCGGGCGAGCTCCCCCGCGAGCGGGTGCGTGACGGCGAGCGCGGTCGACCGCTGGACTGCCTCGACCGCGCGGGGGAAGCACGCGACCGCGACGGTCTGGTACTCGAGGCCCTTGACCTCCTCCGGTGTGAGGAGCTGAACGCCGGCCTGGTTGGCGAGGTCCCGCAGCCACTCGGGCACCTCCGGATGCGGGAACACGACCACGGCGTCGCGCGCGCGAGCGAGCAGCTCGCAGAGGCGCGCGGCGTCCTCGTCGCTGGGGACCTCCACTCGGGCGAGCCGGCCCGGGGTGGCCGCCGTGTCATCGAGGTCGACGTGAACGAAGGGACGCGAGGACTTGTCGAGGTCACGGTAGAGCACGCGGCGCGCGCGGTCCGTGTAGGAAGCGAGCACGCCGGGGGAGCGAAGGCTCGACTCCAGGCGGAAGGTTTCGGCCGCTTCGCCGTGCGCGCCGAACCGCGCCCGTACCAGGTTCTTGAGTGGTCCCCACTCGAACGCGGTCCCGCGCACGGTCTGGGCTTCGTCTCCGGCGAAGAAGAGCGCCGGCGCGACGCCACGGCGTGCACCCGCGTGGGCGGCCACGTCGAGCACCAACCACTGCTCGATCAGGGTGAGGTCCTGCACCTCGTCGACCACGACGGCATCGAACGCGAAGTCCTCGGGCAGCTCGAGCTCGCCGTCGCGGAGCGCCTTCGCGAGCTCGAAGGCCCGGACGGGCCCTGGAAAGAAGCGGGCACGCTCCTCTTCGCTCTGGTTCGACGCGAAGGAGTGTGCCTGCTCGCCGCCTCCGTTGAGGCGCCGGCGGTGCTCGAGGTAGTCCTGCCGCCCGAGCAGACCGCACTCCGACGCCCGGCACCCCTCGAACTCGACCGGCAGCGCGCGTCCGAAGATCTGCGCCTGGAGCTCCGTGTGGAGCGCGGCAGTGTGAAGGCGTCCATCCAAGCGCCAGCGCGACAGTCGCGGGCCGCACGCGCGCGCACGCTCGTCGAACTCGGCGAACCACTCACGGCGCGGGCGATCCGGGAGCGGTGGGCGCGCTGGATCGAGGCGCTCGAGGAACGCTGCGAACGAGAGCACCACGTGCTCCTGTTCGGGGGCCGCGACCTCGAGCCACTGGCGCGCGGCGTCCGCCAATGCGCGGCTCCAGGTCAGGTAGAGCACGCGGCCCTGTACGTGGGGCGCGATGTCGTTGAGGACGGTGGTCTTGCCAGCGCCCGGGCCGCCCTCGATGAAGCGCACCACCTTCGCACTGCAACGCGCCGCCCGTCGCTGGCCCTCGACCAGCGGATCGGTCACGTCGACCCGGGTCCCGAAGACGTCGCGGACGTCGATCTCCGCGTACTCGCTCGCCGCGCCGATCGGGAGGGTGCCACGACCGGTGTCGTCGTGGTGGCGGACGCTCCGAAGGAGAAAGCCGGGACACGCGGCGTGCAAGTCCCCCGTGTCCTGACCGTTCACGCGAGCGCCAGGCTCGAGCATCCACAGGTAGAACTGCTGCCCAGACGAGCCGCCGAGGGGGACCCGACGGTAGCCCTTGTCCTTGCCGTTGACCCCCTTGCTGCGGGTACAGCGCCCAGATGTCAGGAGCTCCTGAACGCGCCGGGTCAGGTTGGCCTTTCGACGCCGAGGCACGTCCGGGTCGTGGAGGGCCTCCAAGACGTCCTGGTGGAGGAAGACGCGGTGTTTGCCCAGCGAACCCTCCGTGAAGCAAGGCGGAGCGAACTGGGGGAGCACCGGGGGCACGTCCGCCGGGTCGATGGGATGTCGCGTCTCGGTCGCGACGCGCGTCTTTCCCTGACGGCGCTTCAGCTCCCCCGATACGTGGGCGTCACGTACCGCACGCTCCTCCTCCCGTCCGAGTGGACAGTCCCCGCCCTTGTAGTCGCGCCCGAAACGCCGCTTGAGAAACTGTTTGACGAGCGAGAGAGGGACCCCGAGCTCGTCCGCGAGCGTCTTGGTGGTGGCCATTCGAGAGAGGAGACGGTTGGACGGCCGCGGATCTGACGGGTCCCTCGACGTCACCCCGCATGACGCTCCGCCAGGCACGCGACGTGCTCGGTCGACGTCGGTCCCCGACCTCGACTTGCACCGCGACGGCACGCTCTACCGCGTCGTCACCGACAACGTCGGTTCTGCGCGCCGTCGTCGACGTCGACACGGACGAGGTCGTGCAGGAGTACGAGTATTCGCGCTTCGGCGTGGTCGAGCGCGCCATGCGCCTTGCACGGCTGCTTCAGGGCACCCGGTCGCCGTGAACTACACGGCGGCGGCAGCAGTGGTTCCAACTCACGGTGGCATTCCCCAGGAAGCCATCGAGATCGTGTATCAAGGCGTGCGATGACCAAGAGCGAACGAGAGCTTCTCGATAGTCCTTTCCTTGACTCCCTCCGCGACCTCCGCTTCGACGAGACCGAGTACGCCCGGCTCGTCGCAATCCTCGAGTCCCTGTCTGAGGAGTTGGCCCCTGCCCAGACTGTGGACAAACGTGTTGCGGGAGCTCCCCATCATTCCACCAGCGCTCCGGAGCGCATCTACTCGTCTCTCTGGTGACCAGTCTGAGCGCTTGCAAGACGCCGCCGATGAGCTTGAAACGTTGGCAATGAGGTGCTTGTTACCGGCGTGAACCACGCATGGTATGGCGCGATCTCTTTCGACCGCGTGCAGCCTGGCTCATGTCCACACCGGCGGGCTCCGTAGCTGGTATGAAGAGCTCGGCCACCTCGGCGCGGAGCTCAAAAGGGTGCATCTCATCGTCTGATCAGGCGGCGTAGCGCGTCGCCTGCCTGAACGCGAAGGCGTGCTCGAAGCGATCGGATCGGAGGAGCGAGCGGAGGTAGAGGACACCGCCGGCCCCCGCGACCAGGAGGCGCCGGAGACCTTCAGGCGCTGTGTGAAGGGTGTTGCACGCGGCCTCGACGGCCCCGCTGCCGAGCGCGGCCTCGCCTCGACAGCCTCACCTCGGTCAACACCGGGCGCGAAGGATCAATAGGGGGCGCGCTCAGGCCGTGATCTCCCCCCCTCCTTGCAGGATACGGCTCAGTCCGCGATCGCGCATGGGGTACCATACGGTCAGCGCATCAACGTTGGCGGGTGGGAGTTGAAGTTCGCTGCGCCATGCTTCGACGGCCAACTGACAGCATTGATTCGCGGCCTCATGCGATAGGATCCGTCAATATGCACATCGTGGATACCCTTCGCGTCAGTCAGCTGACGCCTCTGGATGTGGTCGGTGTGGACGTTGTCGCAGATGTGTACGTATACGTGGATGAGTACATCCCCCTTCGATTCCGAACCTATCGCGATCCGCTCGGCGTCAGCTACTTCCGACTCGGGAACTACAGGACGACCTTGGCGGAACTAGCAGTGGAGCCCCGAACGCATACTGTTCGTGGGTTGACAGTAATGTCGATCAGCTCTTTGTCGCCTTGGCCACGCCCCGACTTGGCTGATGTGGAGGAGGGGCTGCCCGTCATACCAGAGTCTCTAGACGGAGGTGAGGTCGTGGATCTGCCTCATGACTTCTCCGTGGCTAGTCGCCCTGGTGAGATTGTCGTATTCTGGCGACAACTCGTCGGCTGCAGAGGCGCCAGGGTTGGGAACGCCTGCTTCCTGATCACTGACAGCATACTGTCAGGCGTCTGGTTCACCGGACTGACCAAGACGCAAACCCATCTCTTCAATTCCCAAGCTTGCGCCGGATAGCCTCGTGAGGGCGAGTCCCACATTTTGGGCGGACACGAGCATGACGGGCTGCGCACACCTCCGTCCGTCTCCGGCCGAGCGGCGCCCGATCGAAGCCTCGAGAGCCCAAAACAGCCGCTACCGCGCTCGAACACGCCCTTCAGAAGCGCGGGACCGTCCTTGGACAGGAGCTCGCCCCAACACCGGCCCCCTCACGACGCCCCCAAACATCCCCAGACCGGGATCCCCTCTCGCCTTGCCGGGGAAAGTGCCGACACCGCCCCGCTTGGCGCGAAGTCAAGGGTCTCGCGGGAGCGGAGGGCTGGATGACACGCTGGGGAACGCAATGCTCGAGGTGAGCCTGTCTGGATTCGGCAAAGCGCGCGTATGGTCTCGTGAGTGCCCCGTGGATCCCGTGAAACCGTACAACGGGATCGCGCTCGAGGTTTCGATCCCGAGAGGTGGAATGTGTGCGTACGGGCTCTTGGGAGCATCGGCAGGCCTCCATCACTCCGGTCCTGGCTGTGAGGTCGTTGCCCCCGCGTCGGGCCGGCGTTGGCACGGCAGCCTCGTCGAGCGGATCGACGAGGTCCGCGTGGGGCTTCCCGCCGAGCTCGTGGCGCCCGTCCAGCGAGCGGGTGCGGCAGAGGCGGAGCGGACCGGCCTGGAAACCACCATCCTCTACGACTGCGCGGCCCACGGTCTGGTGGGATCGAACGAGTGGGTCTTCGGACGGCTGGCGATCGCGCTCGTGCGAGTCACCGCGGACCGCTCGCTCCTCGAGGACGAACTGCGGCTCAGAGGCCTCTTGGAGGAGCTCGAGGCGAGGTAGGTGCCGGTCGGCTCCGGGGTTGCCGGCTACGCGGTCGCGGGTGGGCGCGGCCCGTTCGCAGCAGGAGGAGCGCGAGGCGGCGCTCGAGGTCGTTGAGGACGGCGTGGGGTCGCCGTCAGGCCTCTGGTTCCTCCCCGTCGTCCTCGTCCCAGTCGTCCTCGTCCCGGTCGTCTTCGTCCCAGTCGTCCTCGTCGCCAGTCTCCTCGTAGAGATCGAGCGTGTAGACCTCGAAGGACCAGCGCCGGCCGTCGTCTGCGTCGACGACCTCGACGTTCTCTTCGCGGTGGGCGTAGGCGGTGACGGCGATGACTGCGTTCTTCAGGCGCTCGTAGGCCGGCTGGAACGTGACCTCGTGGACGGTGCCGTCGGGGCGCCGGTCGACGAAGAGGGTGCCGACCTGGTCCTGCAGGTCGCGCGCGTCTGGGCACGCGCGGGCGATCACGTCGAGCTCGTCGCTGCGGGGGGCCGCGCGGCGGGGGCCCGGAAAGGGGATGATCTGAGCGGTCATGGGCACCTCGGAGTCGAACGGGCCTGAGAAGTCGTGGAGCGGCGGGCATGGCCGTCGTGCGCGTCGGGATGCGCCGGTGGAGCGACAGCCCACTCGGTATAGTATACGACACCGTCTGTGTTGGCCAGCCGCACGGGATCTCCGCGACGGGCGGGTCGTCGTACGCCGTCCCCGTTTCGGCTGGCCAGCGTCTCGGCGGCTCCGGTGTGGTGAGCCCGGGGGGCCTCCAGCTGGCACGCGGGCCGGGCAGCAGTCGTGGTGTCCTGACGCCGAGGACCAGAAGCCCCGTGAAGCGAGAAGGCAGCCGGAGCGCCCTCCAAGGAGATCCGGGTGTGTCGAGGGGCGCCGGGAGCTCCTCACCGGGACGGGACGGCCTCTCCGGCGTCGTGAAGGCGACGGCAGGTAGCAGTCGCGGAGGGCTCGGGTTGCGCTGCGAGACCCGCTTTGGTGGCGGATGGTCGCAGCGGCGCCGGAGCGCGCCACGGGACCGCGTCGGGATGCTTCCCGCGTTCGGCCGCGGCGCGCTGGCCAGCCTCCGCCGGCGGCGCAGCCGGTCGATCCCACTCCGCTCGCGGCCGGATGGTCGCGCCAGAGCGGGGGCGGAGCGCGATGAGTCCGACCCGCCCCCGGCCTGCGACGAGGAGGGCGTCCTGCTCGAGGGGCCGCCCGAGTCCGCCGAGGAGTCCCCCTCACCGTGGCTGCCGAGGCTCATGAGGGCTGGCGGTCGGAGCCCGCTCGCCGCGGCCGTGGGCGCGACTCGGGCCGTTCACGCTGCCACGGGGAGGCACGGGGGGCTTCACGCGCGGGCGCGGCGGGGGCGCCACGAGGGCTCCACACGGACGCCACGGGGGCTCCGGCTGGGCACGGAGGCGACCCATAAAAAGGCGTCAGTGGATCACCGAGTGATCACCGGATGGTCCGAGCGCTCAACCGGCGGCGACGAACCGCTCGAGCCAGGTCGCCACGAGAGCCACGTCCTCGTCGAGCACCCGATCGACGAGCGCGTGGAGTCGGGCGCGCTCGGCGGGGTCCGGGGGCATCAGCCTCGCCATGGAGACCTCCAGGGCGGCCGCGACGCGCGCCAAGGTCGCCACGGTCGGGGCGATCTTCCCCTGCTCGAGGTTGCTGGCGTTGCCGCGTCCACCGAGCCCGGCGGCGTCCGAGAGCTGCTGCAGGGTCAGGCCGCGACCGGTGCGGATCCGGCGGATCTCGGCCCCGACGAGGGCCGCCGTGGGCTCAGGTGTGCTGCGCGCCATTCGTTATCTTTTCGCACAATGACGAACGGCGCGCAACGCGGGCCTTCGCTCAGCCCGTCTCGCTCTTCTGGGGAGGGCGACGCTTGCGGCGGACGCGCGAGGTGCGACGGGTGGAGCGGGGCTCGGGGGGGCCCTCCCGGACGACCTGGGCGAGGGCGCGGAGCTCGCCGGCGGACCAGCCGCGGATGTGATCGAAGATCCACTGGCGCGTGTCCTGGTCCGGGTTCGCGACGAGGTCGGCCACGGAGAGCCCGAGGGCCTCGGCGATGGCGCTGAGCGTCGCGACGGTGGGGGAGGCGCGGCCGTTCTCGAGCGCGGAGATGGCCGGCTGGCTGACGCCGCCGCCCGACGCTTCGACGAGCTGCATCATGGTCAAGCCGCGCTCCTTGCGGAGGCGGCGTATGCGCGCGCCGACGTAGGCGTCGAGCTCGGGGGTCTTTCGTCGGGCCATGCCTTGCCACCATATCATGAAACGGATATTTAAAGTCTGATATGCATCCGTACGAAGAGACTGCTGAAGCCGCGGTCCGGGGGCCCGAACCGTCCGGATCCGAGCCGCGCGCGAGGTCGAAGAGGCGCCGGCGGCGTCGGCACCGACGAGACCGGCGCTACCGAGTCGTCAGCCGCCCGCGGCGGCGCTACACGCTCCCGGAGCCGCTCCGGCGCGCGGTCCGACATCGCGACGCGGGTATCGCGCTCTCCTGCGGCGAGGTCGCCATGCTCCTCCGGGTCAGCGCGCGGACGGTCCGGCGGCACGTGCAGCCGAGCTATCTCGTCGGCGCGACCCCGCGCTACCTCTGGCCCGAGGTCGAGGCGCAGCTCGGGGCGCAGGCGGAAGCCGCCGCGGGCCCGAGCGGAACCACGGAGCGAAGCAAGACCCGGAAGCACGAGACCGCGACAGGCGAGGCTTCGGAGGGCGTCGAGGCCCGGCGGATCGCGGCCCGGACCCACGCGGGGGATCCGGCTTCGCGTCGGGGAGCGCCCAGCACGAGCCGTGGGCGGCGACCGTCGCGTCGGCGGAAGAAGCGCGAGCAGGAGCGCGGTGTGCTGGCGGAGGTGCTCACCGCGCTCGAACGCGTCGCCACCGCGCTGGAGCGAGGCTCCACGCAGCGCGATCCGAGCCCGTCGGGTTCGGGGGCGCACCGCACCTCGGCGGAGGAGGTCGTCGAGGTGACCGAGCTCGACCGGCAGCGAGCGCTTCGCGCGCTGGACCGGGTTGGCTTCGTGATCCCGGAGCATGCACGATGAGGCGCATGAAGGGGTCCATCGACCGGCTCGCGAGCGGGCGGTACCGCCTGCGGATCACGCGCGCCGGCACGCGAGTCACGCTCGGCATCTTCGACACCCGCGAGGAAGCCGAGCGCATCCAGCTGGCCGCGAACCAGGTGATCGCCGAGAAGGCCGCGATCGATCCCGGCGGGGTCACCTTCGGGCAGTTCGCCGAGGAGTGGATGCTCCGGCGCGAGCTGGAGAGGGCGGCGCGGGCGGTCGATCGCGAGTGGAGCGTCCTCCGTCGCCACGTCCTGACCGCCCGCTTCGCTCGAAGGCCCCTCGGCGCCCTGCGTCCCAAGCACGTGCAGGCGTGGCTGCGGGAGCTCGCGCGCAAGCCGGCGGTGTCGGCCATCACGACGAAGGAAGGGGTGGTGTATCGCCCGAAGGACCGGTGCCTGAGCGCCCAGACGATCAAGCACGCGCTCCGCCTGGCGCGCCAGGCGCTGGACGCCGCGGTCATGGACGAGCTGATCGCCAGGAACCCGGCGCGCGCAAAGGCCATCAAGGTGCCCTCCTCCCATGCGGCCACGGAGCCGGCCTGGACGGTGTTCACGCTCGAGGAGATCGAGGCGCTGACCCAACCGCGACGTCGAGCGGGCCGCACGGGTCCGAAGCCGCTCCGCGCGCAACAGCGGCACGCCTTCGCCGTCCTGGCGTTCACCGGGCTCCGGCTCGGGGAGCTGAAGCACCTGCGCTGGGCCGACGTCGCCCTGGACGGCGAGCGGCCCCGCATCACGGTCCGGCATGGCGCCTCGGGCCCCACGAAGAACGGCAAGGTCCACGTCGCCGCCCTGCTCCCCCAAGCGGCCCGGTGGCTGCGGTCGTGGCGGGAGCACACGGGGCAGGACATCGGGCTGGTGTTTCCCGGCCCGCAGGGGCGCGCGTACGGGCCGGACTACGACTTCGGCTGGGCCGCCAAGCCCGGGGCCGCTGGGGCGCTGGAGCGGGCCGGCCTCGGCGATCGGGGCGGGCGTGTGCACGACCTCAGGCACTCTTTCGTCTCCCACCTGCTCATGGGGAGCTTCGGGGAGCGGTACACGATCGAGGAGGCCGCGGCGCAGGTCGGGCACTCGAGCGCCCACGTCACGGAGCGCTACGGCCACCTGGCGCCCTCACACCTCGACGCGAAGGCGGCGCGGGCGCGGGCCGGATTGGCCTCAATTGGCCTCGGACCCGCTGACGGATCGAAAACGGCCACTCGCGAAAGTGGCCGTGATCGTTCCGGTTCTCGGGTGGCGGATGCTAGAGGATTCGAACCTCTGACCTTCGGCTCCGGAGGCCGACGCTCTATCCAGCTGAGCTAAGCATCCCGGGGGAAGGGTTCTGTACTCGATGGCCCCGGCGGACGCAAGCCTGGGCGCGCGGGCGGCGCTCGGACGGGGCGGAGGAGGCGAGGAGGGGTGGCGGCGCCGCCGGCGGAAAGTGGCGGTCCGCCAGTCGGATGGGCCCACCCGCGGCGAAAAACCGTGTAATTTCGTCGCGGGCTCGATCGGCACGAAGCTTGAGAAGGCATATCCGGGTGTTTGCACGCTCGCTCTTCCGCCTCCTCCTCGTCCCCTCGCCGCTCACCCTGGTGGCGACGGCCTTCGCCCTGGGTCTCCTCGCCGGCGCCGGTGACGCCCCAGCACGCGCGCTCGCTTGGCTGGCGCTCGGCGGCGGGGGCCTGCTCGCCTACGCCGGCCGGGTGGTGACCGCCCGCGGCTGGGGGCTCGTCCTGATGACCCTCGCCGCCCTCGCCGGGCTGGCGGCGGCGCCCCGGCCTCGCGTTCACGAGGTCCCGCGCGGGCTCGCCCGCTTCGACGCGCGCGTGGAGTCCGTTCGGCATGGGCGCCGCGGCCCCTGGGCGCGCGTGCGCGTCGAGGCGGGCGCGCGCCTCGAGGACGACGCGCCGCTCCCGGTCGGCGCCTGGATCGCCGTGCCGGACCTCGACGCCCCGCCGGGCTCGCGCGTGCGCCTGCTGGCCCGGCTCCGCCCGGAGACGGTCTTCCGCAACCCTTCGCCTCACCCGCCCTGGCTCCGGAGCCGCCCGCTCTCGGCCCGCGCGCGGCTCGCGGCGCCTCCCCGCGTCGAGGACGCCCCCCACCTCGCGGCCTGGCTC
Organism: Sandaracinus sp.; assembly: GCA_002699025.1. Lineage (GTDB taxonomy): Bacteria > Myxococcota_A > Polyangia > Polyangiales > Houyiibacteriaceae > Houyiibacterium > Houyiibacterium oceanicum. Next base: position 54,964 of record PABA01000048.1, on the reverse strand, counting down.
CACGACGCGCGCGCCGGGCTCCGCCACCGCCTCGACGCCACCCTCCCCCCGCGCGCCGCGGGGGTCGCCCGCGCCCTCCTGCTCGGCGACGGCGCTGCGGTCCGTCCGGAGGAGCGGGACGCCATCCGCGGCGCCGGCCTCGCCCACCTCCTCGCGGTCTCCGGCCTGCACGTCGCCCTCCTCGTCGGCGCCATCGTCTGGCTGGCGACGGCCTGGGCCCGGGGCCGGGCCATCGACGCCGGGCGCTTCGGGGCCCTCGCCGGCATCCCGGTGGCGCTCGGCTTCGCCCTCGTCGCCGGGGGCGCCCCGAGCGTCTGGCGGGCGGCGACCATGGCCTGCCTCGCGCTCGGCCTCCGCGTCCTTCGGCGACGCCCGCGGGGGACCCGCGTCGCCGCCGCGGCCGTGCTGGTCTTCGCCGCCGCGTCGCCCGAGGACGCCGTGCGCCCCGCGTTCCTCCTCTCGATCGCAGCCACGGCCGCCATCGTCACGGCGCCCGGCCTCCGCGAAGCCGGCGCGCTCCGGGCCGCCTGGGACGTGAGCGCGCGGACGACGGTCGCGACCGCGCCCCTCGTGCTCTGGTGCTTCGGGCAGCTCCCGCCGGGCGGCGTGGTGGCGAACGTGCTCCTCGTGCCCCTCGCGACGCTCGCGCTCGTGCCGCTGGCCTTCGCGCATGCGCTCCTCGCGAGCGTCGGCCTCGGCGAGCTCTCGGCGCCCCTCTTCACCGGCGTGCTCGACGCGCTCGTGGCCGCGGCGGAGGCCTTCGCGCAGCTCGGCGGCGACGCGCTCTCGCCTCCGAGCGTCGCCCAGGGGGTCGTGCTCGCGGCGATGGCCTTCGTGGGGCTCGCCGCGCGCGGGCGGCGGCGCGTGGCGGTGCTCCTGCTCGGCGCGCTGGCGCTGGGCGCGGCGGAGATCCACCTCCGGCACGTGGAGCAACCCCGCGGGGCGCTCCGGGTCACCTTCGCGGACGTGGCGCAGGGGGACGGCGCGCTGGTCGACCTGCCCGATGGGTCGGCGCTGCTGGTGGATGCGGGCGGCGGCGTGCCCGATCCCGGCGAGCGGAGCCTCGCGCCGCTCCTCGCGGCGCGGCGCCGGGACCGGCTCGCGCTGGTGATCCTCTCGCACCCGCACCCCGACCACTACGCGGGGCTCCGCGCGCTCCTCGACGCGGGGGTCGAGGTCGGCGCCATCTGGGACAGCGGCCAGGCCGAGGACGAGGCGCCGCACGGACCGGCCGCCCGGCTCCTCCGCTCGGCGCGTCGGCGCGGCATCCCGGTCCGCACGCCGGCCGAGCTCTGCGGCGCGCCCCATCGCGTGGGCGGCGCGACGCTCGAGCTGCTCTGGCCCTGCCCGACGCACGATCCGGGCTACGGGCCGAACGACAACTCGCTGGTGGTGCGCGTCCGCCACGGCGCGCGGAGCGTCCTCTTCACGGGCGACGTCGAGGCGCTCGCGGAGGAGGCGCTCGTGGCGAGCGAGCTCGACCTCGCCGCGGACGTGCTGAAGGTGCCGCACCACGGCTCGCGGACTTCGTCCTCGGAGGCCTTTCTGCGGCGGGTGGCGCCACGCCTGGCCGTCTTCAGCTGCGGGCGCCAGAGCCGCTACGGGCACCCGCACGACGAGGTCGTCGCCCGCTACCGCTCCCTCGAGCTGCCCCTGCTGGGGACGCCCCGGGAGGGAGGCGTCGTGGTCACCCTGGACGACGACGGCATCCGCTGGCGGAGCTGGCGCGAGGACGTGCCACAGGCGCTCGCACCGCTCGCGCCCTCGCCGGGCGGGGGCTCGCCCCTGCCCGAGCCGAACGGGCCTCCCGGTCGCCCTGGCGAGCGCAGCAGTGGGGCCGGAAGCCACGGCAGAGGGAACGACGCCACCGCAGGACGGGCGGCGTCGAGCGCTCGGCCGTCGACGGCGGCCCGCGAAGGGACGCTCCGCTCGCCCGGCCGCGACGGGTGAGCGGTCGTCGTCGCCGTCGACCGTGCAGCCCGCCACGAGGATGACGAGCTCGAGGCGGCGCGCGCTCAGTCGTCGTCGCCGTCGACCGTGCAGCCCGCGAAGTGAAGCTCGCCCGTCGCCTGGACGGGCGCGTCGCCGCCCTCGAGCGTGCAGTCGAAGTCGGCTCCGACCAGGCCGTCGCCCCGCTGCGCGTACTCGAGCTCGGCCAGGCAGCTCGCGCCAGCCGTGCCCTGGAAGCCGCTGCCACCGAGCGTGGCCTCGACGGTCGCGTCGCCGGCCTCCGGGAAGCGCAGGCGGAAGCGCTCGAGCTGGATGCCTTCGCCGCTGGCGGGCCGGGTCAGCCCGACCGAGACGACCTGGAGCCCCTCGGCGTCGGTGCCGATGCGGCAGTGGCCCGCGAAGAGGCTCTCGTCTCGATCGGCCAGGTCCTCCTCGACCAGGTTCGTCCGCTGGACGAAGTCGAAGCCAGTGGTGGTCCCGGCGGCGTCCTCGATCTGGACGCTTCCGGTGACCGAGAGGCCGCCGTCGTCGGCGCAGCCGAGGGCGGCGAGGAGGGCGAAGGCAGGAGCGATGCGGCGCATGGCCTTCGAGTATGCCAAATGCGCGCCACCGCCGCGTCCAACCCCGAGATGCCCCGAATTCGGGGGCGTTCTCGCCTCCGCAGGCGTGAAGCGTCGTTCACGCGGGGCGATTCGGGACACCCGCCGGCGCGCCCGCGACCGCTCGGGGCGACCGCTCCGGCCGCTGCTCAGCCGCCGCCGCCGGCCGGCATCATCACCGGGCCGAGGAGCACCAGCACGAGCACCAGCGCCGTGAGCACGACCAGCCCGATCGCCAGCCCCCCGAGCCCGCCGACCTCCTGCCCGGCCGCGGCCTTCCGCAGCTTGCCCGTCAGGGCCCCGGTCAACCCGGCGGCGATGACGACCAACAGGAGCTTGCCGTGCATCCAGCCCGCCCGCGCGTAGCCGCTCCAGCCCATCGCCAGCATGGTCAGCCCGCCCACGAACGCGAGGATCATCCCCGGCGTCGCGAGCTTCAGCGCCACGCCCCGCGCGGCCGCCGCCACCTTGCCGCGCTCGGAGCCCTCATAGGCCGCGACCGCGAGCGTGACGGTGACGATGCCGCCGAGCCAGAAGACGGCGCCGAAGAGGTGGACGACGCGAAGGACGAGCTGAAGCATGGGCGATTCCCGAAGCGGAGGACGTGGGGAGGAGGAGACGGGCCGAACGGCCCCGCCCGGCTATAGGGCCTTCTCGTACACGCGGTAGGTCTTGTAGACCTTCCCGCGCATGGCCTTGATGCCGAGGTTGATGGGGCGGTTGTCCTCGAGCGTCCAGCTCAGCTCGGCCCACTCGAAGCCGTGCCGGATGCCCCGGTAGGCCAGCTCGGCGTACATCGCCGTCGAGAGCGGCCCGTAGCGCTTCACCCCGCGGAGCTTCTCCTTGATGCCGAGCATCACGAGCCGCGCCGACGTCGGCTTCTTCACCTTCAGCCGCCAGAGCAGCTTCGCCCAGCCGAAGGGCACGAGGCTCCCATCGAGGTCGTGGGTGATCTCCGGCAGGTTCGGCATGCAGATCACCATCCCCACCGGCTCCTCCTTGATCTCGGCGAAGAAGGCGATGCGCGGGTCGATGATGAGCTTCATGTCCTCGGCCATCTTGTCGACCTCGGCCGGCGTCGCCGGCACGTGGCCCCAGTTGTGGCTCCAGGCGTCGTTGAAGATCTCGAGGATCGCGTCGAGCTCGCGACGCATGTTCTTCGGCTCGACGCTCCGGAAGCGCACCTCGGGGAGCGCCTGCATCTGCTCCCAGGCGCGCGCCGCCCGCTTCGGCGGCTCCTCGACGAGGTACTTCCAGGCGAAGAGGTCTTTCGCCTTCTCGAGGCCCCACTTCTCGAGCAAGCGGTGCTGGTACGGCCGGTGGTGGCCCATGAGGAGCGCCGGCGGCGTGTCGAAGCCGTCGACGAGCACGCCCGCCTCCTCGTAGATCGAGAGCGAGTAGGGGCCACGCATGAGCTTCATGCCCTTGCCGGCGATCCACGCCCGCGCCCGCTCGAGCAGCGCGTCGGCGACCTCTTGGTCCTCGAGCGTGTCGAAGAAGCCGAAGAAGCCCGCCCCGTCGTCGTGCACGCGCAGGTGCTCGTGGTCGATCTGCGCGCTGATTCGCCCGACGGGCTTGCCGTCCCGGTAGGCCGTGAAGAGCGTGCCCTCGGCATGCTCCCAGAAGGGGTTCTTCCCGGGCGTGAGCCGGTCGCGGATCTCCATGTCGAGCGGCGGCACGTAGGCCGGGTCGTCGGCGTAGACGACCTTCCGCACGTTCATGAAGTCCTTCAGCGCCTCGCCGGGCGCATGCTCGCGGATCTCGAGGCCCACGCTCACGCCTTCTTCAGGGGCCCGACCATCTCGCCGGGCTTCACGGCGGCGTCGAACTCCTCCGCCGTCATGTAGCCGAGCTCGACGATGGACTCGCGGAGCGTCGTGCCCTTCTCGTAGGCGTTCTTCGCGACCTTCGCGGCCTTGTCGTAGCCGATGTGCGGGTTCAGCGCCGTGACGAGCATGAGCGAGCCGTGGAGCTTCTGCTCGATGGTCTCCTTCACCGGCTCGAGGCCGCGCACGCAGCGCTCCTCGAAGCTCGCGCAGGCGTCGCCGAGGATGCGGACCGACTGGAGCAGGTTGTAGGCCATCACCGGCTTGTAGACATTGAGCTCGAAGTTGCCCTGCGTACCGGCGATCTTGATGGCCGCGTCGTTCCCGAGGACCTGCACGCAGACCATGGTCATCGCCTCGGCCTGGGTGGGGTTCACCTTGCCGGGCATGATCGAGCTGCCGGGCTCGTTTGCCGGGATGCGGAGCTCGCCGATGCCGCAGCGCGGGCCCGAGGCGAGCCAGCGCACGTCGTTGGCGATCTTCATGCAGGCCGCGGCGAGCTGCGAGAGCGCGCCCGAGGCGCCGACGTAGGCGTCGTGGGCGGCGAGGGTGGCGAACTTGTTCGGCGCCGTGACGAAGGCCTTGCCCGTGAGCTCGGCGATGGTGGCGGCGACCTTCTCCGCGTAGCCCTCGACCGTGTTCAGGCCGGTGCCGACGGCCGTGCCGCCGAGGGCGAGCTCGCGGAGCTGCGGGAGCGTGGCGTCGATGGCGGCGAGGGCGTGGTCGAGCTGGGCCACCCAGCCGCTGATCTCCTGGCCGAGCGTGAGCGGCGTCGCGTCCTGGAGGTGCGTGCGCCCGATCTTCACGATGTCGGCGAAGGCCTCGCTCTTCTTCGCGAGCGTGTCGCGGAGCTGGCGCACCTTCGGGACGAGCGCGTCCTCGATGGCGACGACGGCCGCGATGTGCATGGCCGTCGGGAAGGTGTCGTTGGAGGACTGGCTCCGGTTGACGTGGTCGTTCGGGTGGACCGGCGCCTTCGAGCCCATCTCGCCGCCGGCCAGCTCGATGGCGCGGTTCGCGATGACCTCGTTGACGTTCATGTTCGACTGGGTACCCGAGCCGGTCTGCCAGACGACGAGCGGGAAGTGGTCGTCGAGCTGGCCCGCGATGAGCTCGTCGGCGGCCTTCACGATGAGGTCCTTGATGGGCTCCTCGAGGTTGCCGAGGGCGTGGTTCGTGATCGCCGCGGCCTTCTTCAGCACGCCGAAGGCATGCACGATCTCGAGGGGCATGCGCTCCTCCCCGATGGGGAAGTTCATGCGCGAGCGCATGGTCTGCGCGCCGTAGTAGCGGTCGGCCGGGACCTCGACCTGACCCATCGAATCGCTCTCGCTCCGGTACTCGCTCATCGTCGACCTCGTGGCTGTGCGCGTCCGGGCGCCGGCTTACCGCGGATGCGGACGAGCGTCTACCGGGGCCGGCCCGCGGAGCCCGGCCGGCGCGGGGCCCGGTGTGCCGGATGGCGTCGCCGGTTCTCCACGGGGCGTGACTCGAGGGCACGGCTCCCGGTGCATCGTGGGGAAAAGCCCGGGAGAGAGGGCGGGCATGGAAGATGCGTGTCATGGTTGGTCATGACCTCCCGCACGCTCGCCCCGTGGGTCGCCCTCGTGGCTCTGGCCTTCGCGCCCGCCTGCTACATCGACCTGACCGACGGAAGCGGAGGGGGCGAGCCGCCTCCCGGGCCCACGCGGCCGCCGGAGCCCGCCGACCGCCCCGAGCCCGTGCTCGCGGAGGACCCGCCACCGCCGCCGACCGGGGGCACGCTCGCGATCGCCGCGGACGGGACGCTGGCCCTCGCCTCGGACGCGGATCGGGACGTGGTCTGGGTCCTCGACGTGAGCCCCGGAGAGCTCGCGGAGGCGCGGGCCCCAATCGCGGAGCTGGCGCTGGGGGCCGACGCGCTGCCCGGCCAGCTGGTGGAGCTCGAGCCGGGGCGCTGGCTCGTCGTGCTGCGGGGCGAAGGCGCGCTGGCGGAGGTGCTCGCGGACCCCTGGCGCGTCGGCGCCCGGCATCCGATCTGCGACGCGCCCTGGGGCCTCGCGCGGGACGCGATGGGCGTGGCCTGGGTCGCCTGCGAGGAGGGGCAGCTCGTCGGTCTGGATGAGGCCCTCGAGGAGATCGCGCGCTTCCGGCTCCCGGCGGACCTCCGGGACGTCGTGCCCGTCGGCGACGTGCTCTTCGTCTCGCGGCTGCGCGAGGCGAGCGTCCTGGCGGTGAACCGCTCCGGCACGGTGCGCTCGACGATGCGCCCCGAGGCCGTCGCCGAGCGCCGGCCGAACGTGGCCTGGCGCATGGTCCCGGACCCGGCGCGCGGGGGCGTGCTCCTGACCCATCAGCTCTCCGTCGCCGCCGAGGTGCCGACCACCCGCACCGGCTACGGCGCGCCCTCGGGCGACTCTGTGGGCGCGATCTCGCAGCCGGCGCTGACCCACCTGGCGGCCGACGGGCGCGTGCGGACGCGGCCCTTCCAGGTGGGCCAGGCGGTGCTGCCCCTCGACCTCGCGGCGAGCCCGGATGGCCGCGTCGCCGTCGTGGCCACCGGCTCGCGCGGCTTCGTGAAGGCCCGCGTCTACGACGCCCCCTTCGCCCGCGAGACGATCGGGCTCGGCGAGGTCACGCCGGTCTCGTTCTCGGATGGCCGTCAGGCGCTCTCCGTCGCCTTCGACGCCGAGGGCGAGGCGATCGTCCAGACGCGCGCACCCTGGGCGGTCGTGACGCGCTTCGGTCCGCTGACGGAGCTGCCGGGGGTCGACCGCTTCGACACGGGGCAGGCGCTCTTCCACGTGGACGGCGGGCGGGGCGTGGCCTGCGCGAGCTGCCACCCGGACGGGCGGGAGGACGGGCACATCTGGGACTTCGACCTGCCGGGGCCGCGGCGGACCCAGACGCTCCGCGGGGGCCTGCGGGGCTCCGCGCCCTTCCACCGGGACGGCGCCATGCGCGACTTCCACGAGCTGAACCGGCGCACGCTCGGGGAGCTCATGGGGGCGCCGACGCCCTTCCCGGACGAGTCCGAGGCGATGCTGCGCTGGCTGGACACGCTGCCGGCGGTGGCGCCGGCGCTGCAGGACGACGACGCGGAGGCGGTGGCGCGGGGACGCGCCGTCTTCGAGGGGGCGGCGGGCTGCGCCGACTGCCACCAGGGGGCGCGGCTCGAGGACGGAGAGCGGCACCACGTGGGCACCGACGGCCCCATGGACACGCCGACCCTCGTCGGCATCTCGCGGCGGCTGCCCTGGATGGCGGACGGCTGCGCGACGAGCGTGGACACGTTCTTCGCGGACGCGGTCTGCCGGGGCGAGCGCCACGGCGACTTCGCGGGGCTTCGGGTCGAGGAGGAGCGCGACCTGGCGGCCTACCTCCGCTCGCTCTGAGCGCCGGGGAGGAGGCTGCGCGCGGATTCGGCGCAGCTCGCGCGGGCAGAGCGGCGCGGGAAGACCGGCGCGGGCGGACGGCAGGAGTCGGGGGCCTCCACGCCCCCAGGAGCCGGGCCGCACGTCGCTCGCGCCGAAGGACGTGTGGGCCTGCCTGGAGGCCGTCGCCGTAGTTGCCGCCGCCGCCAGGTCGTACTCGCTGCCGCCGCCCAGGTCGTCCTCGCTGAGCCACGACGTCGCCGCAGACGTCACCTGCCTTCCCCGCTCGGACCGGGAGCCACCGGGGAGGCACGCGGGAAGAAGCGCGTGGCGCTCGCGCGTCCGATGGGGCAGACCGCGCGCGACGCCCCTTCGCGGCGAATTGGCGCTGCGGATCCGCGTTCTTACGATGGGTACGATGACGCGACGGCTCCCCGCCCTGCTGCTCGCGGCGCTCCTCGGCGCCGCCGCCTCCGCTCCCGCCCCGGCCTCGGCCGACGATCGGGCGCGCCTCGAGCGGCTGATGGCGTCGCCGCCCGAGGGCATCCCAGAGGGCACGCTGGTCTCGATCCAGCACCTCCTCGACACGGCCGAGCGCATCGAGGACCGCTACGAGGAGCAGGCCCGGTCCTGGCGGCGCCGCGCCTCGCGCTACCTGGACGCCGTGGAGGAGGGGCGGGACCCCTACCCGCTCGCCGATGGCGAGATCGTCAACCGCGGCTACCGCTCGCCCGTCAGCACGGTGCTCCAGGGTTACGCGATCTACCTGCCGCCGGACTACGACCCCTCTCGCTCCTACCCGGTCTACGTCGCGCTCCACGGCGGCTCGTCGAACGGCAACCTCTTCCTCGGGGTCGTGCTCGGCAACAACATGGACTGGGAGCGCTACATCGAGCACCTCTACGACGACTTCACGCCGCGCTGGACGCCGGACTGGATCGTCGTCGCGCCGACGGGCTTCGGTCAGATCATGTGGCGCTGGATGGGGGAGAAGGACGTCCTCGACGTCATCGACGACGTGCAGCGGCACTACTCCGTGGACCCGAACCGGGTGGTGCTCGGCGGGCTCTCGAACGGCGGCGTCGGCGCCTACACCATCGGCATGCGGCACGCCTGGCGCTTCAGCGCCGTCCACGCGATGGCCGGCGCGCCGAGCTGGGTGCTCTATCTCGGCGGCATGGGCCGGCTGCGCGGCGCGGAGGAGCGCGAGGTGCTGCGCTACTCGGCGATGCACCTGGCGGAGAACAGCCTCAACACGGACTTCCACTACTTCCACGGCACGGAGGATCCGGGTCCCATGCGGCCCGCCTACGTGGAGCAGTTCACGGAGCGCATGCGGAGCCTCGAGGGCGTGCCGGTGAACGAGCACTGGTACGAGGCCGGGCACGACATCCTCTACCGGGTGCACCGCCACGGGCGCATCTACGGGCGGCTCGCGGAGACGCGGCGCGACCCGCGGCCGCGCGAGGTGCGGGTGGTGACGGGGGACTACCGGGCCAACCGCCAGCACTGGGTCCGGGTGACGCGCATCGCCGAGTTCCCGCGGCTCGCGCGCGTGCGGGCGCTGGTGAACGAGGGCGGCGACGGGCTGGCGATCACGACGGAGAACGCGCGGGCCCTGGCCCTCGAGGTGCCCGACGCGCCGCTCCGGGAGACGGTGCGCGTGACGGTCGACGGGGACGTGGTCTACGAGGGGCCGACGGCGGCGCTCGGGCATCGCTTCCACGTCGTGAAGCGGGACAGCGGCTGGGCGGCGGGCTTCCCCGAGGAGCCCGCGCGGGTGAAGCGCCCGGGGCTCTCGGGGCCGATCACGGACGCCTACTACGGGCGGACCATCCACGTGTACGGGACGCAGAAGCCGGAGGACCTGGACGACCTGCGGGACGCGGCGGAGCGGGGGGCGCGGGGCTGGCCGCTCTGGAGCTGGGACCTGAAACAGGAGGTCGTCGCGGACACGGAGCTGACGGAGGCGATGATGCGCGAGGCGCACGTCGTGCTCTACGGGACGCCCGGCTCGAACGCGGTGCTCGAGCGCATCGGCGGGGCGCTGCCGATCCGCGTGGAGGAGGACGCGGTGGTGGTCGGCGAGGAGCGGCACCGCGGCAACGACGTGGGCGTGCGCTTCGTGTACCCGAACCCGCTCGCGCCCGAGCGCTACGTGATCGTGCAGGCGGGCGTGACGGCCCAGGTGGTCGAGCGCGGCAACCGGCTGCCGGAGTTCGTGGCCGATTGGATCGTCTACGACGGGCGGACCGTGCGCGGGCGGCAGGGGCGCGTGCAGGGGCGCGGCCGGGCGGTGGACCAGGGCTGGTTCGACCGCTTCTGGCGGCTGCCCGGCGCGGAGGCGGCCGAGGACGAGGGCGCCGGGCCGGACCAGGGGCAGGCGGCGAGCGCCGGCGAAGGCGAGGAGGCGGAGGAGGAGCCGACGCTCCCGGTGCCGCCCGCGCCCCCGGTTCCCGAGCCGCCGGCCCGCTTCTCGGCGCCGGCGCGTGATCCGGCCGGGCGCGCCGTGCGGCGCATCTGGGCGCGCGTGCCGGACTTCGAGAACTACCGGGCGACCATCCCCGGGGCCGAGTGGGTCGTGGACCGGCGCGCGCGCTGGAGCGTGCGAGCCGAGCCCGCATGCCACGCAGCGCTCCGCGAAGCGGGCGTGCCCTTCCGGCCGCGCCCCCAGCCGACCAGCATCGTGCCCTCGCCGGTGGAGATCGTCGGCCCCGTCGACGGCGTCTGGTTCCGCATGACGCACGAGGAGCGGCCGTTTCTGTTGAGCTGCGAGATGGCGCTCCGCCTCCCCGCGCTGGTGGAGGTGCTGAAGGAGCACGGCGTCCACGGCGTGGAGATCCTCTCCAGCTATCGGAGCCACCCGCGCACGAGCTTCCACACGATGGGGCTGGCGCTCGACCTCCCGCGCTTCTGGACCGACGAGGGGTGGCTCTCGGTGCAGACGCACTACGAGCCGACGCCGCTCCAGGAGACCTGCGGCGGGCCGCGCCCGCGGGACGCGCGCGCCCGGCGGCTCCGCGCCATGGCCTGCGCGCTGGCGCGGACGCGGCTCTTCCAGTCGGTGTTGACGCCCAACTACAACGAGGGGCATCGGGACCACTTCCACCTGGACGCGCGCCCCGACGACCCGCGGCTCTTCCTCCGGTAGCGCCAGGTCCCGCTCCGGGGTGTCCCGGAGGCGACGTCGGGAGGCGGCGTCTCGGAAGGTTCGGCGCGGGGGTGACGCGCCCGGCTCGTGGCAGTTTTTCGTACCTTCGTTCCGGGGGCGCGGACGGGCGCGGGTCGGACGTAGAGTCGCGGCTTTCACGGAGGACTGGACCCCATGGCGGAAGCGAGCGCGACGAAGGACGTGGAGGCCTCGGCAGAGGCGGCGTGGGCGGTGGTCGGTGACTTCACGACGCTGCACCGCTGGGCGGTGGGCATGGCATCGCTCGAGCTCACGAAGGGCGACGGCGAGGCGCTCGGGTCGGTGCGCGCGGTGACCATGGAGAACGGCGGCGGGAAGGTCGTGGAGGAGCTGCTGGCGAAGGAGGCGATGGCCTATCGCTACGCGATCCTCGAGGCGCCGCTGCCGCTCGAGCACTACGTCGGCGAGGTGCGCGTGGAGCCGACGCGCTTCGGGGCGCGCATCAGCTGGCGCTCGCGCTTCGACGTGGGGAACGGCGCGTCGGAGCAGGAGCTCTGCGCGATGCTCGAGCAGATGTACGCGGCCTCCCTCGAGAGCGCCGCCGCGAAGCTCTGACCCGGGCGCGAGCACGGCCGCGCTCCGACGGGGGGAACGGGGCGTCGGAGCAGGAGCTCTGCGCGATGCTCGAGCAGATGTACGCGGCCTCCCTCGAGAGCGCCGCCGCGAAGCTCTGACGCGGACGCGAGCACGGCCGCGCTCCGGGGGGAACGCGGCCGTGCGGCGCGGCGGACGGGCGCCCCACTCAGCGGAGCGTGAAGGTCCGGTAGAGCGTGCCCCGCCGGCTGCCGTCCGCGTTGAAGGTCGTCAGCGCGAAGTCGCGCTCGCCGAGCGTGCCGAAGCGGTAGCGCACGGCCCCGCGCGGGCTCCGGGTCTCGCCGCTGACGATGTCCGGGAGCGTCCAGCGGCCGTCCACCTGGACCTCGACGAAGGCCACCCCCTCCGGTGCGCGCTCGAGGCCGATCTCGTAGAGGTCCTCGCCCATCTGCTTGATGTAGACGGCCGTGCCCTCGGTCACGTCGATGAGCCCGACGCCGAGGCCGACCTGCTCGCCGTCGGCGTCGTAGCCGAGCACCTCGAAGAGGCGCTCGTTCGTCTCGCTCGAGAAGGTGTAGCTGGTCGGGAAGTTCTCGCCGTCGGCGCGCGTGGCCTCGCCGATGTCGTACCCGTCGACGCGGTAGACGACCCGCTCGATGGCCGCCGGGGCGAGCGCCCGGAGCGCGTAGCTCCCGTCCGCCTGGCGCGCCCAGTAGACCTCGATGGCGGCGAGCTCGGGGGCCGGCGTCGGGGCCCCGCCGCCGCAGGTCGCGCCGACGGGGAAGCCGGTCGGGGGCGCCAGGGCGAGGCGGGAGGCGGTCTGCGGGCCGTAGGCGGCGTCCTCGGCGATCGGATCCTCGGGGTGGTTGCGGTTCCAGAGGCGCTGGAAGGCGAGCACGCTGAGGTTGCGGACGTCCTCGCCGCGGTAGTCGAAGTGGACCGGGTCGCTGGCGCCGAGCCAGCGGAAGCCCTCGGCCTGGAAGCTCGAGATCCAGCCGCCGTAGGGGCTCACGTCGACGGCGAGGCCGGACTGGTGGTTGGAGCGGCCGGGAGGCGCCGCGAGGCCGATGCCGCAGCGACCGGTCTGGAACCAGCGGTAGAGGAGGTACTGCTGGGGGAGCGTGCGGAGCGCCGAGGTGACGAACATGCGGCTGCCGCGGCGGGCGGCGACGCGCTCGAGGGCGGCCGCGGCGTCGGACTGGAGGTAGGGGAAGACGGCGCCGCCGAGGTCGACGCCGGGGATGCCGTCGATGCGGGACATGAGCCCCGGGCGCATGCAGTTCAGCTCCTCGATGAGCTGCTCCGAGAGGCCGTAGACCGCGGTGGTCGAGCAGCGCGAGAAGACGGCCTCGTCGATGGTGAGGGACTCGCCGCTCGAGACGACGTCGCCGGCGCTGCCCTCCTCGCCCGCGCCGAGGTTCTCGGAGGCGCAGCCGGCAGCGAGGGGAGCGGCGAGGAGGAGGGAGAGGAGCGCGAGGGAGGAGGTGCGGGGGGTGTGCATCGCTCGAACAGCACTTTCACCGTGCGTACCAGCGGGGCTTACGAGACGTGCGCAAACGCGTTCACGCCGTGAAGCCGCGCGGGGAAGGGGCAACGGGCGGCGGCTGGCCTCGGGCGCCGGGCGTTCAGGGGCTGGACGGCCCGCGCCAGGAGCGCACGCTGGGGTCCAGGGCCCGCGCTGAACGCGCTTCGGCGGGGTGGCGCGGGGTCGGCGCTCCCCGAACGACGTTCTCTCGAGCCCCTGGAGCCCGAACGAGGCGCGCGTGGGGGTGGAGGGCGCCGGATCGCGGCGCTCGGCGGGGTCGACGCCCCTCACTTCGGCGGACGCGCGGGCCGGCGAGCCCCGACGAGACGGCGCGGCCTCGAGTCCGCACCGTCGTCGGACGAGCCGCCGACCGCCGGAAGAGGGGACCCGCGGAAAAGTGGACCGACGCGCCGGCTCCATGCCACGGCTCGAACATGCGGCGTGCGTTCCTCTTCGGGCTGCTCTGGACGGTCGCCTGCGGCGACCCCCTGCTCGTCGGTGCGCCGGAGGACGCTGGCGCGAGCGAGGCGCCGGAGCCCGAGCCGGCGCCGGAGCCCGCCCCGCGAGCCGAGCCCGCCCCCGAGCCGAGCGCGAACGCCGCCCCTGCTCCGCCGCCCCCCGATCCCGAGGCGGAGGCTCGGGCCCGGGCCGAGGCCGCCCGCGCCGCCTTCGAGGCGCGCTTCCCGAACCACGGCGTCACCTACCACTTCCTCGCGCGCGTCCGCGGCCGCCCGCACCACGAGGGCCCGATCGTCGGCTACATGCGCCGCGGCTCCCGCTTCCGCGCGAGCGAGCGCGTCCCCGGCGTCGGCTGCGCCCGCGGCTGGTTCGAGGTCCCCGGCGGCGGCTTCGTCTGCCGCGGCGAGGGCTTCAAGATCGGCGCCGAGCCTCAGACCTTCGAGCCCGCCCCGCAGCCGCCGGCCCTCGAGGGCGCCCTCCCCTACAGCTACGCCTACGCCGCGCGCGACGACGTCGCCCAGTTCTGGCGCCTGCCGAGCGAGGCCGAGGAGAGCGAGGTCGCGGAGGCCTTCGCCCAGCTCCGCCGGGCCGCCGAAGCCGAGGCCGAGGCCCTCTCCCCCAACCCGGACGCGGGCGTGCCGGCCCCGCCCGCCTCGGAGGACGAGAGCGAGGGCGCCCCCTCCGACGAGGCCACCGCCGACGAGGCCGACGACGAGGCCACCGAGGACGACGCGCCCGAGGCCGCCGCCAGCGCCGCCGAGGCCGAGGCGCCGCCCCCGCCCGGCACGGAGGGCAACGAGGGCGAGGAGAGCGCCCCGGCCGACGCGGCCCCGGACCCCTCCCTCGTCGCGGCCGCCCGCGGCGAGCTCACCGTCCCCGACTACGTCCGCCTCCGCATGCGCCGCGGCTTCTACGTCAGCCTCGACGGGGAGGAGCGCGACGGCGGGCGCGCCTTCTACCGGACCGTGCGCGGCGCCTACGTCCGCTCCGACACGCTCATCCCCTCCGAGCCGCCCACCCACCGGGGCGTCGTTCTCGGCGGCCCCTGGCAGCTCCCCGTCGGCTTCGTCTTCCGTGGGGGCACCCACCGCCTCCGCCGCGTCGCCGCCACGAACCGGCTCCGCGACGTGGGCCGCTTCGAGCGCCAGACGCCCGTCGTCGTCGCCGACCGGCTGATGCGCGGCTCGCGCGAGTACCTCGTGACCCGCGACGGCGACGTCGTCCGGCGAAGCTCCGTGCGCCTCGCCGAGCCCGAGCCGCGCCCGGAGGAGATCGGCGAGGACGAGCGCTGGGTCCACATCGACCTCGGCGAGCAGATGCTCGTCGCCTACGAGGGCGACCAGCCCGTCTTCGCGACGCTCGTCTCCACCGGCCGCGAGGGCTACGAGACGCCCGTCGGCGTCTACCGCATCCGCTCCAAGCACGTCTCGACGACGATGGACGACCTGAACGCGGGCGAGGAGTCCTACCTCATCGAGGACGTGCCCTGGACCATGTACTTCGAGGGCAACTACGCCCTCCACGCCGCCTTCTGGCACCACGGCTTCGGCCGCGTCCGGAGCCACGGCTGCGTGAACCTGGCCCCGGCCGACGCGCGGTGGATCTTCCAGTGGACCGGCCCGACGCTCCCAGCGAGCTGGCACGGCGTCTTCAGCGACGGCGAGCGGCCCGGCACCTGGATCGTCGTCACGGAGTGAGGCGCGCCGTCGGGGGACGCCGCCCTCGGCTTGCAGCCCCGAGCCCGAGTGCGTAGCACGGCCGGGATGCACCCTGCCCGGCCGAGCGCGGAGCCCCTGCCCTGCCCGGCCTGCGGCACGCCCACCGATCCGCTTCGGGCCCGCCGCGTGCTCCTCCTCGAGGACGGCTACCGCTACCTCTGCTCCGAGGTCTGCCGCGAGGCCTTCCTCCGCGGCGAGCGCGCCCACGAGTCCACGCGCCCCCCGCCCGCGCCGCCCCGCTCCGTGCCCGAGCGCGTCCGCGAGGCCACCCGCCCGCGCATCGACCTGGCGAGCGCGAGCCAGTCCACGGAGACGGCCGGCTTCCACGCCGTCTTCCGCCCCACGCCGGTGCCCATCCCCTGGGCGCCGCTGGCCGCCGCCCTGGGCGGGCTGATCCTCGGCGGCTTCGCCCGCAGCCACATCGGTGTCGCCATCGGCTCGGCCGCGCTCACGGCCCTCAGCGCCGGCCTCGCGCTCGCCTACGGGCGCCCCATCCGCCGCGAGGTGGGCCTCCTCCCTTGGGCCGTCGGTCCCACTGGCGCCATCCTCGCCGCCCTCGCCGGGCTCCTGGCGCGCCACGGCTCCGAGGAGGCCTGGGCCGGCCTCGCGGGCGCCGCCTTCGCCGCCATGGCCATGGTGCTCCGGAGCTGGCTCGACGCGCGCGCCCGGCAGCCGGTCGGCGAGGTGGTGCACGCCCTCACCCAGCCCCTCCCGAGCCGCGTCCGCGTGCCGGCGAAGGAGGTCAGCCAGCAGATGCGCTACGAGGAGGTGCCCACGCGGCGCGTCCGGACCGGCGAGGAGGTGCTGCACGTCGAGGGCGAGGTCGTCGGCGTGGACGGGGTGGTGCAGGGCGGCGAGGCCTGGGTGCTCTCCCACCCGGGCGCGCAGACGCCCGTGAAGCGCGTGGCCGGCGATCCGATCCTCGCCGGCGCCCGCGTGACCGAGGGGGCCGTGCGCCTCTTGACGACCCGCGTCGGCGACGAGCGCGCGCTGGTGCGCGTGGCGCGCTTCGGCCACCTCGGCCGGGGGGCCGCCCGCGTGGTGCGCCTCGCCGAGCAGGTGACGCGCTGGGGCGGCATGCTCGCCCTCCTCGGCGCCGTGGGCGGCCTCGCGCTCACGGGCGAGCCCGGCCTGGCGGGGCAGATCTCGGCGGCGGCGGCGGTGCTGATCGCCGCGCCGCTCCTCAGCGCGCGGCGCTCGGCGGAGGCCCCGCTGGTCGCGGCGGCGGCGTCAGCGGCCGCGCGCGGCGTCGTCTTCCCCGGGCCCCGCGAGCTCGAGGACGCCGGCCGGGTCGCCACCTGCGCGCTGAGCACCTCGGGCACGATCACCGAGGGGCGCCCGGAGGTCGTCGAGGTGCACGTGCTCGGCGACGACGACGAGGACGCCCTCCTCGGCCTCGCCGCGGCCACGGAGGGGGCCGCGCCCCGGCACCCGATCGGCCGGGCGCTCCGCCGCTACGCGGAGGGGCGGGGCGTGCGCCTCGGCACCGTGCGCCGGGTGATGCTCGAGCGCGGGCGGGGCGTGACC
Source organism: Sandaracinus sp. (assembly GCA_002699025.1). Lineage (GTDB taxonomy): Bacteria > Myxococcota_A > Polyangia > Polyangiales > Houyiibacteriaceae > Houyiibacterium > Houyiibacterium oceanicum. The sequence goes on along the minus strand of PABA01000048.1, from coordinate 38,283 downwards.
GCCTCGACGCGGAACGGCGAGGAGCTCGTGCTCGGCAACCGGCAGATGCTCCTCGACCACGGCGTGAGCATCGCCCTCGCCGACGAGGAGGCCTCCCGGGCAGAGGCGCGGGGGCATACGGCGCTCTTCCTCGGCCTCGGCGGCCGCGTGCGGGCGGTCATCGCGCTCCGGGACGACATGCGGGTCGGCGCGCGGGCGGCGGTGCAGCGGATGTTCGACCAGCGCATCGTCGTCGTGCTGATCAGCGGCGACAGCCGGGCGACGGTGGAGGTGCTCGCGCGGCAGCTCGACGTGAACCTGGTGAAGGCCGAGCTCCTGCCCGCCGAGCGGGGCCAGGAGGTGAAGCGCCTCGGCGAGTCCGGCGGGCTGGTGGCCGCGGTCGGGCAGGTGGACGACGACGACGACGTGCTCGCCGCCGCGGACGTGCCGATCATCCTCGGCGCGGCCGGCAGCCCCGAGGGCGAGCGCGGCGTGGCCCTGGCGACGGACGACGTGCGCGACGCGGCGGCGGCGCTCTGGATGGCGCGGGCGGCCCGGAGCGAGGCCCTCCGGGGCGTGGGGCTCGCCGTCGGCCTCGGCGCGATCGTCGTGACCGGCGCGGCGCTCGGCTGGATCGTCCCCGCGGCCGCCGCCCTCTTCGCGGTGGCCGTGGACGCCTTCGCCCTCCCGGCCGGCGCGCGCCTGCTCCGCCGCATCGAGCTCCGCGTCCCCGCCCGCTGAGCGGCCGCGCGACCTCCATGCGGCCCAGACCGGCCGCACGCGTCCGGCCCCTCGGACGCGAGGGCACGCCACGGGCGCGGCCCATCCACAGGGACAGCTCGGCGGCGCGGCACGCTCCCCTGCCGATTCCTCGCCGCGGATCGAGCTCCGCGCCCGAGCGACGCGCGCCGCTCCGGAAAGCTGGGGGGCGTGTCCGCGCGCGCGGACGGAGCTATGCCCTGCCGCATGGCGAAGGACGAGCAGAGCACCAAGGGCACGGACACGGCGTGGGGCGGACGCTTCTCGGAGGCCCTCGACGCGGTCGCGCTCCGCTACAGCGCGAGCGTCGACGTGGACAAGCGCCTCGCGCCCCAGGACGTGCGCGGCTCCATCGCCCACGTCCGCATGCTCGCCGCGCGCGGCATCGTCGGCGAGGACGAGGCCGAGGCCATCGCGTCCGGGCTCGAGGCCATCGCGGGCGAGATCGCCGCCGGCGACTTCGCCTGGGACGCGGCCAAGGAGGACGTCCACATGAACGTGGAGTCCGCCCTCACCGAGCGCGTCGGCGCCGTCGGCGGCAAGCTCCACACGGCCCGGAGCCGCAACGACCAGGTCGCGACGGACATGCGCCTCTGGACCCGCGAGGCCTGCCACGCGACCGCCGAGCGCGTCGACCGCTTCCTCGCCGTCCTCGCCGTCCGCGCCGCCGGCACGGTCGACGTGCTCATGCCGGGCTACACGCACCTCCAGCGTGCCCAGCCCGTGCGCCTCGCCCACCACCTCCTCGCCTGGTCCGAGATGCTCGACCGCGACCGCGGCCGCCTCCTCGACGCCGCCAACCGCCTGAACGAGTCGCCCCTCGGCTGCGCGGCCCTCGCCTCGACCACCTTCCCGCTCGATCGGGATCGCACCGCCTCCGCCCTCGGCTTCGCGCGGCCCATGCGCAACAGCCTCGACGCCGTCGCCGACCGCGACTTCCTCGTGGAGGCCGTCGCGGCGCTGGCGAACTGCGCCGTGCACCTGAGCCGCATCGCCGAGGAGCTCGTGCTCTGGTCGAGCCAGGAGTTCGGCTTCGTGACCATGAGCGACGCCTTCACCACCGGCTCGTCGATCATGCCGCAGAAGAAGAACCCGGACATGGCCGAGCTCGCCCGCGGCAAGACCGGCCGCGTCGTCGGCGACCTGGTGAACCTGCTGGTCATGCTCAAGGGCCTGCCGCTCGCCTACAACCGCGACATGCAGGAGGACAAGGCGCCGGTCTTCGACGCCTTCGACACCGTCGACGACACGCTCGACGTGCTCACGGGCGCCATCGCGACGGCCACCTTCCACCCGGCGCGCATGAAGGCCGCCCTCCGCGAGGGCTTCCTCGACGCCACGGAGCTGGCGGACTGGCTCGCCTCGAAGGGCGTCCCCTTCCGCGAGGCGCACCACGTCGTCGGCCGGCTGGTCGGGCGCGCCGTCGCCGAGGGCAAGGTGCTGAGCGAGCTGAGCCTGGAGACGCTCCGGGCCGAGCACGAGGCCTTCGACGAGAGCGTCTACGGGGCCCTCGACATGGAGACCGCCGTCGAGCGCCGGGACCTGCCGGGCGGGCCGGCCCGGAGGCGCGTGGAGGCGGCCATCGCGGAGCTCCGCGGGCGCCTCGAGGGGCGCGAGCTCGACGTGGACGCCCTGGCCGGCGAGGCCGGCGCGGAGGCCCGGCCGTGAGCGAGCTGAGCGGAGTGCCGGCGAGCGACGTCTTCGTCCGGAAGGGCGGCGTGCTCCACGTCGAGGGCGTCCCCCTGCCGGCGCTCGCCGAGGAGCTCGACACACCGACGTGGGTCTACGCCGGCTCGCGCATCGACGCCGCCTACCGGGGCGTGGCCGAGGCCATGAAGCAAGCCACGGATCGCGACGTGCTCATCGCCTACGCGATCAAGGCGAACGCCAACCTCGCCATCCTCAAGCGGCTCGCCGAGGCCGGCTGCGGCGCGGACATCGTCAGCCGCGGCGAGCTCCGGCGCGCGCTCACGGCGGGCATCGCGCCCGAGAAGATCGTCTACAGCGGGGTCGGCAAGCGGCGCGACGAGATCCGCGAGGCCCTCGAGGTGGGCATCCGCGCCATCCACGTGGAGAGCGAGCCCGAGCTGGCCGTGGTCGCCGAGGAGGCCGCCGCCCGCGGCGAGCCGGCGCGCATCGCGCTCCGCGTGAACCCGGACGTGGACCCGAAGACGCACCCCTACATCGCGACCGGCCTCCACGACACCAAGTTCGGCCTCGAGCTCGACGTCGCTCGGCGCCTGCTCCCGGGCATCGTGGAGAGCCCGCACCTCGTGCTCGAGGGCGTCGCCTGCCACATCGGCTCCCAGCTCGACTCGCCCCAGCCGCTCCAGGAGGCCATCGCCATCCTCGCGCGCTTCGCCAAGGAGTGCCTCGAGGCCGGCGCGCCGCTCAAGAGCATCGACGTGGGCGGCGGCTGGCCCATGCACTACGGCCACGAGCAGCACCCCTACCCGCCCGCCGGCGCCTTCGGCGAGGCCATCCGTGCCGGCCTCGAGGAGGGCGGCTGCACCGAGCTCGACCTGATCACCGAGCCGGGCCGGGCGCTCGTGGGTGACGCCGGGGCGCTGCTCACGCGCGTGCTCTTCGTGAAGGAGCAGGCCGGCAAGCGCTTCCTCATCGTCGACGGCGCCATGACCGAGCTGATCCGGCCGGCGCTCTACGGCGCCTACCACGCCATCGTGCCCGTCACGCTCCGCGAGGGCCCGCTCCGCCCCGCCGACGTCGTCGGCCCGGTCTGCGAGAGCGGCGACTTCTTCGCCCACGGCCGCCTCTTCCCGCCCGTCGAGCCCGGGGACCTGGTCGCCGTGCTCGGCGCCGGCGCCTACGGCCGCGAGATGGCGAGCACCTACAACGCGCGCCCCCCCGCCGCCGAGGTCCTCGTCGAGGGCGAGCGCTGGCGCGTCGTCCGCGAACGCGCCCCGCTCGAGTCCCTCTGGGCGGGCGAATCCTTCTAGCGGCTGCGCCGCAAGAAGGATTCGCGGGTGCGCTCGCTTCGCTCGCTTCGGGTGCGCTCGCCAAACTCGTGGGCGTCCACGTTCGGCCATCTGCGGTCCGACGCGGGCAGCCGTACGTCGGGCGGACGACGCGTTCGGTTTCGCGGCAGGCCGAGCGCTCATCTGCCCCCGACGCGGCGGCTTCCGGGCTCGACGCGGCTCACGCGCCGTCCCGCCCGATCCGACGGGGCCCCGTTCCCTTCAGCGAGCGGAGCGAGCGCCCCGACCCCCCGCGCGCGGAGCGCGCGATCGCGTGCCGGCGCCGCGCAGCGGTGCCCGCACGCGAGACCCCACCGGAGCGGGCGGCGCGCCAGCGCCGTCAGCTCGGGTTCGTCGCGCCGTTGGCCCAGAGGCTCTTGCGGAGGCTCTCCATGCGCTGCTCGACGTCGACCAGCCGCGAGAGGCTCATGCCCGTGCCAGCCACGAGCTCCTCGGTCGCCGCCTCGCCGTCCGCGTGCGCCTCGCGCGCCGTGCGCACGAGCTCGGCGATGCTCTTCGTGAGCTCCTCGCTCGCCTGCGCCACGAACTCGATCAGCTTCACGCCGAACTCGTCGATCCGCTCGTCGAAGGCGTCGGCCATCTTCTCCGCCGCGTCCTCCACGGCCTTCGGCGCCTCGGCCTTCGCGCGCTCCTTCACCTGCTTGTCGGCCCGCCCCCGGAACACGTAGGCGAGCACCGGCGCCGCCAGCGTGAGCGCGCCGCCGACGACCACGTTCGAGAGCACCATCAGCGTCACGCCGAAGGCCCCCATGGCGAAGACGCCCACGTCGTAGGCGAAGGTGTTCACGTCGAGGTCGAGCTCGGGCCCGCCCCCGCCGAGGATGTCCTTCAGCTCGTCGGCCCGCGCGGAGGCGTCCTCGGTGACGAAGGCGATGGCCTCCTCGGCCACCTTCTCGAGGCGCCGCGCGATGTCCTTGGCCTGGTCCTCGGCGAAGCGCTTGAACTCCTCCTCGATGAAGCCGCCGAGGTACTTCCGCAGCTCCTTCGCGTCGCTCCCGTCGATCTCCTCCGGGAGCCGCTGCGCGAAGCGCTTCGCGAAGCCCGTCACGTCCGCCCGCACGACCGCCTTCACGGCGCTGAGCGACTCGCGGATCTGCGCCTTCCGCTCGGCCATCCGCTCGGCGCTCATCTCGAGATCCGCCTCGAGGCTCTGCAGCCGCCGCTCGAGCTCGTTCTGCTCCATGGCGAGCGCGCGCTTCTGGATCTCGATGCCCGTCCGCAGCGTCCGCGCCGTCCGCAGCCCCGCGTCGAGCGCGTTGTCGAGGAGCACGCGGCCGCGCTCGTCCTGGAGGAACTGGCGGAGCTCGCCGAGGAGCGCGTCCATCCCGGAGGCGCCCCGGTCCCCCTCGAGCGCCTTCTCGGCGCTGATGCCGAAGACCTTCGGGTCGTCGAGGAGCTTGCCGAGGTTCAGCCGCGCGTAGGCGAGCGCCTCCTGCTGCTCCTCCTCGTCGAGGAGATCCATCTTGTTGACGATGAAGATGACCTTGTCGCGCGACTGCCCGAGGAGCTTCGTCGCCACGAACTGGCGCTCGCTCTCCTTCAGGATCTGCCCCGCGTCGAGCAGGAAGAGGATCGCGTCCGCCCGCGGGATGTAGCCGTAGGTGATCTCCGCGCGCGCCTCGTTCAGGTCGTTCACGCCGGGCGTGTCGACGAGGACCACGCCCTCCTCGAGGAAGGGCGCCGGGTAGTGCACGTCGAGGTGCTGCACGGACTCGGCGAGCGCCTGCCCCTCGACCTCGTAGTCCTTCAGCCCCTCCATGGGGACCGGCTTCTCCGTGCCGTCCTCCACGAAGGCCTTCGCCTTCTTCGCCTCGCCGTGCTGGATGCGGTGGATCACGGCCGTCGTCGGCGTGACGCCCATGGGCAGCACGGGCGAGCCGAGGAGCGCGTTCACGAAGGTCGTCTTGCCGTGGTTGAACTCCCCGAGGACGACGAGGTGGAAGCACTCGTCCTCGAGGCGCGGGATGCGGTCCTCGCGCAGCTTCTTCGCCAGGCTCGGCGCCCCCGCGTCCTCCGCGAGGCTCGCCACCTCGCGCAGGCCCGCCAGCGCCTTCCCCTTCAGCTCTCCGAATTCGGCCACGTTCTTCCTCCCTCGCGCCGCGCCAACGCGCGCGCCGCGGAGCGTACCTCAGCGTCCACGGGCGCCGCAGCCCCCGCGCGTACGTCCTCCCGGCGCGCCCATCGCGCCGGGCTCGTCAGGCGTCCTCGCCCTCCTGGGCGCCGCCCTCGGGCAACGGCGCCGGCGCCGCGCCCCTCTTCCCGCCGCTCTTCTTGCCGCGGACGACCTGGAGGAACTCGTTGACCTCCGCGTCGATCTCGCCGAGCGGGCGCCCCCCCTCGAGCCCGAGCGCGCCCCGGTAGAGCTCGCTCTCCGCGAAGAGGCGGAGCGCCTGGATGCGCTTGGGCAGGTAGGGGTGGCTCGCCATCAGCTCGGTGAAGCGCCCGACGCCCTCGCGGCCCGCGTCGAGCTGCTCGAGGAAGACGTCCACGTCCAGCTCGTCGTAGAGCCGGGCCGAGCCGCAGGCCATCTTCATGAAGGTCTTCATGGCGACGTCCACGTCGAGGCAGCAGAGCAGGCCGGCGCGATCGCAGGTGATCTCGGCGCGCCGCGCCCAGGCGAGGAGCGCGGCCTCGGCCGGCGGGGCGATCCAGCGGAGCCACACGCCCACGTTCATCTTCAGGAGGCGCAGCGCCGTCCCGTAGACGACGTGCTTGTTCTGCACGTGCCCCATCTCGTGGCCGATCACGAACTTCAGCTCCTCGTCCGTGAAGTCGTCGACCAGCTTCGAGTGCACGACGACGAAGGAGTCCTCGTCGGTCCCGAAGGTGTAGGCGTTCATGAAGGGGCTGTTCGCGACGTAGACGGTCGGCAGCGGCACGCCGAGGGTCTCGGCGCACTCCTTCGCGATCCGGTGGATGCGCGGGAGCTGGCGCGGGCCGACGCGCACGGTCGTGCCGAGGTACTGGTTGCGGAGCACGCCCTTGTAGGTCCGCACCACGCTGCTCACGACGAGCTCGACCGGCTTGAGGCGCTTGAAGGTGCGGAGCATCGCGAGGTCGGCGCCGTAGGCGTAGCGCGAGTGCTCCTCGGTGCCGCCCACGATCCCCGTCTCGCGGCGGGTCACGTAGCGCTGGAAGCTCGATTCGGAGGCGGGTGCGGAGAAGTCGGCCATCGTGCCTTTCGGGTCCGCGCCGGGCGGACACTCGAATACGGTAAGGCCGCCCCACACCGGGAGCAACGCTGGCGGCCGGGCGGCTATTTCGCGGCGCCGCCGCGCTCCTCGAGCTCCTCGGCGCGCGCGAAGGTGCCCCGGGCGCGATCCTTGACGACGCCGGGGAAGCGGAGCAGCCGGCCGTGCATGGCGACGTAGACGCCCGGCTCGGCGAGCTGCACGGCGAGGAGCGCCTCGGTGAGGTTCTGGACCGCGTCCGTGTTGCGGAGCTGGTAGGGCCGCATGGCGCCCGTGAGGACGATCGGCACGCGCGGCGTCCCCAGCGTGCCGACGAGGGTCTCCCCGGTGACCGCGAGCCGGTCCGTGCCGTGCACGATCACGACGCCGTCGTGCTGCTCCGCCATGACGCCGGCCGTCTGCGCGATCAGCGCGTGGTCCTCGGGCTCCATCTCGAGCGAGTCCTTGTTCATCAGCGGCACGCGCGTGAGCACGACCCCCTCGAGCTCGAGCCCAGCGAGCATCACGTCGAGGTTCGAGACCTCGTTGCGGAGCACGCCCTCCATCTCGTCGTAGGTCTTCTCGATCGTGCCCCCCGTCGAGATGAGGGCGACGCGCTTCCGGTACGACTTGGAGTGCGGCGTGGGCTTCGGCATGGGGCGCACCCTGACCCGGCGCGGGCCTCGGCTCAACGGCGACCGGGGCAGCCATGACCCGCGACGCGGCGCGTCAATGACGGCCCCTCCGGAAGCTGCTACGCGGGGCCGCAGCAGGAGGAATCAGGCATGGGCATCACCATCGTGGGCACCGGGCATCACGTCCCGGGCCCCCCGGTCCCGAACGACGCGCTCTCGAAGGTCATGGAGACGAGCGACGAGTGGATCCGTCCGCGCACGGGCATCGCGCAGCGCCACTTCGTCGCTGAGGGGGAGGGCGTGAGCGACCTGGCGCTCGTCGCGAGCCGGCGCGCGCTGAAGGACGCGGGGCTCGAGCCCGAGGACGTCGACTTCATCGTCTTCGCGACCATGACCCCCGAGTTCATCTTCCCGGGCTCGGGCGGGCTGCTCGGGGCGAAGCTCGGCATCCCGCGGGTGCCGGCGCTCGACATCCGCCAGCAGTGCGCGGCCATCCCCTACGGGCTGCAGGTCGCGAACGGGCTCATCGAGACGGGCGCGGCGAAGCGCATCCTGCTCATCGGCGCGGAGGCCCACGCGGGGTTCATGCCCTGGGACGACTGGGACGTGCTCTACGGCGAGACCGACCGGAAGGTGAGCGAGGAGGCCTACGAGAAGGGCACGCGGCACCGGGGCCTCGCCGTGCTCTTCGGCGACGGGGCGGCGGCCATGGTGCTCGAGCGCGCGGAGGCGCCGCGGGGCTTCCTCGGCGCCGAGCTCCATACGGACGGGCGCATGTTCGACCGGATCTACATCCCCTCCGGCGGGTTCCGGAGCCGGCCCTACTTCACGCCGGAGATGTTCGAGCGGGAGGAGCACATCCCGCGCATGCAGGGGCGCGACCTCTTCAAGACGGCGGTGACGGAGCTGAACCGCACGGTGCGCTCGCTCTGCGAGACCCTCGAGGTGTCGCTCGAGGAGATCGACTGGTTCATCGCGCACCAGGCGAACGACCGGATCAACGCGGCCGTGCGGCAGGCGCTGAAGGCGCCGCCGGAGAAGGTGCCGTCGAACATCGCGCGCTTCGGGAACACGTCGGCCGCGACGATCGGGATCCTCCTCGACGAGCTGCGGCGCGACGGGAAGGTGAAGGAGGGCGACCTCTGCTGCTTCCTGGCGCTCGGGTCGGGGTTGAACTGGGGGGCCTGCCTGATCCGCATGTAGCGGCCTTGGGCTGCGGCCTTCGGCCGGGGCCGAAGGCCGGGGGGTCGGGGTTTCGTCGCCAACGGCGACGAGCCCGCCTGCGGCGGGCGGGGGACGGGGAAATCGAGGCTCGTCGGGACGGGCGGGTCGCGCGTCGGGGCCCTGGCACGTCACGTCGGACCTCGCGGCCGGGGGGTCGGGGTTTCGTCGCCTTCGGCGACGAGCCGGCCTGCGGGCGGGCGGGGAACGGCCTTCGGCCGGGGGGTCGGGGTTTCGTCGCCTTCGGCGACGAGCCCGCCTCAGGCGGGCGGGGGACGGGGAACCGAGGCTCGTCGGGGCGGGCGGGTCGCGCGTCGGGCGCTCCTGGCACGTCACGTCGACCGCGCGGCGGCGTGAGCCTTCGGCGGACGAGGGTGGGAGCTCGGGAGCGCGGCGCGTCGCCGCCGCTCGACCTCGCGAACGCTACTCGTCTTCTTCGACTTCGTCCTGGGCGGCGCGGGCGGTCCAGCGCTCGCGCTGGCCCGGCGTGCCGAGGTCGCGGTCGAGGAGCCACTCGACGAGGTCGTCGTCGAGGAGGTCGACGACGGCGTCCGCGCGCTCGACCACGGCCGCCGCGAGGTCGTCGATGTCGGCGTCGTCCTCGGCGTCGAGGTCGGAGTGCACGAGGAGCCGCCCGGCGGAGTCGAGGCCCATCTTCACGTCCCAGTACTTCGCGTTCAGCGCGAGACACCAGACGAGGAAGGAGCGGCCGGTCCCGGCGGGGGGCGGCACGGCGGCGCTGATGCGGAGCATCTCCTCCTCCGGGTCGTGCTCCACGGCCACCGTCACCTCGCCGAAGCGGCCGTCGACGACCGCGCGGAGGCCGTCCGGGGCGAGGGTGAGACCGTCGAGTTCGTCCTCGATGCGATCGAAGAGCTCGGGGAGGAGGTCGCGTGCCATGGGGCGCCATCATGGTGCCTCGCGCCGCGTCTCGCCAGGGCGCTCCCCCGACGGCTTGCGCCGCGCCCCCGTTGGCCCGACACCGAGCCCATGACGCCCGGTCAGCTCCTCGAAGATCCGTCCGCCATCCGCGCCCGCGCGAAGGCCGCGAAGCGCATCGCCGTGCTCGGCATCAAGCCGGGGAGCCGCGGCGGCCAGCCGGCCCACTACGTCCCCGCGCGCGTCCAGGCGCAGGGCGCGACCATCGTACCGGTGCCCGTCTACTACCCGGACGTCGAGACCATCCTCGGCGAGCCGGTCGTACGGGATCTCCGCGCCGTCGGCGAGGTCGACATGGTGAACGTCTTCCGCCGCGCCGACGACCTCGCGCAGCACCTTGAGGATCTTCTCGCCCTCGCGCCGCCGCTCGTCTGGCTGCAGAGCGGCATCCGCGACGACGCCTTCGCGGCCCGTCTCACGGCCGCCGGCATCGACGTGGTCCAGAGCCGCTGCCTCATGGTCGAGCGCGGCTGAGAGCCGCCCCCCTCCGGTCGCGGAGCCGTCCGCCTTCCGCCTTCCCCGCGGCGCGGAGCCCCCCACGGCGCAGCCACCCCACCCTACCGCACTCCGCGACCGCGGCATGGACCGCGAAGACGAGCGCCAGCACGGACAGCGGAAAGCGGACGGCGGAAAGCCGGCCGGGCCGCAGGCCCGCCGCACAGGGTGCGAAAAACCAGAAGGCCGCAGGCCCGCGCTCAGCGGCCGAGGAGCGCGATCTTGCCCAGCGCAGCGCCCTGGCGGAGCCGGTCGACGACCGACGGCGTGCCGCGGAGCTTGCGATGACCGGGGAGCGGCTCCCCGCGCGCCATCTTCGCGATCTTCTTCTTCACGCTCGAGGGCACGTGGCCCTGCGGCGCGAGCTCGGCGAGCACGGCGAAGACGTTGCCCAGATCGAAGAAGTCCCGCTGCCAGCTGAACTTCCCGTCGCCCGCGTAGCGGAACCAGGAGCCGCCCACGCCGGCCACCTCGTAGGGCGTCCCATCCGGGCGCCGCACGGGCGCGATCTGGCGCCAGAAGCCGACCACCTCACCGACCTTCTCGTCGATGAGGATGCGGTCGTAGGGGTAGTGCCAGCCCTCGAAGCCCTCCATCTGGAAGCCGAGCGCGAGCTCCTCGATGGCCTTCTTGCCCTTCGCCTCGAACTCCTCGTTCGGGCCGACGTTCCAGCGGTAGACGGCGTCGTCCGTGTAGAAGGGGCCGAGGTGGGTGATCCAGTCGCCGGTGGCCTCGGCCTTCTCGTTGGCGTCGAGCCAGCGCTGCATCGTCTCTTCGATCTCCGCGCGCGGGAAGCTCTTGGCGGCGGCGGCCTCGGTCGGGGTCATCAAGGGCATGGGGGCTCTCTCTTCTCTCTCGCTTCGCCTCCGAGCGGAAGCGTCAGCGGAACGGTGGACGGCGTCAGGGGCGTCAGTGGAAGGGGCAGCGCTCGTCGCCCTGCTCGACGACGATGGCCTGGTTGGGGCAGTGCTCGGCGGCCCGGGCGAGGAGCGCATACTGCTCGGCGGGCGGGTGCGCCTCGATGAGCTCGGCCTCCCCGCTCTCGGCGAGCCGGAAGATCTTCGGCGCCTCGCTCACGCAGACGGCGTGGCCGACACAGAGCTGACGGTCGATGCGCACGCGCACGGGCTGCGCCGGGTCGAGCTGGAGCGTCGGGCGCGTCGGGGTCTCGACCGGCACGGGCACCGCGACCTTCGGCGGCGTGCGCTTGCGGTGGGTGATGCGCACGGGGCCGACGGGCATGACGGTCGCCTGGTTGTAGTCGTCGCGGTAGCTCGAGGGCGGGTCGACGAGGCGGAGCTCGTGGTCGCGGAGCACGGTCGCCACCAGCGCCTTGAGCTGGAGCAGCCCGAAGGCGTTGCCCGCGCACTTGTGCTTGCCGCCGCCGAAGCTGATGAAGGCGAAGGGGTTGTCCGCCTCGCCGCGCGCGAAGCGCTCCGGGTCGAAGCCGTCCGGGTGCGGGAAGGTGCTCTCCTGCCGATGGGCGACGCCGGGGGAGGCGCAGAGCATCTTGCCGGCCTCGATGCGGTAGCCGCCGTACTCGAAGTCGCGGAGCACCTTGCGGAAGAGGAAGATCAGCGGCGGGTGGAGGCGCAGCACCTCCTGCGCGACCAGGTGCAGATAGGGCATCTGACGGATCGCGTCGTAGCTCAGCGTCTCGCCGCCCTCGCTCGCCCAGGCGGCGTCGACCTCGGCCTGCACGCGCGCGAGGTGCTCGGGGTGCCGGAGCAGCTCGACGAGCACCCAGGTGATCGTGCCGGCGCTGGTGTGGTGGCCGGCGAGCATCAGCGCGATGAGGATGCCCGTGATCTCGTGCGGCGTGAGCCGCTCGCCCGACTTGTAGGTCGACTCGAGCAGGAGCTGCATGCCGTCGTCGGGGTTGTCCCCGGCGGCCTGGCGGCCCTCGACGATCCGCTCGACGCGCCCGACCAGCTCCCGGCGCGCGGCGTCCCGGCGGCGGAAGCTCGGGAGCGGCAGGTGCGGGTGGAGATAGGCGAGCGGCGTGATGCCCTTCTCGAGGTCGCCGTAGAGGCGGCGGAACTCGGCGTCCATGCCGCCGCGGAACTCGTCGCCGACCAGGCAGCGGCTCGAGGTGTAGAGCGTCAGCTCCTTCATGAAGCCGAGGAGATCCACCTCGCCGCTCGCGCCCCAGCCCGCCAGCTCCTTCCGCGTCTCGTCGACGAGCACGGGCGGGTAGCGCCGCATGCGCTTGTCCCGGAGCATGCCCATGACCATCTTCATCTGCTCGTCGAGGCGCTTGCCCTTCGCGTCGAAGACCACGCCCTCGCCGAAGATCGGCGTCATGAGCTTGTAGGCCTCGCGCCGGCAGAGCTGGTCATCGGGCGCGCGGAAGAAGGCCTCGTGGGCCTCCGGGCCGGTCAGGAGCACGACGTCCTGGCCGAGGAGATCGATCTCGACGACCTCCCCGCCTTGGGCGACGGCGCGGCGGAGGAGCGCCATCGGGTTGAGGGCGAACTCGGCCATATGACCGAGGAGGGGCAGGTGACGGCGGAGCCGCGGCGGGGCCCCGCCCGCGCGTCGACGCACCCCGGCGCCGGGGGCGTGGGCGACGATTCGTTCGGCGACGCGCGTGAGCATGGGACCTCCAGGTGGACGCAACGATCCGCTTGGGGGGCTATCAGAGGGGCCGGCGCCGGCCCGGGCTTTTCCGTGAGCGGGGCTCAGCCGGGCCCGAGCCGTCCCGTGGCGGGCCCCAGCCGAACCGCCGCCGGGCGCGCGCCGGGCGCCTCGCTCGGGCCTCAGCCGTCGCGCTCGAGCTCGAGGACGGCGCCGTGGTCGACCAGGCAGAGGCGATCGGCGACGCCGAAGTCCGCGGCGGAGGCCTCCATCACCAGGAGGAAGGCCGTCTCGTGGGCCTCCCGCGCCAGGCTGATCGCCTCCTGCATGCGGCGGAAGGCGTCCGCGTCGGCCCCGAGGAAGAAGTCGTCGACGAAGACGAGCTCGGGCTCGTAGACCAGGGCCCGCGCGAGGGCGACCAGGCGCTGTCGATCGCCCGTGAGCTGCCAGGGGAAGCGCCCGGCCTGCTCCTCCATGCCGACGAGCGAGAGCACCTCCTCCACCTTGCGCGCGACCTCCTTCTCCTCGAGCTCGAGGTGGAAGCGGAGCGGGAGGGCGACGTTGTCGAAGACGCTCGTGTTCTCGAGCAAGCCGCCGTCGTCCTCGAAGACGAAGCCGAGCTTGGGCGGGGTCTTCGGGAGCTCGGCGATGCGGCGGCCCCGGTAGACGACCTCGCCGGCCGTGGGGGGCATCAGGCCCGCGCCGATGTAGAGGAGCGAGGTCTTGCCGATGCCGTGCTGGAAGACCACGCCCACGATCTCCGCCTCGTGCACGGTCAGCGAGACCTCCGTGAGCACGGGGATCTCGCCGTCGCGGAGGCTGACGCGGTGGAACTCGAGCAGGGGCGCGCCCGGCATCAGCTGCCGGTGTAGCCGCTCGGCGCGGCCACGTCAGCCGCCCTCAGCCGACGCCGACGCTCACGGCGGTGTTGAGGAGGAAGCAGAGCAGGAGCGAGCGGACGACGGCGCGCGAGGTGACGATGGGGATCTCGCGGCGGGAGCGGCCGACCTGGAGGCCCTGCTGGATGGCGGTGATCGAGATCACGACGCCGAAGAGCACGGCCTTCAGGCAGGCGAGCGCGAAGTCCGCCGGGTCGATGCCCTGGAGGAGATCGGCGACCGGATAGGCGGGGAGCTGGGCGTCGACGAGGGCCGAGCCGTAGTAGCCGCCGAGGAGCCCGAAGAGGTCGGCGTAGACCTGGAGGAGGAGGAAGGCGACGACGGCGCCGACGAGGCGCGGGAGGGCGACGAACTGGGTGAAGGGGATGCCCATGACCTCGAGGGCGAGGAGCTCGTCGTTGAGCTTCATGGTCGCGATCTCGATGGTGATGGCCGTGCCCGAGCGGCCGATGATCAGGAACGCGGTGACGAGCGGGACGACCTCGCGGACGATGACGATGCTGGCGACGCCCTGGACGTAATCGACCGGGAGGTACTGGAGGCTGATCGAGAGGACGAGGACGCCGAGGGCGACCGAGGCGATCGTCAGGGGCAGCACGGCCTGGAAGCCGGTGAAGAAGATCTGCAGCATCGTCACGCGGCCGAGGAGCCGCATGCTCCGCGGGCGGATGGCGCCGGCCGAACGTACGGTGGCGAGCAGCAGCGCGAGCAGCGAGCCCAGGTAGGCCCAGACGCTGAGGGCCATCCGCCCGATGCCGATCAGCGCCTCCACGGGGAGACCCTACCAAAACACGCCGAATTCCGGCGGCTTGGCTGGCTCGTCGCGCGGGAAGGGCGCGGGAAGGCGGTCAGGCCATGCCGGGCGGCGCCGGGAGGGGTATGATTCGTCCGAGGGCCGGGGGGTGCCTCCCCGGTGACTCGCGCGCCCGTCCGCCCGTCCACCCGTCCATCACCTCCCGAGCCGCCTCCGTGTCCCGCAGCATCAGCAACATCGTCGTCGGTCGCTCCCGCGACTGCGACCTCGTGCTGAAGGACCCGACCGTGTCGGGGCGCCACGCGCGCCTGGCCTGGGAGGGGGACAAGATCCTCCTCGAGGACCTCGGCAGCGCCAACGGCACCTTCGTCGGCGGCAAGCGCATCACCCGCGAGCACATCCGGCCCGGCGACGAGGTGCGCTTCGGGCGGGCTCCCCTGCGCTGGAGCGAGTCGGCCCTGCGGCCCTTCCTGCGCAAGGGTGGCAAGGACACGATCCTCGGCGAGAGCATCCCGGGGCGCCGCTTCATCTGCGGGAGCTGCGGCACGCGCGGCGTCATGCCTCCGGGCTTCAAGGGCGGCGTGCTCCGCTGCGGGGCGTGCGGGCAGCGGCTGATCGTCAGCCAGCCGGGGCCGCGCTGGCCGCGCTTCGTCATGACGAGCCTCGCGCTCGCGGCGGCGGCGGCCCTGCTGATCTGGGTGGTCCGCGGCGTCGAGACGAACCCGATCCGCGAGGCGGCGGAGCGGCTCGGGCTCCCGGACCCGGGCTCGACGGCGGCCTCGAGCCCGCAGGAGGCGTCGATCCGCATCCACACGCTCGACCGCGTCGTCGCGGCGATCGACACGAGCGTGCCGGCCACGCGGAACGCCGCCGTGCAGATCGCCGCGCAGGACGAGGGGCCCTTCCGGGTGGAGCAGGTGGCGCGCGTGTGGAGCCACGTGCGCAGCGAGTGGCGCTACGTGAACGACCCGCGCGGGGACGAGTACTTCGCGACGGCGAGCGAGTCGATCGAGAACGGCTACGTGGGGGACTGCGACGACTTCGCGATCGTGCTGGTGGCGATGCTGCAGGCGATCGGCGGGGACGCGCGGCTGGTGATGATGGACGGGCCGCAGGGGGGGCACGCCTACGCGGAGGTCTGCCTGCCCGAGGACTCGGACACGGTGCGCGACCGGCTCTCGCGGCACTACCGGCGGAACCCGGACCGGAACCTCGGTCGCCAGCGGGTGAGCGCGATCCACTTCCGGCCGGGGCACGAGTGCCCGGTGTGGCTGAACCTCGACTGGAACGCCGGGGTGCCGGGCGGGGCCTACGAGCCGGAGCAGTGGGCCGTCGCGATCTATCCGGACGGGCGCACGGAGACGCTGGCGCCGGCGGGCTCGGCGCCGATGGAGCAGGCGAGCCGGGGCGAGGCCGCTTCGGCCATGGTCGCCGCGCCGCCGGAGTGATCGCGGCGCGCGGGCGGCCTTGCCCGACGCTGCTCGAAGGGGCGTGAAGCGGACCGGCGCCGATGGGGCGCCGACCGGCGGCGACCGGGCGCCGACCGTTCGGCGTGCATCCTCGTCTGCTCGGGCGTGGCCGGCTCGCCCCCGACTGGGGGGCATCCCAAGGAACGCGGGGCCGCGGTAGTCTCAGCGCCCATGCTCCGCACGCGCGCCTCCGCCCTCGTGGCGGGCCTGGCCCTCGCCGGCCTGCTCCTGCCCGCCCTCGCCCTGCCCTCCCCGGCCGCCGCCTTCTGCGGCTTCTACGTCGGCGGGGCCGACGCGTCGCTCTACAACGACGCCACCATGGTGGTGATGATGCGCGAGGGCACGACCACCGTGCTCTCCATGCAGAACACCTACGAGGGGCCCCCGGAGGGCTTCGCGATGGTGGTGCCCGTGCCCGAGGTGCTCGACGAGGAGCACGTGCGCACGCTGCCGCAGGAGGTCTTCGAGCGCGTGGACTCGCTCGCGGCCCCGCGCCTCGTCGAGTACTGGGAGCAGGACCCCTGCTACCGGCCGCCGCGGCGCTACATGATGGCGCGCGGCGCGTCCCGCCGGAGCCGCGCACGGCCCACGGCGGCGCCCCCACGCCAGCAAGACCTCGGCGTCACCGTCGAGGCCGAGTTCGCCGTGGGCGAGTACGACATCGTCATCCTCAGCGCGCGCGAGTCGATGGGGCTCGAGACCTGGCTCCACCAGGAGCAGTACGCGATCCCCGCCGGCGCCGCCGAGGTGCTCGACCCCTACGTGCAGCTCGGGACGAAGTTCTTCGTCGCCAAGGTCGATCCGGAGCGCGTGACCTTCGAGGGGGGACGCGCCCTGCTCTCGCCGCTCCGCGTCCACTACACGAGCGAGACCTTCTCGCTGCCCGTGCGCCTCGGCCTGCTCAACAGCCGCGGCCAGCAGGACCTGATCGTGCACGTGCTCGCGAAGCAGCAGCGCTACGAGGTGGCGAACTACCCGAACGTGCCCATCCCGACGAACCTGGTCGTGGAGGACGCGACGCGCGAGCGCTTCGGCAGCTTCTACCGGGCGCTCTTCGACCGGGTGCGGGAGGAGAACCCGGGCGCCGTGGTCACCGAGTACAGCTGGCGCGCGACGAGCTGCGACCCCTGCCCGACGACGCCGCTGCAGCCGCACGAGCTGGCGATCCTCGGCGCGGACGTGATCGAGGGGCAGCCCCTGCCCGCGCCCCAGGCGACGCCCCCCGGCAGCCCCCCCGTGCGGCGTCGCGCGCGCCGGCCGAGCTTCGGCGGCGGGAGCGAGTGGACGCTGACGCGCCTCCACCACCGCTACGGGCCCGACGACCTCGACCGGGACCTGGTGTTCCGCGCGGTGCCGGCCATCGTGGGCGGGCGCGGCATGCCGAACGCGGAGGGGGAGCTCCAGGAGAAGCACGCGGTCGCCCAGGGCGGCGTGAACAACTTCCAGGGGCGCTACGTGATCCTCCACCGCTGGGAGGGCGCCATCGAGTGCGAGAACCCGCAGCGCGGCCGCTGGGGTGGCCCGCCGGGCGGGGGCGGCACACGACAGCCCGTCGCCGCGCCGAGCGCCGTGCGCGCCCAGCCCGAGCCGGTGGCCGACGTGACGACGCTGGTGAGCGATCCGGACGAGCGCTACCTCGCCATCGCCGCCACGCCCGCGGCCGACACCTCCCTCGGCGTCCTCCCGGCGCCGCGGACGCCCCAGCCCGCGCCGGTCGCGGCCCCCGTCGACGAGCCGGCCGAGGAGGGCAGCGGCGGCGGCCAGGCGGGCGCGACGACCGAGCCCGGGAGCGGCGGCTGCGCGAGCTGCAGCGCCGGCGCCGGCGGCCCGGCGGGCGCGGCGCTCGTGCTCCTCGGCCTCGGTCTGGGGCTGCTCCGACGCCGGAGCCGCTGAGCGGCGGCGCGCCCTACTCCTCCGGGGCGCCCCGGTCCGCGTCCGCGTCCCCGGGCCCCGCCGCGGCGAGGACGCGCAGCACGTTCCCGCCGAAGATCGGCCGGATCGGCAGATCGCGGGCCTCGAGCGCCGCCCGCAGCGCGCCGAGGTCCGACACGTCCTCCATGCCCACGGGCAGCTCGGGGACGCCGTCGAAGTCCGAGCCGAGGCACGCGGCGCTCGGTCCCCCGATGCGCACGATGTGCTCGAAGTGGTCGGCCAGCGTGCCGAGGTCCGGCGGGTCGAGCTCCGGATCGAGGCGCCGGGCGAGCGCGAAGGCGGCCCGGCCCCGATCGACCCAGCTCTCGTGGTCCTCGTCGAGGGCCTCGAACTCCCGCCGCCGCCGGAACTCGATGGCGCGGCGCCGGCCCCGGTAGTCGGCGTCGATGTACTGCGTGTAGTAGTTCACGCAGACCGCCCCGCCGCCCGCCGCCACCGCGTGGATCATCCGGTCGCGCATGTTGCGCGGATGGTCGGCCAGGGCGCGCGCGGAGGAGTGGCTCGCCAGCACCGGGCGCTCGGCCACCTCCATGATGTCCCAGAAGGTGCGGTCGCTGACGTGCGAGACGTCGACGATCATCCCGAGCTCGTTCATCAGCCGCACGGCGCGCCGCCCGAGGGGCGTGAGGCCGCGGTCCGGATGCTCGCCGGTGGAGGAGTGCCCGAGCGGGTTGTCCACGGACCAGGTGATCGTCATGTAGCGCGCCCCGCGCCGATGGAGCTCGCGGATGCGCTCGAGCGCGCGCTCCGGATCGTCCGTGCCGAGCGCGTGGGCCCCCTCCACGCCCATGAGCATCGCGATCTTGCCCTCCCGCGCCGCGCGCCGGACGTCCTCGGCGCTCGTCGCGAGCACGGCCTCGTCCGGGTGCGCCTCGGCGACCTCCCGGACCCGCGCGATGAGCGCCAGGGCCCGCTCCCAGCTCGGCTCGCCGGCCTCGACGCGGCGCGGGCTCACGTAGATGCTGAAGAACGCGCCCGTGAGCCCGCCCTCGCGCATGCGCGGCACGTCGAGGTGGCCCCCCTCGAGCGGCTCGAAGGGATCGTCGCCCTCGTCGAGCATGCGCTGCGTCGTGTCGACGTGCGTGTCGATCGCGATCACGGGCCCCTCGCTCGGAGGCGCGACCGGGATGTTCGGCGGAGGCGGGAGCGGCGCGGGCTCCGGGGCGGTCTCGGCGGGGTCTCCCTGCGCCGCCCGGGCCTCGGCCGGCTCCTCCGCCCGCTCGTCGGGGGGCGCGGCCGGCGCGTCGTCGTCGCCATCGCAGGCGGCGGCGAGGAGAAGGAGGACGAGCACCCAAGCGCGCATCCCGATCCACTACCATGCGCGCCGTGGCGCGGCTGCAGATCGAGACCCTCGTGGCCCTGGACGAGCTCCCGGACGGCACCTGCGTGGCCTACCCGGTCGTCGACCCGTCCTGGGCGAGCGCGGGCAGCGAGGAAGACGCCCTGACCGAGCTCCGGCTCGTGCTCTCCGAGGAGCTCGCCGAGGCCCCGCCGGCGACGGTCGCGCGCTTCGCCATCCCGCCCGACGCCGCGCCCCTCGCCCTCGAGGTCCCCCTCCCCGAGCCCGAGCTGCCCGAGAGCCTCCGCCGCGGCCCCGAGGTCCGCTTCGACGCCGTCGTCGTGCCCCACGAGGACGGCCGCTGGGTGCTCGTCCCCACGCTCCAGCACACGATCTTCGTCGGCCGGGACGAGCCCCTCGAGGAGACGGTCGCCCGCGAGCTCGGCCGCCACCTCCGCGCCGTCGAGCCGCGCGCCTTCGACCGCCTCGCCCTGCTCCCGCCGACGGATCACCGGCTCCTGCGCGTGAGCATCCCGCTCCGCGGCCCCGGCGAGGGGCCCGACCGGGGCTTCCGCCAGCTCCAGCGCGACCTCGTGCGCGCCCGCGCCCGCAAGCACGCCGCCGAAGTCCTCGACTCGGTCGCGACGCGCCTCCACGACGAGGCGGCCCTCGCCGGCCCACCGATCGTCGGCGCCGAGGAGACCGTCGCCCGCCTCGACGCCCTGCTCGGCGGCGAGCCGCGCCACGCCGTGCTCCTCGCGGGGCCCGAGCGCGTCGGCAAGACGGCGGCGCTGAAGGCCTGGCTGCGCGGGCCCGGCGAAGGGAAGCGCGTCTACGGGACGAGCGGCGCCCAGCTCGTCGCCGGCATGAGCGGCCTCGGCCAGTGGCAGGAGCGCGTGGCCCGCGTGCTCGCGGCCGCCGAGGAGCTCGACGCGATCCTCTACTTCGACGATCTCCGCGACCTCTTCGATCGGAGCCGCGCCGGGGGCGGCGTCGACCTGGCGGGCGCGATCAAGCCGGCCCTCGAGGAGGGGCGCGTGCGCGTCGTCGGCGAGCTCACGGAGGAGGCGGCGGACCTCCTCGGCAGCCAGCACGAGGGCTTCTTCCAGAGCTTCCACACGGTGCGCGTCCCGGGCGCCGACGCGCAGGCCGGGCGGGCCGTGGTCGACGCGCGCGCCGCCTGGCTCGTCGAGGCCGGGGGCCCCGACGTGGGCGAAGGGGCCCGCGCCGCCATCGTCTCCCTCGCGGACCGCTACCTCCCCTACCGCCCCTTCCCGGGCAAGGCCGCCGAGCTCTTCGACCGCGTGGCCGCCGGCGCCGAGCGCCCGGGCGTCGCCCTCGACGCGGCCCACCAGGTGAGCGGCCGCGACGTCTATCGCCTCTTCAGCGTGCAGACGGGCGTGCCCGAGTTCCTCCTCCGCGAGGACCGGAGCCTCGACCCGGAGCGGCTCCGCGCCCGCTTCCGCGCGCGCCTCGTCGGCCAGCGGGCGGCCGTGGACGCGGTCGTCGACACGCTCTGCGTCGTGAAGGCGGCGCTCCAGCCGGGCGACAAGCCGCTCGCGACCTTCCTCTTCGCCGGGCCCACGGGCGTCGGCAAGACCGAGCTCGCGCGCGCGCTCGCGGAGGTGCTCTACGGGAGCGAGGAGCGCCTCGTCCGCCTCGACATGAGCGAGTTCGCCGACCCGCTCGCCGCCGAGCGCCTCGTCGGCGCCGCCGGGCGCGAGGGCCTGCTCACGCGCCCGCTGCGGGAGCAGCCCTTCGCCGTCGTCCTCCTCGACGAGATCGAGAAGGCCCACCCGGCGGTCTTCGACCTCCTCCTCCAGGTGACGGGCGAGGGCCGGCTCACGGACGGGCGCGGGCGGACGGCCTACTTCCACAACGCGATCCTGATCCTCACGAGCAACCTCGGCGCCACCCATCGGCTCGGGCGGCTCGGCATCCGCGGCGAGGAGGCGACGCCGGCCCGGGACCTCGAGCAGCACTACGCGGGCGCCGTCCGGCAGAGCTTCCGCCCCGAGCTCGTCGGTCGCCTCGATCGCATCATCCCCTTCGCGGCGCTCGGGGAGGACGAGATCGCGGCGATCACGCGCATGGTCCTCGACCGGGTCGCCCGGCGCCGGGGCATCGCCGACCGGGGCATCGGGCTGCAGGTCGACGACGGCGCCCTGGACGCGCTGGCGCGCGGAGGGTTCGACCCGGCCTACGGGGCGCGGGCGCTCCGTCGGCACGTCGAGGAGGCGCTCGTGGCGCCGCTCGCGGAGGTCGTCACGGGCCTCGGCGCCCAGGCGAAGGGCGCGAGCGTGCGCGTGCGTCATCGCGACGCGCCGGCCGAGCCGAACCCGCTGAAGCGCGCCGCGCGGGGCGAGCTCGTCGTGGAGGCCCGGAGCTGGAGCAGCGAGGGCGAGGCGCCCTCGGCGGGGCGCGCGGGGCTCGACGCGATCACCGGGCTCCGGCGGGACCTCGACGCCTGGCTCCAACTGCCCACCATCGAGGCGCATCGCGAGCAGGTGCGGGCGCTCCTCGCCCAGCTGAACGCGCCCCGCTCGAAGAAGGAGCGCGCCCGGAGCGGCGCCGAGCTCGCGCGCTTGCAGCGCGAGCACCACGCGGCGAGCGCGCTCTGGGAGAAGCTCGAGGCGGCCCGCGGCGAGGTGCTCGACCTCGAGGAGCTCGTCTTCGCGGCCTACTTCGAGGACGAGCGCTACCCGGGCGCGGAGGAGGAGGCCCGCGCGCTTCGGCATCGGGCGCGCATGGCGCTCCTCGAGGTGATCCTGGCCGGCGATCGGCGGGACGCGATCACCGTGCGCTGCGAGGAGCTCGACGAGGGGCGCACGCTCGACGTCTGGCTCGCGACGCTCCTGGCGGATCTCGAGCGGCGGAGCTGGTCGGCGACGCTGCACCTCTTCAAGGACGGCCTCCGCGACGATCCGAGCTGGCCCGCCGACCGGGCCTGGGGCCCGCCGCGCGACCCGGCCTGGGTGGCCGAGTGGCTCGCCCGGAAGGAGCGCGACCGCGCCATCGTGCTCCTCCGCGTCCGCGGCCCCCACGCCGGCACGCTGCTGTCGGTCGAGTGCGGCCTGCACCGCTACATCGGGATCCCGCCCCGCGTCGCCGGCGCACACCACCTGGTCACGCGCCTCGCCATGCGCGACACGCTCGGCGACGCCGACTGGGCGCACCCGGCCATGACGCCGCCGCGCCCGCCGCCCGCCGACAAGCTCGGCAAGCGCCGGGTCGTGCGCTGGTCCGACGAGCGTCCCGGCCAGCGGCTCCCCCCGGACTACGTCCACGTCCCCCTCGAGGCGTACTGGTCCCCGCCGAACGCCGACGAGCTCGCGCTCCGCGACCTGATCCACATCGACCTGGACCCGCGCCTCGAGCGGGCGGACCTCTACGTGGCGCCGCTCGACACGGAGCCGGCCGAGGGGGAGGCGTCGTGAACGTCACCGTCCCGATCTTCCACCGCAAGAAGGACGGGCTGCTGACCTGGGCCTCCGTCGGCCTCGGCGGGCTCGGCTTCGCGCTGACGATGCGGAGCGAGGCGCGCCTCCGCCGCAGCTTCGTCGACCGGCTCAAGGCCGCCGTCGGCGAGGCGCCGCCGCACGCGCTCCGGGCCCTCCTCGGGCCCCAGCGGATCCGCCTCGAACGCCTGCGCCTCGAGCTCACGCTCCGGGACCCCGACCGCCGCGGCAAGCGCAAGCGCACCGGCGTCTTCCCCATCGTCCTCGACACGCGCTACCGCACCGGCGACGAGCGGCTCCGCTTCGCCTATCACCCGCTCCGCCAGCTCGAGGTCCTCGCCATCGACGAGCGCCAGGAGCTCGCGCCCCAGCTCGCGGCCTTCTTCGGCGACCGCTGGGGCGCCCTCGACGACGACGGCCTGGAAGCGCTCAAGGCCCACGCCCGCGACCGCGTCGCGCCGCTCGCCCTGAGCGTGAAGCCGCGCTCGCTCCTCGACCAGCTCGAGCGTCGCAAGAAGTCCGTCTGGGACGACCTGAAGGTCGACCCGACGCGCGGGAAGAAGGGCAAGGCGCCCCGCCGGGGCCAGCCGAGCCTCCTCCGCCGCCTCGGGCGCGACCTCACGGAGCGCGCCGCGAGCGAGCTCCTCGAGCTCGGCCGGCCCCGCGAGCCCCAGCGAAGCCAGCTGCAGCAGCTCCTCTGCGTGCCGCACCCGCGCTCCCTCGCCCTCCTCGGCCCGCCCGGCGTCGGCAAGCGCACCCTGCTCCGTCGCGCCATCGACGACCTGCTCCGCCACGACGGCTTCGACGCGCACCGCAACCTCGACGAGGTCACGCACGTCTGGGAGCTCGCCGCGAGCCGCCTCATCGCCGGCATGTCCTACCTCGGCCAGTGGGAGCAGCGCTGCGTGGAGATCGTCGAGGCCGTCCGCGGGCGCCGCGTGATCCTCGCCTTCGAGGACCTGCACACGCTCGGGCGCGTGGGGCGGAGCAAGGAGAGCGAGCGGAGCATGGCGGACTTCTTCCGCGGCCCCGTGCAGCGCGGCGAGCTGGTGCTCCTCGGCACCGCCACGCCGGCCCAGTGGCGGCGCCTCGAGGAGGACGCGCCGGCCTTCGCCTCGCTCTTCGGGACGCTGCGGGTGGAGCCGGCGAGCGCGGCGGAGACGCGGCGCATGCTGCTGCACGAGGCGCGGCGCCTCGAGGCCGAGCGACCGGAGCTGACGTTCGAGCCGGAGGCCTTCCGGGCGATCCTCGAGCACGGCGCGCCGCTCCTCGCGAACCAGGCGCTCCCGGGGAAGGCGCTCGACCTGCTGCACGCGCTGGCCGGCGGGTCGTCGGTCGACGAGCAGGCGGTCCTCCACCTCCTGACGCAGCGCACCGGGCTGATGGCCGACCTCATCGCCCCCCTCGAGGGGGACGACCGGCAGAGCGCGGTCGAGGATCTCGCGGCCGAGGTCATGGGCCAACCGGAGGCCGTGGAGGCGGCCGCCGATCTCGTCATGCGCATCCGCGCCGGGCTCACCGATCCCGGCCGCCCCTGGGGCGCGTACCTCTTCACGGGCCCCACGGGTACGGGCAAGACGCAGCTCACGAAGACCCTCGCGAGCTACCTCTTCGGCGACGACCGGCTGGTGCGCTTCGACATGGGCGAGCTCTCCGGCCCCGACGCCGTCGCCCGGCTCATCGGGGACCGCTGGGAGCCGCGCGGCATGCTCACGGAGGCGGTCCGCCAGCAGCCCTTCTGCGTGCTCCTCCTCGACGAGATCGAGAAGGCGCACCCGAGCGTGCTCTACCTCCTCCTCCAGCTCCTCGACGACGGCCGCCTCACCGACGCCACCGGCGAGCTCGTCGACTTCCGCCACGCCGTCGTCGTGCTCACCTCGAACCTCGGCGCCCGGGCCCGGCCGGCCGTCGGCTTCGGGGAGGAGAGCGCCGCGTCCGTGGAGGCGGAGGTGACGAAGGCCGTGAAGGACTTCTTCCCGCCCGAGCTCTTCAACCGCATCGAGCGCATCGTCCCCTTCCAGCCGCTCGGCGACGAGGTCGCCGCCGCCATCGCCGACAAGGAGCTCGCCGCGCTCCTCGGCCGGCGCGGGCTGACCGAGCGGAACGTCTTCGTCTTCGCCCACCAGAGCGCCACCGAGCGCATGGCGCGCGAGGCCTTCGACAGCCGCGCCGGCGCCCGCTCCGTGCGCCGCTACCTCGAGACCCGGGTCGCATCGCTCCTCGCCGAGCACCTCGCGGCGACGGCGCGGCCGGAGATGGAGCTCATCCGCCTCTACGATCGCGACGGAGCCTACCGCCTGCGCAGCGAGGCGCTCCGCGAGGCCGAGCCGCGGCCCGGGGACTCGCCGCTCCGCCCGCTCCTCGACCAGCCCGCGGCCCAGCTCCGGGGCGCGCTCGCGGACGCCCTCGAGCGCCTCGACCGGCTCCGGGAGGACGGCCTCGAGGCCCTCGGCGAGCGCATCGCCGGGCACCTCGCGAAGGCGAGCGAGTCGGCGCGGGACGCGGACGCCGTGTACCTGCTCGACGGGCTCCGCCGCGAGGCCGACGCGCTCCGCGAACGCCTCGAGGCCGCCGTGCGCGCGGACGAGCTCCAGCGCGAGGCCGAGCTCGAGCTCGCGACGCAGGAGTACGTCCGCGGGCCCATCCCCGAGGGCGCCCTCCACGGCCCGCGCACGCGCTTCCTGGACCGGCGCATGATGCGCGCCCAGGCCCCGCGCCCGCTCGACCGGCGGGCGATCCTCTCGGCCCTCGCCGAGGTCGCGCTCCTCGAGCGGGCCGTGCGCGAGGAGGACGACCTCGGCGCCCACCGGGTGCACGTGGAGCTCCTGCGCGTCGGCCACGCGCGCCACCGCACCGCGCTCGGCCTCTTCGGCGACCTCTGCGCGCACTACGCGGACCTCGCCGCGGAGGTCTCCGGCGGCGCCGCGCTCCAGGGGGACCAGGCCCTGCGCCTCGACCCGGAAGAGGCCCCCCGCACGGCCACCGACCTGCTCGTGCTCGACCTGACGGGGGTCGCGCTCCGGCGGCGGCTCGAGAGCGAGGTCGGCTGCCACGTGCTGAGCTCCATCACCGGCGGCTCCGAGGTGGTCCGGGTGCGCGTGCTCCCCGCCGACCGCCCCGCCACCGAGCGCATCGAGGCCTTCGTGGAAGCCCGAGCGCGCTTCGAGGCCGCGCTCGAGGCCGGCGAGGACCCGCTCCCCGAGTCGCCGGAGGCGCTGGCCCCGGTGGTCCGCCGGGTGCGCTTCGACCGCCCCCTCCGCGGCGGCGAGCGCGCCCCCATGGAGCTCGAGGACTACCGGCTCGGCCACGTCAGGAGCGGCGAGGCCCAACGCCCCCTCGAGCTCTTCGGCGAGTGCCTCTGGCTGGGCATGTCCTGGGAGGAGCCGCGCCCATGAGCCGCCCGAAACCGAGCCTCCGCGTCTACTTCGTGGCGCATGCCGACGGCCACCGGACGGGCCTGCTCATGCGCGCCTGGTCGAGCTTCTTCGATCGGCCGCCGCCCGCGGCCTACGGCGCGACCGAGGAGGAGGTCTTCGAGCGCCTCGCGGCGCTGCTCCAGGAGCGGCTCGTGACGACGGACGAGACGCTCGACCGCTACCTCTGGACCGAGCGCTTCCAGACGCGGAGCGTGCGCCTCGACGTGCACCCGGCGGCGGTCATCGACAAGCAGCCCGTCATCGGCGGCCGGCGGCTCCCGCTGCGGCTGAGCTACGCCTGGTCGAAGATGGAGAGCGGCGCCTTCCGGGTGATGCTCCCGCGCTTCTCCTGGTGGCTGATCCTCGAGGACCTCGACGCCGCGAAGGACGCGCTCGCGCACGCGGTCGCCGGCGCGCTGATGGGCGCCGAGCCGGCCTGGCTCTACGACTTCCGCCGCGAGGGCGAGGAGTACGTGCGGGAGTGGCTGCCGGACTTCGCGCGGAGCGAGCGCGGGGCACCGCCCCCGGGGACGAGCGAGGACGAGGAGCTGCCCACGCTGCGGCAGGTGGCCGACGAGTGGGTCGAGCGGGCCGCGAAGGGGCGCCTCGAGCGGCCCATCGGCGCGGCGCGGCTCGGGCTCGACGGGAGCGGGGAGCGCTCGCTCCTGCTGGTGGGCCCGCCGGGGGTCGGTAAGACGACGGAGGTGCGGCACCTGGCGCGGGCGCTCCTCGCCAAGCGGCGGGAGGACGCGCTCGCGCCGAAGCTCTGGGCGACGAGCGCCGACCGGCTCCTCGCCGGCATGATCTACGTGGGCATGTGGCAGGAGCGCGTGCTCGCCCTCGTCGACGAGCTCGCGGGCCGCGGGGACCTGCTCTACGTGGACCGGCTCGGGCCCCTGCTCCGCCCCCAGCCCGACGGCGCGAGCGTCGCCGACCTGCTGGCGCCGGCCGTGCGCGCGGGCGAGCTCCGCCTCGTCGCCGAGTGCACGGAGGCGGAGCTCGTGGAGGCGCGGCGCCAGGACCCGGGCTTCGTCGAGCTGCTCGAGCGCCGGCTCCTGCCCGAGCCGACGCTCGCCTGGACCCTCCAGCGCGTCCGCGAGCGCGCCGAGCGTGGGCCGAAGGACTGGCACCCGCGCGCGCTGAAGCGGGGCCTCGAGCTCCTCGCCGCCTACCGGCGGGACCGCGCCTTCCCCGGCAAGGCCTTCCACCTGGTGGAGGCCTTCGAGCGCGACGAGGCGACGGCCGGCACGCTCTACCCGCGGGACGCCGAAGAGGCCTTCGCGCGGCAGACCGGCCTGCCCCTCGAGCTGATCAGCGATCGCTACGCGGCGAGCGTCGAGCAGGTGGCCGAGCGGCTGCGCCAGGGGGTCGTCGGGCAAGACGCGGCATGCCTGCAGGCCGCGCGGGCCATCGCGCCCTTCAAGGCGGGGCTGAACGCGCCGGACCGGCCGCTCGCGAGCCTGCTCTTCTGCGGGCCGACCGGCGTGGGCAAGACCGAGCTCGCCAAGCAGATGACGCGCTACCTCTTCGGGAGCGAGGAGCGGCTCGTGCGCGTGGACATGAGCGAGCTCGGCGCCCCCGGCGCGGCGCGGCGGCTCCTCGCGGCCGGGCGCGGGGTGCGGAGCCTGGCGGAGAGCGTGCGCCGGCAGCCGCTCTCGGTGGTCCTCTTCGACGAGATCGAGAAGGCGCACCCGGAGGCCTTCGATCTCTTGCTCGGGGTGCTCGGCGAGGGGCGCCTGACCGATCTCCTCGGCCGCTTCGTCGACTTCCGCATGACGCTGATCGTGATGACCTCGAACCTGGGCGTGCGGGAGACGGCGCCGGTGGGCTTCGGCGCCGAGGAGGCGGGGGCGGACTTCCTGCGCGCCGTGCGCGACCACTTCCGGCCCGAGTTCGTGGGGCGCGTCGACCAGCTCGTGCCCTTCCGGGGCCTCGCCCTCGAGGACGTGGCGCGCATCGCCCGCCTGCAGCTCGCGGGCATCGCCACCCGCGAAGGGCTCGCCCGGCGCGGCATCCGGCTCGAGATCAGCCCGGCCGCCGAGCGGCGCCTCGCCGAGCTCGGCTACGCGCCCCGGTACGGCGCGCGACCGCTGAAGCAGGCCCTCGAGGCGCACGTGGTCACGCCCCTCGCCGTGCGGCTCGCGAAGGACCCGGCGCTCCGCGACCGCACGCTCCGCGTCGGCGCCGAGGGCGAGGACGCGGACCTCCACGTCTGACCTGCGACACGCCCGGGCGCGCACGGGGGGAGAGGCGACCCCGTTTCTTCGCTCCGGGCCGCCCTACTCCGCCGCGGCGCGCGGGAGATCGGCCGGCGTCTGCCCGTCCTTCGGCGCGATCTTCCCGCGCTCCGTGTAGATGGCGTCCACCAGCCGGGCCGGCGTCACGTCGAAGGCCGGGTGCCGGCAGGGGATGCCCTCGCCCACGAGGAGCGCGCCGCCGACCTTCGCCACCTCGTCCCGGCTCCGCTCCTCGATCGGGATCTCGGCCCCCGTCGGCGTCGCCATGTCCACCGTGCTCCAGGGCGCCGCCACCGTGAAGGGCACCCCGTGCTCCTTCGCCAGCACGGCCACGCCGTAGGTGCCGATCTTGTTCGCCACGTCCCCGTTCGCCGCGATGCGATCGGAGCCGACCACGACGAACTGGATCTCGCCCTTCTGGAAGAAGTGCGCGGCCATGTTGTCGGTGATCACCTCGACCGGGACGCCGTCCATGTGGAGCTCCCAGGCCGTCAGCCGCGCCCCCTGCAGGTAGGGCCGGGTCTCGTCCGCGAGCACGCGCACCTTCTTGCCCGCCTCGTGCGCCGCACGGATCACGCCGAGCGCCGTCCCGTAGCCGCCCGTCGCGAGCGCGCCGGCGTTGCAGTGCGTGAGGATGGTCGCCCCCTCGGGGACGTCCTCGGCGCCGAGCTTCCCCATGGCGCGGCAGCTCTGCACGTCCTCGATGTGGATCGCCTCCGCCTCCGCGCGCATGGCCTCGTAGCGCGCCTCCGGGTCGAGCTCGGCCACGTCGGCCGCCTTCCGCGACATGCGCGCGATGGCCCAGGCGAGGTTCACGGCCGTCGGTCGCGTCGCGTTCAGCGCACGACCGGCGACCCCGTTCGCCATGAGGAAGGTCGCCGCGTCGCCCTTCTCGCTCCGCGCGAGGAGCACGAGCGCGTAGGCCGCCGAGATGCCGATGGCGGGCGCGCCGCGGACCACCATCGAGCGGATGGCGTCTGCCACCTGGTCCGGCTTCGTGTAGCGGTAGTAGACGACCTCGGCCGGGAGCTTCCGCTGGTCGAGCATCACCACCTCGCCGGTGGCCGGGTCGTACTCGACGGCGAACCACTCGGCCGGGGTCGGGCTGCCGTGGGAGGTCAGCGGATCGCGGGAGAGCTCGGGGCGCTGGATGGGCTGCGTCGACATCGGGCGGCAGCGTGACCAGCGGAGCGCCGAGACACAAGCGGCGGCGCCCTTCGTCGCGGCGGCGTCACGGGCGCGGGTCGGGGGTCGCTCCCCGCGCGA
The DNA here is from genome assembly GCA_002699025.1 of Sandaracinus sp. Lineage (GTDB taxonomy): Bacteria > Myxococcota_A > Polyangia > Polyangiales > Houyiibacteriaceae > Houyiibacterium > Houyiibacterium oceanicum. Next base: position 8,802 of record PABA01000048.1, on the reverse strand, counting down.
GACGAGACGAGGCCGGCCCCTCAGCCCTCGGCGAGCAGGGCGCGCAGGATCTCGTTGACCGCCTTCGGGTTCGCCTGCCCGCGCGTCGCCTTCATCACCTGCCCGACGAAGAAGCCGAGCACGGCCGTCTTCCCACCCCGGTACTGCTCGACCTGCTTCGGGTTCGCCGCGAGCACCTCGCGCACGACCGCCTCGATGGCCGCCGTGTCCGTCACCTGCGCGAGCCCCTCGCGCTCGACGATCGTCTTCGGCGGCTCCCCCGTGGCGACCATCTTCGCGAAGACCTCCTTGGCGATCTTCCCGTTGATCGTCCCGTCCTCGACCAGCGCGAGGAGCGCCGCCACCTCGGGCGCCGCGGCCGGGAAGCGCGCCTCGACCCCCTCGGTCGCCGTCTCCCGGAGCACCTCCGCCATCACGAAGTTCGCCGCCTTCTTGCCGGCCTTCGCCGGCTTCAGCCCGGCCGCCTCGCCGAGCCCCGTCGCCACCGCCTCGAAGTACGCCGCGATGGCCGGATGCGCCGCGAGCACGCCCGCGTCCTGGGCCGTGAGCCCGAGGGTCTCGACCCAGCGCGCCCGCATCGCCGCGGGCAGCTCCGGCAGGGTCTCCTCCGCCCGCGCGAGGCGCGCCGCGTCGACCACCAGCGGCGGCAGGTCCGGATCGGGGAAGTAGCGGTAGTCGTGCGCCTCTTCCTTGCCGCGCATGGCCACCGTCCGCTCCTGGCGCTCGTCCCAGGTCCGCGTCTCCTGCACCACCTCGCCGCCGCTCTCCCGGAGCGCCGCCTGCCGCGCGACCTCGTGGTCGATGGCCTTCCGCACGAAGCGGAACGAGTTGATGTTCTTCAGCTCCACGCGCGTCCCGAGCCGCTCCTCGCCCTTCGGGCGGATCGACACGTTCGCGTCGCAGCGGAAGGAGCCCTCCTCGAGGTTGCCGTCGTTCACGCCGATGAAGACGAGCACCTCCCGCAGCGCGCGGAGGTAGGCCTCCGCCTCGGCCCCGCTCCGGAGCACGGGCTCGCCGACGATCTCGATGAGCGGCGTGCCCGCGCGGTTGAAGTCGACGACCGTCTCGCCCTGCACGTGCAGGTTCTTGGCGGCGTCCTCCTCGAGGTGGATGCGCGTCAGCGCCGCGCTCCGGGCCTCGCCCTCGAGCGCCATCGGCACGGCACCGCCCTCGATGATCGGCAGGGCGAACTGGCTGATCTGGTAGCCCTTCGCGAGGTCCGGGTAGAAGTAGCTCTTGCGCGCGAAGACGCTCCGCTCGCGGACCTCGCCGCCGAGGGCGAGCGCCGCGCGGAGGGCGAGGTCGATGGCCGCCTCGTTCGGCGCCGGGAGCGCCCCGGGGAGCCCCAGGCAGACGGGGCAGACGTGCGTGTTCGGGGGCGCGCCGAACTCGTTCGGGCACGCGCAGAAGAGCTTGGTCCGCGTCCGCAGCTGGGCGTGGACCTCGAGCCCGACCACCGCCTCCCAGGCGCTCACGACGCGCCCTCCTCGCCCGCGTGCTCGCCCGGCCCGGCCGGCACCGGCGAAGGCAGCGGGCCGAAGGCCTTCTCGAGGGCGCCGGCGGCCGCGAAGAGGGTGGCCTCGTCGAAGGCGCGGCCGACGAGCTGGAGGCCCGTGGGCAGGCCCTCGCTCAGGCCGGCGGGCGTGCTGATCGCCGGCAGCCCCGCGAGGCTGGCCGGCAGCGTGTAGACGTCCGAGAGGTACATGGTCAGCGGGTCGTCCGTGCGCTCCCCGAGGGGGAAGGCGACCGTGGGCGCCGTGGGCGTGGCGACGACGTCGCAGGCCTCGAAGGCGGCGTCGTAGTCGCGGCGGATGAGCGTGCGCACCTTCTGAGCGCGCAAGTAGTAGGCGTCGTAGTAGCCGGCCGAGAGCGCGTAGGTGCCGAGGAGGATGCGCCGCTTCACTTCGGGGCCGAAGCGCGCGCGGGTGGCCTCGTACATGGCGTCGAGCCCGCCGCCCTCCTCGACGCGGAGCCCGTAGCGGACCCCGTCGAAGCGCGCGAGGTTGCTCGAGGCCTCCGCCGGCGCGACCAGGTAGTAGACGCTCACGCCGTGCTTCGCGTGAGGCAGCGTGACGTCGACGAGGGTCGCGCCCGCGTCCTTCAGCGCCTCGAGGGCCGCGTCGATGCGCGCCCGGACGCCGGCGGACGCGCCCTCGAGGAGCGCCCGGGGCACGCCGACGCGCAGCCCCTCGACGCCCCGCGCGCAGGCGCCCTCCCAGTCCGCGCTCGGCGCGTCCGCGCTGGTGGCGTCGCGCCCGTCGCGCCCGGCGATGGCGGCGAAGAGCCGCGCCCCGTCGCGGGCGCTGCGGGCGAAGGGCCCGACCTGGTCCAGGCTCGAGGCGAAGGCGACGAGGCCGTAGCGGGAGACGCGCCCGTAGGTCGGCTTGAGGGCGAAGAGCCCGCAGAACGCCGCGGGCTGTCGGACCGAGCCGCCCGTGTCGCTGCCGAGGGCGCCTGGCACGAGGCGCGCGGCGACGGCCGCCGCCGAGCCGCCGCTCGAGCCCCCGGGCGCGCGGGCCGGGTCCCAGGGGTTCTTCACCGGGCCGAAGGCGCTCGTCTCGTTGGACGAGCCCATGGCGAACTCGTCCATGTTGGTCTTGGCGACGAGCATGGCGCCGGCGGCGCGGAGCCGCTCGACCACGTGCGCGTCGTAGGGCGCGACCCAGCCCTCGAGGAGGCGCGACGCGCAGGTCGTCGGCGTGCCGCGCTGGCAGAGGTTGTCCTTGAGCGCGACCGGTACCCCCGCGAGCGGGCCGAGGGCCTCGCCCGCCGCGCGCGCCGCGTCGACCTGCTGCGCCGCCTCGAGCGCCGCCTCGCCGTCGACGTGGAGCACGGCGTTGTGCGGGTCGCTCCGCAGCCGCCCGAGGGCCTCGCCGACCAGCGCCTCCGCCGTCACGGCCCCGGCCGCGACCGCGTCCGCGGCCCCGACGACGCCCGCGTCGAGCCAACGTCCGGCGCTCACGTGTCCCCCTCCATCACCTGCGGCACGGCGAAGCCGCCCTCGACCTCGCGCGGCGCCGCCTCGAGGAGCGCCTCCCGCGAGGCCTCCGCCGGGCGCACCTCGTCCCGCCGGAGCGGGGCCTCGGTCACCGCGTGGAAGGTCGGCTCGACGCCCTCAACGTCGACGGCGTCGAGCTCGGCCATGTGGCCGAGGATGCGGGCGAGCTGGGCGCGCTGCGCCTCCACCTCCGCGTCCTCGAGGGCGATGCGCGCGAGGCGCGCCACGTGGCGGACCTCGTCGGGGGAGAGCTCGGCGTCGCTCATGCCCTCCGGTTAGCACGCGGGAGCGCCCCGAGGCACCACCGTTCCGGCGCGGAGCGCGTCGCCCCGTTCAGAGCAGGCACTCTCCGAGCAAGCAGACGGGCGGGAAGATACAGGGAGCCCGCGTGCCACAGAAGCAAGCCCCGGCGCGGCAGGTGTCCGCCGCGTCCCCACAGTCGTTGCCGCAGCTGCCGCAGTTGTCCGGGTTGGTCTCCGTGTCGACGCACGCGCCGCTGCAGCAGGAGCCTCCACCGCAGCTGATGCCGCAGGCGCCGCAGTGGCTGGGGCTCGAGCTGGTGTCGACGCAGGCGCCGTCGCAGCAGACGCGGCCGCCGGTGCAGGCCGGGCCCGCGCCGCACTGGCAGGTCCCGCCGACGCAGGCCTCGCCGGTGGCGCAGGCCGGCTCGCAGGGTACGTCCGTGGTGCAGCCGCCGTCGACGCAGACCTGCTCGCCCATGCAGGTCACGCCGCAGGCGCCGCAGTTGTTGCGGTCCGAGAGGACGTCGATGCAGGCGTCGGCGCAGCAGGCCTGGCCGTCGCCGCAGGCCGCGCCGGCGCCGCACATGCAGGTCAGGGTCATGTCGTCGCAGGTCTCGCCGGGTGCGCAGGCCGGATCGCAGGGCGGCGTCACGCAGTCCCCGGCCTCGCAGACCTGGCCGGCCTCGCAGGCCCGCCCGCAGGTGCCGCAATTGGCGGCGTCGGACTGCACGTCGGTGCAACCGGACTCGCAGCAGACCTCGTCCTCGCCGCACTGGGGGCCGTCCGCGCAGCGGCATTGGCCCGACTGGCAGACCGTCCCGCGGGAGCCGCAGACGCGGCCGCAGGCGCCGCAGTTCATCGGGTCCGCGGGGAGGCTGGCGCAGACGCCATCGCAGCAGCTCTCGCCGCTGGGGCAGGGCGTGTCGGGACCGCACTCCGAGCCCGTGGGCACGCACATGCCGCCGACGCACTCCTCGCCGGGCCCGCAGCTCATCGGGCAGTCGCCCCCGCCGTCGGTGTCGCTGCCCCCATCCATGGACGGGGCGGCGTCGGGAGAAGACGTGCCGGAGTCGGCCCGGCCGCCGCCCCCGGATGCACAAGCAGAGAGGGCGAGGCCACAGAAGATGGCGAATACGACACGCATGCGAAGCTCCACGAAGAAAGTGTGCAACGAGGGTACTGAGTCCGTCGCTGTCACGTCGTGCGAAAGTGACGTAGCGCACGCGTCTTCCGCGGGTCTTCCGCTCGCTTCGCTCGCTAATTTGGCTTACCAGCGGGCCCGTGGGGCCCTCGGCGCTCGCTTCGCTCGCGTCACACGGGTCGGTTCTTCGACGCGACAGTGAGGCGGCTCCGTGGGGCCGGGCTGGGGTGGCAGATGTAGGCGCGCTCCCCTTCGCAGTCGCCGGGCTTTGCCGCTCCTTCGTCGCGGCCGCTTCGGCCCGTGGCGCCCTCGGCGCTCGCTTCGCTCGCGTCACACGGGTCGGTTCTTCGACGCGACACGAAGGCGGCTCCGTGGGGCCGGGCTGGGGTGGCCGATGTGGGCGCGCTCCCCTTCGCAGTCGCCGGGCTTTGCCGCTCCTTCGTCGCGGCCGCTGCGGGGTGGCGCGTCGCGGGACCCCGACTTCGCCGCTCCGCGGCCGCTTCGCTCGCGTCACAGGGCTCGGTTCTTCGACGCGGCGGTGAGGCGGCTCCGTGGGGCCGGGCTGGGGTGGCCGATGTGGGCGCGCTCCCCTTCGCAGTCGCCGGCCTTTGCCGCTCCTTCGTCGCAGCCGCTGCGGGGTGGCGCGTCGCGGGACCCCGACTTCGCCGCTCCGCGGCCGCTCCTGTCGCTCCGGGTAGCGCGGACTTCGCCGCCGCACGACCGAGGCTCCGGGGGAGCCGGGCTGGGGTGGCAGATGTGGGCACGCTCCCCTTCGCAGTCGCCGGGCTCTGCCGCTCCGCGGCCGCTGCGGGGTGGCGCGTCGCGGGCCCCTGACTTCGCCGCTCCGCGGCCGCCGCGGCCGCTTCGCTCGCGTCACATGGCTCGGTTCTTCGACGCGGCGGTGAGGCGGCTCCGTGGGGCCGGGCTGGGGTGGCGGATGTGGGCGCGCTCCCCTTCGCAGTCGCGGGGCTCTGCCGCTCCTTCGTCGCGGCCGCTGCGGGGGCACGTCAGCTGCCCCATGCGCTCGGGCTCGGCTCCCCAGACCGTGCTGGGCGCTGCGCTCGGGGCGGAAGCTCCGCGCTCGAGCTTGGGCTCCCGCTCGAGCTTGGGCTGGTGCTGAAGCGCTCGAGCTTGGGCTGCCGCTCGAGCTTGGGCTGGTGCTGAAGCGCTCGAGCTTGGGCTGCCGCTCGAGCTTGGGCTGGTGCTGAGGCGCTCGAGCTCGGGCTGGCGCTGAGGCGCTCGAGCTTGGGCTGGTGCTGGAGCTTCGGCGCACCAACTTGGGCTCCCGCTCGAGCTTGGGCTGGTGCTGAGGCGCTCGGGCTGGGCCTCCCCCCGGGCTCGCGCCCCGGTCGCTTCGACGATCTCGAAGCGACGCCGCCCGACCTCGATTTCTCCCTTCGCCCGAGCTCCCCCCCGCCCCGTTCACCCCCACGACTTTTCTCCGGCCACAGCGCAAGCGGCGTTCACTCGCCCATGTGCTATCGCGGAGGGGTCGCACGTTCACTTCGTCGGGTGCGATTGACCGAGCGACCGTGGCACTGTACTGTTTCAGTGCGAGGGTCTTTCACGGGCCGCGGGGCTCACGCCGCGCGACTCGGCCTCTGGAGGAGCGGATGTCGGTACGAGACGACCAACCGGGCGACGAGGCCCAGAGCGACCCGCTCGGGCCGGAGCAGCTCGCGGCTGCCGCCGCCCATGACGTCGCCAACGCGCTCAGCGCCGTGCTCGGCTGGGTCGAGCTCGCCAGCCGAGGCGACGCCGAGCCTTCCGAGGCCTTCGCCGCCATCGCCACCGCCGCCCGCACCGCCCGCACCACGGCGCGCTATCTCCTCGGCGAGCGCGACGAGGAGGTCCGCTGCGATCTGGGCAGCGTCGTCCGCGACGTCACGCGCCTCCTCCGCCCCTCCGCCCGCGAGGCCCACGTCGTCATCGACACCCACGCCGCTCCCGCGGCCTGGGTCGGCATCTCCCGCAGCGACGCCTTCCGCATCGCCTGGAACCTCGGCCTCAACGCCGTCCAGGCCATGCAGGGCGGCACGCTCCAGCTCTCCGTCGAGCGCGGCGACACCATCCGCCTGACGGTCGCCGACGACGGCCCGGGCATGGACGAGGCCACCCGCCGCCGCGTGCTCGAGGGCGGCTACACCACCCGCGAGGGCGGCCACGGCCTCGGCCTCTCGATCGTCCGCCAGCTCGTCGCCGACGCGGGCGGCACCTTCGAGATCGAGAGCGTCCCCGGCCACGGCACCCGCTTCCGCATCGGCCTGCCCGCCGCCGAGACCCCGGCGCGCCGCAGCCGCAAGCGCACCCAGGCCCGGAGCGGCGTCATCGCCCGCGACCCCTCCGTCCGGAAGGTGCTGGTCGTGGAGGACGACGACGGCGTGCGCGAGCTGGTCGCCACGACCCTCGAGCTCCGCGGTCTCGAGGTGACCTGCGCGCGCTCGGTGGAAGAGGCGCGTGGCATCTCCACGCCTGCCGACGTGGCCCTCGTGGATCTCACGCTCGGGGACGGCGGTGGCGACGAGGTGATCGCCGATCTCCGGGCCCGGGGCATCGTGCGCCGCATCGTGCTGATGAGCGGCATGCCCGAGACGGGCAACCTGCCGCCCGAGAAGCGCCCGGACCGCTGGCTCCGCAAGCCCTTCGACTCGCTCCAGCTCCTCGAGAGCCTCAGCGCGCCGAGCGGCTCCCAGGAAGCCACCGGCTGAGGCCCCGGGCCGGCCTACTCCATCTCACGTCGCATCGCCCGCGACGCTCCGCCGAGCCGAAGCGACCTGACGACACCCTCACCGTCTGGTACGGTCGTTCGCCTGGAGCGCGTGAGCGCCGGACTTCGACGTCGATGACCTCCGACCGCCAAGGGTGGACGACCGCCTCCGTGGAGGCCGTCCCGCGCATCGACGCAGACCTCGACCCGACCCCGGGCCTGGTGCTCGTCTACTCGCGCCTGCACGAGCACCTCCCGAGCGCCCTCCCCTTCGCCGCCGGCGTGACGACGCTCGGCCGCGAGGCCGACAACTCGCTCTCGATCCCCGAGGCCGCCGTCAGCCGCTACCACGCGCAGATCGAGAAGCGCGCCGACGGCTGGTGGGTCGTGGACAAGGGCAGCACCAACGGCACCGTCGTCAACGGCGTCCGCGTCCAGGCCCACCGCCTCGAGGACCACGACGTCGTCCGCATCGGCGACACGATCTTCCGCCACGCCGCGCGCTCGGTCTACGCCTACAGCGCCTACCGCCTCGACGGCACGATCGTCGAGACCGCGCGCCCCGTGCACCACGGCGTCAGCGGCAGCCCGCTCGTCGGCGGCGCCCAGGTCGACGCCCTCCTCGAGCGCATCGAGAAGGTCGCCCGCACGCTCCTCAGCGTCGTCGTCACCGGCGAGAGCGGCACGGGCAAGGAGCTCGTCGCCCGCGAGGTCCACCGGCTGAGCCAGCGCGGCGGCCCCTTCCAGGCCATCAACTGCGCCGCCCTCCCGGCGAACCTCCTCGAGAGCGAGCTCTTCGGATACCGCAAAGGCGCCTTCACGGGCGCGACGAGCGACAAGGTGGGCCTCGTGCGCGCCGCGGACGGGGGCACGCTCTTCCTCGACGAGATCGGCGACATGCCACTCGAGGCGCAGGCCAAGCTCCTCCGGGTCCTCCAGGAGAAGGAGGTCCTGCCGATCGGCGCGACCGTGCCGACGCCCGTCGACGTGCGCGTCGTCTGCGCCACGCACCGCGACCTGGACGAGTACGTGGCCGAGGGGCGCTTTCGCGGCGATCTCCTGGCCCGACTGCGCGAGTTCCTCGTGCAGCTCCCGCCGCTCCGCGCCCGCCGCGAGGATCTCTTCCGGCTGACGCGCCACTTCCTCGAGCGCGCCGGTCGCTCCGACGCGCGCCCGACGTTCCCCTACATGCTCGCGCTGGCGCACTACGACTGGCCGTACAACGTGCGCGAGCTCGAGAGCGCGGTGAAGCTCAGCCTCGCGCTCTGCGACGGGCCCGAGCTCGACCTCCCGCACCTGCCGGCGCAGATCCAGGCCGCCCTCGAGGGTCACGGCAACACCGCGCCGCCGCCTCCCCGGCCGGCCCCGGCCCCGCAGGCCGCGCCCGCCGCGAGCCCCGCGAAGAAGAGCCGCTCCAAGGCGCCCCCCGAGGCCGTGCTCCGCGAGCTGCTCGAACGGCATCAGGGCAACATCGCCGCGGTCGGGCGCGAGCTGGGCAAGGAGCGGATGCAGGTGCATCGCTGGCTCAAGCGCTACGACATCGACGTCGAGCACTACCGCAGCTGAACGTCTTCCGCTCGCTGCGCTCGCTAATTTGGCTTACCAGCGGGCCCGTGGGGCCCTCGGCGCTCGCTTCGCTCGCGTCACATGGCTCGGTTCTTCGACGCGACACGAAGGCGGCTCCGTGGGGCCGGGCTGGGGTGGCCGATGTCGG
>PABA01000047.1 GCA_002699025.1 Sandaracinus sp. | reverse complement strand
CACCGCGCGGGAAGACACCGCGCGGGAAGACACCGCGCGGGAAGACACCGCGCGGGAAGACACCGCGCGGGAAGACACCGCGCGGGAAGACACCGCGCGGGAAGACGAGAGAGATGGGGAGGAACGACGCGATGAAGAGGATGAAGAGCACGACGACCCGAGCCCGCGCCACGCTCGCGGCGCTCTTGGCCCTGGGCCTCGGCGCCTGCAGCGACGCCGGCACCGCCGAGCGCGGCGGCTCGCCGGGGGCGCGCCTGGCGCCCGGCGGCGCGCAGGACTTTGGCCTCTTCCGGCAGATCGTCGAGGAGGGCGGCATCCCGGCCTCGAGCACGCTCGACGCGACCGGCTTCTTCGCCGAGCACGCCATCGGCGCCCCCGAGGCGAGCTGCGACGACGCGGTCTGCGCGAACGCCTCGCTCGGCCTGATGGGCAACCTGATCAACGGCAACGCCTGCACGCTCGTGCGGGTCGCCCTCTCGACGACGCGCGAGGCGGTCACCGATCGACCGGTCCACCTGGTCGTCGTCGCGGACACCTCGAGCCGGGCCCAGGCCGAGGCCGATGCCCTCCTCCGCCCGGCCCTCGGCGCCCTCGCGGAGCAGCTCCGCGAGGGAGACCGCATGAGCGTCGTCGCCTTCGCCGACACGCCGACCGTCCTCGCCGAGGAGGCGAGCGACTCGGGCACCATCCTCGCGGCCCACGACGCCCACGCCTACGGCGGCCAGCGTGACCTCTACGGGGCGCTCCGCGCCGGCTACGCCCTCGCCGAGGAGCGAGCCCGGGAGGGCGAGGAGGCGCGCGTGCTCCTGCTCTCGACCGGTGGGGCCGACCTCGGCATCACCAGCCCGGCGCGCCTCGTCGAGCTCGTGCAGGCGCAGGCCGGCCGCGGCATCGCGACCTCCGTCGTGGGCTTCGGCGACGACGCCGACGAGACGCTCTGGGGCCGGCTGAGCGCCACCGGCGCCGGCAACAGCTTCTTCGTCGCGGACGCCGCCGACGCGCGCGAGGTCTTCCGCGAGGAGCTGGCGACCAGCTTCACGCCGCTCGCCACGGACGTCTCCATCCGCCTCGACGGCGGCAACGGCTACCACGTCGTCGGCCTCTACGGCGTCAGTGACGCGGACTTCGAGCCGGCCTCCGGCACCGCGCGCGTGCCGAGCCTCTTCCTCGCCGGCCGGCGGGACGGCGGCGACGTGGGCGAGGGCCCGGGGATGGGGCGGCGCGGCGGCGGCGGCGCGATCCTCTTCGAGCTGATGCCGCGCCTGCCGCGGCCGGCCGGCGCCGACCCCTTCCTCGTCGGCGACGTGACCGTCTCCTACACGGACCCGCTCACGGGCGAGGCCGTCGAGCAGCGCGCCGCGGTGCGCGCCGAGACCGAGCCCGGCGAGATGCCCCCGGGCGGCCTCTTCGCCGACCCGTACATCGAGAAGGCCTTCGTGACGCTGAACGTGCTCGTCGGCTTCAAGAGCATGACGCTCGCCGCCGAGGAGGGCGACTGGGCCGCGGGGCTCGCCGTGGGCGAGGGGCTCGCCGAGAGCCTCCGGGGCTGGCTCGAGACGACGCCGGACACGGACATCGAAGACGACCTGGCCCTCCTCGAGCGGCTCCTCGACACGATGCAGAGCCGCGCCGGCGCCGGCCAGGATCGGCAGGCGACGCCGACGCCGGTCTGGGCCTTCGACTGACGCCGGCGCCCCCGGCCCCAGCTGGGCTCGGTGCATCCCACATAGGTGCGCCGCTCGGCGAGGGCTGCGGTGGTCGTGGTCGAGCGGAGGGCGCCCGAGAACACCGAGTCCTCCGCGCGGATCCCCCTCGCTCGCCCGTTCGAGCGCGGCGAAGCGCCCCCGAGGCTGGCCTCGGGGGCGCTTCGGTGTCAGACCCTCGCCATCGTGTGGAAGCAGGCACTCGGCGTCGTCGCCATCGCGGCCGGCCTCGGCTTCGGCTACGTGGCGACCTCGGTCGCCACCGAGGGGACGGGCATGGCCCTCCCGGAGGGCGCCGACGTCGTCGAGGGCGACGTGGCCGAGGCGCCGCTGCGTGACGCGCCCTTCGGAGACCCCTTCGTCTTCGGCGAGGTGCGCGTCTCCCGGAGCGGCTCCCGGGCGATCGAGCAGAGCTGGTCCACGGTGATCGGCAGCCCCCAGGTCGTGCTCGAGGGCGAGGGGCGCGAGGAGCGCGTGACGCTGCCCTTCCCGGCCACCTGGAAGGGGGCCGTGCCGCTCGAGGTGCGCGACCTCGCGAGCCTGGACGAGCTCGAGCTGGATCTCGAGGCGGACGAATCCGAGATCCGCGAGCGCCTCGGGGCGCCGCCCTACGTGGCGGCGGTGCGCGCCGTCCGGCCGGGCGATCACGTCATCGGGCGGCGCGGGGACGAGAGCCTGGTCGACGTCTACGTCGGGTCCCGGGCCGAGCTCGAGGAGTGGATCGCCCAGCGCGAGCAGGGGCGCTGGCCCGTCGTCGGGCTGATGGGCGTGATGGCCTTCGTCTCGCTCCTGCTCGGCTTCCGCGCGTTCTCCGCGCGCTCGAAGGCGGCCTGAGGCTCGGGCGCGACACGCTTCGTCGTGACGCGCCTCACGACGCCGCGCCTCACGACGCCGCGCCTCAGAAGAGCGACTCCTGCCCCTCGCCGGCCGGGCCGCCGCCCTTCTTCGGCTTCGCGATCTTCAGGTGCGTCCAAGCCTTCTTCGTCACCACGCGCCCGCGCGGCGTCCGCGCGATGAAGCCCTGCTGGAGGAGGTAGGGCTCGTAGACGTCCTCGAGCGTGTCCCGCGGCTCGCTCAGCGCCGCCGCGATGGTCTCGATGCCGACCGGCCCGCCCTCGTAGAACTCGATGATCACCCTCAGGTACTTGCGGTCCATCTCGTCCAGGCCCGAGCCGTCCACGTCGAGCCGGTCGAGCGCCTCCTTCGCCGTCTCGTGATCGAGCACGCCGTCCGAGAGCACCTCGGCGAAGTCGCGCGCGCGCCGCAGCATGCGGTTGGCGATCCGCGGCGTCCCCCGCGAGCGCCGCGCCACCTCCATGGCCGCGTCCCCCTCGAGCGGGAGCCCGAGCAGCTTCGCGCTCCGCGTGACGATCGTCGCGAGCTCCTCCGGCGGGTAGTAGTCGAGCCGCGCCACGTAGCCGAAGCGGCTCCGCATGGGGTTCGTCAGCAGGCCCGTCCGCGTCGTCGCACCGACGAGCGTGAAGGGGTGGAGCGGCAGCGAGAGCGTCTGGGCGTAGGGCCCGTCGCCCTGGACGATGTCGATGCGGAAGTCCTCGACGGCCGTGTAGAGGTTCTCCTCGACCACCGCCGGCAGCCGGTGGATCTCGTCGATGAAGAGCACGTCGTTCGGCTCGAGCTTCGTGAGCAGCGCGGCGAGCTGGCCCTTGTGCTCGATGGCCGGCGCGCTCGCCGAGTGGAGCATCACGCCGCGCTCCTCGGAGAGGATCATGGCGAGGGTGGTCTTGCCGAGCCCCGGCGGGCCGCAGAAGAGCACGTGGTCGACCGGGTCGCCGCGGCGCCGCGCGGCCTCCACGAAGACGCGGAGGTTGTCCTTGATCCGGTCCTGGCCGACGAACTCCTCGAAGCGGGAGGGGCGGAGGGAGATCTCGTAGACGTCGTCGCCCGGCTGGGGCTCGGGCTCGAGCTGGGCGTTCTCGCGGTCGGACATCATCGGGCGGAGACTTCGGCGGGCGGCGTCGGGAGGCGGCGCAGAGGGCAGTGCAGAGGGCGTCGGTGCGGCGGGAGGGTCATGCGAGCGCGCTCAGCGCTTCGCGGAGGAGAGCTTCGACCTTCTTGCCCTCGGCGTCGATCCCCTCGACGGCGCGCTCGGCCTGGGCGGGCTTGTAGCCCATGCCCACGAGCGCCGCGACCACCTGGGCGACCGGGCCCGTGGGCGTCGCCGCGGGCTTCGCCACCGCCGGCCGCGGCGCGCCGGGCCCCTGACCGAAGACGAGGAGCTTGTCCTTGAGGTCGAGGAGGATGCGCTCGACGGTCTTCTTGCCGACGCCCGGGATGCCCTTGAGCGCCGCCCGATCCTCGCGCGCGACGGCCGCCGCCAGCTCGTGGGCGTCGAGGACGCCGAGGATGGCCATCGCGAGGCGCGGCCCGACGCCGTTGACCCCGAGGAGGATCCGGAAGGCGCTCTTGTCCTCGGCGCTCGCGAAGCCGTAGAGCAAGAGCGCGTCCTCGCGGGCGTGCGTGTGGACGTAGAGCGTCGCCTCCTCGCCCTCGCGCAGGCGCCCGAGCGCGCCGACCGGCACGTGCACCTCGTAGCCCACCCCCCCGACCGCGACGAGCACGCTGCCGTCGAGGCCGACCTCCGCGATCTCACCCTGGAGCCGTCCGATCACCGGGGGAGCGTAGCAGCTCGGCGGATCGCGTCGCGCCGCCTCGTGGGGACGCCTCGACGGACCGCATGGGAACGGCGACCGCTCAGCTCAGCCAGAGGTAGACCGCGTAGGTCGCGAGCATGAGCACGAGCGCGATCGAGGGGCTCATCCAGCTGACGATCTCGGTCGCACGCCGCTTCTTCGCCTTGGCGCCGAGCCAGGCGGCGACCGCCTCCCGCTCCGTCTCGCCGAGGCCCCGCTTCGGGATCACGTGGAAGGCGCCAGGCTTGGGGTGCAGGTAGAAGGCCCGGCGCGTCTCGTGGGCCTGGTAGAGCTTCGCCCAGGGGAGCGTGGTGACCGCCTCGCCCGACTGGATCTGCACGTGCTCGTCGCGGAAGCGGTAGGTCGCCGCCCGCTCGGGCACGGCCTCGAAGGCCCGCCGGGCCAGCCGCCGCACGGCGAGGGGGATGCCCACGAGCACGACCAGGCAGACGGCGCCGAAGAAGAGCTCCGTGCCCGAGGGCACGCGGCCGCGCCCGACGAAGTAGAGGCCCGCGGAGAGCCCGACGGCCGCGAGCGCATAGAAGGCCGGCAGGAAGCGGAGGCCCGGGCTGTGCCGCACGAGCGTGAAGAAGAGGCCCCGGCGGACGTCCGCCTCCTCCAGGTCCACGCGCAGCTCGATGGGCTCGGGCATCGCCTGGTTCTGGGCCGCCCCCCGGGCCGGGGCAAGCACCGGACCTCAGGGCGCCGGCCCGAAGCCCTCGCAGGCCGCGAGCTGAACTCCGGCGCCCGTCGGCACCTCCCGCGCGCAGTAGACCTCGCAGTGGCCGGGAGCCTGCACGTCGAGCGCCACGCGATAGATCGCGCCGGGCGCCGGGCTGAGCGTGAAGCGCTGGCCGCAGCCCACACCCGGCTCGCGCACGACCCGCTCGTGCAGCTCGGTCCGCGTGTAGACGCGGTCACCGATGCGCCGCTCGGACCGGGTCGTGTAGTGCTCGATGCGCTGGTGTACCGGGTGAGTCTCGATCTCCCAGCGGGCCGGCCCGGGGGACACCGGGATCGCGATGGCGCGGGCGCCGCCATGCCGGACCACCTCCGCACCGTCGATTACGATCCGCTCGCGCTGGGCGACGCCGTGGAGCGACGCGTAGCGCCCCCGGACCTTCACGATCGCCGCGGGCCGCTCGGGCGCCTCGTAGGTGGGGTCGGCCTCGCAAGCGCCGCCCACCGTGCCGAAGGGGCTGCAGCGGAGCCGGGCGACGTGGCCGCAGCCCCAGGCCACCAGGTCGAGCCGGCGGTCGTCGAGCGGCTCGTCGCGGTAGGGGCTCCGGGGCACGACGGAGACCTCGACCTCGGGGCAGCCGAGCTGCGCCTCGACGATGCGGCGCGCCTCGTAGCGCGGGCGGAAGCGCTCGCCTCGGACGCAGCCGGCCGCGAGCAGGAGGACGACGAGGAGTTGGAGCGAGCGGCTCATCGCGGGTCCTCCAGGAGCACGAAGAAGCCCATGGAGGCGAAGGGGTCGAGGGCCCCGTTGGGGAGCGCGGCCTGGTCGCGGATCGTGCGCAGCGTGGCCCCGACGACGAGCTCGTAGCCCCAGCGGCCGCCGACCTGCATGCCGGCGTGCGGACCGGCGTAGAAGCCGCGAAGCGCCTCTCCGTCCTCCCAGGCGACGAGCCCGCCGAGATGGGCGCCGGCGAAGAGCCGCACGGCGCCGAGGAGGGCGTGAATCCGCGCGAAGCCGCCGAAGGAGAGCATCGTCGCGTTTCGCTCGTCGTCGCTGATCTCCGTGCCGTAGTGCCACCAGGTGTATTCGCCCTCCGCGCCGACCGAGAGGAGCCCGGCGATGGGGATCTCGAGGGCGAGGCGCCCCCCGAGGCCGAAGTCGAAGAGGTCGTCGTCTTCGGCGCGGTCGATCCCGTTCGCCTCGACGGGGAGGTGGCTCTCGAAGCGCACGTGGAGGCGCAGAGCCCGATCGAGGCCACGCTCGTCGGGCTGAGGCGCCAGCGTGTCCGGGTCGGCGCGGTGGACGACCGGGGCGACGGCCCAGGCGTCGGAGACCTGGGCGGCGGCTGGGGTGGCCAGGCTCGCGGCGAGCCCGAGGGCGAGAGGGGCGATGGCGCGCATGATGGCCGCCCGTGTCGACCGGCGCGCGGCGCGGTTGCGTCGGGCCGAGGGCTTGCGCTCTCCCCCCGGCGGTCGCAGGACCGTGGGCATGAGCGAGGCCGAGCACGAGCCGGTGGAGGTGCGGGCGCCGGAGGGCGCGCGTCTGATGGAGATCGACTGGAGCGACGGGACGACCTCGCTCCTGCCGCACCGCGTGCTCCGGGCCTTCTGCCCCTGCGCGGTATGCCAGGGCCACGCCGGCCCCGTGCGCTGGGTCGAGGGCACGGACGCGCTCCCGCCGGAGGCCTTCGAGCTGAAGGAGCTCGGGCTCTCGGGCCAGTACGCCCTCCGCATGGGCTGGGGCGATGGGCATGCGACGGGCATCTACCGCTTCGCCTACCTCCGCGATCTGGGCGGGCTGCGGGAGCTGGACGACGACACGCTGAAGGGCACGACCTTCGGCCGCTGAGCGCCCGGCTCGCGCACCCCGACGGCGGACGCCTCGCGCGGGCCGCGGCGTCCGAGCGACCGCCCCCGCGCCGCTCGCGACGGTCCGGCGGCGCCCGGGTGGAAGCCGCTCTCGCAACGACTATGCTGACGCGCTGCGTCGTGGGCCCGGCCCGCGGCGCCCGGTCGCGCCCCACGACGACCCGCGAAACGAGACGACATGAAGGTCACCGAGCACCTGGAACGGGCGACGCGCCCCCTCATCAGCTTCGAGATCATCCCGCCCAAGCGCGGCGGCAACATCCACGACCTCCTCGGGCTGGTCGAGGAGCTCTGCCACCACGAGCCGCCCTTCATCGACATCACGAGCCACCCGGCGGAGGTCGTCTACGAGGAGACCCCGGACGGCATCCAGCGGCACGTGAAGCGCAAGCGGCCCGGCACGCTCGGGGTCTGCGCCCTCATCCAGAACAAGTTCAACGTCGACGCGGTGCCGCACGTGCTCTGTCACGGCTTCACCCAGCAGGAGACCGAGGACTTCCTCATCGAGCTCCGCTACCTCGACATCGACAACGTCCTCGCCATCCGCGGCGACGACAAGGGCTACCGCAAGCCGCTTCGCGACGGGCGCACGCGCAACGTCTACGCGATCGATCTCATCAAGCAGATCAGCGCGATGAACCAGGGCCAGTGGCTCGACGCGCACATGGACTCGAGCGCGACGGACTTCTGTGTGGGCTGCTCCGGCTACCCGGAGAAGCACTTCGAGGCGCCGAACCTCGCGGCGGACGTCCGGCGCACCAAGGAGAAGGTCGAGGCCGGCGCCGAGTACATCGTGACGCAGATGTTCTTCGAGAACCGGCACTACTTCGACTACGTGAAGGCCTGCCGCGAGGCGGGGATCACGGTGCCGATCATCCCCGGCCTGAAGGTGCTCACGGCGCGCCGGCACCTGCGGAGCATCCCGAGCGTCTTCCACTGCGACATCCCCGAGGCGCTCTCGCGGGAGATCGAGGCCGCCGACAAGAAGCACGTCTTCGACGTGGGCGTGGCCTGGGCGGTGCAGCAGGTCCGCGAGCTCCTCGAGGGCGGCGCGCCCTCGGTCCACTTCTACGTGATGCAGAGCGCGAAGGCCGTGAACGCGGTCCTCGCGCAGATCGACATCTGACGCGAGACACGGGCGAGACGGCGTGGCCGTCCGTCACTTGCGCGGGGGGGCCGAGCGTGCCACCTTCCGCGACCCCTCAGGGAAGGAACGACATGGCGATCGGTGAAGCGGTTCAGCTGAAGCCCGTCGAGGTTCAGGTCGGTGAAAAGGGCCTGGAGCGGGCGATCAAGCATCTCAAGCGCAAGATGGCGTCGGAGGGCATCCTCCGGGAGCTCAAGCGCCGTCGGCATTACATGAAGCCGTCCGTGCGGCGCCGGAAGAAGGAGGCCGAGGCGGCCCGTCGTCGGCGCAAGCGCGCGAAGATGGAGCGCTGAGACGCCCGGGCGCTGAGACGTCCGAGCGCTCTGACAGGGCATCGAGGCCCTGCGAGAACCCCGTCGGACGACTCCGGCGGGGTTTCGACGCGTTTTCCGCTCGCTTCGCTCGCTAATTTTGGCTTACCAGCGGGCCCGGGGGGGCCCTCGGCGCGACCTTCGGTCGCGTCACGGGGCTCGGTTCTTCGTTGAAGCGGTGACGCGGCTCCGTGGGGCCGAGCCACGGGGGCGGATGGGGGAGCGCTCCCCTTCGCGGTGGGCCGGCTTTGCCGCTT
>PABA01000046.1 GCA_002699025.1 Sandaracinus sp. | reverse complement strand
GTGTCGCGTCGAAGAACCGACCCATGTGACGCGGCCGGAGGCCGCGCCGAGCCGCCCACGGCGGCGCTGGTAAGCCAAAAATAGCGAGCGCCAGCGAGCGGAAACCGCACGAAAAACGCCGGCCACCCGAGGGCAGCCGGCGTTCTTCAGCGGTCTTTGGCGTGGCTCAGAAGTCCATGCCCGGCGCGCCGTGGCCGTGACCGTCGCCGCCCTTGTCCTCCTTCGGGATCTCGGCGACGAGGGCCTCGGTGGTCAGCATCAGGCCGGCGACCGACGCGGCGTTCTGGAGCGCGCTGCGCACGACCTTCGTCGGGTCGATGACGCCGGCGGCGACCAGGTCCTCGTAGGTCTCGGTCCGGGCGTTGAAGCCGAAGACCTGCTTCTTGGCGGCCTTGACCTCGTTCACGACGATGGAGCCCTCGAGGCCCGCGTTCGACGCGATCTGGCGCAGCGGCTCCTCGATGGCGCGCATCAGGATGCGCACGCCGACGGCCTCGTCGTCCGACTCGGTCTCGAGCTCCTCGAGGCCCTTCTGGCCGCGGATGAGCGCCACACCACCGCCGGGGACGATGCCCTCCTCGACGGCCGCGCGGGTCGCGTGGAGCGCGTCCTCGACGCGCGCCTTCTTCTCCTTCATCTCGACCTCGGTCGCGGCGCCGACCTTGATGACGGCCACGCCACCGACGAGCTTCGCCAGGCGCTCCTGGAGCTTCTCGCGGTCGTAGTCCGAGGAGGTCTCCTCGATCTGCTTGCGGATGGTGTCCATCCGGGACGCGATGTCCTTCTTCTTGCCCGCGCCGTCGACGATGGTCGTCGAGTCCTTGTCGATGATGACGCGCTTGGCCTGACCCAGGTCGCTGAGCTGGACGTTCTCGAGCTTGATGCCGAGGTCCTCGCTCACGAACGTGCCGCCCGTGAGGGTGGCGATGTCCTTGAGCATCTCCTTGCGGCGGTCACCGAAGCCGGGCGCCTTGACGGCGGCGGCCTTCAGCGTGCCCCGGAGCCGGTTCACGACGAGCGTCGCGAGCGCCTCGCCCTCGATGTCCTCGGCGATGATGAGGAAGGGCTTCTGCTGCTGCGCGATCTTCTCGAGGACCGGGATGAGGTCCTTCATGTTCGCGATCTTCTTCTCGTAGATGAGGACGTAGCAGTCCTCGAGCTCCGCCTTCATCGACTCGGTGTTGGTCGCGAAGTACGGCGAGAGGTAGCCGCGGTCGAACTGCATGCCCTCGACGACCTCGAGCTCGGTCTCGAGACCCTTGGCCTCCTCGACCGTGATCACGCCTTCCTTGCCGACGCGCTCCATGGCCTCGGCGATGATCGTGCCGATCGTCTCGTCGCCGTTGGCGCTGATCGTGCCGACCTGGGCGATCTCCTTCGGGTCCTTGGTGGCCTTCGAGAGCTTCACGAGGCGCTCGGTCACGTGCGCGACCGCGCGGTCGATGCCGCGCTTGAGCTCCATCGGGTTGTGACCGGCGGCGACCATCTTGGAGCCGACGCGGAAGATGCTCTGGGCGAGCACGGTGGCCGTCGTGGTGCCGTCACCGGCGACGTCCGAGGTCTTCGAAGCGACCTCGCGCACCATCTGGGCGCCCATGTTCTCGAACTTGTCGGCGAGCTCGATCTCCTTCGCGACCGTCACACCGTCCTTGGTGACGGTGGGCGCGCCGAAGCTCTTCTCGATCACGACGTTGCGGCCCTTGGGGCCGAGGGTGACCTTCACCGCGTTGGCGAGGGCGTCGACACCCGCGAGGATCTTGTTGCGGGCCTTGGTGTCGTAGAGGATGTCCTTGGCAGCCATCAGAATGTTCTCCTGCTGAAATTCTCAGTAATTACGAGAGGGAGGGGGACTCACTCGACGATGCCGAGGATGTCGTCCTCGCGGAGGATGAGGTGCTCCTCACCGTCGATCTTCACCTCGGTGCCGGCGTACTTGCCGAAGAGGACGCGGTCGCCCTTCTTGACCTCGAGCTCGTGGCGCTCGCCGTCGTCCGTGCGCTTGCCGTGACCGACGGCGACGACCTTGCCCTCGATGGGCTTTTCCTTGGCCGTATCGGGGATGTAGAGCCCCCCCTTGGTCATCTCCTCTTCCTCCACGCGCTTGACGAGCACGCGATCACCCAGCGGTCGAATCGCCATGTGTTTCCTCCTGAAAGGGTGTCGTTGGGGGACTGAAGAAGCCGTGCGAGCCGCGCCGATCGGCCGCAGCGGGCGGCCGAGTGGGGCTGTGGGCTCAGTTTGTTAGCACTCGCCCCCGGGGAGTGCTGACGACGAGCGGGAAGGTAAACCCCCCGGCGGCCGCGTCAACGGGGCACCTCGATCGCCTCGTGAGCATGCTCACTTGTTATGTGATTTCAGGCGATTGGCAGTCGCGATCGGAGAGTGCCAGCGGCGCGTCAGCACTCGATCGCTCCGGCTGCCAAGAACGGAGCCCCTTGGCGAAGCGTCCCTGATCGAGGACATGCAAATCTTTTGTGCAGACTTCGTGCACCGCTAATTTCGAGCCATGTCCATCGAGGCCCACGCCGACCTTCGCGCCTATTTTCACGAGCGAGTCCGCGC
The DNA here is from genome assembly GCA_002699025.1 of Sandaracinus sp. GTDB lineage: Bacteria > Myxococcota_A > Polyangia > Polyangiales > Houyiibacteriaceae > Houyiibacterium > Houyiibacterium oceanicum. The sequence continues at coordinate 20,911 of PABA01000046.1, read as the reverse complement.
AGCCATGGACCGGCTCTCGGTCCAGGCCCGCCCGGATACCGAGCTCTATCTCGTCGACCTCCTCGCCGAGGGCCGCCGCCAGGCCCTCGCCACCCCCGACCAGCCTCTCGTCCACCGTCTGCAGGAGGCCCTCGCCGCCGCCGACGCCCGCGAGCGGCTCCAGATCCTCCGCGGCATGGGCGACGCCGCGCTCTACACCTGCGGGTTCTTCGCCGACCACGTGGAGCGCCGGGGCATGAGCCCGGACTACTACGTCGCCATGGGCGGCCGCGCCTACCGCGAGGCCTCGTCCCTCTGCAACCAGCGCCGCGCCACCTTCGGCGAGCTGGCCGGCGGCTTCCGCGGCTGGGTGCGCGTCATCGGCGAGGTGCGGGAGCACACGATGCTGCGAACGCCCCAGGACATCGTGAAGCTCTACGACCGCTGGCGGAAGAGCCGCTCCCCGGAGGTCGCGGCGCGCCTGCACGCGGCCGGTGTCTTCCCCCAGGTGCCCGGCGGGTCGCTCCATTGAGCGACGTGAAGGGCGAGCTTCCGAAGGCGCGGGTGCTCCGGCGCGTCCAGGAGCGCCTCGCGGCCCTCTACGACGTGGACCCGCCCGACCTCGGCGCGTTCCTCTGCGAGGAGGCGACCGTGCGGGCGATCGCCGACGCCGAGCTGGCGCGCGGCGAGCTGCTCCTGGTGCTCGAGGAGGAGGACGGGGTCTTCGTCGCGCTCTGGGTCGACGACGCGGCCGTGGAGGCCTTCGAGCGCGGGGCGCCGCCCGCGACGCCCGCCTGGGAGCAGGTCACGGAGGGCGTCAGCCACTTCGTCTACCTCGCCTTCCGCGAGGCCAACGAGGAGGCCGTGAGCCAGCTCGAGCTCGAGGTGCAAGCGGAGGTCGACAAGTACGCCGTCGCCATGCTGGAGGGCTGGGGCGCGGGCCTCGTGCGCGCCCGGGAGCGCGAGGGGCGGAGCCGGGCGCTCCGTCAGGCGCTCTTCGAAGAGGCCGAGTTCATCGACCCGGCGGGCAGCGAGCGGGGCGAGCGCTACCGGGTCGCCAACCGGGTCGCGGGGCGCTTCGCGGCGCAGCTGGAAGCGCGCTTCGTCGCCGAAAACGACCGCGCCGGGCTCGTGACCGAGCTCCGGCGCTTCTACCGCAAGGGCCAGCGAGGCAAGCTCGCGGCGGCGGGTTACTGAGAGACGGCTCCGCGAGGAAGGGCGCCCAGCGGGCGGGACCCCTCAGCTGGAAAAGACCGCAGCTGGACGAGACCTCGGCGGAACGAGCCCTCAGCGGAGCGAGCCCTCAGCGGATTTCTGCGTTCTTCGTCTCGACGATGAACTCTTCGACCGCTTCCTTCACGGGGCGGTTGAAGCGCACGCGCTGGGCGGCGATCTCGCGGAGGGCCGTCACGGCCGCGCGGTTCTTGCTGGGCACGAGCGCCGGAGCGCCCTTCATCAGCTGGCGCGTGCGGCGCGCTGCGAGGATGACGAGGGCGAAGCGGTTCTCTTCGTGCTCGAGGCAGTCTTCGACGGTGACGCGGGCCATGGTCTCTGTCTCTCCGGTGCCGGCGGTGTTGCCGATGTCGCCGTTGCCGGTGTCGCCGACAATCGCGGCGGTTCGGGGCTCGCCGCCGAGGGGGCGCCGAGGGCGGTCCGTGGGGGCCGCACACCCCGGAAGGGTCGATGACGCTAGCAGGGGCGTTCTCCTCCGGCAAGCTCCTGGCTCGGCGGGGCCCGCTTCGTCGCCGATTCGCCGCTTTACTCGCCGCCGGCCCCTCGTTAGCATCGCTTTCGCTCGGTGGTGTCTCGGCTTCGTGCGGGCACGACCTCGAGGATCCGCCCGGCGCGAAACGTCGGGGGGTCGCGAGGGGCTGAACGCGCGCCTTCGAACCCTCGAGCCTCCTGCTTCTTCTCTGCTGCATGGCCAGGATCACCATCATCGGCCCCGATGGCCGCCAGGAACGGGAGCTGGGCGCCCACAACACCCTCGGGCGCCATCCGAACAACACCCACCAGGTCCTGGACCGCATCGTCTCCAAGGAGCACTGCCACATCGACCTCGTCGACGGGCGCTTCGTGCTCCGGGACCTGGGCTCCCTGAACGGGACCTTCGTCAACGGGGAGCGCGTCTCCGATCGCGTCCTCCAGACCGGCGACGAGATCACGCTCGGCTCGACGCGGATCATCTTCACGGGCGACGAGACCATGGCCGGGGTCGGCCCGTCCTCCCAGGCGCCCGCCAGCCCGTCGATGCCCGCCCCCGACGCGGGCGGAGCCGGGGCCGCCGCCGAGGCCGCCGCGCCCGCGCTCCCGACCTCCAAGGTCACGATCGCGCCGGGCATGGTCGAGAGCCACATCCGGACCAAGCTGGCGCCGCTCCTCGACCAGAACTTCTTGCCCGAGCGGCTGGTCCAGGACAACGACGCCCTCCGCCGCGACTACGAGAAGCTCCGGGCGAGCTACGAGCTGATGCAGGCCATCGGCGTCGAGCTCGACGTGGACCGGCTCCTCGCCAAGATCCTCGACGCGGCCTTCTCCATCCTCCCGGCCGACCGGGGCGTCATCCTGCTCTACGACGAGGAGCGGGAGCTCAAGCCGCGCTGCGTGCGCACCAAGCAGTCGAAGGTCTCCGACGAGGAGGTCGTCCTCTCGACCACCATCATCGAGGAGGTCCTCCGCGACAAGGCGGCCGTCCTCTCGAGCGACGCCTCCGTGGACTCGCGCTTCCAGGGCGCCCACTCGATCATCATGCAGGGCATCCGCTCGAGCATGGCCGTGCCGCTCCTCCACCGGGAGGAGGTCTTCGGCATCATGATGCTCGACTCGCAGATCGCCGCGAACGCCTTCACCGAGAAGGACCTCCAGCTCTTCCAGAACGTGGCGAACCAGGCGGCCATCGCCGTCCAGAACTCGCTCTACGCGAAGAAGCTCCAGCAGGAGGCCATCACCCGCGAGCGCTTCCAGCGCCTGCTCTCGCCCGCCATCGCCGAGCAGGTCATCAGCGGCAAGCTCGAGGTCGCCAAGGGCGGCGAGCTCCGCGAGACCACCGTGCTCTTCAGCGACATCCGCGGCTTCACCTCGATGTCCGAGAACATGCCGCCGCAGGAAGTGGTCGACATGCTCAACGACTACTTCGAGCTGATGGTGGAGATCATCTTCGAGAACGAGGGCACGCTCGACAAGTTCGTCGGCGACGAGATCATGGCCCTCTTCGGCGCTCCCGTCGCGCACCCGGACGATCCGGTTCGCGCCGTGCGCACGGCCATGGAGATGCTCGATGTCCTCGAGAAGGACTTCAACAGCGTCCGCCGCGAAGAGGGCAAGGCCGAGCTGCAGATCGGCATCGGCGTGAACACGGGAGAGGTCGTCGCCGGCTACCTCGGCAGCAGCAAGGCGCTCGAGTACACGGTCATCGGCGACACGGTGAACACGGGCGCGCGGCTCTGCTCCGTGGCGAAGGCCGGCCAGTGCCTGATCAGCCGCCACACCTACGACCGGGTGAAGGACTACTTCGAGGTGGTCGAGCTCCCGCCGCAGCAGGTGAAGGGCAAGGCGCGCGCGCTGAAGGTCTACAACGTGGTCGGCCCGAAGGACCCCTCGTCCATGTGGGACGAGCGCACCCGCCCGGTCTGACTCGGTCGGGGGATCGGCCCGTCGGCGGGGCCCCTGACGCGTCGCGTCGTGACCTCGGCGCCGAAGCGAGCTAGAAGCGCCCCGTGGCTCACCTGGAGTTCGAGAAGCCGCTGGTCGAGCTCGAGCAGCGCATCCGGGATCTCAAGAGCGTCTCGGACGAGATGGGCGATCTGGACGCCGGCATCGCGGATCAGATCCGCGAGCTCGAGGCGCGCGCCGACCGCATCCAGCGAGAACTCTACGAAGAGCTCTCGGTCTGGCACAAGGTGCAGCTCAGCCGGCACCCGGACCGGCCCTACTTCCTCGACTACCTCGACGCGGTCTTCGAGGACTTCGTCGAGCTCCACGGCGATCGGGCCTACGCCGACGACGCCGCGCTGGTCGCCGGCTTCGCCCGCTTCGATGGCCGGACCGTCGCCGTCATCGGCCACCAGAAGGGCCGGAGCACGAAGGAGAAGGTGAAGCGGAACTTCGGCATGGCGCATCCGGAGGGCTACCGGAAAGCCTGCCGCGTCATGGAGCTCGCCGAGCGCTTCGGCCGCCCCGTGCTCACCTTCATCGACACGCCCGGCGCCTACCCGGGGCTCGGCGCCGAGGAGCGCGGGCAGAGCGAGGCCATCGGCCATTCCCTGCTCGTCATGTCGCGGCTCGGCGTGCCGATCATCGCGACGGTGATCGGGGAGGGCGGCTCGGGCGGCGCGCTCGCCCTCGGCGTCGCCAACCGCGTGCTCATGCTCCAGTACTCGACCTACTCGGTGATCACGCCCGAGGGGTGCGCGTCGATCCTCTGGCGCGACGGCGCGCGCGGGCCGGACGCGGCCGAGCAGCTGAAGCTCCTCGCGGGGCACGCGAAGAACAACGGCATCGTCGACGAGCTCGTCAGCGAGCCGACCGGGGGCGCGCACCGCGACCCGGCCGACGCCGCCGAGCGGCTCGCCGAGGCGCTCCGGCGGCACCTCGCGGAGCTGGACGCGATGACGCCCGAGCAGCGCATCGAGCAGCGCTACGCGAAGTTCCGCGCCATGGGCCCCTTCGTCGACGCGGCCGGGTAGGGGGCTCGGGGCCCGCGCCGCGGGTCGGGGCGAGCGCTCACTTCTTCCGCATGGCGAGCAGGCGCGCGTGGCGTTGCGCGTCGAAGAGCTCCGGGTCGAGGTCCGCCGCCCGGCGGAAGCCGCGGAGCGCCTTCGCCTCGTTCTCGTCGAGGAGGTACAGGTGCGCCCGCACGTAGTGCGCGTAGGCCATCTCCCGGTCGTGCCGCAGCGCGGCCTTGACCCGCTCGTCGAGCTCCTCGCGGAGCGCCGCCTTCTCGCTCGGGGCGCGGGCCCCGCGGAAGCGCGCCCAGGAGAGACAGAGCGCGTACTCGGTGCTGTCGTCCTCGAGCTGGACGGCCTTGCGGAGCTCCTTCTCGGCGGGCTCCCACTGGCCCCGGTCGAGGTGTCGCCGCGCGGCGCGGAAGGCCTTCTCCGCGAGGAAGCGCCGACGCTTCGCGACGACCGAGGGGCGGAAGCGCGGCTTGGCCGATGCGGGGGGCTCCGGCGCCGAGGGGCGGGTGGCGCCGGCGAGGCGGGCGAGCTGCTTGGCGCGGAGGCGCGCGGCCGCGTCGTAGCTTCCGCGGGGTCGCGGGTCCGGCACCTTCGCAGGCTTCGGCTTCGCCGGCGTCGCGGGCTTCGCCGGCTTCGTGGCCGCCTCGGCGGGCCGGCGAGGGCGCTCCGGGCCCGACGCGGTGGCCTTCCGCCGGGCGGGGCGCGCCTCGCGCTCGGCGCGGGCGTCCTTCGCGGGTTCGGCGACGGCGGTGGTGTCGGGCGCGCGCCGTTCGCGCCGCTCTGGCGGGGCGTCGTCCACCGGACCGCCGTCCTCCCGGACCTCCCGGATCGGGCGGGCAGGCGTCCCCCGACGCGGCCGCGGGGCGCGTGCGCTCGGCGGCCGCGCCAAGAGCTCGGCGCGCTCGAGGAGCACGAGCGTCGCCATGAGCTTCACCACGTCGTCGCTCTCGAGGGAGCCCATCCGACCGGGGGCCAGCAGCTCGAGGGTCGTCGCCTCGCCGTCCACGGTGCGGAGCGCCCGGACCTCCGCCGGCGTGAGCTGGAGCGCCTCGCCGATGTCCGAGGCGCGTCCCTGGAGGCGCAGGTAGTGCTGCAGCCCCGAGGCCAGCACCGGCATGAGCCGGGGCGCGTCGAAGTCGCGCCGGAGGCCTTCCACCAGGAGCGGCTCGAGGGCGCAGGGGAAGTGACCGACGTGGTCGAGGAGCGTCTCGCTCGGGATGAAGTGGAAGCTCACGTCCCGGGGCGCGATGCAGGCGAGGATCTTCCGCTGCACCTGCCGCTCGAGCCCCGCCGTCACCTCCGTCGGCGAGAGGAAACCGAGGGCGACGGCGGCCTCACCGAAGCGCATCTGCTCGCTGTCGACGAGCTGCTCGGTCATGTGGTGGACGATCGCGGCGTACTGCTCCTGGTCCAGCTTGCCCTCACGGAGCAGCACGCGCCCGAGCGTCTCTCCGAGGCTCCCGGCCTCCGCGAAGACCGGCACGCCGTCCACCAGGTAGAGGAGGGAGGGGACGCCCGCGGCCCGCACCTCCACCATGCCGCTCGCATGCTCGGCGTGGTGCTGCACCAACGCCCGGACGAGCCCGAGCCCGCCGTCTCCCGTGTCGTCCACCACCTTCGATCCTGCCTGCCCGGCCCCCGCCCCACAAGCACCCGCTTTTTTGACCACTTCGCGGCCGCCTCCATACGCTGCCTGCGAGGTTTCCGTGCGTCGACTGATCCTGGCATCCACGTTCTCCCTCGGCTGCGCGGCGTCCACGCCCGCCACGCCGACGACGCCCGAGCCCGGCGTCTCCGAGCGGCTGGCGAGCCTCGAAGCCGAGGCCGAGCGCCGCGAGCAGGAGGTCGAGGAGCTGCGCAGCCGGCTCGCCCTCGCCCAGGCGGAGGCCGAGGAGCTCCGGGCCGCGAGCCCGGTGCCGCCGCGTGAGACCGTCCGCATCGGCGGCGAGCCCCGCTCCACGGACGAGGACGGCAGCTTCTTCGAGGACGGCGAGGGGGACTGGGAGGTCCCCGCCGAGACGCTGCCGGAGCCGGAGGACGAGCCCGAGCCGGAGGCCCGCGGCAGCCGCCCGGTCCTCCGCCTCTACGGCGCGCCCGAGGCGCCCGCCCCGGCTTCCGGCCCCTGGTCGCCGCCCGAGGGGACCGTCTCGGCGCGGGAGGCGTCCGGCGCCGCCTGGTCTCGCCCGCAGGGCATCCAGCTGCCGGACACGCCGCTCCGCCCGATCCCCGCGCCGCGAGGCATGACTCCGACCGCCGCCGCCCCCGCCGTGGCGCCGGTGCCGATCCCCACGGCCACCGCGTCCGCGGCGCCGGCGCCGGCCCGCGCCCCGGCCCCGCGGGCCGACGGCGCGCTCGAGGCCTACCGCGACGCCCTCGGCGCGCTCCGGGCGCGGCGCTTCGGCGAGGCCGAGGCCGCCTTCGAGCGCTTCGCCGCGAGCCACCCTCAGCATCGCCTCGCGCCGAACGCGCGCTACTGGCGGGCCGAGGCGCTCTACATCCAGCGCCGCTACCCGGCCGCCCGCGCGGCCTTCGAGGCCTACCTGCGCGCCCACCCCTCGGGGGAGAAGGCCCCGGACGCGCTCCTGAAGATCGGTCTCTGTCACCAGCGCATGGGGGACGGAATGGCCGCGCGCCGGGCCTATGAGCGGCTCCGGCGCGAGCACCCCCAAAGCGTCGCGGCGCGCCTCGCGTCGCGGGAGGACGCCTGATGAAGAAGCACCTCGGCCTCGCGATCCTGCTCGGCCTCGCCGCCGCCCCGGATGGTCTCTCGGCGCAGGCCGGCGAGTCGGACCTCGAACGCGCCCGTCGCTCGGGCAGCGGCATCGTGGTCGGCGGGCGTCCGAACTCGACGCTCGTCCCCGACGTCTACACGGTGCGCCGCGGCGACACCCTCTGGGACATCAGCGGGCGCTTCTTCGGCAACCCGTGGGAGTGGCCGCGGGTCTGGTCCTACAACCCCGAGATCACCAACCCGCACTGGATCTACCCCCTCGACCGGCTCCGTCTGCGTGCCGAGGGCGAGGCCCAGCCGCTCCCGGAGACGAGCGTCCGCGCCCCCGAGCGCGCCGAGGTCGGCACCGTCTGGCTACGCGACCAGGGCTACCTCGACCAGGAGGCGCTCGAGGAGAGCGGCGTCATCGTCGGCTCGCCCGAGGAGCAGATGCTCCTGTCGACCTACGACGACATCTACGTCCGCTTCGACGACGAGGCGCCGGTCCAGCCGGGCCGCGAGTACACGGTCTTCCGGGTCATCGGGGAGGACGAGCGGAACCCCGACGAGAGCGGTCAGCTCGTCCGCATCTACGGCACCGTGCGCCTGCGGAGCTACGACCGCGATCGCGGCGTGGGCCGCGCGACCATCACCGAGGCGCTCGACCCGATCGAGCGCGGCTACCGCATCGCGCCCGTGCCGCGGCGCTTCGAGGTCGTCCCGCCGCGGGAGAACGCGCAGGACGTCCAGGCCGAGGTCGTCGCCACGCTCCGCCCCCGCAGCCTCAGCGCCGACTACCAGATCGTCTTCCTCGACGCCGGCCGCGAGCAGGGCGTGCAGCTCGGGAACCGCTTCTTCGTCGTGCGCGCCGGGGACGAGTGGCGCGAGAGCCTCTCCCAGCGGCCGACGAACTACGGGACGCTCGAGCAGGACGTGCCCGATCCGGACGAGGAGGACCTCCCGCCGGAGGTGATCGCCGAGGGCCGGGTCGTCGACGTCCGCGACAACACCTCCACGCTGATCATCATGCGCAGCGTGCACGAGCTGGCCGTCGGCGACCGCGCCGAGATGCGCCAGGGCTTCTGAGCTCGGGCGCGGGGCTTCAGGCCTCGCCGGACGAGCGTTGATTCGTCGCCGGCCTTCGGGGGAGACTCCGTCGGTGGCGAGCTCTTCGCGACAGCGGCCGGATGGACCTCCGACGGAGGACGTGCGGGCCGATCTGGACGCGCTCCGCATCGAGATGGAGCGCGAGCGGGCGAAGCTGCGCACGCTCCAGGAGATCGGCGTGCTCCTCGGGTCGACCCTCGACCTGAACGAGCTGCTGACCATGGTCCTCGAGCGCATCAGCGACGTGATGGACGCCGATCGCTCGACCCTCTACCTCCTCGACGAGGACACGGGCGAGCTCTGGTCCAAGCTCGCCCAGGGCGAGCACGTCCACGAGATCCGCCTGAAGGTCGGCGAGGGTCTGGCCGGCTCGGTCGCCAAGACCGGCAAGAGCCTGAACCTCAAGGACGCCTACCAGGACGTCCGCTTCGACGCCGAGTGGGACCGGCGCACGGGCTACCGCACCCGCTCGGTGCTCTGCGTGCCCATGAAGAACCAGCACGGGCGCACCATCGGCGTGGTGCAGGTCCTCAACAAGAAGGACGGCGGCTGGTTCACGCGCGAGGACGAGGCGCTCCTCGGGGCGCTCAGCTCGCAGGCGGCCGTCTCCATCGAGAACTCGAAGCTCTTCCTGAGCGTCGTCGGCAAGAACATCGAGCTCCTCGAGACGCAGGAGCAGCTCCAGAAGAAGATCCGCGAGCTCGACGTGCTCTTCGAGATCGCCCAGGTCTCGGCCGGCGCCATGGAGCTCGACGAGCTGCTCCAGGGCGTGCTCGCGCGGACCATGCGCGCCGTGGACGCGGAGGCGGCGTCGATCCTCCTGGCCGACGAGGTCACGGGGAACCTGCACTTCCGCGCCGCGGTCGGCGGCGAGCCGAAGAAGGTGCAGCGGCTCCAGATCAAGAGCGGTTCGGGCATCTGCGGCTGGGTCGCCAAGCACGGCAAGCCCCAGGTCGTGAACCGCGTCGACGACGACGTGCGCCACTCGCGGCACATCTCCGAGGAGGTCGGCTACCACCCGCGGAACGTGCTCTGCGTGCCGCTCCGCTGGGACGACGGCGACCGGCAGGGCATCGGCGCCGTCGAGCTGCTCAACAAGTCCAAGGGCCAGGCGGACTTCACCGACGACGACCTGAAGCTCGCGACGGTGATCGCCGGCCACGTCTCGACGGCCATCGAGCAGGCCCGGAGCCGCGAGCGGCGCGAGCGGGAGCAGCGCCTCTCGGCCCTCGGCCAGTTCCTCTCGAGCGTGCTCCACGACCTGAAGACGCCCATGACCGTGATCAAGGGCTACGTGCGCATGCTGGCGAGCGAGGAGGACCAGGAGGTCCGCCAGCAGTACGTCGACACGGTGCTCGCGCAGGTCGAGATCCTCGACGCCATGACGCGGGAGACGCTCGCCTTCGCGCGGGGCGATCGGAAGCTCTGGGTGCGCAAGGTCTACCTCTACAAGTTCTTCGAGGACCTCGCCGAACAGCTTCGGCGGGCCCTCGGCGATCGCATGGAGATCGAGCTCGAGCTCCGCGATCGGGGCGTCGCCCACTTCGACGCGCCGAAGGTGCAGCGGGCGGCCCACAACCTCGCCCGGAACGCGGCCGAGGCCGCGGCGGCGCTGGACCGGAAGGGCACCTTCCGCATCGTCGTGGATCGGCGCGAGGACGGCGCCCTGCTCTTGCGCTTCGAGGACGACGGGCCGGGCGTCCCGGAGGCGATCAAGGAGCGGCTCTTCGAGTCCTTCACGACGCACGGCAAGGACGAGGGCACGGGCCTCGGGCTGGCCATCGTGCGGCAGATCGTCGAGGACCACGGGGGCGAGATCGCCTTCGAGAGCGAGCCCGGGCGCACGGTCTTCGCGATCACGCTGCCGCAGTCGGCCGACGGGGCCATCACGTCGAGCGGCGACCGCGCGGCTGCCAGCTGAACCTGCCAGCTGAAGCCGCCAGCTGAGACCGCCAGCTGAACCGTCCGCGGAGCGCGACGGCGACGGAGCCCGGGCCGCGCCTCGGGCGCGCCGCCCAGACGCGGCATCGTCGCGTCTGGGGCGAAGCGTCGACGGTGGGTCGCCTTGCGGGCGTCCTCCGAGAGAGGGGCGCGGCTACCGAGACGTGGAGCCGGTCGGGGAGACGCGCGGCCCCGAGCTGCATCCTCTCGGGGTGCGGCCGAGCGCGGACCGCGGACCGCGGACCGCGAGGGACGGAACGACGGAACGACGGAACGAGGAAGGCCGACCCCGGGAGGTCGGCCTTCGGCTCGAGCGTGAACGCGAGACGCCTACTCGGCGGCCTGCTCGGTGGCGGCCTCCATCGGCGTGGTCGGCGCCTCCTCCATCGCGGGGGCGGGGGCCGGCGCGGCCTCTGGCTCGGGGGCGGCCATGGCGGTCGGGGCCGCCATCGGCGTCGGGGCGGCCATGGCGGTCGCGGCGGCGCGCTCCGTGGCCGACTCGGCGGGCGAAGTGCGCGCCGCGGGGGCCTCCACGGGCTCTTCGGCGACGTCCTCCGACACCTCGGCGGCGTCCTCCGGCTCCTCGGCGGCGGCCTCGGCCTCCTCGGCGGCGCCCTCGGCCTCCGGCGCTTCCTCGTCCAGCGGCTCGTCGACGGGCTCCTCGGCCTCCGCCTCGTCCTCGGAGGCCGCCTCCTCGTCGCCGTCCTCGGCGCCCGCGGCGCCCTCCTCCTCGTCGTCGCCGCTCGCGCCCGACGCGGCCCCGGCGCTGATCTCCTCCGCGACGTTCTCGAGGGCCTGGTCGCCCGGCGAGGAGAGGTAGGCCAGCGTGGCCGAGAGGATCATGAAGAGCGCCGCCGAGATGGCGGTCATCTTCGTGAGGATGTTGCCGGCCCCGGCGCCGCCGAAGACCTGCTGACCCGCGCCGCCGCCTCCGCCGAACGCGGCGCCCATCCCGCCGCCCTTACCGGACTGCAGGAGCACCACGAGGATGAGGAAGAGGCAGACGATGACGTAGACGATGCTGAGGAACGTGAACACGGCGTGCTCTCGAAGCGGTGGTCGCTGGCTCGTGAAGAAGAGGGGAGGGCGGTCTCAGCCGCCCGGAAGCGCGGCCCGGATGATGGGCACGAAGGTGTCGGCGCGCAACGAGGCGCCGCCGACCAGGGCGCCGTCGATGTCCTCCTGCGCGAGGAGCTCGGCGGCGTTGGCCGGCTTGACCGAACCTCCATAGAGGATTCGCACCCGCGGCGCCACCTGACCGAGCTTGCCGCGGATGGCCGCGTGCACCTCCTGGGCGTCCTCGGGCTTCGCGGTCTTCCCGGTGCCGATCGCCCAGACGGGCTCGTAGGCGAGCACGACGGCGCTCGCGTCCTCGACGCCCTCGAGCCCGGCCTCGACCTGGCCGAGCACCACCTCGAGCGTCTCGCCCGCCTCGCGCTGCGCGAGGGTCTCCCCGACGCAGAGGATCGGCGTGAGCCCCTTCGCCAGCACGGCGCGCACCTTGCGGTTCACGCCCTCGTCGGTCTCCCCGAAGAGCTGCCGCCGCTCCGAGTGCCCGACGATCACGTGCGTGCAGCCCACGTCCTTCAGGAGCTCGGGGCTCAGCTCGCCGGTGAAGGCGCCCCGGTCCTCCCAGTGCGTGTTCTGCGCGGCGAGGCCGATGGACGACCCCTCGAGCGCCCCAGCGACCGGGTGGAGCGCCGTGGCCACGGGCCCGACGACCACCTCGACGCCCTCGAGGCCGTCGGCCTCGGCGCGGAGCGCCTTCACCAGCGCCAGCGCCTCGCCGACCGTGAGGTTCAGCTTCCAGTTCCCGGCGACGATCGGAGTCCGGCTCGGCATCTCGCTCATAGCAGCGCCTCCACCCCGGGGAGCTTCTTCCCCTCCATGTACTCGAGGCTCGCCCCGCCGCCCGTCGACACGTGGTCGTAGCGGCTCGCGAGGCCCGCCTGCTGGATGGCCGCGACGCTGTCCCCGCCACCCACCACCGTGAAGCCCGGGCAGGTCGCCATGGCCTCGGCGACCGCGGTCGTGCCGTGGGCGAAGGCCGGGTTCTCGAAGAGCCCCATGGGCCCGTTCCAGAAGACCGTGCCGCCCTTGCGCACGCGATCCGCGTAGACCTTCTCGGTCTCGGGCCCGATGTCGAGGGCCATCTGCGCGCCGCCGACTCCGTCCAGGCCGACGACCTCGGCGGAGGTGTCCTCGAGCGACTCGCCGACCCGGAGGTCCGTCGGCAGGAGCAGGTCGACGCCCTTCTCCTCGGCCTTCGCGATCACCGAGCGCGCGAGCGCGAGCTTCTCGTCCTCGACCAGGCTGGCGCCGAGGCTCCGGCCCTGCGCCGCGAGGAAGGTGTTGGCCATGGCGCCGCCGATGACGAGCGCGTTCACCCGCGAGAGGAGCGCTTCGATGACACCGATCTTGTCGCTCACCTTCGCGCCGCCGAGCACGGCCACGTAGGGGCGCTGGACCTCGCCGCGGAGCTTGTCGAGGGCCGCCAGCTCCTTCTCGAGCAGCAGGCCCGCGCCGCGCAGGCCGATCATCTTCGGCAGCGCGTTCACCGAGGCGTGCGCCCGGTGCGCCGCCCCGAAGGCGTCGTTCACGTAGACGTCCGCGTAGGCCGCGAGCTGCTTGGCGAAGGCCTCGTCGTTCGCCTTCTCCCCGGGGTGGAAGCGGAGGTTCTCGAGGAGCGCGACCTGCCCGTCGCGCAGGTCCCCGACCACCTTGCGCGCGCCGTCCCCGACGCAGTCGTCGGTGAGCACGACCTCGCCCACGCCGAGCAGCTCGGCGAGGCGCTGGGCGGCCGGCTCGAGGCTGAGCTCGGGCACGCGCTTGCCCTTCGGCCGACCGAGGTGCGACGCGAGCACCAGGCGCCCGCCCTCCTCGAGGATGTGCTCGATGGTCGGCAGGGCCGCGCGGATGCGGGTGTCGTCGGTCACCGTCGTGCCGTCGAGGGGCACGTTGAAATCGACGCGGCAGAACACGCGCCGGCCCGCGATGGGCAGGTCCTTCAGCGAACGGATGGGCACGCTCTCCCCCTTGGAGTCGGTCGGTCGGGCCAGGAATCGGTGGGCCACCCCGCGTGCAGCGGGGCGGCGGATGCGGCGCGGCCCCGACGCGCGCGCGCCGGGGCCGCCGGTGGCTCAGGCCTTCTTGGCCATGACGCGCGCGAGGTCGATCATGCGCATCGAGAAGCCCCACTCGTTGTCGTACCAGCTCTGCACCTCGACGAGGTCGTCCCCGATGACCTGCGTCTGGTTGAGGTCGGCGATCGACGAGTGCGGGTTGCCGATGTAGTCGGTCGAGACGAGCGGCGTCTTCTCCACCCCGAGCACGCCCTTCAGCGGGCCGGCGGCGTACTCCTCGAGCCAGCCGTTGATCTCCTCGGCGGTCGTGTTCTTCGCCACGTGCGCCGTGAGGCAGACCATGGAGACGTCCGGCGTGGGGACACGGATGGCGACGCCGTCGAGCTTGCCGTCGAGCTCCGGGAGGACGAGGGCGATGGCCTTCGCGGCGCCCGTCGTCGTCGGGATCATGCTCATGGCCGCGGCGCGCGCGCGGCGGAGGTCGCCGTGCGGCAGGTCGAGGATGCGCTGGTCGTTCGTGTAGCTGTGCACGGTGACCATGTGCCCCTTGATGATGCCCAGCTTCTCCTGGAGCACCTTCGCGATGGGGGCGAGGCAGTTCGTCGTGCACGAGGCGTTCGAGACGACGACGTGCTCGGCGGGGTCGTACTGGTCGGTGTTGATGCCGACGCAGAAGGTCGCGTCCACGGCGCCCTTCGCCGGGGCGCTGATGATCACGCGCTTGGCGCCCGCGTCGAGGTGCCCCTGGCACTTCTCCTTGTTGCGGAAGACGCCGGTGCACTCGAGCACGATCTCCGCGCCGAGCTCGCCCCACTTCAGCTTCGAGGGGTCCTTCTCGGCGCTGGTCGCGATGACCTGATCGCCGACCTTCAGCCCGCCCTCGACGGCCGACACGTCGCGCCCGAAGGTGCGGTGGACCGAGTCGTACTGGAGCAGGTGCGCGAGGGTCTCGTCGTCCGTGAGGTCGTTGATGCCGACGATCTCGAGGTCGCTGTTCGGGTCCGCGAGGATGGCGCGGGCGACGCAACGCCCGATGCGCCCGAATCCGTTGATGCCGATCTTGGTGGCCACGTTGGCTCCCCTTCTGGGTTTCGGTGCGGGTCGAAGAGCGGCGCGCGGGCGCGCCGTCACGCCGGTGTGAGTGCCGGCAATGGCGGCCTCCTTACCGTGCCCCTCGGAGGTGGTCAAGGACGGTCGGGGAGGTCCGAGAGAGATCGCTCGGTTCGGTGTTGGCTCGGAAAAACCGAGTGAAACGACTTCGCGACAGGCCCGGGACGAAAGAAGCCGCCGCGAGCGCGGGGCTCGATCGGCGGCTCGGTCGCGAGTGCTCTAGGGCGCGCGGGCGGGCCCAGCAGAGGGCTCGGGACGCGGCGCCCAGGTGTCGGCGTCAGGCGTCCGCGTCGGGCGTCGGCGTCAGGCGTCCGCGCTCAGGCGTCCGCGTCGGTCTTGATGTCGCTCGTCACGAGCTCGAGGAGCGCGTTCGTGAAGCCGACGATGTCCGAGCGGCTGTGGCCACTCGCCTTGAGCTCGCGGTAGACGCTCTTGGCGAGGATGCGGAGCGCGCGGGCGTCGCCCGTCGGGATCGAGGAGCGGCGCGGGGTCGAAATCTCCTGCATGTCGTCGTGTTCTCCAGGGGAGGTCCCGTTCGTCCGGGACGTCGTTCGTTCTTCGTCGCTGAGGGGCATGGTGAGGGTGTCGTGGGGCCTCTCGGAAGCCCGACCCTTCGCAGGGGAACAACGCAGGTTCCGTGCCACGGGGCCAGAAGTCGCCGAAAGCCTGTGGCGCATCCGAAAAACGTCAAGTGTTCCGGTGGGTTCGAGCGCGAATCGAGGCGACGCCGGCGATGCTCGGCTTCGATACGTGCGTAGACCGGTTCGCGCTCTCCCGGGGGCAGGTGCGAAGCCGCCTACCCAGCGTGACGAAACGTCTCAGTCGCCTTCTTCGGCGGGGTTTCCGTCCGATGTCGCCGGGGTTTCGGCTTGGTCTTCGGGGCGGTCTTCGGACGTGCCGTCGGCGCCGTCGCCGGCCCGCTCGCGGACCGCGTCGCGGGTGGCCTCCGCGGCCCGGAGCGCGGCCTCGGCGTTCGCGTCGAGCTCGGCCGACTCCTCCCCCTCGGCCTCGCCGCTCGTCGGCGCCTCGCCCTCACCGGGCTCGCCGTCCGTGGTCGGCGCGCCCTCGGCGTCCTCCTGCTCGCGCTGCCGCCGCTCCTGGGCCCGGAGCCGCGCCTCGACGTAGACGCGCATGTTCCGAAGCCCCTTGTCGAAGTTCAGCTCGGCGTCGTGGGCGCGCCCGAGGAAGTAGAAGACCTCCGGGTGGCGGAGCACGTACTGCTCGTCGCTCCGGATGAGGTCCTCGAACTGCTCGATCGCCTCGCCGTAGCGCGACTGGTAGGTGCTCGCGGTCTTGAAGAGGAGGTAGCCGTAGAGCAGGCGCATGCTCGGCCCGCTGTGGAGACGGAGGGGCGCCGGGATGTCCTCCATGGCGCCGAGGGCCGTGCCGTAGGAGCCGATGTCGACGGCCTGCCGCACGCGCTCGAAGCCCTCCGTCAGCGTGCGCGCCTCCCGGGCGGCCATCTGCGGGCCCGGCACCGGCGGCTCGATGGCGATGGTCGGCTCCCCCTCGCCGGTCATCAGGCGCGTGAGCACCTCGGCGGCGACGGCGGTGGTGCGGCTCCCGCCCTCGTCCTGGCTGCGCGCGATGAACGCGGCCGCCTCGGCCTTCTTGCCGTGGGCGATGAGCGACATGGCCATCTCGGCGTAGTTCTCGGCCGCCTCCGAGCCTTCGCCGAAGCCCTCCGCGTGGAGGACGACGCGGCCGTAGGGCCAGTCCGGCGAGTAGATGTTCGCGAGGTAGCCCTCGAAGCGCTGGAAGCCGATGAGGTCGCGCGGCGCCTGGAATTCGATGTGCGCGTTGTCGTCCGTGTTCAGCACGACGGGCTCGCGCCGGCAGGTGTCCTCGGGGCAGCCGCGGTCGGGCGGGTTGTTCGAATCCGGGTAGGCGATCCACTCGCCGCCGCGGAGGCGATGCTCGATCTGCGTGAACTGCATCACCTCCTCCTTGGAGGCGAGGAGCACGCGGGCGAAGACGTCGAAGGGCGAGTGGATGTAGGCGCGCTCGAGCTCCTGGGGGGCGCCCTCGAGCTGGTAGGCGCTCCGGACGCGCTCGAGGTCGAGGGGGAGCGGCGAGTCCGAGCCGAGCATGACCGTGTCCGAGGAGAGGTCCTCGGCGGCGAAGACGACCACGTGCTCGAACTGGGAGGCGAAGGTCCGGTAGATGGTCTTGATGTTCTCCGGGCTGAGCTCGTAGAGCTGCACCCACTGGCAGTAGATGCCGCCCTCGCGGAGGCGCTGCTTGGTGATGCGCCAGTGGTCGGTCGTGAAGAGGTCGCTCACGCCCGTGATCCACGGGTTCGAGGGCTCGGAGACGATGACGTCGTACTGCTGGTCCGTGCTCGCGAGGTAGTTCCGGCCGTCGTCGTTGACGATGGTGAGCCGGTCCATCTCGATGTACGGGAAGTCCTGCAGGACGTAGTCGAGGCCGTTGACGTCCTCGAAGAACTTGGAGGCCTCGGGGATGGAGCGCTCGAGCTCCATCACGTCGACCCGCTCGACCGGGAACTTCAGGACCGTGCCGACGGTGACGCCCGAGCCGAAGCCGACGACGGCGACGTCGAGGCCCTCGGGGCCCTCGGGGTGCATGAGCAGCGGGTAGGCGCCGACCATGATCTGCGTCGGCATGTCGTCGCCGTTCGAGGCGTCGACCTTGCCGTTGTTCTTGAGGGCGTAGTGCCGGCCCCAGCGCTCGACGCTGACCGTGGTGGAGAGGCCGTCGTGGTAGTAGACGAGGTCCGGCTCGCCCCAGGCCTCGGAGCAGGCGTCCTCGGCGAGGGAGACGCGGAAGACGCCGAGGGTCATCTGGCTGAGGTTCCAGCGCATGTCCTCGAGGCTGTCGAAGTAGCTGGGCTTCCAGCCGAGGAGCGCGAGGACGACGACCATCGGCGGGATGAGCGGCGCCAGGATGTAGATGCTGAGCGCGTACCAGCCGGGCGGCGCCGACTTCGCCACGGCCTCCGCGTCGCCCTCCTTCGCGGCCTTCGTCTCGCCCCGATCGGCGGCCGCGGCCACCAGGAGGAGGAGGGCGACGCCGAGGTAGACGAACATGCCCGTGATGATCGTCCGCTCCATGCCGAGCGACTGCATGAGCACGAAGCCCGGGAGCCAGGCGCCGAGGATGGAGCCGAGCGTGTTGCCCGCGTAGACCGTGCCCACGTCGCGGCCGACCTGGTCGCCGCCGCGGGTCCAGACGCGGAGGACGAGGGGGAACATGGCGCCCATGCCCGCCGTCGCCGGGAGCGTGCAGAGGGCGACGGTCAGGAACATGAAGAACTGCACCAGGCCCACGCTCTCGTAGAGGGTCTCGATGGAGGCCACGAGCTGGGCGAAGGCGCAGGGGATCTCGTCCTGGAAGAGGTAGTTGACGAAAGCCGCGACGGCGATGAAGAGCGGCATCGTCGCGAGCTGGAGCACCGGGTAGCGGCGGAGGGCGACGACCAGCGCCAGGAAGGCGCAGAGGCAGAGGACGACGGCCGCGAGGATGGCCGGGAGGCGGCCCTCGAAGGTGACGAGGTTGAGGACGGCGCCGATGGCCGGGACCGCGAGCATGAGCAGGGCGGCCTTCACCGGCGGGTTCGGTGAGGGGACCGCGCGGCGGCGCTGGGCGACGGCGCCCCAGATGACGATGATCGGGACGGCGAAGACGGCGTCGAGGAGGAGCCAGGTGAGCCAGTCCTCGTCGATGCCCCAGGTGGCGTTGCCGAAGGCGACCAAGACGAGCGAGGTGATCGCGACGGTGGGGAGGAGGCGCTTGCCGGCGATGACGCCCGAAGCCACGGCGGAGCCGCCGCCGATGCCGATGAGGAAGGTCATCAGGATCAGGGCGAAGGCCTGGAAGGACGAGCCGATGGTCATGGCCAGCGAGCGCGTCCAGACGACCTCGTAGCAGAGGGAGGCGAGGCCCGAGGCGGCGAAGGCGAAGAAGGCGAGCTTGCGGGCGATGGCCGGGACGGGGAGGGCGATGTCCGGGAGCTTCTCCTCGCCGTCGAGGTCGGGATCGGGGGCGCCTTCGGGGACGTCGTCGTCCGACGTGGCGCGCTTGCGGGCGGCCTTCTCGCGCTTCTTCTTCGCCTTCTTTTCGGCCTTCTTCTCGGAGGCCTCGTCGTCTTCGTCGGCGTCTTCCGCCGATACCGCGGTTTCGGCCTCCTCGCCGTCCTCGTCGGGCTCCGCGGGGCTCTCGTGGACGACGACCTCCTTGCCGGGGCGCCAGGAGAGCTTCTCGCCGGGCTTCCAGGTCTCGCCGAGGAGCTGCTTCCGGAACGCGAAGATCAGCGCGAAGAGCAGGAAGTTCATGCACGCCGCGACCACGTTCGTGATCGAGACGCCGAGGGCCGGCAGGAAGACGAAGCTGCCGAGGGCGACGCCGGCGACGGCGCCGAAGGTGTTCACGGCGTAGAGCGCACCGACGATGGAGCCGACGTCGTTCTGGCTCATCTTCGTCGCGCCGCCGGTGGCGCGGCTGCGGCGGCCGATGGAGAGGGTGCCCGTGAGGAGCGCGCCGACGGCGCCGACGCCGAGGATCCCGGCCATCAGCGGGTTCAGCTCGGTGAGGAAGAAGACCGCGGCCGCGGCGCCGCCGAAGATGGCCGCCATGCCGAACCAGGCCTTGGTCGGCAGGGGGCGGTCGTTGGCCGGGTCGAAGGCGCGGACGAAGTGGCGCGAGAGGAGCGGGAGGCTCGAGCCCATGAGCGTCGTGGGCACGAGCAGGATGGGCACGACGACCAGGAAGCGGATGCCGAGGCGCATCCACCAGAGCTCCACGTCGTTGCGGAGCCAGGCGTTGACGCCCGCGAGCCAGCCCTCCGAGTCGACCAGGAAGGGCACGAGCAGCGCCCAGATGCCGACCAGGCCCTCGACGATGCCGTAGGTGATCAGCGGGTGCTTGATGCGATCCGCGAAGCGCCCGGCGACGAAGGCGCCGAGGCCGAGGCCCGCCATGAACACCGTGACGGTGGTCGAGATGGCCACGTGGCTCGCGCCGAAGACGTGGGCGAGCATGCGCGACCAGATCGACTGGAAGATCAGGCTGGAGGCGCCGGAGAGGAAGAAGGCGAGGAAGGCTGCGGAGCGCATGGGCGGTGGGGACGGGTATCGGCGCCCGACCGGGAGGCGTCGGGGACGGCTCTCCGGAGGACGCCCTCGGACCGCGGCCGATTCCGCGGGGAGGGTGAGCCCCGAACGGGGCTCGACTACACTGGAGGGTCCAGGGACGCAACCGTGTGTGAGGCGTCCCGGAACCCCGAGCGCCCGAGCCTTGTTCTCTTCGACCCGCTGCGCCAGCCGCCTCGCGCCCCTCTTCGGGGCCCTCCTCGCGGTGCTCGTCGTGGGGGGCGGCGCGCTGCCTGCGGCGGCCCAGGAGAGCCCGCGGAGCCCCCGTCGAGGGCGCGCGGAGCGGCTGCACGCGACCGGGCAGGCGCTGGTGGCCGCCGGGAACGCCGTGAGCGCGAGCTCCCACTTCCGACGGGCCATCCAGGTCGATCCGAGCTTCGCCGCCGCGTACGTCGCGCTCGCCGAGATCTATCTGGCGCGGGGCGACGTGGGGGCGGCCCTCGAGGCCGTGCGGGTCGGGATCCGGCGGGAGCCGGGTCATGTGCCGCTCCACCTGACGCTCGCGCGGGCGCTCCGGGAGGGGGGCGACCGGGCGGAGGCGCTGGAGGTGCTGCGGCGGCTGGTGGACCGGGCGCCGCGCTCGGTGGCGGCGCGGCTCGAGCACGCGGCGCTGGCGCGGGCGCGGGGGAGCTGGTCGGAGGCGCTGAGCTCGTACCGGGCGCTGCTGGCCATGGCCGAGGAGGGCGAGGACGTGCCCGCGGAGGCGCGCGAGGACGCGCGGCGCTACGCGGCGGCGCTGCGGCTGCTCGTGCCGGAGCTGGACCCGACGCGCCAGGAGTGCGAGGCGAGCCCGCTCCGCGCCGCGCTCTGCGCGGCGGATTCCGCTCGCTGACGCTCGCTATTTTGGCTTACCAGCGCGGCCGTGGGCCGCTCGGCGCTCGCTCCGCTCGCGTCACACGCCTCGGTTCTTCATCGGGACGCGAACGCGGCTCCGTGGGGCCGGGCAACGGGGGCAGACACAGCTGCGCTCCCCTTCGCAGCCAGGGGACTTCGCCGCTGCCGCGGCCAGAGAGCTCCCCTTCGCAGTGGCCGGGCTTCGCCGCTCCGCAGCCGGAGTGCTCCCCTTCGCAGCCAGGTGACGTCGCCGCTGTCGCGGCCAGAGAGCTCCCCTTCGCAGTGGCCGGGCTTCGCCGCTCCGCGGCCAGAGCGCTCCCCTTCGCAGTGGCCGGGCTTCGCCGCTCCGCGGCCAGGGCG
>PABA01000045.1 GCA_002699025.1 Sandaracinus sp. | reverse complement strand
CTGGGCTCGGTGACGCTGGGCTCGGTGACGCTGGGCTCGGTGACGCTGGGCTCGGTGACGCTGGGCTCGGTGACGCCGGGCTCGGTGGCGCTGGCGCGGCGCTCGGCGGCCTCGGCCCGGTCGCGGGCGAGGGCGACCAGCGGCGGCGGCGAGCTCATCGCCATCTCGGCGAGGGTGATCTCGGCGAGGGCGCTCTGGACCGCCTCGTTGATGCGCTGCCAGTTGGCGCGCACGCCGCAGCGCCGCTCGTAGTCGCAGGGGTCGGCGCTCTCGTCCGTGCATTCGGTGACGGCGATCGGCCCCTCCAGGGCGGCGATCACGTCGCTGATGGGCACGCGGGAGGCCGGCCGGGCGAGCGCGTAGCCGCCGCGGGCGCCGCGCGTCGAGCTGACGAGCCCCGCCTTCGCGAGGGTCTTGAGGACCTTGGAGACGGTCGGCTGCGGGATCCCCGTCTCGCGGGCGAGATCCCGGACGGAGCGCGGCGCGTCCTGGCCCGCCAGGTGGGTGGCCAGCACGACGCCGTAGTCGGTCAGCTTGGAGATGCGCAGCACGGGGGTGGCTCGTTCAGCAGATTTGCCGAGTCATTTCGCGCAGATTGCACCGAATGCGGACCTGCACGGTCCACTATCTAGGGTCCGGGCCGGTGGCTCGCAAGGTGAAAGACCGGGCGCCGGGCGCCGCAGAGCCGACCCGGGCCGCCCGTTTCCCCTATGCTGGCGGCATGGGGGAAGAGAGCGTGAAGCTGCCGGCGGACCTCGAGGGCCGGTACAGCTTCCAGAAGAGGCTCGGGGCCGGCGGCATGGGCGACGTCGCGCTCTGCCGGGACGAGCAGGTCGGCCGCGACGTGGCGCTGAAGGTGATGCGGCCGGAGGCCGCGGAGAGGCCGGAGGAGCGCGGGCGCTTCTTGCGGGAGGCGCGCATCCAGGCGCGGCTCGAGCACCCGGCGCTCGTCCCCGTGTACGACATGGGGGAGCACGAGGCCGAGGACGACGACGGAGAGAGCGCGCGCGCCTGGTTCACGATGCGCCGGGTGCGCGGGGAGACGCTCGCCGACATCTTCGAGCGGCTGGCGAGCGGGGACAGCACGGCGCGCTATCGGCGGAACAAGCTCCTGCAGATCTTCGTGCAGATCTGCCGCGCGCTCGACTACGCGCACGACCGCGGCGTGGTGCATCGGGACGTGACGCCGGCGAACGTGATGGTGGGTCGCTTCGGCGAGGTCTACCTGCTCGACTGGGGCATCGCGAAGCTGACCGGCGACGCCGTCGACGGGCGCCCCACCTCGAGCGACGTGCCCGACGACGAGCTCGAGGTGACGGAGGCCGGGAGCTCGCTCGGGACGCCCGGCTACATGTCGCCCGAGCAGGCCCTCGGCGACACGGAGACCGGGCCGACGGCGGACGTCTACTCGCTCGGCTGCATCCTCTTCGAGCTGCTGACGCTCGAGCGGGCGAACCCGGCGCAGGAGACGCGCAAGCGCATCTCGAAGACCATCGAGGGCATCGACGCGCGGCCCTCGGTGCGCTTCCCGGACCTGGACGTGCCCCCCGAGCTCGAGGAGCTCTGCGTGCGGGCGACGCACGTGGATCCGGAGCAGCGCCTGCAGAGCGCCGGGGAGCTCGCGAACGGGATCGAGAGCTTCCTCGAGGGCGACCGGGACCACGAGCTGCGGCGCAAGCTCGCGCGGGAGCACGTCAAGCGCGCGGTCGCGCTCGTCGACGAGGGGGACGAGAAGCGGCCCGAGGCGACCCGGGAGCTGGCCCGGGCGCTGGCGCTCGATCCGCAGTCCCGGCCCGCGACGGAGCTCCTCGCACAGCTCCTCGTCGACCCGCCGAAGCAGCTCCCGGAGGGGGCGAAGGTGGCGCTCGCCGAGTGGCTCGAGCGGGCGCGGCGGCGGGCGGCGAAGGTCAGCGCCTGGCGTTATGGGCTCTGGCTCGCCTTCCTCCCGGTCTACCTCGCGATGGGCGTGCGCATCGGCTGGCTCTTCGCGACCTGCTCGACGCTGCTCGTCGGCTGCTTCGGCTTGGCCATCCTGCACGCGCGCGGCTCGGTCCGCGGGGCGCCCGCGACGACCGCGGTCTACGTGCTGAGCACGCTCTCGCTGCTCTTCTTCGTCCCGGCCTTCAGCCCGCTCCTCGTCGTGCCCTCGCTGATGGCGACGAACCTCATGTACTTCGCGGCGCACGTGACGCCGCAGGAGCGCGGCATCTTCGTCGTGCTCACCGCCCTCGGCACGGGCGCGGTCTTCGCCGGGGAGGCGCTCGGGCTGTGGCCTCCGACCTTCGTGATCGACGGCGAGGGCATCCACATCATCCCGCGCCTGCTCGAGCTCCCGCCGGCGCTCACCTGGGGGATGCTCGCGGCCTGGGCCGTGCTCACGGCGTCCATCCCCGGCATCCAGGCCGGGCGCACGCGGGACAACCTGGTGAAGACCGAGCACAAACTCCTGCGCTACGTGTGGCAGATCCAGCAGCTCGTGCCCGGAGAGCTCCACGCGCCGCCCGAGCTCGACACGGACACCGGCCGGCGCTGAGCTGGCCGCCGCCGAGCTGGCCGCCGCCGAGCTGGCCACCGCCGAGCTGGCCACCGCCGAGCTGGCCACCGCCGACCGGGGCGGCGCTCAGCTCGCGGCGTGCACGGGCGGGCGCCGGTCCTTCCAGGGGCGCGCCTCCTCGAGCTGGCGAGCGAAGCGAAAGAGCGTGGCGTCGTCGCCGAAGCGGGCCGTGAACATGGTCCCGATGGGGAGGCCGCTCTTCCAGACGAGCGGCACGCTCATGGCGGGCTGCCCCGTGAAGTTGGCGACCGGCGTGAACGGGATGAAGTCGAAGACCTCGGCGACGGTCTTCTCGAGGAGCCCCGGGAGGCGGAGCGGCGCGCGCAGGTTGGCCTTCTTGACGAGGTCCTGGACGACGGCCTCGGGGCCGCTCGGCTTCAGCGCCCCCAGCTTCACGGGCGGCTGGCCGAGCGTGGGCGTGAGGACGAGGTCGTAGTCGCCGAGCCGGTGCACGAGCCGCCGCGCCTCGGCCTGGAGCCGGCGGAGCGCGATGGCGTAGTCGGCGCCGGTGAAGACGCGGCCCATCTGCCCGGAGAGCCAGGTCGCGGTCTCGTAGTCGGCCGGGCGCGCCTTCCGCCCACGGATCGCCTCGCCCTCGTGGATCTCTGCCGCCGTCTGGGACGCGACGATCGTGTAGAAGGCCATGGCGAGCTCCATGGGCTCGAAGGCCGGGCGGACCTCCTCGACGTGGTGGCCGAGCTCCTCGCAGAGCTGCGCGACCTCCTGCACGGCGGCGACGCAGTCCGGGTGCACGTCCGAGGGCATGGCCGGCTCGGCGTGGAAGCCGATGCGCAGCTTGCCCGGCGCCTTGGCGACCTCGTCGAGGTAGCGCCCGGCGAAGTGGGGCGCGTGGTAGGGGGCGATGTCCTCGGCGCCACGCACCGCGTCGAGGGCCGCCGCGCTGTCGCGCACGCTCCGGCTGAGCACGTGCTCGATGGCGAAGCCGTTCCACTGCTCGCTCGCGCCGGGGCCGGTGGGCGTCCGCCCACGGGTCGGCTTGAGGCCGAAGACGCCGCAGCAGGCGGCCGGGATGCGGATGGAGCCGCCGCCGTCGCCGCCGTGGGCCATGGGCACGACGCCCGAGGCGATGGCCGCGCCCGCGCCGCCGCTCGAGCCGCCGCTGGTGCGGCCCGTGTCCCAGGGCGTGCGGGTCGGGCCGAAGACCTCCGGCTCGGTGACCGGCATGAGCCCGTTCTCCGGGGTGTTCGTCTTGCCGAAGAAGATGAGGCCCGCGGCGCGGTAGCGGCGCACGAGCTCCGAGTCGCGATCGGCGACCCAGCCCCGCCAGAAGCGCGAGCCGCCGACCGTCGGCTGGCCGGCGATGTCCTGGATGAGGTCCTTGATCAGGAAGGGCACGCCCTGGAAGGGGCCGGCTACCGGACGCTCCGCCGCGGCCCGCGCCGGCGCGTACATGGTGTGCACGACCGCGTTCAGCGTCGGGTTCACCTTCTCGAGGCGCGCGATGGCGGTCTCGAGGAGCTCGGCCGCGCTGACCTGGCCCTGCTTCACGAGCTCGGCGAGGCCCAGCGCGTCGTGCTCATCGTAGTCGGCGAACATGGGGCGGGAGAGTACCCCAAGGTGGGCGGACAGGCGGCGAGATGCGCGCTCAGCCCTCGCCGTGGCCGACGGCGCGGCGGGCCATGGCGACGAGCGCGTAGGGGTCGAGGGGCTTGACCAGGAAGCCGTCGGCGCCGAGGGCCTGGAGGAGCTGCCAGTCCTTCCCGCCGCCGTAGGCCGTGACGACGATGATCGGCATCTTCTTCAGGTGCGGGCGCGCGCGGATCGCCGCCGTGAGCTCGATGCCGTTGAGGCCGGGCATGTCGAGGTCGATGACGGCGAGGTCGGCGCGCCGCTCGTCCAGGGCCGCGAGCGCCGCCTCCCCGTCCGTGGCCTCGACGATCTCCGGCTCCGGGAAGGCGAAGGTGAGCGCCTCGCGCCCGAGGGCGAGGAAGTCGCGGTCGTCGTCGGCGAGGAGGACGCGCACGCGGCGCGGGCCGAGGGCGACCGACTGGCGCGCCCCGAGGAGCGCCTTGCGAAGCGCGTCCGTCGTCGGATAGCGGGCCTCGACGTCGCGCGCGAGGGCGCGGAGGAGGACCTCGTCGAAGGCCGGAGGCAGGTCCGGGCGCACGTCCGAGGGGCGGGGCGGCGGGAGCTTGCGCAGGTGCACGTCGAAGAGCTCGCCGACGTTCGAGATCGGGAAGGGCAGCTCACCGGTGAGCATCTCGAAGGCCATGACGCCGGCCGAGTAGACGTCGGCGCGCGAGTCGAAGACCGGCTCGCGCGAGTAGACCACCTCGGGGGCGATGAACGCCGGCGTGCCGACGACCAGCTCGTTGCGGTCCTTCTCGCCGAGGGCGCGGACGAGCCCGAAGTCGGTGACGGCGACGCGGAAGGAGGGACCGATCAGGACGTTGCCAGGCTTGACGTCGGCGTGGACGATGCCCTGGGCGTGGATGGCGCCGAGGCCCCGGCAGACCTGCTCGAGGATGCCGAGCACCTCGTCGAGGGAGGGGGCCGTCGAGGGGTCGGCCCAGCGCTCGAGCCAGTCCGCGACGCTGGCCCCCGGGACGTGCTCCATGGCGAAGAAGGGGCGGCGCGCGGCGTCCTCGCCGTAGGCGAAGATCTGCACGACGTTCGCGTGGCGGACGCCGGCCATGGCGCGCGCCTCGGTCTGGAAGAGCGTGCGGGCGTTGGCGTCGGCGATGGCGTGGGGCGCGATGACCTTGAGGGCGACGTCGCGCTCGAGGCGCTCGTCGCGGGCGAGGAAGACGACGCCCATGCCGCCCCGGCCGAGCACGCGCTCGATGCGGTAGACGCCGTCGACGAGGTCGCCCACGCGAAGGCCGTCCGGGAGCCCCGTCTCGTCGCCGAGATCCTCGAGCTCGTCGGACCCCACCCGCAGGGCCTGGGATCGCGTCCCCGGCCGCCATCGGCGTTCATCCCCCATCTGGACCCCCGAATCGTGCCAAACTCTGGAGCGATGGGACAGGAAAGGGGGGAGCCCGATCCCGATCCGCTCGCCGCCTTCGAGGCCCGGCTGGGGGCGCTGAAGCGCGAGCGGGAGGCCGGGCTCGGGGAGCGGGCGGCCTCGCTCGAGGCGGCCTGGCGGCGCTGGCGCGCGGGGCAGGCGGAGGCGGCGGAGGAGGTGCGCCGGCTGGCGCATCGGATCCGGGGCGGCGCGGAGGGCCGGGCGGAGCTCGCGGAGCGGGCGGGCGCGGTGGAGACGGGGATCGGCGAAGGGGCCGAGGCGCTCGGGGCGCGCGTGGAGGCGCTGCTCGCGGAGGCTCGACGAGTGGCGGCGGAGGCGAGCGCCCGGGGCGAGGCCACGGGCGGCGGGGCTCCGGGAAGCGCGGCTCCGGGAAGCGCGGCGCAGGAGGAAGCCGAGGCCGAGCGCAGAGCGGCACCGGGAAGCGCGGCGCAGCGAGAAGCCGAGGCCGAGCGCAGAGCGGCACCGGGAAGCGCGGCGCAGCAAGAAGCCGAGGCCGAGCACAGAGCGGCGCCGGTGAGCGCGAAGACCGAGCTCGCCCCGCCCCGGCGGGCGCTGGTCGTGGACGACGAGCCGACCATCCTGCGGCTCGTGTCGATGACGCTCGAGCGCATGGGGGGCTTCGCCGTGACGACGGCGAGCACCGAGCGGGAGGTTCGCGCCGCGCTCGACGAGGGCGCGCCCTTCGAGGTGGTGCTCCTCGACGCGATGATGCCGGGCACGGACGGGCTCACGCTCTGCCGGCTGGTGCGGGGGCACGAGGCGCAGGGCGAGGCGCGCGTGGTGATCCTCAGCGCCACCTCCGCCGAGGAGCTCGGCTGGGACCTCTCGGAGAGCGGCCCCGACGAGTGGTGGCGCAAGCCCATGGCTCCGACCGAGGTCCTCGCCCGCGTCCGCACGCTCCTCGACGGCTGAGCGTCTCAGGCGAGACAACGCTCGTTTCAGAGCCCTGCGGACCTCGTTTCAGGGTGAAACGGCTGGGGCCAAGGGCTCGAGAGGGTGGGCGTCTCACCCGAAACAATGCTCGTTTCAGAGCCCTGCGGACCTCGTTTCAGGATGAAACGGCGGGGGCCAAGGGTTCGAGATGGTTGGGCTTTCGCTGGCGTCTCGGTCAGCGCGGGACGGGGTCGAGTATCACTTGCGACACGATCGTTCTGCGAATCCGAACGATACCTCGGTGCTTCGTTCTGGCGATTCGAAGGACTATCGCGGGAGGAGGTCCTCGAAGCGGAGCACGAGCGCGGGGGGGCGCGCGGCGGGTCGCGGATCGGTCAGGGCGGCCCGGGCCCGGCGGGGCAGGCTCCCGGCGACGTCCAGGGCCGCGCGCGCGGCCAACCGGCTCTTGCGCGCGGCCGGCACCCAAGCGCGCCCGCGCCGGACGTCATGACCTCGCGCCGCCACTTCGTCCCCGATGGCGTGGTAGATGCGCCGCGCCGCGCCGACGGCGAGCGCACAGCCCGGCGCCAAGGCGTCGAGCCCCCGGTCGCCGCTCGCGTAGAAGCCCTCGGCCCGCTCGAGCAGGCGCGCGACCACCCGCGCGACGGGCGCGGCGGCCTCGTCCGGGAAGGGCGTCCCCGCCGGCGGCGCGACCAGCTCCGGCGCCCCCGCCTCCTCGAGCCACGCCGCCGGCAGGTAGAGCCGGCCCATCTCCCAGTCCTCGGCGACGTCCCGGGCGATGTTCGTCAGCTGCATGCCCCAGCCGAGGTGCGCCGCGTGCACCAGCGCGCCGTCGTCGCGCAGCCCCAGGACGTGGCACATCATCAGCCCCACCACGCCCGCCACGCGATGCGCGTAGAGCAAGAGGTCCCGCTCGGTCCGGTAGGCGTGCCCCGCGACGTCCATGGCCATGCCGTCGAGCAGCGCCTCCATGTAGGCCCGCGGCAGCGCGCGCCTCCGCGCCACCTGCCGCATCGCCTCGAGCGTCACCTCCTCGAGGGGCGCCCCCCGAAAGAGCGCGTCGACCTCCTCCCGGAGCCGCCCCAGCGCCGCCGCCGCCTGCCCGGGCGGGGCCTCGTCGATCGCGTCGTCCGCCCGCCGGCACCAGGCGTAGAGCACCGCCGCGTCGTCCCGACAGCGCGCCGGCAGGAGGCGCGCCGCGAACGCGAAGCTCTTCGAGCCGGCCTCCAGCGCCGCGCGACAGCGCGCGATGGCGTCGTCCTCCCTCATCCGCGGCCTCCACCGAGGGTCAACCGGGCGAGCGCCGGGACGCGCTCGCTCCGACGCGCCGCGGCCGCACGCCGGTCGAAGCCCCCGGCCGTCCGCGGCGGCGACCCGACCGCCAGGAAGCGTGCGGGGAGAGGCGCGGTGGCGTGAGGCGAGCGCATCGCCCGGACCATGGACCATCCGGCCGGCATCGCAACGGGTGAGAACGGGTGAGCCCCGGGGAGGCCGAGGGCAGCGCGGCAGCCCAGGCACCTCCGCCCGTCCGCCCGTCCGCCCGTCCGCCCTCCGCCAGTCCGCCCCACACGCGGTCGTGGAGCCCGAGCGGACGCCGACGGCGCCACTGAACCGCCATTCATTTTTCCCTTGACGCCCCCCGGGCCGCTCAAGACCATCCGCGCCGTGGTCCCCTCCGTCGCGCACGCCCACCGCTACCCGGTCCTCCCCACCAAGGTCGACCGGAAGAGCGAGACCTTCACCTCCAACCGCGACGCCGCGCTGACGGCCCTCGCGGAGATCGGCGCCGCCCTGGCCAAGGCCAACGAAGGCGGCGGCGAGAAGTACACGAAGCGGCACGTCGAGCGCGGCAAGATCCTCCCCCGCGACCGCATCGAGCTCCTCCTCGATCGCGACAGCTGGTTCCTCGAGATCGGCGCCCTCGCCGGCTACGGCATGAGCGGCGAGACCCCGGGCACGGCCGTCGTCGGCGGCATCGGCAAGGTCAGCGGCGTCGAGTGCCTCCTCGTCGCCAGCGAAGCCACCGTGAAGGGCGGCGCCATCACGCCGACGAGCATGCTCAAGACCGGCCGCCTCGCCGAGATCGCCGAGCAGAACCGCCTCGTCGGCGTCAGCCTCATCGAGAGCGCCGGCGCGGATCTCCCCAACCAGGACAAGATCTTCGTCCACGGCGGCGCCGGCTTCCGCTCGCTCACGCAGCGCTCGGAGCAGCGCATCCCGACGGTCTGCCTCGTCTTCGGCTCCTCCACGGCCGGCGGCGCCTACCTGCCGGGCATGAGCGACTACGTCGTCATGGTGAAGGAGCAGGCGCAGGTCTACCTCGCCGGCCCGCCCCTCGTGAAGATGGCCACCGGCGAGGAGACGGGCCACGAGGAGCTCGGCGGCGCCCAGATGCACTCGTCGATCAGCGGCGTGAGCGACTACCTCGCCGAGGACGAGCTCGACGCCCTCCGCCTCGGCCGCGAGATCGTCGCCCACCTCGACTGGCGCAAGCCCGCTCGCCCGACGCCCCGCCCGGTCGAGGCGCCGGTGCACGATCCCGAAGACCTCCTCGGCATCGCCAGCGCCGACATCAAGACCCCCTTCGACCAGCGCGAGGTCATCGCCCGCATCGTCGACGGCTCGCGCTTCAGCGAGTTCAAGCCCCTCTACGGCCAGACGCTCGTCTGCGGCTGGGCGCACCTGCACGGCTTCCCCATCGGCATCCTCGCCAACAACGGCACGCTCTTCAGCGAGTCCGCCAACAAGGGCGCGCAGTTCATCCAGCTCTGCAACCAGCAGAACATCCCGCTCCTCTTCCTGCAGAACACCACCGGCTTCATGGTCGGCAAGAAGTACGAGCAGGAGGGCATCATCAAGAACGGCGCGAAGCTCATCAACGCCGTCTCCAACAGCACGGTCCCGGCGATCACCATCATGACCGGCGCGAGCTTCGGCGCCGGCAACTACGGCATGAGCGGGCGCGCCTACAAGCCGCGCTTCCTCTTCACCTGGCCGAACCACCGCATCGCCGTGATGGGCGGCAAGCAGCTCGCCGGCGTGCTCGACATCATCCAGCGCCAGGCCGCCGCCAAGCGCGGCCGCGAGGTCGACGAGCAGAAGCTCGAGGTCATGAAGGCCATGACCGAGAAGACCATCGACAAGCAGAGCCACGCCCTCTACGCGACGGCGCGCCTCTGGGACGACGGGATCATCGACCCGCGGGACACGCGCACGGTCGTCGCCCTCGCCCTGAGCGCCTCCTACAACGCGCCGGTCGCGGGCACCACGAGCTGGGGCGTCTTCCGCCACTGAAGCCTCCTCGCCCCGCCCCGAACGCGAACCCGCACCGAGCCCCGCTGCCATGACCCAGCCGATCCACAAGGTCCTCATCGCCAACCGCGGCGAGATCGCCCGCCGCATCATGCGCACCTGCCGCGCCATGGGCGTCGAGACCGTCGCCGTCTACTCGGACGCCGACGCCGCCATGCCCTTCGTGCGCGAGGCCGACGAGGCCGTCCGCCTCGGCCCGGCGCCGAGCCGCGAGAGCTACCTCGTCGTCGAGCGCATCCTCGAGGCCGCCGAGCGCACCGGCGCCGACGCCATCCACCCGGGCTACGGCTTCCTCGCCGAGAACGCCGACTTCGCCCAGGCCGTCGCCGATGCCGGCCGCGTCTTCATCGGGCCCACGCCGGACGCCATCCGCGCCATGGGCTCGAAGAAGGAGGCCAAGGCGCTCGTCGCGAAGGCGGGCGTGCCCGTCGTGCCCGGCTACGACGGCGCCGACCAGGACCCGGCCGTGCTCGCGGCGAAGGCGAAGGAGATCGGCTTCCCGGTGCTCCTCAAGGCGAGCGCCGGGGGCGGCGGCAAGGGCATGAAGCGCGTCGACGAGGCGGGCCAGCTCGAGGCGGCGATCGAGAGCGCGAAGCGCGAGGCCATGAGCAGCTTCGGCGACGACGTGCTCCTCGTGGAGAAGTACGTCGAGCGGCCGCGCCACGTGGAGATCCAGATCTTCGGCGACGCGCACGGGAACGTCGTGCACCTCTTCGAGCGCGAGTGCTCGATCCAGCGGCGGCACCAGAAGGTCCTCGAGGAGTCCCCCTCCCCGGCCCTCGACGAGGCGCTCCGCGCGAAGATGGGCGAGGCGGCGGTCGAGGCCGGCAAGGCCATCGGCTACCGGAACGCGGGCACGGTCGAGTTCATCCTCGGGCAGGACGGGAGCTTCTACTTCCTCGAGGTGAACACGCGGCTCCAGGTGGAGCACCCGGTGACCGAGGGGGTGACCGGCCTCGATCTCGTGCGCGAGCAGCTCCGCGTCGCCGAGGGGCACCCGCTCTCCTTCACCCAGGGCTCGCTCGAGATGCGCGGCGCGGCCCTCGAGGCGCGCGTCTACGCCGAGGATCCGGCGGGCGGCTTCCTCCCGCAGAGCGGCCCGGTAATCGACTGGCACCTCCCGGAGCTCGAGGGCGTGCGCGTGGACGCGGGCGTCGAGAGCGGGAGCGAGGTGGGCATCCACTACGACCCGATGCTCGCGAAGATCATCACCGTGGGCGCCGACCGGGTGGAGGCGACGCGGCGCATGCGGCGGGCGCTGCGGGCGCTCTCCGTGCAGGGGCTGACGACGAACCGGGCCTTCCTGCTGAAGGTGCTCGAGCACCCGGCCTACCTCGAGGGCGCGATCCACACGCACTTCATCGAGGAGCATGCGGAGGCGCTCGAGACCGGGCTCTCGCCCCAGGCCATCGCCCACGCGGCGGTGGCGGCGACGCTGGCCGAGCACGAGCGGCGGCGGGCCGGCGAGCCGCACCTGCCGCACGTCCCGACGGGCTTCCGGAACAACCCGCGGAGCTGGGAGTGGGTCGAGTACCAGCACGCCGACGCGAGCGGCGGCGACACGGCGCTCCTCCGCCTCGAGTACCGGCACGACGGCCGGCGCCCCGGGCACTTCACCATGCGCGTCGGGCATGCCGAGCATGCCGTGGAGCTCCTCGCCTGGGACGCGCCGACGCTGCGCCTCGCCGTCGACGGGCTCCGCTTCGACGCGCGGGTGATCACGGCCGGCGCGAAGCACTTCGTCCACGCGCGCGGCGAGAGCGTCGCGCTCGAGGAGCGGCCGCGCTTCCCGGACCGCTCCCTGGAGGTGCCGGCGGGCGGCTGCATCGCGCCCATGCCCGGCGCCGTCGTGAAGGTGAACGTGGCCGAGGGCGACGCGGTCGAGGCCGGTCAGGTGCTCATGGTCATGGAGGCCATGAAGATGGAGCACGCCGTCACCGCGCCCCACGCGGGCAAGGTCGCCGAGCTCCACGTCGGGGAAGGCGACCAGGTCGACGCCGACGCGCTCCTCGCCGTCGTCGAAGAGGCCTGAGCTCGGCGCCGGACCGCGTCGTCGGACATCGGCGCGCGACGTCCGCGTCCGGCATCCGCGCCCGAGGTCGGCGGCCGAGTCAGCGCCCCGGGACACGGGTCCGGGATCGACACCGGGCTCCGACACCCTCCGACCCCCGCGCGAGGCCCTGCGCGGTCGCGCCGCCCCACGAGGGGGCCGGCCGCGGGCTCAGGCCTTCACGTTGAAGGAGGCGCCGCAGCCGCAGTCACCGTCGGCGTTCGGGTTCTCCCATTTGAAGCCGTAGCCGAGGAGCTTCTGCTCCCAGCCGAGCACGCCGCCCTTCAGGAGCTCGAGGCTGCGGTCGTCGACGACGATGCGGAGGCCGTCGAAGTCCCAGACCTTGTCGCGCTTCCGGATCTTCTTCGCGACGTCGTAGACGTAGTAGTAGCCGGAGCAGCCGCCGCCCTTCACGCCGAGGCGGAGGCCGAGGAACTCCTGCCCGGCCTCGTAGCTCGCCTCCATGAGCTGCTTCTTGCCCATCTCGATGGCCTTGGGCGTGAGCGTGATCGTCGGCGGCTCGGTGCTCAGGGGCACGTCCTGGGCGGCCGGGGGCTCGTTCGCCTCGCGCAGTTCGGTCATCGCCCGTCGATCTAAGGCCTCCCCCCGGCGAGCGCCACCCCCACGGCGAGGCGTTGGCCCGTGCGCGACCTCTCACGCCGAGGGGAGGCCCCCTCCCTCCCGCGCCGCCGCCCGCGCGCCACCGCCCGCGCGCCCCCGCCACCCGCGCCGGCGCAGCGGGCGACCTCAGCCGCGCTGCCCCTCCGTCCAGCGCACGTCGATGGGCCGCGCCTGGACGATCACCACCCGGTGGTCGCGCGTCAGCAGGAGCTCCGCGTCGACGGCGTTCGCCCCCGCCCCGTAGAGGGGCACGAGCTCCTCGTGGAGCCGCTGGAGCACGCCGCCCACGCGCCGCAGATCGGCCTCGCGCATCAACGCCGCGCCCTCGGTGCGCGAGCTCCGGCTGAGCACCTCGAACTCGAGGTCCTCGGCCCAGGTGTAGATGAGCACCTGCTCGGGGATCTCGTCCCCCTCGGCCCCGGTCACGCTCCCTCCGGCCGCCTGCACGTTCACCAGCACGCCGGGCCGCAGCGCGTCGTAGGGGTTCGCCGTGATGGCCACGCCCGTCGCGATCACGTCGTCGACGAAGGGCTGCACGAGCACGGCCATGGACACCGGCTCCGGGTCGATGCGGAACCACTCGCGCTCCTCGAAGCCGCGCTGGAGCCAGACGCTCGCCCAGACCTCGCGGAGGGCGTCCGCGACGGCCTCGGGCCCCGCCGCCGGATCGACGATCACGCTCCGGTAGAGGCCGGCGCCGTTGAAGCCGACCAGGTCCTCGGCGTTGGTGCTCGAGCGGAAGATCCAGCGCCGCCCGCTCCCCCGGATGCGCCCGTGCACCTCCCGCACCAGGGCCGGGTCGACGGGCGTCCCCTCGATGCGCGCGCGGACCTCGGTCAGGCGCTCGGCGCGGGCGCGGCGGTCGGCGCGGAAGGCGGCGTCGACGAGCATGGCCTCGATGTCGCTCCGCACGCCGTGGCGTCGGAGGTGCTGCCGGTAGTGGTGGAAGGGCACGACGAAGCCGCCCGGCGTCTCGACGCTCTCGAGCGCGCAGACCTCGCCGAGCTGCGCCGCCTTGGCCCCCGCGAAGGCGACGTCGTCCAGGCGCAGCTCGCAGACCGGCCGGAGGGCGCGCACGCTCTCGTCGACCTCGGGCGCGAAGGCCTGCGCCGGCCGGCGCGCGGCCCAGTGCGCCTCGGCCTCCTCGCGGGTCGCCTCCTCCACGCGGAACTCCTGGGGCCCGACCTCGAGGCGGACGAGGCGCCCCTCGAGGGCGATCAGGCGCGGGTCGTCGATGGCGCCGCGGAGGGCCATGTCGGGTGTGCCACGGTTCCGGCAGAGGATGGCCACGTGCGCGAGGGGCGCCTGGAGCGCGCTGGTCACGAGGCCGGCGACGGGCGGGAGCTCGCCGGGGACGCGCGCGGTGACGAGGAGGTCGTTCGGGCGGACCTCGGCCACGTCGAGCTCGCCGGTCACGCGGCGGAGCACGCCGTAGGCCACGCCGGGGACGAGCGGCTGGTAGCGCGTCGCCTCGAGGAGGGCGTTCGGCGCGAGGCTCGGCAAGCGCTCCCCGAGGGCCTCGGCGTGGGCGGCGTGGAGCGGCGAGAGGGGGCGGTAGCGGAGCGCGTCGCCGAAGAAGACGGCGGCCCTCACGCGGGCGAAGGCGCGGGCCGTGCGCTCGGCGTCGAGCGTGTCGCCGGCGACCATCTCGAAGGCCCAGACGTCCGCGTCGAGGTAGTGGACGAGCGAGCCGAGGACGAAGCGCCGGTCGGGGCGGCGGTACTGGGCGACGTTGAACCGGGCGTGATCGAGGAGCGGGTCGAGGAAGGTCTCGGCGAAGGTGAAGTGGAGCTCGTGGCGGGCCGAGTTCATGAAGTAGAGGCGACCGGGGAGCGCGCCCGCGGGGGGTGGCGCGGCGCTCGGATCCTCGAGGTCGATCAGGAACTTCACGACCTCCGTGTGGGCCGTGGGCTGGTAGGCGGGACGGTAGGCGAGCGCGGTCCAGTCGGCGGGGGAGCGGAGCGCGGGGAGCGCGTCCGGGGCGCTCGGATCGGCGGCGAGGGGCGGGGCGGTCGTGGCGCCGCCGCTCGTCCGGGGCGGCGGGGGGCGGCGCGGGCCGGCGACCGGGCTGGTGCAGGCGAGGCCGCAGAGCCCGACGAGCAACGGTACGAGCCTCGCCCTCCCCTCTGCGCCAGCGCCCATGGACCCATGGTATCCCGGTCGGCGGCCGGCGCACCGCCTCGAGGCGCCCGCGGCGCTTCCCCGCGCCAGCGACGGGCGAGAGGGCGAGGCCGCGCGTCCGCCGGCCGCGGGCAGACCCCCGTACCCCGCTGTGATAAGAGCGCGGGATGGGCGACGACGGCCAGCTGGACCTCCTGGGTGCCTTCGGAGGAGGCGACGACGCGGACGCGGCGGAGACGCCGAGCGAGCCGACGCCGAGCGAAGCCGCGGGCGAGCCGACGACGCTCGACCCCGAGGCCGAGAGCGCCGAGCCCGCCGCCGGACCGAGTGGGGCCGCGAGCGAGCCGACGCTCGACCCCGAGGCCGAGAGCGCCGAGCCCGCCGCCGAGCCGAGTGGGGCGACTCCCTCCAACGAGCCGACTCCCTCCGATGAGCCGGCTGCAGCCCACGAGCCGACTGCAGCCCGCGAGCCGGCCTCCGGGGCGACGCCGGCAGCCGCGGCCCCGGCCGCGCCGCCGCGGCCGACGGCGCCGGGAGCGCTCACCTCGCGCACGCACCCCATCCGCGTCGGCTGGCTGAAGACCGGGCTCGCGGGGGACCTCGGCCTCGCCTACGCGCCCGGGCGCCGGGACGTCTCGCGCTACACGGGGGCCCGCTGGGATCGCGAGCTGGAGCTCGACCTCGGGCGCATGATCGACGAGCTCGGCATGCAGCGGCTGGTGGTGCTCATGGAGCGCGCGGAGCTCGAGTCCATCGGCGTGGGCGAGCTGGTCGCGAAGGCCGAGGCGCGGGTGCCCGTGCTCGAGCTGCCCATCCCGGACGAGGGGGCGCCGGGCGACGCGGAGGCGGCGCGGGGCGTCGTCCGGGAGGTCGTCACGGCGCTGCGAAGCGGGGAGAAGGTCGTGCTGGTCTCGCGCGGCGGCCAGGGGCGCACGGGCACGGTGGCGGCGTGTGTGCTCGTGGAGCTCGGCGCGGCGGCGGGCGAGGCGGTGGCCACCCTCCGCGAGCTGCGCGGGCCGCACTGCCCGGACGCGGTGGGGGAGCGCTTCGTGCGCCGCTACGGCGGCGCGGAGGAGGAGCCGGCCGCGGTCGCGGGCGTGGCGGTGGAAGAGGAGCGGGACGAGGCGGACGGCGCCGCGGCGACCGGCGCGGAGACAGTGGGCGCGGAGACGGCCGGTGCGGAGGCGACCGCGCCGGGGGTGCCGGTCTTCGACGACGTGCCCATCGAGGCGGACGCGCCGCCGGAGGACCTGGAGGACGAGGACGCGGGTTGGGGGGAGGGGCTCGAGGAGGACGCGCCGCTCGACGAGGGCGCGCCGTTCGAGGAGGGCGCGCCGCTCGATGGGGATGCGCCGTTCGATGAGGGCGACGCGGACGAGGGCTGGGAGGACGAGGACGACGCGCTCGACGAGGGCGATGGCGACGAGGGGCTGGAGGACGAGGGCGCGGACTGGGGGGAGGACGACGCGGACGACGAGGGCTGGGAGGAGGACGACGAGGCCGAGGGCGAGGATGGTGCGCTCGTGGATGGCGCGCTCGCGGAAAGCGGCTCGTCGGGGGCGTCTGCCGGCGGGCAGGGGCACGGGCACGGGCACGGGCACGGGTCTTCCGGGCACGGGTCTTCTGGCGGGGAGGCGTGGGCGGCGGGGCATCGCCTCGATCTCGCCGTGGTCGGCGACGTCTCCGGCACCTTCGACCTCGCCGCTCCGCCGAGCGCCGCGCCGACGCCGGACGAGCTCGCCGCGGACCCCTGGCAGAGCCGCGTCGCCGGCGCCGTGCTCGGGGCCGCCATCGGCGACGCGCTCGGCCACCCGACGGAGTTCGTCGGCAGCTTCGAGAGCCTCCGCGCGAAGTGGCCGCCGAGCGGCGTGACCGGCTTCGAGCTCTGGTGGGAGAAGGGCGGCCGCCGCTTCGCCCCCTACACGGACGACACGCAGATGGCCGAGGTCGTCCTCCGCGGGCTCCTCTGGGCGCGCGATCGGGACGCGGGCCTCGACGCGGCCATGACGAAGATCGCGGAGGGCTTCGTCGCCTGGGCGGACCACCCCCAGGGCGGGCACCGCGCGCCGGGCAACGCCTGCCTCGCCGGTTGCCGGGCCCTCGCCCGGGGCGTGCCCTGGCACGAGGCGGGCGGCCCGAAGGCGGGCGGCTGCGGCTCGGTGATGCGCGCCTACCCCTTCGGCCTCCTCTTCCACGACGACCTCGCGCGCGCCGAGCGCTGGGCCGTCGCGCACTCGCGCCTCACGCACGGCGACCCGATCGCCCTCGCCGCCTGCGCCGCCATGGCCGTGGGCGTCGCCCGCACGCTCCGCGGGGAGCCGGTGACGACCGTGCTCAGCGAGATGATCGCCGCCGCCTGCCGTCACAGCCCGCGCACGGGCGCCATGATGGCCCGCGCCCTCGACGAGGCCTGGGACGGCACGCCCCCGGAGACGACGCTGAAGCGCCTCGAGGGCTGGGCCGCGCACGAGGCCATCGCCGCCGCCATCTACCTCGTCGCCCGGCACCCGGACGACCCGCGCGCCGCGCTCCTCGAGGCCGCGAACACGCCCGGCGACTCGGACAGCCTCGCGACCCTCGCCGGGGCGCTGGTCGGCGCACGCGTCGGCCTCGCCGCCATCCCCGAGGACTGGGTGCGCGACGTGGAGCGGAGCGAGACCTTCCTGGGCCTCGCGGCGCGCGTCTGACTCTGCCGCCCGGCGGCTCGCCGGGGGGCTGGGGGGCTGGGGGCCCGCTGCGCAGGCCGCGAGGAAGAGGGTCGGCTGGGAGCCCGTACGGGCTCCTCGCTAGATCTTCCCGCGCAGGGCGTCGAGCCGGAGCTTCGGGACCATCATCACGGCCTCGGCGAAGATCTTCCGGCTCATCTTGCTCTGGCCGGCGCGCCGGTCGACGAAGATGATCGGCACCTCGGCCACGCGGAAGCCGCGCCGGAGCGCCCGGTAGGTCAGCTCGATCTGGAAGCTGTAGCCTTCGCTCTTCACCGCATCCAGGTCGATCGCCTCGAGCACCTCGCGGCGGAAGCCCTTGTAGCCGCTCGTCAGGTCGCGCACGTCCAGCCCGAGCAGCGCCCGGCTGTAGAGGCTCCCGCCCTTGCTCAAGACGTGCCGCCCGAGGCCCCAGCCCTCGACGCCTCCCCCCGGGACGTTCCGCGAACCGATCACCACGTCCGCCCCCGCCTCGAAGGCCTCGAGGAAGTCGGGCAGGTAGCGCGGATCGTGGCTCAGGTCCGTGTCCATCTCGAAGAGCAGGTCGTAGCCCTCCGCCACACCCCGCGCGAAGGCGTCCAGGTAGGCGCTCCCGAGCCCGAGCTTCCCCGGCCGGTGCAGCACCTTCACGCGCTCGTCCACCTTGGCGATCTGATCGGCCAGCGCGCCCGTGCCGTCCGGCGAGGCGTCGTCGACGACCATGCAGTGCGCGCGGGGCAGCACCTCGAAGACGCCGTCGAGGAACGGCGCGAGGTTGTCGCGCTCGTTGTAGGTCGGCGTGACGATCAGGACCCGGGGCGGGGCCGACTTCGATTGGGCGGGCGTCATGGGGCTCGCTATTCCAGCTCGTTCGTGCGGGTCGCCGGGCCGCTGCAGTCGCAACCCGTCGCGGTCGGATAGCACCCCTTCTCGATCGTCGAAAGCGTCCCGTCCCCGTCGAGGTCGCCCTGGGCGCGGAGCGCCACGCTTCCGTCGCCCCGCGGGACGATCGAATAGGCGTAGTAGACGCCGCCGGCGGGCGCGAAGCCGAGCTCCGCGAAGACCGGATCGGACGCGAAGCTCGGCGTCTGGCGCCGGTCCGTGGGGGTCGCGGGGACCGGCCCGGCGGCCCCCGG
Source organism: Sandaracinus sp. (assembly GCA_002699025.1). Classification (GTDB taxonomy): domain Bacteria; phylum Myxococcota_A; class Polyangia; order Polyangiales; family Houyiibacteriaceae; genus Houyiibacterium; species Houyiibacterium oceanicum. Next base: position 28,023 of record PABA01000045.1, on the reverse strand, counting down.
GAGGCCCCGGCCGGCCTGGCAGCGGCTCTCCACGAAGCGCGTGAGCTGCTGGAGGTTCGTCTCGGCCTCGGCGACCTTCGCGCGCTTGGTGTAGCTCACGAAGGCCGGGATGGCGACGGCGGCGGCGATGCCGAGGACGCAGACGCCCGCGGGGATGCAGCCGAGCACGATGGCGAGGATCATCGTGTTGCGGTTGTCCCGCTTGCGCCGCGCGTCCCGGTCCATGCCGCCATGCGGTCCGGGCGGGCCCTGCGGTCCGGGCGGGCCCTGCGGTCCGGGCGAGCCATGCGGTCCGGGCGGTCCCGGCGGAGGCGCCGCGCCGCTCAAGCCTCCCCCTTCAGGTAGGTGTAGCCGCGGAGCGCCTCTTCGTAATGCGCCATGAACATGCGGAGCTGCTCGAGCGTCATCCGCCCGGCGCTCAGCGCCCGCTCAGCCTGCTTGCGCACCCGCTCGACCATGTCCTCCGGGTCGTACTGGAGGTAGCGCAGCACCTCGTCGATCGCGTCGCCCTTGATCACGTTCGCCACGCTGAAGCCGTACTCCTCGAGGCGCACGTGCACGGCGTTCGTGTCCCCGAAGAGGTTGTGCAGGTCCCCGAGGATCTCCTGGTAGGCCCCCCCGAGGAACATGCCGAGCAGGTAGCGCTCCCCTTCGCGCACCGGGTGCACGTCGAGGCTCGGCTTCACGTCCTCGAGGTCGATGAAGCGCTCGATCATCCCGTCGCTGTCGCAGGTCAGGTCGGCGAGGCGCGCCTTCACGCTCGGCTCCTCGTCGAGCCGATGGAGCGGCACGATGGGGAAGAGCTGGTCCATGGCCCAGATGTCGGGCGCGCTCTGGAAGAGCGAGAAGTTGCAGTAGTAGATGGTGCCCAGGAGCTCGTCGATCTGCTCGAGCTCCTCCGGGATGCGCTTCCGCTCGCCGAGGCGCTCCTTGATGCGCTCGCAGCATGCCCAGAAGAGGCGCTCGGCCGCGGCGAGGTCGCGCAAGCCGAGGTAGCCGAACTTGAAGAGGCTCCGCGCCTCCTCGAGGGACTGGCTCGCGTCGTGCCAGGCCTCCTGGACGTTCTTCGGGAGGATGCCCTCGTAGGTCTCCCAGAGGTCCTGGAGCACCCGCGGCGCGCTGGCCTTCGGCTTCTGCGCCCGGCGCCGGGCATGCTCCGCCTCGCCGACGGCGTCGAAGACGAGCACGGACTGGTAGGCAGCCACCGCGCGCCCGCTCTCGCTGACGATCGTCGGCTGCGGGATGCCCGCCTTCTCGCAGGCGTCCTGGATGCCCGAGACCACGTCGTAGGCGTACTCCTGCACGCCGTAGTTCATGGACGCGCGGAAGTCGGTCTTGCTGCCGTCGTAGTCGACGGCGAGCCCGCCGCCCACGTCGAGGTAGCCCATGGCGCAGCCCATCTTCACGAGCTCCACGTAGAGGTGGCCGGCCTCGCGCATGGCGTTCTTCCACGGGATGATCGACGAGACCTGGCTGCCGATGTGGAAGTGGAGCAGCTGCAGGCAGTCGAGCATGCCGCGCTCCTCGAGCTTCTCGACCACGCCGACGATCTGCGAGGTGGTCAGCCCGAACTTCGCGCGGTCCCCGGCGGACTCGGCCCAGCGGCCCATGCCCTTGCTGGCGAGGCGCGCGCGGAGGCCGAGGGTCGGGCGGATGCCGAGGCGCTCGCTCGCCTCGAGGACGAGGTCGATCTCGTCGGGGCGCTCGAGGACGATGACGACCGTGTTGTCGAAGCGCTGCGCGATGAGGGCCGTCTCGATGTAGAAGCGGTCCTTGTAGCCGTTGCAGATGATGAAGCCGTCCTCGTCATCCATGGCGGCGAGGGCGATGAGGAGCTCGGGCTTGGAGCCGGCCTCGAGGCCGTAGCGCCAGGGGCGGCCGGCGCTGACGATCTCCTCCACGAGGTGGCGCTGCTGGTTGACCTTGATGGGGAAGACGCCGCGGTAGCGCCCCTCGTAGCCGTACTCTTCGATGGCCTGCTGGAAGCACTCGTTGATGAGCTGGATGCGGTGCTGGAGGATGTTCGGGAAGCGGATCAGGAGCGGGAGGTCGAGGCCGCGCATGCGGAGCTCCTCGACGAGCCCGGCCAGATCGATGCCGCGCTCCTGGCCGGGGTCCGGGCGCACCTCGACGTGGCCCGCGTCGTTGATGCGGAAGTAGGGCTGGCCCCAGGCGGAGATGCGATAGAGCTCGTCGCTCCGGGCGACGCTCCACCGCTCCAGGTGCTCTTCCTCTTCGGGCTCCGCTTCATCGCGCTCGTGCTGGTCGACGCTGCCGTCCATGACGCCACCTCCGCCTCTGCGGGCTGCCCACGCGCCTCCGGCGAGGGTGCCGGGAGCGGCCGCGTGGCAGGGCGCGCAGCGTAGCAGGTTGGGGGAGAAGTCGACCCGGCGCGGGCGCGCGCTTCAGTCGGCGGGCGCGGGGACGGGGGCGTCCCAGTAGGCCTCGAGCACCGGGCACTCCCAGTCCGCGTAGCCGACCTCGTCGGCGGCGGCCTTCAGCAGCTCCCAGCGCTGGTCGCGCGAGGCGTGCGCGAGGGCGTCCCAGGCGTTGCGCATCTCGCTGGACTCGGGCTCGAAGCGCTGGGAGAGGGTGCGCTCGCGATCCTCGGGGGCGATGCTCGGGTCCTGGAGCACGGCCTCGCTCGCGGCGCAGAGCTGGTCGAGGTCGTCCTTCGGGGAGCCGCAGGCGACGAGGGCGAGGGCCAGGAGCACGAGCGGGGCGAGGCGAGCCATGGGCGGCACGCTACCGCGAAGGGGGCCGCCCGCTCCAGCTCGCCACGGAGAGCGGACGGCGCAAAGCGGACGGCCGACGCCGAAGGCGCCCCCCGCGAACGCGGCATCGGAGCGCGTGGTCCGCGGCCCCGCCACGGAGAGCGGACGGCGGAGAGCGGGCGGCAGAAAGCGGCGAATGCACAGCCGAGAGCGGCGAACGCACAGCCGACGCCAGCGCGCCGCCGGAAGCGTCGCGTGGGCGCCTCAGAGCCGGAAGATGACCTCGGCGGCGAGGTCGAGGCTGACCGCCGTGCGATCCGGGAGCACCCAGAACGTGGGCGCGAGGATGTCGAAGGCGAGCTCGACGCGGCCGCTGAGGGGGATGTTCAGGCCGGCCGCCAGGCGCACGACCGGGCCGTTGAAGGGCAGGTAGCCGATGCCGAAGCGCAGCGGGACGGTGATGTCGGTGCGGCTCGAGAGGCGGATGCGGTTCTCCACCTGGAGCATCGGCAGGAGGTTGCTCGCCCGGCCGTCGCGCCCGCGCAGGTTCGCGTAGGCCAGGTTCAGCCCGAGGTGGATGGTGTTGGTGATGCGCAGGCCGAGCCGGGCGCCCGCGAGGAAGTTGAAGAAATTGTCGCTCGTCGTCCCGATGGCGCCCTCGACCTGGAGGGCGATGTCGAAGCGGCGGGTCGGGCGGTTGTCGCGGCGGCGGCGCGTGATCTGCGGCGGGTCGGGGTTCGTGGGGACGCCGCCGGCCTCGCCGGACTCGGTGGGGGCCCCGTCGGGCGCCGGGCCGGTCGGCTGGGTGACGGCCTGGGGGGTCGCGCTCTGACCGCGGACGACGCCCGCGTAGGCCTCCGCGTCCCAGGTCTCGACGGCCGGGAGGGCCTCGCGGGTGAGGCGGCCCACGACCTCGTGGAGGTCCTCGGCGCCGGCGGTGCCGCGCGCGAAGAAGGGGCCGGTGCCGTCGAGGCTGGCCACGCTGACCTCGACCACGTAGCGACCCTGGTGGGCCCAGACGCGGGCGAAGGCGCCGCGGCGGGACTGGGCGACGTAGGTGACGCGCCAGAGGTCGGCGGGGCTCGGCGGGTAAGGCATGCGCAGCCGCTGGGCAGCGGCGATGGTCTCGGCGGGCTCGACGACCTCGTAGCCCATCTCGGCGGCGGTGGCGCGCATGCGCCGGGTGACGTGCTGGCCGACGACGGGCTCGACGCCGTAGGGGGCCGCGTCGATGACGATGACGCGGGGTGGGAGCGCCGGGGCCGGGACCGCTTCGGCGGGCTCGCCCTCCCCTTCCGGAGCTTCGGTGGCTTCCGGGGCTTCTGCGCCTTCCGCGGCTTCTGCGCCTTCCGCGGCTTCTGCGCCTTCCGGGGCCTCCCCACCTTCCGGGGCCTCGGCGGTCTCGCCGGCTTCGCCGCCCTCCGCGGCCTCGCCCGCTTCCTCCGGGCCGCTCTCGCCCGGCCCACTCTCGGGCGCGCCCGGGGCCGCGAGGCCCGCGCCCCCCTCGCCTTCGGCGGGGGACTGAGCCGCGGCCGGCGCGGCGAGGATCAGCACCAGGAGAGGGAGCCAGCGGCGCACCGGCGGAGCATAGCAGCCTCCTCCCCGGGTCGCCTCGCGCAGCGTCTGCGCTCCGTCGGACGGGCGACGAAGGAAGTGCGCGGCGCCCACGGCGCCACCGCCCGGATGGGTGAGCGGGAGCGCTCGGGCGGCGGCGGGGGACCGCAGGAAGCGCCGGGCCCGGAGACCACCGCGCCAGGCCGGGCGACACGGCGAGCGCGGCACGCGGAGTGCAAGGCCGGCGCGCATGGCGAACTTCGAGATGTCGGTCGGCGAGTACATGCTCTCGCCCGTGATCACGGTGAAGCGCGGGGCGACGCTCCGCGAGGCGGACCAGGTGCTGCACGAGCACGGGATCTCGGCCCTGGCGGTCACGGACGACGACGGCGCGCTCGTCGGCGTGCTCTCGCGGACGGATCTCCTGGCGGCCGGCAGCTACGGCCACGACCGCACGCTGGCGCTCCCGGAGGAGAAGGTCGAGAAGCGCATGACGAGCCCGGCCCTGGCGGTCGACGTGGAGGCGCCGCTCTCGGAGGCGGCCAAGACCATGCGCAAGGAGCGGGTGCATCGGGTCTTCGTGACCCGCGACGGCGCCCTCGCGGGGGTGCTCTCGACGCGCGACCTGATGCGCGCCGTGCGGGACAAGGGCATCAAGACGCCCCTCGAGGAGGTGGCCTCGAGCTCGCTCGTGAAGGTGAAGGCGGAGGACCCGGTGGCGCTCGCCGTCGACCGGCTCGATCGGGCGAACAAGCAGGGGCTGGTGGTCGTGGAGGGCGCCTGGCCCGTCGGCATCTTCGACCAGGCGGCGGCGCTCGCGGCGCGCGGGCTCGAGCCGGAGGAGCGGGTCGAGGAGGCGATGAACCTCTCCGTGCTCGTGCTGCCGGGGCACATCCCGCTGGCGCGCGCGGCGGCCCAGGCGCTGGCCATGCACGTCCGGCGCATCCTCATCCTGGACGACCGGGGGCTCCGCGGCATCGTCAGCGGGCTCGACTTCGCGCGCGCCGTCGGCTGAGCGCCGACGGAGCGGCATGGCAGAGCATGGGAGCGCCTGGCGCCGACGCGCGCGGCGCTCCTATGCTCCGCGCATGCGGCCTGGACCGCCGACGCCGGAGGGAGGGGGAGCGCGCCCCAGTCGTCCTTCACGCTGGCGCGCTGGGGCCGCTCGACACCGGCTCCCGTGGCTGGCGGCGCTGGGCCTGTCGCTGCTCGCGCTGGCGTGCGACGAGCGCCCTCCAGAGCCGACCCGGCCACCGCCGCCGCCCGCGCCGGCGGCCCCGGCCGACGAGCCCCCGCCGGAGCCGACGCCCTGGCCGGACGACGTGCGCGATCTCGGCCAGAGCCTCGAGGCCTTCGATGATCGGGCGGGCTGCGAGGCCCGGCTCCGCGCCGAGGTCCCCGTCGAGCTGGCCGAGGCCTTCGCGGATCTCCGCTACGACGCGGTGGTCGAGGACGTCTGCGCGGGCCTCGCCGCGGCGAAGGCCGAAGACCCGGACGCCTGCGACGCGCTCCGGGTCACGGCCCTCCGGCGCGGCTGCCGCCTTCGGGCCGCCCTGGTGGCCGAGGCGCCGGACGCCTGCCCGCCCGCCGCCGTGGGCACGGAGGGTCGCGACCCGCTCTGCCTCGCCTGGGCCAGCCGCTCCCCCGCGCTCTGCGCCGGGGCCGCGCGGCGCGACCGGTGCCTGGCCGTGCTGCGCAACGAGCCCGGGCGCTGTCGGCGCGACGCCGAGCCGGCGCGCTGCCGCGCGGAGGTCCAGCGGCTCGGCCCCGTGATCGAGACCGCCGGCCGCGCGCGCCGCCCGGAGAGCGCCTTCGAGGCGACGCTGAGGGTCGAGGAGGAGGGCGAGGAGGAGGGCGAGGCGGGCGACGGCCGAGCGGGCGACGGTGAGCCGAGCGCTTCCGGAGCGGGCGGTGGCGAAGCGAGCGGTGGCGAAGCGGGCGGTGGCGAAGCGAGCGGTGGCGAAGCGGGCGGCGGCGAAGCGAGCGGTGGCGAAGCGGGCGGCAGCGAAGAGAGCCGCGACGACGAGGCGGCGGGCGAGGTGCTCGCGCGCGTGGACGCGCCGGAGGCGCTCGAGCGGGGCGTGACGCTGCTGGCGGCCGAGGGCGAGCGCTGCGCGCGCGTGCTGGCGCTCCAGGTCGGCCACCGGTTCCGCGAGGGAGCCCGGGTCGCGCTGCGCGCCACGCTCGGGCCCGACGGATCCGTGCGCCTGGTGACCATCGACTGGGCGGGGGATCGGCTCGCCGGCGACGTGCCGCTCCGGGCCCCGACGCTCGAGCTCGCGCCCTTCGAGGCGCGGCGCGGCGCACCGATCCGCGGGCGCTTCGCCGGCAGCGTGCGGGTCGGCGCCGACCTCGCGCGGCTCCGCGGCCAGTTCGTCACGCACCTCCGCGACCTCGACCCGCTCCCCGCGGAGTGCAGGGCGCCCGCCGGCGACACGTCGTCCCCGCGCTGACGCGCCGGGTGCGCACGGTGGATGGACCCGCCCCGCCGGAGGCGGTAGCTCTGGCCCATGGACGACCGCTACGAGGCCATGCTCGAAGACATCCGCGCCTTCGTGCGCGAGCGCGAGTGGGAGCCCTTCCACGATCCGAAGAACCTCGCCATGGCCGTCGCCTCGGAGGCCGGCGAGCTCCTCTCCGAGCTCCGCTGGGTGCCGGGCGACGAGGCGGACGCGCACTGTCGCGACCCCGCGCATCGGGAGGCCATCGCCGACGAGATCGCGGACGTCGCGGCCACCCTCTTCATGCTGGCCGACCGCATCGGCCTCGATCTGCCCGCGGCGGTGCACGCGAAGATGGAGAAGAACCGGGCGAAGTACCCGGTCGAGGAGTGGCGCGGCCGCTGACTCCGGCGCCCCGGCTCTGCCGGCCGCGCAGGGAGCCGAGGCCGGGGAGGAGCGCGGAGCCGCGACCGTGACGCTGCGCGCTGCTACCCGGCGAGCTCGGCGGCGGCGCGTTGGAAGCGGCGCAGGCGCTTCTCGCTCAGCCCCGTCGCGGAGGCGACGCGCGCCACGTCCGTCTCGGTCCAGGCGACGAGGTCGGCGACCGAGCCCGCCCCGGCCTCCCGGAGCTTCTCCGCGGTGGCCGGGCCCACCCCCTTCACGTCGGTGAGGGGGCGCGCGCCCGGCGCCGCCACCGCCCGTGGGGGCGACGCCTCGGCAGCCGCGGCGAGGCGCGCCTCGAGCGCCGCCAGCCGGGCGACGAGCTCCTCCTGCGGGAAGGCACCCAGCTTGGCCTCCATCTCCCGCACCCGCGCCTCGAGGTCGGGCCCGCCCGGCACCTCGGCGGTCGCCGGGAGCGGCGGCGGAGCGAGCGTGTCGAGCCGCGCCTCGAGCGCCGCCAGCCGGTCGCTCGCGCCGACGGGAGGGGGCGGCGGGAGCGAAGCGCCCGCGCGGAGGTCGGCGACGCGCGCCGCCATGGAGACGAGCCGCGCCTCGAGCGAAGCCACGCGCCCGCCGAGCTCGCCCTCCTCGAGGGCCGCCAGCCGCGCCTCGAGGGCATGCGGCTCGGCGCCGTGCTCGTCTTCGTGCTCTCCCGGGCCGGCCTCGAGCGCCGCCACCCGTGCGACCAGCGCCTCGAGCGCCTCGCCCTCCGGGGTGGGCTGGCGCGGCGCTTCGAGCGCCTCCACCCGGCTCGCCAGCGCCTCGAGCGCGTCGGCCCGCGCCAGGGCCTCGACCTGCGTCGCGAGCGTCGCCAGGGCCTCGGCGGCGCCGGCGTCGACCTCGGCGGTCGGCGCGTCGACCTCGGCGGGCGGTGTGGTGGGCAGCGGTGCGGTGGGAAGGGGGGCGGGCGGCGGGAGGGTGTCGACCTGCTCCGTCACGTCGTCGACGCGCGCCTCGAGCAAGGCCAGCCGGCTCGCGAGGCTCGTGTCCCCCGAGCTGCGCCGCTGCTCCAGGGCGTCCACGCGACGGGCGAGGGCGCCGAGCTCGTCGCCCCCCTCGAGGGCCTGCACGCGCCGCTCGAGGGCGGCGAGCGCGGCGCTCGGGTCGGGCCGGGCCGCGAGCTTCTTCACCCGCTCCTCGAGGAGGCGGAGGCGCGTGTCGCTCGCGGAAGAAGAGGCGGAGGAAGTCGCGGAAGAAGAGGCGGAGCTGCCCGACCCCGCCCGAGGCGGTCGCGAGGCCAGCGCCGGCCGGGGCGCCGGCGCGCTGGCCGCGCGCTTCGGCGGCGCGCTCGAGGGCGAAGCCGGTCGGGCCGGGGCGCTCGAGGGCGCGGCCTTCGCGGACGCGGCCTTCGTCGCCGGTGGCGGCTCGCCCCCGCCGCGGACGGGCGCGGGCTTCGCCGACGTGCTCGCCGCGTCCGGCTTCTTGCCGGGGGCGGGCGGCTGCTTCCGAAGCTTCATCGTCGTGCGCAGCGTGCGCGGCGTCTCCTTCGTCGCGCCCCGGGGGATCGTCCCCATCACCGGCGGCGGCGCGATGGTCCGCCCGAGCCGCGCCGGCGGCGTCTCGGCGCCGCCCTCCGGCGCCGCGCTCGGCGGCGGCTCGGTGCGGCGAGGCGAGTCCGTGGCCTCACTGGCCACGGGCTTCCCGGGGAGCGGAGGAGGCGCCTTCGACCCGGGCAAGGGCGGGGGACGACCGCTCGGGCTCGTGGACGGACCGAGCCCCTCGGCGCCGACCTCGTCGAGCGCGATCTCCATCGTGGGATCGTCCCGGTGCTCCTTCTCTCCCATGCGGGGCCCAGACCTTACCCGATCCAGGGCGCCGCTGAGAAACCTCCCGTGCGACGAAGCGTGCCCATCCACCGAGCGCCCGGGTGCGGCTGCTCCCCGGGAGCGCGGAGCCGGGTCCCGCAGAGCCCTCGGCGCGGCCACGACGAAGCGCGGGTAACCCCCATCCGAGGAGCGGCCACGCCGCGAGTCGTGTCCGCTTCACGGGGACCCGACTCGAATTCGCGGGCAGGAGTAGTAGTCTGGCCCCATGGCGATGAGGCTGGAGGAGCGGCGCCTCGGCGCCGGGACCGGGGAGCGCGTCGCGCTCGTCGTCACCCCGGAGAGCGCCGTGCGCGTGGCCCGCGAGCGCCTGGAGGAGCTGCGCCACGACCCGCGCCCGAGCCCGCTCGACGAGGCCCTCGTCGCGCACGTGCGCGCCCACGGCGACGCCGATCGCATCGTCGTCTTCCGGGGGCACGACCCGGCCGGCGAGGGCTCCTGGGGCTTCGACCCGTCGCTGACGGACGCGGAGGTCGACGAGCTCGCCTACCGGCTCGTCCAGAGCGAGCTGCCCACCTACCGGCGCCTGGTCGCCCTCGGCGTCTTCGCGCTCGTGCACGTCGAGTGGGGCCCGCGCGAGGTGAAGGCCTACCGGGCGGCGACCGAGCGCCTGCTCTCCGATCTCGAGGAGCAGTCCGTGCCGGAGGTGGACGCGGACCCGCGGGAGGTGGCCGTGGACCGCGTCGACCGCTGGGTGCTCCGCCACCTCACGCACTTCTACACGGACGGCTTCGAGGAGGTCTTCCGCTCGATTCTCCTGGCCCACCTCGCCTCCTTCGAGCAGCGCATCCCGCACCTGCGCGCGATGGTGGCGGACCTCCCGGACGACGCGCTGGCGTAGCCGCGCCAGCCGCCCCACGGTGTGCACCCGTCGCGTGGGCGACGGCCGGAGCGCGTCCACCCTCGTCGGGCGCCCGCGCGCTGCCGGCGGACCTCACTCGGGCGCGACCCCGGCTCGGCGCATGAGCGCGCGGAAGGCCTCGTCGGCGTCCTCCCAGATGCGCTCGGCCGAGGGGGGCAACCCGGGCGCCCCGAGGGCCGCCGCCTCCCCGCGGGCGTCCCGGAGCAGGCGGAGGCAGCGGAAGCGATCGTTCGCGAGCCAGGCGGCGCGCGCGGCGAGACCCGTCCAGATGGGCCGGGCCTCCGGCGCGGCGCGGCGCGCGCGTTCGAGCACCGCGTCCGGCGAGACGCCCCCGCGCTCGACGAGGCCGAGCACGGCGGAGCCGAGCACACCGCTGCAGACCGCGAAGACCTCCTCGGGTGGATGCGCCGCCTCCTCGAGCCGCTCGACGACACGCCGGAGGAGGGGCTCGGCGCGCGCCTCGTCGACGCCTTCGAAGAGGCCGGCGACCCCCTCCCGCGTCGGCGCCGCCGCGACCTGCTCGAGACGCGCGGCCCAGTCGGCGGGGAGGTCGTCGGGGGCCTCGAGCCAGCGACGCACGCGCGCCGCCTCCTCGCTCGGCGCCGCCTCGACGAGGGCGCGGGCGAGCGCGTCCGCCTCCGCCGGGTCGCCGTGGTCACGGAGCCGCTGGAGGTAGACGAGCGCGTCCCCGCCGCGGAGCCAGGCCACCCGCTCGGCGGTCAGGAGCGCGTCCGCCGGCCCCCCCGCGAGCCTCCGTACCCAGCCGACGACCCGCTCCAGGAAGAGCCGCTCGGGCGTGGTGGCGCGGGCGTCGAGGGGCGCCGGGAGCGTGGCGAGCGCGGCCCTGGCCGCGGCCGACGCCCGGCTCCGGTCGCCGGGCTCCATCATGCGCAAGGCCCGCTCGGGATCGGCGGCCGCCCCCGCGCGCACCGCCACGCGCGTCTCTTCGAGCCAGGCCACCGGATCCACCCGACCAGCGTACCGCCGAACACCCCCTCGGCGCCGGACCGCGCCCTCGTGCTACCACTCGGCCGTGGCGCTCCTCTTCCCCCGCCTCGCCTTCCCCGACGACCGCCTCGCCCTCCAGGTCGGCGACGCCGCGCTCAGCTACGCCCAGCTCGCCCGCGCCGCCGGCGGCCACGCCGCGCGCCTCGCCGAGCTCGACGTCCAGCCCGGCGATCGCGTCGCCGTCTGGACCCAGCCCGACGTCGCCACCCTCGTCGCGCTCGTCGGCCACGCCCTCGCCGGCGTCACCAGCGTCCCCCTGAACCCGAAGCTCGGCCCCCGCGAGCTCGGCCACATCCTCTCGGACGCCGCGCCCGCCCATGTCTTCGCCGCCGACCCCGCCGCCGTCGCCGACCGCACCCCCGACGCGAAGCCCCTCCCCCACCGCGAGGCCGAGGCCCCCCGCCGCGCCGTCGACGAGGCCCCCCTCCTCCTCCTCTACACCTCCGGCACGACCGGCATGCCCAAGGGCGCGCTGATCCCCGCCCGCGCCGTCGCCGCCAACCTCGACGGCCTCGCCCGCGCCTGGGCCTGGACCGACGCCGACGAGGTCGTCCACGCCCTCCCCCTCTTCCACGTCCACGGCCTGGTCCTCGGCGCCTTCGGCTCCCTCCGCGTCGGCGGCGCCCTCCGCTACGTGCCGCGCTTCTCCCCCGAGGCCATCGCCGCCGCCCTCGACGCCGGCGGCACCATGCTCTTCGCCGTCCCGACCATGTACCACCGGCTCGCCGACGCGGGCGAAGCCGACCCGGCCCTCGCGAAGGCCCTCGCCGGCGCGCGCCTCCTCGTGAGCGGCTCGGCCGGCCTCCCGGTCCGCGAGCACCGCCGCATCGAGGCCCTCGCCGGCCGCGGCGTCCACGAGCGCTACGGCCTCACGGAGACGCTCATCAATTGCGCCGTCCGCGCCTCGGGCCCGCCGCGCCCCGGCTACGTCGGCCCGCCCCTCGACGGCGTCGAGCTCCGCCTCGTGGACGACGATCGCCAGCCCCTCGACGCGCGCGACGACGCCACCCTCGGCGAGGTCGCCGTGCGCGGGCCGAGCGTCTTCCTCGGCTACCTGAACCGCCCCGACGCCACCGCCGCCGTGCGCGACGAGGAGGGCTGGTTCTACACGGGCGACCTCGCGACCCGCACCGCCGACGGCGCCATCCGCATCGTCGGGCGGCGCAGCGTCGACCTCATCAAGACCGGCGGCTACAAGGTCGGCGCCGGCGAGGTCGAGGCCTGCCTCCTGGAGGATCCGGGCGTGGCCGAGGTCGCCGTCGTCGGCCTCCCGGACGAGGACCTCGGCGAGCGCATCGTCGCCTTCGTCGTGCCGCGCGACGCCGCCACGCCCCCGGACCCGGCGGCGCTGATCGACGCCGTCGCGAAAGGCCTGACCCCCCACAAGCGCCCGCGGGAGGTACGCTTCGTCTCGGCGCTCCCGCGCAACGCGATGGGCAAGGTCCAGAAGAAGAAGCTGCACGCCGATCCCTCCGGCTGAGCCGCCCTCCCCGCGCGCCCGCCGCGCCGCTCCCCGACACGCCCTCCCGAGGTTCCATGGCCGCGAGCACCTACCGCCACGACCCCTTCACCGACAGCTGGAAGATCGTCGCCCCGAGCCGCGCCGGCGTCCCCCAAGGCAAGAGCGCCGATCCGGTCCTCCCCGAGCCGCCGGGCCCCTGCGCCTTCTGCCCGGGCAACGAGGCCGAGACGGAAGAGACGGTCGCCAGCTGGCCCCCCGGCGAAGGCGAGTGGCAGGTGCGCGTCGTCCGCAACCGCTACCCGGCGGTCTCCGCGGAGATCGTCGAGGTCGCCGACCCCGGCGGCCACGCGCGCCCCGCCACGGGCTTCCACGAGGTCCTCGTCGAGAGCCGGGAGCACGACCTCGACGTCCCGAGCTTCACCCCGGAGCGCTGGCGCCTCGCCATGCGCGCCTACCGCGAGCGGCTCCTCCAGTACGAGCAGCTCGACGGCATCCAGCACGTCAGCGTGTTCCGCAACCGCGGCCGCCGCGCCGGGAGCAGCCAGCCGCATCCGCACGGCCAGATCGTCGCCACCACCGTCGCCGGCCCGCTCCAGCAGAAGCGCTGGAACCTCGCCCGCCAGCACCTCCGCCGCGAGGGCCGCTCGCTCCTCGACGCCGTGCTCCAGCGCGAGCGCGACGCCGGCGCGCGCCTCGTCTCCGAGGACGACGACGCCATCGTCCTCTGCCCCTTCGCGCCGAGCTTCGGTTTCGAGACCTGGGTCGTCCCCACGAGCCACCGCGGCTCCTTCTCGGACCTCCCGGACGACGCCCTCGACGCCTTCGCCGATCGGCTGCGGGAGACCGTGGGCCGGGTCCTCGAGGTGAGCGGGCGCGCCGCCTACAACCTCGTCTGGCGCCTCCCGCCGGCGAAGGCGCGGCGCGATCCGGCCGCCTTCTGGCACGTCGCCATCTGCCCCCGCGGGGGCCCCGGCGCCGGCCTCGAGCTCACGACGGGCATGTCGCTCGTCAGCGTGGCCCCCGAGGACGCGGCGAAGGCGCTCCGCTGAGCCGGCGCGCGGGCGCGCGCCTGCGGCGACGAGGACGCGGATCCGTCGTCATCCCACGCCCCTCCCCCTGACCCACACGCGCGACGTCGCGCGCGGAGAGCGGAGGGCCGAGGGCGGAGGGCCGACGGCGGACGGCATCGCCTGAACGCGCGGGCGCCTACTCGTCGTCGGCGGCGCGGTCCCGGCGCGAGAGGAGCAGGAGGATCGCCGGCATGGTCAGCACGGCGCTCACGACGCAGGTGACCTCGCTGATCGCCATCGCCAGGCCGAAGCTGTTGATGGCCTGGTTCGCCGACGTGTAGAGCGACGTGTAGCCGATGATCGTCGTGAGCGAGCAGAGGATGACGGCGCCGCCCGTGTTCTCGATCGCCGCCCGCACGGCGTCCGGGTTGTCGTCGTCGGTCTCGAGGCTGTAGCGACGCATGACGTTCACGCCGTAGTCGACGCCGTTGCCGAAGGTGATGGGGAAGGCGACGAAGTTGAGGAAGTTCAGCTTCATCCCGATGGACGCCATCAGCCCGGCCATCCAGCCGATCCCGAGCAGGAGCGACATCATCGTCAAGAGGCGCTCGCGGAGGCGCCGGAAGGTCAGGAGCGAGAGCACGAGCGTCGCCAGGAACGACCAGAGGATCGCGCGGGGGCCGTCCCGGACGACCACGTCGATCATGTCCGCGAAGACCGGCCCGCGCCCCGCGAGGTGCGCCGGGTCGCCGCTCTCCGTGTCGTACTCGCGGAGCGCCCGCGACCAGGCGAGCAGGTACTTGCCGTCCCAGATGCTCCGGTTCGCCTCGATGACGAGGATGCGCCCGCGCGTCCCGTCCCGCTCCGTGAAGGAGCGCGCCACGGGCTCGGGTAGGTCGTCGAGCCCGAGCGTCGCCAGCTCCTCCGGCGGGATGTGCGCGTCGATCTCCTCGCGCTGCTCGTCGTCGGCGAACTCGCGGAGATCGAGGAGCGTCTGCCGGATGTCCGCGAGGAGCGGCAGCTTCGCCTCCTGCTCCTTCGGCAGGAGATCGCGCAGGCTGTGCACGGAGAGCCAGAGCGGCGTGCCCTCCTCGTCCACCGGCGTGTCGCGCGGCACCTCGCCCTCGCGCTCCTCGAGCGCGTCCTCGAGCGGCTCGAGGTCGCCCACGTGGTCGACCACCACGGCGATGCCGTTGCCCTGCGCCGAGCTCCCGACCATCTCGTGGACGCGTCGGTTGATCGCCCGCGCCGCCGTCGTCCCCTCGCGGTTCGACTTGAGCTTCTTGAAGTCGTACTCGAGCGGATCGGCGAGCACGGCGCGCGTCACGAAGATCCCCGAGGCGAGCGTCAGGAGCACGCTGAAGGCGAGCACGCCCCGCGGGCTCCGGTGGACGATGCGCGAGAAGAGCGCCGCGTAGACGCCGCGCCCGGTCGTCCCGTCGTCCGTCGCCCCGAGCGGCCGCCAGCGCTCGAAGAGGGCCGTGAGCGCCGGCAGGAGCACGAGCGCGCCGAGCCAGCAGAGCACCATGCCGATGAAGCCGATGATCCCGAAGTCCCGGAAGCCCCGGAAGTCGGTGACCATCAGCGAGCCGTAGGCGAGGGCGGCCGCGAGCGAGGCCGTGAGCGTGCCGAGCCAGACGTTCTGGTGCGTCGCGGCGATCGACGCCTCCACCTCCGCGCCCCGCCGCCGCTCCTCGAAGTAGCGCGAGAGCCAGATGATGTTCGGGTTCACGCCGTTGCCGATGACGATCGAGCCGAGGAAGGCCGTGGACGTGTTCAGGTAGTCGACGGCGAGCTCGGCGCAGCCGAAGGTCACGAGCACCGGCGGGATCAGCGCGCCCCCGAGGAGGACGATCGAGCGGAGGCGGCGGAAGAAGAAGTAGATGGCGAGGAGGACGATGACGATCGTCGCGACGGTCGCGATCACCAGCTCGCGCGCGATGGCCTCCTGCTCCTCGAGGGCCACGACCACGTCGCCCGCGTACTCGACGGTGAGATCCCCGGCGCCGTAGCTCGCCGGATCGAGGTCCGCGACGGTCCGGTCCACGAGGCGCATCAGCCCGCGCGAGCCGATGGCGTCGCCGCCCTTCAGGTCGGCCCGGACGAAGAGCACGAGCAGGTCGCGGTCCGGGTGCAGGTAGAAGCCCCCCGGGAAGCGGTCGAGCTTCTCGCGCCCCTCCTCGGCCTGGCTCTGCATGCGCTCGATGAGCTCGGAGGGGTCCGGCGGCTCCTCGTCCTCGAGGTCGATGTAGAAGGGGTTCGCCGTGGCGCGCTCGTGGCGGAGGCGCTCTTGGAGCGCGTCACGGATCTCCTCGAGGTCCTCCCGCTCGGCGTAGAGGTGGCGGTGCTCCCAGACGAAGTCGGCGTAGGCGGTGACGTTCCAGTCGACGCTCGAGATGACGCCGCTCTCTTCGCCCTCGAGCGCCTCGACCAGGTCGCGGGCGAAGGCCTGCATGGCCTCGACGTCCTTCGCCTCGCTCTGGAGCGCGACCGTGAGCGTGGAGAGGCCGCCGACGCGGCCCTGGATGTGCTCGAGGTCCTGGACGCTCGGCGCGTTCTCCGGGAGGAGCGCGGTCCAGGCCGAGTTCAGGCCGAGGTCCTTGACCAGGAAGAGCGACGCGGCGCCGACGAGGAAGGCGGCGGCTACGATCGTGCCCGCGCGGCGCGATTGCCAGGCGGCCAGGCGTTTGGAGAAGGCGCTCAACGGGGCCTCCCCGGCGCGGAGGGCCGGGCGGGAGACGGGGGGAGCGCGGCGGGGCCGGGGCGAGGCATGGCGGGCTGCCCGGGCGTAGCAGGCGGCCGGGCCGGCGCCAAGCGCGAGGGCGCCGGGCGGCGGGAGCAGACGCGCGCGGCAGCGAGACGGGGCCGGGCGGCGGCAGTGAGACGTGGACGGGCGGCGCGGCGCGTGCCAAGCCGAGACGTCGTGTCGGAGCCGGAGGACGAGGCCCGGGCGCCCGCCGGGGAGGGCACGGAGGCGGAGGGCGCCGAGGCGGAGCGCGCAGAAGCGGAGCGCGCAGAGGCGGACGGCGCAGAAGCGGAAGCCGCAGAGGCGGAGGGCGCAGAGGCGGAAGCCGTGTCCGGGCGCGACGCGGCGGAGGAGCAGACCGCCGAGCGCGAGGCCCGCTACGGCCGCTCGCTGACGCGGGGCGCGCTGATCAACGTCATCGGCCTCCTCGGCAAGCTCCTCTACCCGGTGCTCATCCTCGTGCTCACGCGCCTCTTCGGCGCCGAGCTCATGGGCGCCTACTTCCTCGGGCTCACCGTCGTCGAGATCGGCTCGGCCTTCGTCGTCACCGGCTGGATGGACGCGGCCACCATCTACGCCAGCCACCACGTCGAGGACGCCGAGACCGACGCCCGGGCCCGCGCGCAGATGAACGCCGTGGTCGGCCACCTCCTCGGCTACGGCACCTTCCTCGCCCTCGCCGTCGCCGCGCTCGTGCAGCTCGGGGCCGCGCCGCTGATCGAGGCCCACTTCCCCGACTACGACGCGCTCCTCCCGGGCGTCTACTACCTCGGCTGGTGCCTCGTCCCGGCCGTCTTCGGCCAGGTCGTCGCCGCCGCCGCCAAGGCCCACCTCGCCATGGAGTGGGACGCCCTCGTCGGCGGCCTCCGCCCCATCCTCCTGCTCCTCACGGGCGTCGTCGTCTGGCTCCTCGACGGCGGGCTCACGGCCCTCTTCGCCACGCACCTCGTGGCGAACCTCGTCCTGGCCCTCGTCGCCATCGTCCCGCTCCGCCGCTTCTTCGACCCGCGCCCGGTGCTCGCGGCCATGCTCCGCCCGCGCCTCGACCGCGCCCTCCTCGCCTTCTCCATCCCCCAGGGCCTCAACCGCACCTTCGTCCTCTACGTCACGCGCCTCGACACGATCATGCTCGCGGCCTTCGGCACGGACCCGGCGCGCCTCGGCTGGTACGCGACCGCCTCCTACCTCACGAGCAACCTCCAGCAGATCCGCATCGTCTTCAGCACGGCCCTCGCGCCCCTGGTCGCCCGCCACCACGTCCGTGGCGAGCGCCGCCAGCTCTCCGCGCTCATCAGCCGCACCTCGCGCTGGACCGCCACCCTCGTCGCGCCCGCCGTGCTGATCCTCGCCGTGCTCCGCGACGACGTCCTCGCCCTCGTCGATCCGAGCTACGTCGGCCCGGAGAGCGCCTTCGTCCTGCTCCTGCTCGTGCCCCCCTTCGCGAGCTGCGCCTTCGGCCTCGCCGGCAACTTCGTCGCCTACATGGGCCACTCGCGCTGGAACCTCGCCAACAGCCTCACGGTCGCCGGGCTGAACACGGCGCTGAACTGGGCGCTCATCCCCCGCTACGGGCTCGCGGGCGCGGCCGGCGCGACGGCGATCAGCACGGTCCTCGTCATCACCTTCCAGCAGCTCGAGCTCTGGGGCCTCGAGAAGGTCCGGCTTCGGCTCGCCGCCATCCGGGCGCCGCACCTGGCCTTCCTCGTGGGCGTCGGCGCGCTCGTGGCGCTCGGCGGCGACCCGGCCCACGCGGGCAGCCTCGGGTCGCGCCTCGGGCTCGCGGCCGGGCTGACCTTCGGCTTCGTCGCGCTCGCCTGGCTGCTCGGCCACCCGGAGCTCCGCGCGAAGCTCGGCGGCCGCGCGGACGGGGCCGACTGAGCGAGCGGAACGAGCGGGCCGAACCGAGCGAGCCGACCGCGCGGGCCGAACCGAGCGGGCCGACCACGCGAGCCGACCGAGCGGGCCGAACCGAGCGGGCCGAACCGAGCGGGCCGACCACGCGAGCCGAACCGAGCGGGCCGACCACGCGAGCCGAACCGAGCGGGCCGACCGCGTGAGCCGCGCCGACGTCCGCGCTCACGCGCCGTAGAGCACGACGACCACGTACTGGCCCCAGGGCGCGCCCTCCGCCTGCCGGAAGGTCACGGCCACGTCGAGCACCTGCACGCCCACGTCGAGGAGCGCCTCCGGCACCTCGAGCCGCCGGAGGTCCCCGACCTCGAAGACGGCCCCCCGCACGTCGCGCCCCCAGGCCCGCGTCGCGCTCGAGAGCGCCGCGTCGATCGCCCGCCCGACCGGCGCGCCTTCCGTCCGGACGCGCTCGAGGTCCGCCTGGAAGCCGGGCACGACCGAGACCCGCGCCGCCGTCCGCCCCTCCTGCGCCCGCGCCGCCGCGATCGCGTCGAGCACGCGCTGCCGCTCCGGCCCGAGCTCCGCGTCGTCGAAGAAGGCGTGCGTCGTCACGAGCACGGACGCCCCCTCCGCCGAGAGCACGCTCCCCACGGACACGGCCGAGACGTCCGGGTCGAGCAGCCCGCTCCGCGCCATCGGCCGCGAGAGCGCCGTCGCCAGCCAATGCGCCGGGTCGGGCCCGCCCGCCGAGACGCCGCCGTGGAAGTGGCCGAGCCGGATCGTCTCGCCGAGGCGCATGTCCCAGGCCGCGAGGGCGCCGAGGGCCGCTTCATCCCGGTCGCGCCCGCCGAGCCCGAAGAAGTGCGGCGCCAGCGCGTCGAGCGTGCGCGACTGGTTCTCCGCCAGCCGGAGCGGAGCGAGCCCGGCCGCCTCGCGCACGCCGTTCAACCGCTCGGCGAAGGTCCGGGCGAAGGCCACCGGGTCCTCGCTCGGCGCCGGCTCTCCGAGCGCCAGCGGCTCGAAACGGGCGGCCTCGGCGCCCTCGCGCCGCGCGAGCAGCATGGCGACCCCCCGCACGAGCTCGCGCCCGGGCTGGAGCGCGAAGACGTCGATGGCCGCGTGCGCGTCCTCGGCCGCCATGGGGCAGACGAGCTCGAAGGCCGGCAGGGCGATCGTCCGGTCGGGCTCGCAGGCGGCGTAGCCGGCGCGCCCCTGGTTGACGTAGCCGCCGACATAGACCGCCTCGAAGTGGAGCCGGCCGCGGAGGCGCACGTTCCCGTCGGCGTCCGGTGCGGGGCGGCGGGCGTCGAGGTCGACCTCGGGCGGGGCCGCCTGGATCACCACGAGCGCGGCGCGCTCCCCATGCCGCGCGAGCGCGATCCCGACCTCGCCCGTCTCCGGGAGCGCGCCCGAGGTGGCGACGTGCTCGCGGATCTCGTCGCCCTGCTGCGCCCAGAGCTCGTCCGTCGAGACGGCCTCGGGGAGCTCGGGCCAGGCGAGGCTGGCCGATCGGATGCCGTTCGAGGTGATCAGCCCGCAGCGCGCGGCGAGGAAGCGCTCGAGGGCCTCCTCCGGGCGCCCGCCGTGCTCCGCGCGGAAGCGCGCGATGCTCTTGGCCATGCACTCGGCCTCGCCCGTCGCGCGGAGGCCCGGGCGCTCGGCGACGAGCTCGGCCAGGAGCCGCCCCGCGCGGGTCTCGCTCTCGTGCGGGGAGCCCGCGGCGCCGACCTCGACCCCGACCAGCCACCCCTCGGAGGGTGTGGCGGCGTACTCCTCGGCCGGCGCGGCGGCGGGCGGCGCGGGCTCCCCGACGAGGCGCTCGAGGGCGCCGGGCTCCGGGAAGCCGCGCCACACGCTCTCGGTGCGCTCCTCCGCCGGCGGGCCGAAGGGCGTCGTGTTCGTGGACGTGCGGAGGCAGCCGGCGAGCAGGGGCGCGGCGACGAGGGAGGCCAGGAGGAGCGGGCGGCAGACCGGGCGGAGGAGCGGACGGATGAGGCGACGGTGGAGCATGGCGCGTTCTCGAAGGAGGGGCCGCCGAGTTGCCTCCGTCGCGGGCGCGCCGCAAACGTCTTCGGCGGGCCTCCCCCATCCCGGAGCCGCCCCCGACCCATGGCGACCTTCGAGCCCATCGGCTTCGCGCATACCCCGTTCGAGGAAAAAGCCGACGCGCCGCGCCAGCCCCGCGCGGCGGCCGGCGTGCGCGGCGTGATCGAGCTCCTCCCCGGCCTGGGGTATGAGGACGCTCTCGACGATCTGGGCGGCTGGAGCCACCTCTGGGTGATCTTCGGCTTCGATCGGAGCGAGGGCTGGCGCCCGAAGGTGCTCCCGCCGCGGAGCGCGACCAAGCGCGGCGTCTTCGCCACCCGCGCGCCGCATCGGCCGAACCCGATCGGCCTGAGCGTGGTGCAGCTCGAGCGCGTCGAGGGGCTCCGCGTCTTCGTGCGCGACGTCGACCTCCTCGACGGCACGCCGGTCTACGACCTCAAGCCCTACGTGCCCTGGACCGACGCGATCCCCGGGGCGCGCGCCGGCTGGCTCGAGGAGGAGCGCCCGGAGCAGGCGCCGCGCGCGGGCGGGGCGCGGCCGGCGGACCCGGGCCCGAGCTGGACCGTGCGCTTCACGGACGACGCGGAGGAGCAGCTCCGCTTCCTCGCCGAGCGCGGCGTCGAGCTCCGTTCGCGGGTGGCCCGGCAGCTCGCGCTCGGACCGCGCCCCCACGCCTACCGGCGCATCAAGAAGACGAAGGCCGGCTACGTCCTCGCCATCCGGAGCTGGCGCTGCCACTTCGTGGAGGTCGGAGGCGAGCTCGTCGTGGAGCGGCTGGCGAGCGGCGAGAAGCCGAAGACGCTGGCGCTCGACGAGCGGGAGGCGCTCGACGTGCACCGCGACTTCGTGGCGACGTTCGGCTGGTAGGACGCCGCGCCGCACCGCCGCTCGCCCGATGCCTACCCTCTCCGGGCCGGGGCGGAGGCCGGGTCGCCGGCCTCAGCCCTCCGCCGACTCCTCGCGCCCGTCCAGCGTCGCCTCCGCCTTCTCGAGCCGCTCGCTCAGCTTCCGCAGCCGATCCTCGAGCTCGTCGATCCGCGCCTCCGCCTTCGTCAGCGCGCCATCGCTCCGCTTCAGCCGGCCCAGCCGCTTCTTCAGCCGGCTCGCGTCCTGCTTCGTGAGCGAGCTCCGGTAGCGCTCGAGCGCCCCCAGCCGATCCCGCGCCCGCGCCTGGATCAGCCCGATGGCGGCCGACGCGCGCACCTTCGCGACCGGGTCCCGCAGCCGATCCTCGAGCGCCTCGATCACCCGCTCCCGCGGCCGCTTGTCGAGCTGCCGCGCGAGCTGCCCGAGCGCCTGCACGGCGTGGTGCCGGACCGTCTGGGGCACGGCCGCCGGCGCGCTCCGATGCAGGAGCACCTCGGCCGCCTCCTCGTCGCGCGTGTGGGCGAGGGCCCGGAGCGCGCCCGCCTGCGCGAAGCCCCCGAAGCCCTGCTTCGCCGAGGCCTCGACGAGCTTCTCGAGCGGCGCCGCCTCGCGCTGCTTGCCGAGCGCCTCCCAGGCCGCCTCCGCTGCCCGCGGCGGCAGGCCCCCCTCGAGCCGCGCCCGGAGCACCTCCACCACGCGCGCGTCCCGGTACTTGCCGAGCGCCCGGAAGAGCGCCGCCAGGCTCTCCGGCGCGTCGTGCTCCTTCGCCAGCTCGACGAGCCCGGCGAGCGCCGCCTCGTGCCCCGCCTCGCCGAGCGCCTCCGCGAGCTGCACCCGCACGCCCCAGAAGGGCTCCTCCGCGAAGCGCCGCACGACCTTCCGGATCGCCGGCCCCTTGCCGCTCTTCGCGAGCGCCCGCCCGGCGAGGATGCGATCCCAGACGTCGCCCTCGAGGAGCGCCGCCTGCCGGAGCCGCTCGCTCACGTCGAGCTCGAGATCCATCAGCACCTTCCGCTCCGGATCGACGCGCACCCGCTCGGGCTCCTTCTCCATGGGGATCACCGCGTAGAGCCGCTCCCCCTCGAAGCGCGCCGTGTGCACCTGCCGCTCGCCGCCGACCCACCAGGCGAGGTCCACCTCGAGGTCGAAGACCGGCCCGGCCGCGTCGCCCTTGCGCCGCTTGCGCGCCTGCCGCTGCTCGAGCTCGAAGACGCCCTCCTTCCGCCGCGCGTCCCAGCGGAAGCGCCCCCGTACGCGCGGGCAGCCGGCGCCGTGGATCCACTGGTCGAAGAAGCGCGCGAGGGAGCGCCCGCTCTTCTCTTCGAGGACGCGCCGGAAGTCCTCCGTCTCGACCACCTTCCCGGCGTAGCGCTCGAGGTAGGTCTTCGTCGCGTCCCAGAAGACCGCCTCGCCGAGGAGCTTCCGCAGCATGTGCAGCCGCCACGCGCCGCCGGGGTAGAGGTGGTAGTCGTACATGTCCCAGCTGGTGTCGAAGCGGCGCGTGACGATGGGCCGCCGGTAGCGCTCCTCGGTCTCGCGGATGTAGTTGCGCGCGCTCGTCCAGAGGTCGTAGGCGGCCGCGTCCTCGCCGAGGTCGTGCTCGATCCAGCAGGTCTCCATGTAGGTGGCCCAGCTCTCCTTCAGCCAGGCGTGCGCGTAGTCGCGGCAGACGACGAGGTCACCGAACCAGGTGTGCGCCATCTCGTGGAGGTTGATGACGTCGAGGAGCTGGCGCTCCTCCGTCTCGAGGGCCTCGTCGAGCATGAAGCGGTCGTCCCAGCTGACGAGGCTGATGTTCTCCATGGCGCCGCCGATGCCGGGCACGACGAACTGGAAGTACTTCGGGTAGGGGAAGGGCACGCCGAGGCGCTCGGGGAGCCAGCGGAGCATGTCGGCCGTGCGCCGGAAGGAGCGCTCGAGGTGCTCGGCGCCGTAGAGGCTCGCGGGCGCGAAGCAGGCGATGGGCACGCCGTCGACCTCGCCGCCGTCCCAGCGCGCGAAGTCGCCGACGGCGAAGCAGGTGAGGTAGCTCGGGCAGGGCTGCTCGAGGCGCCAGGAGACGGTCTTCGTGCCGTCGCCGTGCGTCTCCTCGCCGGCGTGGGCGCCGTTGGCGAGGATGGTGAAGCGCTCGGCGGCGCGGACTCGGAAGGCCAGCGTCGGGCGCGCGGCCGGGAGGTCGACGGTGCAGAGCCAGTGGCGGGCGCGCTCGGTCTCGTGGTCCGTGACGGCGAACCAGGGCGCGTCCGGGACGGCGTCGCTCGGCTTCGAGAAGAGGAGGCCGCTCGCCGGCTCGACGACGGCGTAGCGGAGCGTGACCTTCCGCTCCTCGCCGCGGGCGAAGGGGCGCTCGAAGCTCAGCGTGAGCTCCTCGCCGTCGTAGCCGTGGCGCACGCCCTCGCCTTCGACCTCGAGCTCGCGGAGGTCCAGGCCGTGGAGCACGAGCTCGTCCACGCCCTCGTCGTTGGCGCGGAGCGTGTGCGTGATGGCCGCCTCGAGGCGCTGGGCGTCGAGGTCGAGGCGCAGGTCGAGGTCCAGGTGCACGGGCTCGAGGCGGAGCTCGGGCGCGTAGTGACGGTCGGCGCTCGGCGAGGCGAACTCCCCCGCCCCGCGCTTGGCGCGCGCGTCGAGGGTGTGGTCGGTGCGGTGGCGGCGCTCGGCGTGCAGGATCGTCATGGGGGCGTGATTCGTAGGCGTGTGGGCGCCGCCGCACAAGGGTCCGACCGAGACGGATCGGCGCCGCCGCGCCGCGAGGGGCACGGCGACCGCGAGGCGAGAGCCGCCTCGGGGAGGAGCCAGAGGTCGCGCGCCGCGCCGCTCGTGCGCACCCCGGCTGCAATCGTGCGTCCGAGGCGGAGGGAGCGACGCTTTTCGCGCGCGAACGGCGTGGGAATCGCGAGCGAACGGGCCTCGTCGTGGCAGACTGCGCGCCGATGTTCGGCTCCCCCTCGCTTCGCTTGCTCTCCCTCTCCCTCCTGCTCCCGGTCCTCGCCGGCTGCGGCGCGCGCTCGACGCTCCTGACGGGAGACGGGGACGAGGACGGAGGTGTCGCCCCGCGCGACGGCGCCGTCGCGCGCGACGGTGGCGGCCTGGACGCGGCCCGCCCGGATGGCGGCTCGCCGATCGACGCGGGCCCGGTGGGCCTGGCCCTCGAGTGCGTCGAGGCGCAGATGACCGAGCCCGGCGAGCCGGTCGAGATCTTCGCGCGCGTCGTCGCCGGCGAGCTCGAGGCCGGGCGCTGGGAGCTCCTCGAGGCCGCCGGCCCCGCCGACATCGACCCGCCCGACGCCACCGAGGCGCTCTTCGTCGCCATGCCCCCCGGCCGCTACCGGCTCGCCTTCGTGGGCATCGGCGCGGACGGCGTCGAGGCGTCCTGCGAGACCGTCATCGCCGTCGTCGCGGGCCCGCCCGTGGCCGCCTGCCCCGGCGGGGAGCTCACGGGCTTCCCGGGCGATCCGATCCGCGTGGAGGGCGCCGGCTTCGACGACGACGGCCCGGTCGAGTTCCTCTGGGAGGTCGCCGCAACGCCCCCGGGCGCCCGCGCCGAGCTCGACGCCGCTGGCCCCATCGCCACCTTCGTCGGCGACGCGGCCGGCCCCTACGAGCTCGAGCTGACCGTCACGGACGTCTTCGGGCTGACCGACAGCTGCCGCCAGCGCGTCCGCCTGATCGCGCCGCCGGTCATCGACTGCCCCGACGCCCCCTTCATGGCGCCGACGCGCCAGGAGTTCTCGACGACGCTCGGCGTGACCGACGACACGCGCGTGGAGCGCCATGACTGGGAGGCCCTCGCCTTCCCGCCCGAGCTCCCGGGGGTCGAGCTCCGCTCCTCGCGGAGCACCGTGACCTTCGTCCCGGAGCGCCAGGGGACCTACGAGCTCCTCTACACGGCGACGGACTCCGACGGGCTCTCGAGCGAGTGCCTCGTGACCGTCATCGGCACGCCGACGCCGCCGACGCTGAGCTGCCCGGACGCGATCGAGACGCCGCCGCTGAGCACGGTCGACGTGGAGGTCATGGTCGAGGACGACGCGGACGGCGTGGACGTGCGCTGGACCCGCGTCGCGCGCCCGGATGGCTCGGACGCCGGCCAGCCCGCGCCGCGGCGCGGCCTCGCGACCACCTACACACCGGACGTCGCGGGCGAGTACGTGCTCCGGGCGACGGCCACGGACTCGGACGGCATGACCGACGAGTGCGAGGTGACGATCTTCGCCGTCAACGATCAGGGGCTCCGCGTCGAGATGAGCTGGGACACGGGCACCGACATGGATCTGCACCTCCTCGACCCGGCCGCGACGCGCTGGTTCGACGAGGGCACGGACCTCGACTGCTTCTACCGGAACTGCGACGAGGCGCCCTACCCGGACTGGGGCGTGGGCGGCGTGGGGGAGGACGATCCGCGCCTCGACATCGACGACCGCGACGGCTTCGGCCCGGAGAACATCAACATCGACGACCCGGCGCCGGGCACCTACCGCGTGGGTGTCCATGCCTTCTCCGGTGAGGCGCGCGTCACCGTACGCATCTACTGCGGCGGGACCCGGCTCGAGCCGCGGCAGGTCTTCGGCCCGGTCTCCGTCGGCCGCTCGAGCGGGGTCGAGTTCTGGCGCGTCGCCGACGTGAGCATCGACGCCGCCTCGCGCTGCACGATCACCGACCTGGCCGGGCCCGGCGGGCCGAACCTCTCGAGCGAGTCCGACGCGCGCATGACGCGCTGAGCCCGGCGCCGGGGCGCTGGCGGGTCGCCGACGGCGCCGGTCATCGTCTCACCAGGCCGAGCCTCTCCAACGAGTCCGCCGCATGCATGCCGCGCGGACCCGCGCGGCGCGGGCTCGCGCGAGCGGCCACGCTGGACGCGCGCGTGCGCCGAACGCGCGTGCGCCGAAGGCGGGCGCCGTCTCAGCTCGCGACGGTGTGCAGCAGCACCTCGGGCCGGTCCGTCATGATCCCGTCGACGCCCTGCGCGAGGAGCCAGCGCATCTCACGCGGGTCGTCGATGGTCCAGACGTGCACCTGGATGCCGTGCCGATGCGCCGCCCGCACGAAGCGCTCATCCACCACCTGCAGCCGCCCGTGCCGGATGGGCACCTGGAGCGCGTCGAAGGGGAAGCGCATCCAGCGCCAGACCCCGTGGCGCACGCCGAGCCAGAAGCGGAGGATGCCGTGCACCCCCGGCGAGGTGGCCACGCGATCGCCGGCCAGGCCGCGGAAGCGCTCCGTGAAGGCGTCCTTCGCGCTCGCCGCCAGCACCCGGTCGTGGACGCCGTGGGCCTCGATGAAGCCCCAGAGGGCGTCGGCGATCGCCGGGTTCGTCCCCTTCATCTCGAGGTTGAGGTGCAGCTCCGGGTCGAGGGCGAGGGCCTCCTCGAGCGTCGGGATGCGCACGCCCTGACCGCGGTAGGGGTGCGTGCGGCCGCCGTCGCGGGAGAAGCGGTGGGCGGCGTCGAGCGCCTTCAGCTCGGCGAGCGTGCGATCGGAGACGCGCCCCGCCCCATCCGTCGTGCGCTCGAGGGTCTCGTCGTGGAAGACGACCAGCTCGCCATCGGCCGAGAGGTGGATGTCCGTCTCGATCCAGCGGTAGCCGAGCGCGTGGGCCTGCTCGAAGGCGAGGAGCGTGTTCTCCGGCCAGCGCTTCGCCCCGCCGCGGTGGGCGAAGAGGAGGCGCCGGCCATCTCCGAAGTAGGGCTTCACGGGCTCGCTTATACTCGCGGCGACGCGCGGCCTCCACGGCCGGCGCGCCCTTTTCACGGGAACGCCGCGGCGGCGGCGGGCGTAGGACGACGAGCGAGCCGCGGAGCGGATGACGAGCGAGGACCAGGCACGGGACGAGGCGGACGAAGCGGCCGGGCGGGCGCGGGATCGGGGCGTGCTCGCGCTGCTCGCGTTGCTGCTCGTGCTCTTCGTCGGCGCGGCCATCGGCGGGGTCGCGCTCCTCTGGGACCGCTTCGAGAGCGGCGACGACGACGCGGTGGCGAGCGGCGATGGCGCGCCCGGCGAGCCCGCGCCGATCGCGCCCGAGCCGGTCGGCAGCGCGGACGACGCGGCGGGCGCCGGCGCCGCGCCGGATCCGGGCGCCGCCGACCGGGCCCGGCAGGCCATGCAGGCGCGCTACCGGCCGGGGCCCCACGTCGAGACCGTGGGCCTGCTCCCGAGCGGCCTGGGCACGCTCCGCCGCCTCGCCTCCACCAGCCGCGGTGGGCGCACCGTGGACAACCCTTGGATCGTCGCCGGCGCCGAGCTCCGGCCGGGCACGCCACCGAGCGCGAGCGGGGCCGGCGCGCCGAGCAGCCG
The DNA here is from genome assembly GCA_002699025.1 of Sandaracinus sp. Taxonomy (GTDB): domain Bacteria; phylum Myxococcota_A; class Polyangia; order Polyangiales; family Houyiibacteriaceae; genus Houyiibacterium; species Houyiibacterium oceanicum. The sequence goes on along the minus strand of PABA01000045.1, from coordinate 907 downwards.
CTTCGCGAGCCCGACGCCCGTGCCCGTGACCGTCATCCCCGGGACGCCGACGCGCCTGCCGGTGCGCGCGGGCGCCGGCGCGGGCGCCGATGGGGAGGTCGCCGCGCTGCTCGTCTCCTTCCGCGACTACGACGGTTTCTTCTACCTGCCCGCGGTCGTGGAGAGCGAGCTCGGGACCATCCGCGTGGCCGGGATGGAGGACGTCGAGCTGCAGTTCGGCATCGACGCGCCCGTCGGCCCGGGGGGCGCGCCGCTCTCGCCGGACAAGGAGCTCCGCGCGTGGATCCGCATCGCCGCCGTGGACGTCGCCGGGCGCGTCTCGCCCTTCGTCGAGCGCGAGCTCCGGGTGCTGCCCGTGGGGACCGGGGACGTGGAGGTGACGCTGAGCATGAGCGAGGCGACCGACCTCGACCTCTACGTGATGGGCCCGACGGGGAACGTCATCTACTACGGGCATACGCGCGGCTACACGCAGGGGCAGCTCGACCTGGACGCGAACGCGGGCTGCGGCGGGAACATGGGCGTGAACAACGAGCACGTCTTCTGGCCCCGGGGGGCGGCGCCGGCGGGGACCTACGTGGTGCGCGTGGCGCACTACCGGAGCTGCATCGGGGGGCGGGGCGTCGACTACCGGGTGACGGTGCGCAACTGCGGGGAGACGGCGGTCTTCCGCGGGCGCTTCGAGGGCGAGGGCGACACGCGGACGTGCATGGAGGCGCCGCCGGACGCGCAGCCGGGGTGGTGCCAGCAGGTGGTGAGCTTCGACGTGACGCCCTGCGCGGCGGCGGGGCCCTAGAGCGCGAGCGGAGCGGTCCCCGCGCGGCCGGCACGGGCAAGAGCGCCAGCCGAAGCGCGAGCGGGAGCGCCAGCCGAAGCGCGAGCGGGAGCGCCAGCCGAAGCGCGAGCG
>PABA01000044.1 GCA_002699025.1 Sandaracinus sp. | reverse complement strand
CGAGCGGGAGCAGCAGCGCGAGCGGGAGCAGCAGCGCGAGCGGGAGCAGCAGCGCGAGCGGGAGCAGCAGCGCGAGCGGGAGCAGCAGCGCCAGCAGGAGCCGCAGAGCGAGCGGTCGTCGTCGCGGAGCCGACGACGACGCGAGACTCTCGAGTGGTGGAAGAGCGGGCGAGAGAGGCGTAGCCGACCTCGTCCCGCGCCCCGAGACGGGACACGTAGAAGCACGCGGCGTCGCGCCCGACGGAGGTCGGACGCACCCTCGCTCATCGCCCCCGAAGAGCGGGCGAGAGAGGCGAACGCCGACCTCGTCCCGCGCCCCGAGACGGGACGCGCTGCGCAGCCTCGTCGTCGCGAAGTCGACGGCGAGGCGGAGGCGGTCGCGGAGGCGGGCGACGCGAAGCGGCGCGCGCCCCCCGCATCGGGATCGCCATGGACACGCGAAGGCCGCGGACGGCGCAGCCGGACGGGGCCGAGACGAAGACGGGCCGGAGGGGCCAGGGCTCGTCGCCTCTTCCGCTATGGACGAGGCGGCGAGCCCCCAGGCTGCTCACTTTCCGCGGCGACCACTTGGACCACGAAGGGGGGAGGGGACGGGCCCCGCGGGACCGTCGAAGCCGTCCAGGGCGGCGGCTTCAGCCGACGTCCTGGACGAGCCTTCGTCAGCGCAGGCGGAGCGTCCCGCGCCAGCGGGGCGCGAGCCGGAGCGAGGTCCCGCGGGGCCCGTCCCCTCCCCCCGTGCCGAACGTGCTCGGCTCGGGGACCTAGACCGGCGGACACGGGCAGGGGCAGGGGCAGGGGCACGGGTCGCGGACATGGCAGCGGAGCCCGAAGAGCTCAGCCCGCGGGCACCGACGACGCACAGTACGCGCGCGCCTCCCGCCGCAGGCGCGCCTGCCGCCGCGCGACCCACTCCGCGTCCAGCTCCACCGTCCGCGCCCGCGCCGACACGTCCGCCCCGCGCGCCTGATGGAACACCGAGAGGTCGTCCAGCACGTCCCAGAGCTCCTCCCCCTCCTGCTCGAGCAGCGCGCAGTTCCGCGTCCGCAGCTCCTTCATCATCGCCGGGAAGGCGTTCACCACCCACGGCTTCGTGTCGTGCAGCAGCACCACGCCCCCCGGCCCGCGCGGGTGCCGCTCCCGCCGGTCCAGGCTCGCGCGCCACGCCTCGAGCACCTCCTCCGCGCTCCGCGCCCGCACGTCCCCCGCCGTCGTGTTCCAGAGCACCTGCGTGTACCCCCGCTCCGCGACCAGCGCGTCCACCCGCGCGTCCCGCGCTCCATAGGGCGCCCGGAAGAGCACCGGCCGCCCCCCGAGCACCGCCTCGAAGGCCGCCTCCGAGCGCGTGAGCTGCGCCCGCACCGCGTCGTCCTCCAGCGCGGTCAGCCGGCTGTGATCGAAGGTATGGGCCCCGATCGTGTGCCCCCGCGCCGCGATGTCCCGGAGGATCGCCGCGCGCCGCCGGTCCATCCGGTGCCGCCCGTCGAAGCCCCGCGCGACGACGAAGAAGGTCGCCTTCACGCCGTGCTCGTCGAGGTGGGCGAGCAGCCGCGGCGTCGTGTCCGGCCGCGGCCCGTCGTCGAAGGTGAAGTGGAGCACGCGATGCCGCGCGAACCCGCGCATCAGCCGCCCGCCCGCCAGCGACGACGCGAAGGGATCGCGCTCCGACGCCTCCTCCTCGGCGCTGCTCCCCCCGCTCTCCTCGACCGCGTCCGACGCGTCCGACGCGCCCGCCTCGGCCGCACCCATCGGCCGCGCGATCGCCGTGAGGAGCGCCCGCTGCGCCCCCGCCGGCGCCCCCGCGCCCACGCCCAGCACGATCGCCAACACCACCCCGAACACCGCCCGTTCCCGTCGTCCGCCTCGCATGGCCCGCTGCCATCGCAGCGCCCGTGCCACCCCGTCTCCCCCGCGTTTCCAGGCCGAAACGCGCGCCCCCCGCGCGCCGCGCGCGTCCCCGCGGAGACGCCGTCGTGGCAGCGCTCCCACTCACGCGCGCCCCCTCGTCGCGAACGAACCTCACGGGGATTTTCGGTCCACGCCTCACCTCGACTATTTTGGGGACATGACCACGGTCCTCTCGCGGATTCGCCACGGCGGCGCCGAGGAGCCCCCGCGGCCCCGCACGGGCCCCTGGTGGGAGACGCTCCCCGCCGACTTCGCCTACCAGCCCGAGCCCTTCGCGCTTCAGGGCATGGACAAGGTCCGCGTCGGCGCCACCGCCGCCACCGACGTCGTCATCCGCACGGCCGGCGCCAGCCTCGTCGGCGCCCTCGCCCTCCCCCTCGGCTTCCACCCCCTCGAGCTCAAGCGCGCGATGGACGACCTCGCCTTCTACGCGGCCATGGCCGAGAGCGGCGACCCGACGCGCTTCTTCCGCTCACCGCCGCCCGACGTGCGCGTCCGCGCCGAGAAGGCCGACTGGTACCCGCGCTTCTCCCCGGACGACGGCCACTGCGAGGTGCTGCGCTTCGACAGCCCCTTCATGCCCGTCAACCCGCGGCTCCATCGGCGCTACCTCCGCCACGCCGAGAACCGCATCGCCCACGCGCGCTACTGGCACCACGACGACGGCCCCCGCCCCACCATCGTCGCCATCCACGGCTTCAGCGCCGACCTCTACCTCGTCAACGAGTGGTTCTTCGCCCTCCCCTGGTTCTACCGGATGGGCTGCGACGTGCTCCTCTACACGCTCCCCTTCCACGGCGAGCGCCAGCCGAAGTACAGCCCCTTCAGCGGCCACGGCTACTTCGCCGGGGGGCCCTCGCACATCAACGAGGCCGTCGCCCAGTCCGTGATGGACTTCCGCATCCTCGTCGACTGGCTCATGAAGAAGCGCGGCGTCCCGAAGATCGGCGTCACCGGCGTGAGCCTCGGCGGCTTCACGAGCTCCGTCCTCGCCGTGGCCGAGCCGCGCCTGAGCTTCGCCATCCCCAACGTCCCCGTCGTCACGCTGCCCGACCTCGTGCTCGAGTGGCAGCCGATCGGCGTCGCCGTGAAGGCCGCGCTCCGCCTCGTGAAGAAGCGCATCGTCGACGCGCGCCACCTGCTCGCCGTCAGCAACCCGCTCACCTACGCGCCAGCCATCGAGCGCGAGGGGCTCTTCATCGTCGGCGGCGTCGGCGATCGGCTCGCCCCGCCCAAGCACTCGCGCCTGCTCTGGGAGCACTGGGGCCGCTGCCGCATGCACTGGTTCCCGGGGAGCCACCTGCTCCACCTCGATCGCGGCGTCTACCTGGAGGAGGTCGCGAAGTTCCTCCACCAGCTCGACTTCCTCCCCCGGAGCTGAGCCGGATCGAGGCGCCGCCGGCTCCCGGCGGAGGAGGGCCTCGCGACCCCGCAGCGCGCGAGCATGCCGTGTCATGCCGTGCCGCCCACCCGGCGCACCCCCTGCGCTCCGCGGGCGGATCCGCCCATCCGGGCCGCCGATCGCGCGAGATCGCTCCACTTCTCGACCAGGCACGCACCTTGCTGCATCGCCCCCCACGCGGTGCGCCGAGGATGGGCCGCCCGCGAGAGGGTTGGAGAGCACATGCGACAGAGCATCTTCCTGGCGGCGCTGGCCGCCATCCTGGGCACCACGCTCGCCGCGCCGGCGCCGGCCGAGGCCTGCGGCGGCTTCTTCTGCGGGCAGCAGCCCGTCGATCAGTCCGCCGAGCGCGTCGTCTTCGCCGTCGACGAGGACGCGGGCACGACCAAGATGATCGTCCAGATCGCCTTCCAGGGCCGCGCCCCCGACTTCGCCTGGGTCGTCCCCCTCGGCAGCGTGCCCGTCGAAGGCAGCCTCGACACCTTCCCGCAGGCCGCCCTCACCGCCCTCGACGCCAACAGCGCCCCGCAGATCTACCCGGAGTGGGGCTGCTTCGACGCGGCCGCCGAGGGTCCCTCGCGCGGCGGCATGGGGCCCGAGGACGACGGCGACGTCACGGTGCACGTCCGCGAAGAGGTCGGCCCCTACGACGTGGCCGTCATCGAGTCCGAGGATCCGGAGGCGCTCATCACGTGGCTGCGCACGAACGAGTTCCGCGTCACCGCCCCCATGGAGCCCTACATCGCGGACTACGCGGCCTCGGGCATGAAGTTCCTGGCGCTCCGGCTCCAGCCGGCGAGCAAGGTCAGCGACATCGAGCCCTTCGAGATGACCCTCCCGGGCACCTCGCCGGTGGTCCCCCTGAAGATGACCGCCCTCGCCGCCGAGCCGGAGATGGGCATCCTGGTCTTCGTGCTCGGTCAGCAGCGCTACGAGGGCGCGAACTGGCCGAACCTCGAGGTCCCCGACGAGGACCTCGTCTACGACTTCGAGACCGGGCAGCACAACTGGACCACGGCCGTCGCCCGCGTCGTCGACGAGGCCGGCGGCCAGGGCTGGGTCACCGAGTCGGCCGGCTCCACCGAGGACTACGTCCGGCGCCTCGAGGCCACCACGCCCGCCGACGAGGAGCAGGCCGAGGCCGTCGCCGCGCTCCTCGATCTCTTCGAGGGCCAGGCCTACATGTCCCGGATGTACACGCGCCTCAGCGCCGAGGAGATGACCAGCGACCCGATCTTCCGCCGCTCCGCCGGCGGCGACGTGCAGCGCTGGCGCTCGATCCCCCTCCCCGAGGGCGTCGACGAGTGCGGCTGGCGCGGCCCGAGCGAAGCCGACGCGGCCTCCCCCTGTGACTTCACGGCCTGCGGCGCCGGTGGCCGCTGCGCCGAGGTGGCGATGGGCGACGACGTCGTCGCCGGCTGCGCCTGCGTCCCGGGCGCCACCGCCCGCACCACCGTCGGCCCCGACGGGCAGCCGACCATCGCCTGCCAGGACATGCGCATGAGCTTCCTGAACCCGGGCGACCGCGAGGTGCCCGGCGCCACGCCGCTCCCCGACCCCTGCGTCGGCTTCGACTGCGGCGAGGGCAGCTGCGTGGCCATGAACATGACCCCCACCTGCGTCTGCGAGCAGGGCCTGGTCGCCATCGGCACCATCGACGACGAGGGCACGCGCTCGACCCGCTGCGTCGAGCCCCGCGCCCCCATCCCGGCGACCTTCTACGGCCAGCGCCTCCCCGAGCGTCCCGCCGCGCTCCCGGCCGGCCGCGACGTCGAGGTCCCGGAGCCGGCCGTCACGGTCGGCGGCGGCGGTGGCTGCAGCGCGGGTGGCTCCGGTGGGGCGGGCCTCGCCTGGCTCGGCCTCGGGCTCGGCCTCCTGATCCGGCGGCGGCGCGGATGAGCCGCGCGCTCGCCATGGGCCTCCTCGGGCTCGCCCTCGCCGGCTGCGGCGGGGGCGACCCGGCGGCGGGCGACCTGGTGGTCGAGCTCGGCACCGGGGAGGTCGGCTTCGAGCCGCTCGCCGACGAGCAGCCGGTCCCCCTCGTCGCCGGGCCCCAGGGCGGCCACCACGTGTGGCTCAGCCTCCGGGCCGAGGGATTGGCGAGCGAGCGCGCGCTCATGGTCATCGACGCCATCCCCCTCGTGGACGGCGAGCCCCCTCCGGCCCGGGCGCCGGTGCGCATCTTCATGGAGCCCATGCCCGACGGGCGCATGGAGTACATCGGCTGGCCGGCCCAGCTCGACGACCCCGCCTGCCTCGTCGGCCAGCGCCTCTCCGTCCGCGTCACGCTCACCGACAGCGAGGGCCGGCGCGGGAGCGACGAGCGCATCGTCGTCCCGCAGGAGAGCCCCCTCCTCGGCACCTGCGAGGAGTAGCCTGGCGAGCCGACCACGCGCGCCCGGGCCGAGCGAACCGGGCGCCGCCCTCGAACCGGGCGCCGCCCTCGGCCCGCGACGCCCCCGCGTGACAGCACGCGGGCGGAGCGAACCGGGCGCCTCCCTCGACCCGCGACGCCCCCGCGTGACAGCACGCAGGCGGAGCGAGCCGAGCGCCGCCCCCGCGTCGACCCCCGACGGGCCCAGGGAGCCGACCCGGCTCGCTCAGGGGTCGGCCGCGTCGCCCGGCGCCCGCGCTCCGAGGTCGACCGACGTGCCGATCGGCACCTCGGCCGCCCCGGCCTCGGCAGCGCAGCGCTGCTCGAGCAGGAGACGGAGCTCGGCGAGGGTCTGCTCGTCGCGGAGGATGTCCGCATGCCCCGCCTGGAAGCCGCGCATCCAGGACGCCTCCGCCTGCGCCTCCGCGCGGAGCTGGCTCTCGAGGGTGACCACGCCGTCGCCCGGCGCGCCCGACCAGGGCGAGCTCGAGGCGTAGGCGAAGAAGAGCCCGTAGTGCGTCGTCGCCGGCAGCGGCGGATCGTAGAGCCCCTCGAGGAAGGGCGAGCCGCGCACGAGGTCGTTCCACGCGGGCACCACGACCGGCGCCATGGCCACGCCCGCCGCCGCGCCCTCGTGACCCGCCAGCGGGGAGGCGAGCGTGACGAAGAGCGGCACCTCGGGCGAACCGGCGCCGAGGTGGTCGAAGGCCGCCCGGCTCACCAGCCCCCCCATGCTGTGCGCGACCAGGCAGACCCGCCCCACGCCACGCCGCGCGCGCATCTCCCGGAGCGCCTGCGCGAGCCGCTCGGCGTGCGTCTCGAGGGGCAGCCCGGAGGCGTACTGGAAGACCCAGGGCTCGAAGCGCGCCCGGTCGAGCCCCGCCACCGCCTCTTCGAACTCGCGCGCGTAGCCGGTGATGCCGTGGACGAAGACCACCGGCACGCGGACCGCCGACGACCCCGGCTCCGCGGGCGCGTCCTCGCGCAGCACGAAGAGCCCGTAGGCCCGCTCCCGGAGGAAGGCGAGCGGCTCCCAGACGCCGAGCTGCCCATGCGCCGCGTCGAAGCGCGGCTCGTCCAGCGACGCGAGCTCGCCCACGCGCATGGAGCGGCAGTCCGGCGCCGGCCGCCGCGGGGGCCCCGCGCCCCGGCTCCCGGCGACCAGGCGCAGCCGCTCCAGCCGCTCCGCCGGCGCCAACGCCACCGGCTCGAAGCCCTCCCAGACGCCGTAGGGCTCGTCGGGCCCGTGGGTGCGATCGCCGTCCCGGTCCTCGAAGACGCAGAAGCTGTACGCCCCCGGCTCGAGGCGGAAGAGGAACGCCCCCGGCCGCGCGAGCTCCTGGACGTCCGCCCGCGTGAAGGGCGCGCCCTCGCGCTCGGGCGCCCGGAAGGCCGCCACGACCAGCGGCCCCCCCTCCCACTCGGGCACGCTCACCTCGCCGCGCACCTCCGCCCAGCGCTCGAGCGTGTCGAGGTCACGCCGGAGCGTGTCGTAGCGCTGGCAGCCGGCGAGGAGCCCCAGCACGAGAGGCGCGAGGAGCGCGAGCGCGACGAGGGCTCCGCGAGGCGCCCACCAAAGCGGCACGGGCCGCCCGCCTCCACTCCCGCGCTCCGCCGCCCTCGACCGCCGCTCCGCTGCCCTCGACCGCCGCTCCGCCGCCCTCGACCGCCGCTCCGCCGCCCTCGACCGCCGCACACTGCCCGCTGCCCGCCCTCGAGCCATGCGTTGGAGTACCACGGGGGTGTGACGTCCCGAGCCCTTTCCGATGCCCCCCGGAGGCTCGCCCACGGCCCCTGCCCAGGCCCCTCGGGCCGACCCGAGGAAGCCCTCCCCGCCCCTCGCGTACGCTCCCTCGCGATGCCCCGCGCGCTCTCCGCTCTCACGCTCCTCGCCCTCGCGTTCGCCGGCCTCCTCGCCTGCGACCAGAGCACGCACTTCCGCCCCGTCGCGGTCGACGGCCTCCCCCGCTGCACGCCGCCCGCCCAGTACTACGCGCGCCCGCTCTGCCTCGAGATCGACGGCGACGACACGCGCAGCCGGCAGGTCGTGAGCGACGCCGACCTCCGCGTCGACCTCCCGGACCGCGGCGGCGAGTGGACCTTCCGCCTCGGCCACTGCGAACACCCCCGCGACTTCTCCCGCACCCGCTACGAGTGCGGCGAGTGCCTCGACATGCACGCCACCGTCCGCCGCGTCGGCCCCGGCCCCGGCCGCCGCGTCACGCTCCCCGCGCCCCGCACCATCGAGTGCATCCCGCCGAGCGACTGAGCGCGCGCCCGGCCCTCAGCTCTTCAGCAGGCCGCGCAGGTTGAAGTCCAGCACCTGCAGCGCGAGCCGGTCCACGTTCTCCGCGAGGTGGTCGTCCTCGCTCATCACGAGCTGCTCCATGAACTGCTTGATCGTCCCGAGCACGCAGAAGGCCGCGACCTCCGTGTCCAGCTCGCGCAAAAAGCCCATGCGCTTGCCGTTCTCGAGCGCGTCCCGGATGTACTCCAGCAGGCTCCCGTAGAACTCGTGCAGCCGCCGGTCCACGTCCGCGTCCAGCCCCACGGCCTCGCGCACCAGGATCCGCGTCAGCGCGCGGTTCTGCACCACCAGCCCCAGGATCTGCTGCACCCGATCCACGAGCTGCGCCTCCACGGGCGGCGCCCCCTCCTCCGTGTCGACCCCGACGATCGACGCCTGCAGCTCGTCCAGCAGCTGGTCGAGCAGCTCGAGGAAGATCGCGTTCTTCGACTCGAAGTAGAGGTAGAAGGTCCCGCGCGCGATCCCCGCGCCCGCGATGATGTCCGCCACGTGCGTGTGGTGGTACCCCTTCTCCGCGAACGCGCGCCGCGCCGCCTGCAGGATCGCCTTCCGGCGGCTCTCCCGCTTCTTGCTCGCGCGCACGCTCCGGCCGTCGTTCGGGCTCAACGCTCGTGCCCTCGTCGCCATGGCTTCCCCCGCATCCTCGCCTCAGGCCCCGTACTTCGACTCGAAGTACGCATCGACGCGGCGCGCGATGGCGCTCCGCACCTCCTCGACCTTCGCCGGGAGCTCCTCGTCGCTCACGCCGGCGAAGTCCACCGGCTCGTCGATGTAGACCGTGATCTCCTGCCCGGGGCGGATGAGCAGGCTGCCCTTCCGCATCGCGCAGTACATGCCCGTCACCGCCGTCGGCGCGACCTTCAGCCCGAGGTCCCGCGCGATGACGAAGACCCCCTTCCGGAAGTCGCCGACGCGCCCGTTCAGCGTCCGCGTGCCCTCGGGGAAGGCGAGGATGGAGCGCCCGGCCGCCACCTCGCTCGCGATGTGCTTCTTGATCGCCGGGAGCCGCTCGCTCCGCTCGGCGGGCACGGGGATGGTCCCCCGGCTCTCCATGAAGGGCCCGTAGACCGGGTAGCGGAAGTGCGTCTCGAGCTCGAGGCCCTGCTTGTAGTGGCGCGTGGCCGGGTACATCGAGACGAAGTCGAAGTGGTTGATGTGGTTCTGCGCGAAGATGTACTGCTCGTCCTCGCTCACGGCCGGGTGCACGACCGAGCGCCAGCTCGACCAGGTCGCGGTCTTCACCAGCCCGCGGCAGAAGAAGCGGCTGAACCAGTCGATCTTCGGCGCCCCGACCAGCTTGTGGGCGGGGATCATCGCGCTCACGCAAGCCGTCAGCCAGGAGCTCCCGGTGGCCCAGCAGGCCGCCGAGGCGAGCTTGTCCTTCAGCGCCGGCCGGAAGTCGCGCCAGTCGCCGGCGTGACCCTCCTCGCGCGCCGGGAGCGAGGCCGCCGGGCCGCGCTTCTTCGTCGTCGCCCCGTCCGTCGTCGCGTCGGCCGCCGCCGCACCGTTCGCCGTCTTCGTCGTCGTCGTCATGCCACCACCTGCAGGGCCCCGGGGAGCACCTCGAGGGACTCGAGGGTCAAGGGGAGGATCTCGCCGTCGAGCATGACCAGCTGCTCGCGCGGCTCGAGGAACTCGACCTTCCGCGCGCGCGACTCCTCCACGCGCGGGTCCTCGACGTGCTTGCCCTCGTAGGCGCCGAGGAGGTTCTTGGTGAACGCCAGCCGGGGCATGGCGTTCGCGCGGACGATGTCGACGAAGCCGTCGGTCGGGTCCGCGTGCGGGGCGATGTGGAAGGCGCCGCCCGTGTACTGGCTGTTCGAGAAGGTGAGGAAGGCCGCCGGGCGCGCGTCGCCGTAGGGCTGCTCGTCGACGAGGATCGGATCGCTCGCCAGCTTCAGCCGGGCGATCTCGATCATCGCCGCGACGAGGTAGCCCCGATCCCCGAGCACCTTGAAGCGCCGGTTGGTCAGGTCCCCGGCGCGGGTCACGAAGCCCACCGTCAGGAGGTTGATGTAGTGGAGCAGGCCGCCCGCATGCGTCACGCGCACGACGTCGACGCCGCGGGTCGTCCCCCGGGCGAGCGCCTCGAGGGCCGCGTCCTCGTGCTCGATGCCGAAGTCGCGGAGGAAGGAGTTCCCCGTGCCGAGCGGGAGCATGGCGAGCGTCGGCGTCTCGCCCGCGTGCGCCTCGGGGAAGAGGCCGTTGACGATCTCGTAGCTCGTCCCGTCGCCGCCCACGGAGAGGAAGCGCCGCGCGCCGCGCGCGTAGTGCTCGCGCGCCAGCTCCGTCGCGTGGCCCACGGCATGCGTGAGGTAGGTCTTCACCTCGACGCCGCGCCCCTCGATGCGCTTCAGCGCCGCGTCGAAGCGCGCACGGCAGCGCCCGCCGCCGGCGGCGCCGTTCACGATCGCGATGTAGGGCTCGGTGGACATGGGGCGGGGCAGGAGAGCGGAGGGTCGGCGGGTCGAGGTGTCGAGGTGTCGAGGTGTCGAGGTGGCTGTCGCGTCAGAGGGCGAGGCGCTTCACGGCGTCGCGGTCGGCGCTCGCGCGCACCTGCTCGGCGAGGATGGGGCGCTTGACCTTCATGGAGGCCGTGCGCGGGAACTCGTCGGTCCAGGTGAGGAGCCCCTGGACGCGCTTGAAGTCGGGCAGGGCGTGGTTGCGGCGCCGGAGCTCGGCCACGACGTCCTCGGGGAGCGCGTCGCCCTTCTTCGGGCGCACGACGGCGACGAGCTTCTCCTCGGTGAGCTTCCCGCCGGGCCAGAGGTAGCCGGAGGCGAAGACGCAGAGCTCCTCGCACTCGAGGCCCTCGAAGGCGTTCTCGATGTCCTCCGGGTAGATGTTCTTGCCGCCGGCCGTGACGATCATGTTCTTGCTGCGGCCGACGAGATGCAGGTGCCCGGCCGGGTCGAGCCAGCCGAGGTCGCCGGTCTTCAACCAGCCGTCCCGGAGCACCTCGGCGGTCTGTTCCGGGTCGTCGAGGTAGCCGGCGAAGACCGTGCGGCTCTTCACCCAGACCTCGCCCACGCCGTGGTCGTCGGCGCCGCGGATCTCGAGCTCCACGCCCTCGAGGGGCTTGCCCACCGAGTCCGGCCGGAAGGGCTTGAGGTCGTTCACCGTGAGCACGGTGCAGGCCTCCGTGAGCCCGTAGCCGATCACCACCGGCACGCCGAGGTCGTAGAAGGTCTGCGCCCGGGCCCGGTCGACGAAGGCGCCGCCGACGAAGAGGAGCTTCAGGTCCTTGCCGAGGCCGTCGTGGATGGGCTTGAGGAGCGCGCGACTGAGGAGGCGCCGGGGCTTGTCGAGGGTGAGCGCCGCGTTGAGCTGCTTCAGCCCCTCGACCACGTGCTCGGCGACCTCGCCCTTCTCCTCGACCTGCTCGCGGATGCGCCGCTCGAAGGCCTCGAGGATGAGCGGCACGACGGCCATGTGCGTGATGCCGTGCTCCTGCATCGCCCAGCGCAGGAACTCGGGCCGGAGCGAGCGCTGGTGCACGACCGTCGCGCCGCAGGCGAAGGCGCCGACGAAGCCCACCATGAAGTCGATGGCGTGGTTGGTCGGGAGCACCGAGAAGTAGCGGTCGCCGATCTCGAAGGGGAAGAGCTCGAGGAGCGTGCGGTACTGCTCGAGGTAGTTGTCGTGCGTGAGCATGCAGCCCTTCGGCCGCCCGCCCGTGCCCGAGCTGTAGACGAGGGTCGCCTGGTCCTGGCGCGTCCGCGGCACGAAGTCCGGCCGGGGCGCCGCGCGCGGGTCCTCGGGGGCGGCGGCCGCGTCCTCCCAGCGCTCGTGGCGCGTGGCCGGGAGCTCGGGGAGCGCGAGCTTCGGCGGCAGCTCGCTCACGAGCACCAGGTCGATGGAGAGCTCGCCGCCCTTCACCGCCTCGAGGTCGCGCCACTCCGGGTACTCGGTGATCAGCACCTTCGGCCGACAGTGGCGGAGCAGGGCCTCCTGCTCGGCGCCCTCGAGCTTGTAGTCGAGGGGCACGAGCACGGCGCCGCGGTAGAGGGCCGCGTAGGCCGAGAGCAGCCAGCGGGCCTGGTTGCTCATGATGATCGCGACCCGATCCCCGGCGCCCACGCCCGCGTCCTGGAGCCGGCGCGCGAGCCGCTCCGCTTCGCGCTTCGCCTCGAGGTAGGTGTAGCGGCGCTTCTCGCGCTTGCGGTCGAGCTCGACCAGCGCGGTCTCCGTCTTGTACTGGATGAGCGCGTCGCGGAGGAGCTCGCCGACGCTCTGGTATCGCTCGGGGGGGATCATGATCGTCGTCGGGGTCGGGCCGGCCGGCGCTCAGAGGCGCGGCTCGATGACCTCGGCCAGCTTGGTGAAGGTGTTCACGCCCTGGAGCTCGTAGTCCGGGATCTCGATGTCGAACTCCTCCTCGAGATCGGTCATCAGCTCCATGGCCTGGAAGGAGTCGATGCCCAGCTTCTCGAAGAAGTCGGCGTCGGGGGCGAGCTCGGCGGCCGGGCGCTCGAAGCGCTTGGAGGCGAGCTCGATGAGCTTCTGGATGAGGTCGTCGCGGGACATGGTCTCGGGTTCGCGTCGCTCGAGGGCGGTCGGGAGTTTCTGGGTTCTCGGGTTCTCAGGGCAGGTAGGGTCGGACGTCGTCGGACTCGACGAACTTCCGCAGGGCCGCCTCGACGACCGGCGAGCCGATCATCTCGACGAAGAGGTCCTTCTCGCGGGCGAGCTCCTCGCGCGGGAGGGGCTTGGAGAAGCGCTTGGCGAGGGCCGTGGTCTCCGGGTCGAAGCGGCTGGCCTGCTCGGCGACCTTGCGCGCCACCTCGAGGCCCTGGCCGCGGGCGACCACCTGGGAGACGAGGCCCACCTCGTGGCCGCGCTTGGCGGAGACGCTCCGGCCCGTGAGCAGGAGATCGCGGACCACGCCGTTGCCGACGTCGCGCCTCAGCCGCGGGATGCCGCCGAAGCCGGGCACGAGGCCGAGGCGGAGCTCGGGGAAGGCGAAGCGCGTGCTCTTCTCGGCGACGATCACGTCGGCCGTGAGCGCGAGCTCGAAGCCGCCACCGAAGACGAAGCCGTGGGTGGCGGCGATGGTCGTGAGCGGCGCCGTGTCGAGCGTGTCGAAGACGGCGTGGATGCGGTCGATGAAGCCGCGCACCTCGTGGGCGACGGCGAGGCGCGCCGCCGGGCCGCGGCCGCTCTCCTCGTAGCGGGCGAGGAGCGCGCCGTGGAGCTCGCGGAGATCGGCGCCGGCGCAGAAGCCGCGGCGCACGCTCGAGTGGAAGATCAGCGCGCGGGCGCCGCCGGCGCCGGCCTGGACGAGGGTCGCGAGCTGCTCGAGCTCGCCGAGCGCCGTCGTGCCGATCTCGTTGCAGGGCGCGCGGTGGAGCTCGACCTCGAGGTGCGTGGCGACGGCGTTGTCGACGAGGCGCCAGCGGAGGGCGGCGCCGTCGAAGGTCGTCGGCGGCACGGGGACCCTGCGCGCGGGCTTCGGCGCGCTCGGATCCGGGAGCGTCACGCCGAGGCGCTCGAGCATGGCCTTCGTGAGGCGCCGCGCGACGAGCCGCGCCTGCCAGGCGCCGACGCGCGTGCCGAGGGGCACGACGTTCTTCGCCGGCGGACCGTTCGGCGGGCTCTTCTCGCTCGGGCGCTCCCGCGTCACGGGCGCGCCTCCCCGGTGGGCGGCTCGGAGCTCGAGCCGGCGCTCGCGTCGGTCGACCCGGCGTTCGCCTGGCGCGCGCGCACGCGCTCGACGAGGGCCTGCACGTTCGGCGGGAGCGGCGGGAGGTGATCCCAGGGGTCGCCCTGCTCGCCGAGCTCGGGGCGGAAGGGGAACTCCGGGTGCGCCTGGCGCACGTAGTCGACGAGGATCTGCCCCATCTGCCCCATGCGCTCGAGGTTCGCGTAGACGCAGGCGTCGATGCCCTCGCGGATGCTCTCGGCGCGCTCGACCATGCCCTCGAGCGTGGCGTAGAGGTGCTCCTCGAGCTCCGGATCGTCGACCTCCAGGGCGAGCTCGGGCGTGCCGCGATCCTTCATCAGGTTGCGGATGCGCTCGTCCATGGTGATGCCCGCGCTGACGACACCGCCGGCCATGGTCATGACGATGGCGTGGTAGCGGCTCGAGACCATGTAGGTCGCCTGCCGCATGGCCGAGACCATGGCGTACATGTCGTGCTCGTCGCTGACGATCACGGGGAATCCCTTCGTGCCGTCCGGCCGCGTGGGGGCCCGCTCGCCGAGCTTCGCGACGAGCTTCTCGTTCAGCGCCTCGTCGGCGAGCCGGTCGAGCTGCTCGGAGCCGTAGAGCACGGGGAAGACGTCGTGCTTCTCCATGAAGCGCACGGTCGCGTTGGCGATGGCCTCGAGGTAGGCGTCCTGCCGATCGTCGACCTCCGTGCCCTCGGCGTGGAAGTAGACGCTCCCGTAGTGGCTCTCGGCGTAGAGATCGCTGAAGGAGTGGACGATGGCGCGGCTCACGTTCGGGCGCACCGGCCACCAGAAGGGGTTGATGGGGCAGAGGGCGAGCACCGGCGTCTCGCCGTCCCAGCCCGCGTCCACGAGGATCGAGCGGCCGACCTCGGGCGGCGCCGGCTCGAAGGGCCAGGCCGTGTCCGTGCCGCTCCGGGAGGCCACGCCGAGGTCCGCGAGGATGCCCTTCGAGTTCTCGTTGCGCGCGATGATCAGCGCGTCCTGGCAGTAGCGGCGGACGAGCTTCGCCAGCGGCGCGTCCATCGTGCCCGCCTCGCCGCCGTAGCCCACGGCGAGCTTCCCCTCGACGGCGGCCAGCCCGATCGCGCCGACCATCATGGTGCTCAGCGCGTTCGCGAACTTGGACTTGAACATCGATCCCTCGCAGGCGATGACCGCGTGCTGCTCGTGGATCGTGTCGTAGAGGGTCTTGGGGAAGACCTTCGGCAGGTGGATCTGGCGGACCGTGCGGAAGTAGCCGCGGGTGAGCTCCGGGTCGATCGTGTAGATGCTGAGCTCGACGTCCTCGTCGCCGAAGAGGTGGCGGAACTGGCGGATCATCTCCTCGACGCGGACGTCGGCGCCGGTGTTGCGCGTGCCGCTGTAGCCGGCGAGGAGCACGCGAAGCGGCTCGCCCGGCGCCCACTGCTGACCCGGGTCGAGGGCGTAGCGGCTGGCGGCGGCCTCGATGGTCGCGCTCATCGCGAGCATCAGCGCGCGGTCCGCGTCGACCCAGCCCTTCAGCCGCTCGGCGGCGGCCTCGGCGACGTCGCGGAAGAGGCCCTTGAGCGAGTCGGCGTCCTTCTTCTCGGCCTTCTCCCGGAGGTCGTCGACGAAGCTCCGCATCTCCGCCCAGCTCTTCGGGAGGACGTCGGCGAGCTCCTTCGCCTCGCGCTCCCCGGCCTCGACGTCCTTCTGCGCGGCCTTCTGCGCGGCCTTCTGCGCGAGGGCGGCCGCCGGCTTCTTCGTCGGGTCGCTCTTCGGGCGCCACAGGTTCACGCGGCGCTTCTTCGTCGGCCCCTCGCTCACCGGGAGGCCTCCGCGGGGACGGCCACGGCCGTCGGCTTCGGCGGAAGCGGCGCGTAGGGGAAGCGGTACTCCTGCTCGCGGCACCACTCGGCGAAGGCCGGGCCGTACTCGAGGAAGCTCGTCGGCGCCTCGCCGATCTCCGCGGCGGCGCGCTCGCTGAGGAAGATCGTGTCGAAGGTGATGTAGGGGAGGAAGACCTTGAAGAGGCTGCCGATGTAGGTGAGCGCGTTCCGCTGCGGCAGGCCGGCGATGAGATCGAAGGCGAGCTGCGTCGGCCCGAGGAGCTGCGGCACCATGATCGGCGGGCGGCGGCCGGCGGCGCGCATGGCCTCGCCGATCTCGTGGGCCTGGGCGCTCACCCGGCCGGCGCTGAGGTGGTAGATGCCGTGCGCCGGGTCGTCCTTGCGGAAGATCTCGAACATGGCCTTGCCGACCCAGTCGGCGTTGACGATGTCGAGCCGCGCCTCCGGGCGGATGGGGAAGACCGGCGTCGAAAAGACCGTGTTGAAGGCCTGCACCATCTCGAACTGGGTCGAGCGCGGGTGGCGCGAGTCGCCGAGGACGGTCGAGGGGCGGAAGATGGTGCGCGGCACGTCGTGCAGCAGCTCGCCGACCATGTGCTCGCAGAACTTCTTCGTGCGCGCGTAGGGGTCGTAGTCGCTGATGGCGAAGTCGAGGGCCTCGTCCTCGCCGAGCGTCTCCGAATCGCGCTTGCCGGCGACGGCGGTCGTGCTCACGAAGCCGAAGCGGCGCAGGCCGTGGTGGTCCTGGGCGGCGCGGGCGAGCTCGATGACCGAGAGCGTGCCGCGGAGGTTGTGGTTCAGGCAGGCCTTCTCGCTCTTGCGGTTGAGCGAGGCGGCGATGTGGAGGATCGACTCGGCCTCGCGGACGACGCGCTCGTAGGTCGCGTCCTCGATGCCGAGCTTGGGCTGGGTGAGGTCGCCGGGGACGATCTCGACGCGGTCGACGAGGCGCCAGAAGGTCGCGCCGTCCTGGTGGAGCTGGAGCGCCTTCCAGAGCTTGGCGACGCCCTCCTCGCGGCTCTTGGCGCGGGTGAGCACCATGAGCTTCGCGTCGGTCTCGCGGAGGTAGTGGTCGAGGACGTAGGAGCCCAGGTAGCCGGTCGCTCCGGTGATGAAGACGGTCGACATGATCTCGTTCTCGCGATGCCGGCGCGGGGCCGGCGGTCAGTGGAGGGGATGGGGCGGGCGCTCAGACGGCGTGCCGGAGCGGATCGGCGCTGCGCTCGCCGCGCTTGGCGCGGACGCCGTCCTCGGCGGGGGCGAGGGGCTCGTCCTCGGGGACCTTCTCGCCGCGGAGGAGCGGGATGCACCAGGTGTCGAGGCCCGGGACCTGGACGTGGACCCAGTAGTGGCGCCAGCAGAGCTCGGGCGCGTCGAAGCCGAAGAGGGCGCGCTCCTCGTCGGAGAGCGCGGCCGTCTCCTCGACGAGGTGGTCGGCGCGGAAGGCGTAGTGGAGGTCGTGGATGAAGGGCCGGAACTGGCGGAGCATCTCGTCGACCTGGCCGAGCTTCCGGTCGGTGGTGCGGCACTTCATGGAGAAGGAGCGGAGGCTCTCCTTCCGGGCGTCGCCGTCGATGCGCTCGTAGAGGGCCGGCGAGACGACGCGCTCGAGGTCGAAGTCGCGGAGGAAGCCGCGCATGGCCTTGGCGGCCTGGCGCATGCGCTTGTAGCCGAGGAGCTGCTCGCGATCCGGGTCGTCGCAGTGGGGCTCGAGGCGGCCGAGGACCTCGCGCTCCCAGCGCGTGCCGCGGCGCTCGTGGAGGCGGCGGACGGCGTAGCCCGTGAGGTCGACGGCGCGCTCGAAGGTGAAGGGGTTCACGTGGCTCGAGCCGCACTGGTAGACGGGGCGGGCGCGATCGCGGAGGGCGGCGGCGGTGGCGAGCACCATGCCGCGGGCGACCGTGTCGACGGGGACGACGTCGAAGTGGTTCTTCGCCTTCGCCGGGAGGCGGCGGAAGGAGGTGGAGAGGAGCCAGACGAGCGGGCCCGAGGTGTTGATGCCCTCGTTCCAGCCGGCGAAGGGGTAGCTCCGGGCGCACTCGACGATGGCCGGGCGGAAGGTCGTCGACGCGATGTCGTCGCGCGTCTCGAGGAGCTGCTCGGAGAGGCCCTTCGTGTAGGTGTAGATGTTGGGCCAGCCGAGGGCGTTGGCGCGGGCGGTCGCGAAGTCGACGCGCTCCTTCTTGGTGTCGAGCTTCGCGAGGCCCTCCTCGAGGGCCTCGATCTCGGCGGCCGGGTCGAAGCGGGTGCCGTTCGGGGAGAGGCCGGGGGTGATCTCCTCGGGGATCTCCGGGTCCGGGCGGATGCCGGCGACGAAGCAGGTGGAGACGTGGACGTAGCGGCCGTGCGGCGTGAGGGCGGCCAGGTCGGCGACGTGGCGGGCGCCGTGGACGTTCGCGTCGAGGGCCATCTTCGGCTCGGGCTCGAAGTCCGTGAGGCCGGCGAAGTGGACGACGGCGTCGACGTCGGCGGCGAGCGCGCGGGCGCCCTCCTCGCCGAGGCCGAGGTGCGGCTCGGTGAGGCGGGCCTCGACGACGCGGACCTTCTCGGCGACGAGGTCGCGGAGGGCCGGGCCGTGCTTCTCGCGGAGCGGGCGGAAGGCGGGGCTCCGCTCGACGATGCGCTGGAAGCGAGCGGCGGCGTCCTCGCCCTTCTTGCCGCGGGCGATGACCGTGAGGCGGCCGACCTCCGGGAGGAAGTCGAGGACCATGCCGAGCCAGACCTTGCCGAGGAAGCCGGTGACGCCGGTGACGACGAGGTGCTTGCCGGCGAAGGCTTCGCGGACGCTGCCCTCGCGGCCGCTGCCCTCGCGGACGCTGCCCTCGCGGCCCGTGAGCTCGAGGCCCGGGCGGAGGCGGGTGCCGGTGCGGGGGCGGGCGTGACCGTTCGAGCCGTTCGTCCCGTTCGGCCCGTGGCCGTTCGGGCCGGTCCCGTGACCGCTCTTGCCGTGTCCGTTCGTCTTCATCGCGTCGCTCCGGTGCGTGCGTTCTTCGCGGTGCCGAGGTGCGAGGGGGGCGGCGTCACTTCTCGACGACCGGCCAGTCGTGGTCCTTCGCCAGGCGGCGCAGCTGCCAGTCCGGGTTGACCGCGCAGGGCTGGCCGATGGCGGAGAGGAGGAGGCTGTCGGCGGCGCTCGCCCCGTAAGCCCAGGAGGCGTCGAGATCGATGCCGTGCTCCGAGGCGAAGGAGCGCGCCCACTGGCCGGCGACGTTGCCGCCGATGACCGGATCCTCGAGCCGGCCCGTGGCCTTGCCCTTGCGGATCTCGAAGCGGTTGCAGATCAGGTCGTCGGCGCCGAGCTGCTCGGCGAGGGGCGCGACGACCCAGTCCACGTTGTCGCTGATGAGGACGACGCGGCGGCCCTGCTTCTTGGCCTGCTTGAGGAGGTCCTTGCCGACGTCGAGGACGTCGTCCTTCAGGTACTTCTCGTAGTACTCCTCGCCGAGGAGGATGAGGCGGTCTTCGGTCATGCCGCGGACGCCCATCCAGGTGACGCGGGTGGCGGCGGCGCCGGTCTGCATCTCGCCGAGGAAGCGGAGCGGCGCGGCGAGGGCGACGTTGCCGAGGCGGGCGACGCGCTCTCCGACGCCCTGGGCGTTGGAGGTGATCCAGGCGGCGGCGGCGAGGGCCGAGCGCTCGGTGAGCGTCCCTTCGATGCGGAAGAAGGCGGCGGTCTGCATGGCGGCGTCTCGAGTCGAGCGGGGGGGTCTGCCGGGGGTCCCCGGGGGCGGCGAGGAGGGCCGCTCGGGGAGCAAATTAGACTGACGTGTCAGTTTTCTCCGGCACCCGGAGAGCCAGGGTGTAGCTCAACTAGACTGACGTGTCAGTGTTTTTGTGACCTCCGCGTGCGATTTTCCTCACCGAACCGTCAAAGAGGGAACGCCTCGTCACGTTTTCGAGCGATTTCGGGGGCTTGAACGCCGTTCGGCCCACTCCCGGGGCTCCGGTGCGGCCTTCTCGGGAGGCCTGCGAGCCGGCCGCGGCGATCC
This sequence comes from Sandaracinus sp., assembly GCA_002699025.1. GTDB lineage: Bacteria > Myxococcota_A > Polyangia > Polyangiales > Houyiibacteriaceae > Houyiibacterium > Houyiibacterium oceanicum. Next base: position 21,877 of record PABA01000044.1, on the reverse strand, counting down.
CCCGCCGAGGACGCACGACCCCCTCGAGGGGTGCTCCGGGGATCCCTGGAAGGTGTCCGCAGGACGCCCGACCCGGTGTCCGCAGGACGCCCGACCCGGTGTCCGCAGGACGCCCCTGCCCCCGTCCGCAGGACGCCCGACCCGGTGCCCGCAGGACGCCCAGCCCGCGTCCGCAGGACGCCCGACCCGGTGTCCGCAGGACGCCCAGCCCGCGTCCGCAGGACGCCCCTCCCCCGTCCGCAGGACGCCCCTGCCCCCGTCCGCAGGACGCCCATGCTCGCGTCCGCAGGACGCCCATGCCCGCGTCCGCAGGACGCCCCTCCCCCGTCCGCAGGACGCCCATGCCGCGTCCGCAGGATGCCCCTGCCGTGTCCGCAGGACGCCCGGCCCCCGTCCGCAGGACGCCTCAGCCGCGTCAACAGGACGCGCGAGCCCCGGTGGTCCGGGCCGCTTCTACTTGGGCGCGCGCCAGCGCATGACGCGGCGCGGCCAGCGCCCCGGCGCCTTCTTCTGCCCGACCCAGAGCTGGCGGAGGAGCGGCTGCACGTAGCCGACGAGCCAGCTCGGCGCGCCCTCGAGCGGCGGCACCTCGGCCGCCCCGCTCGCCGCCTCCACGCGCGCCTCCCCCTCGAAGCGCGCCTCCGGCGTGAAGAGGGTCACCCGGTAGCGCGCCCCCTCGGCGTCCTTCGTCGCGAGCTCGAGCAGCACCCGGCCCCCGTGCTCCGGGTGCAGCGTGGAGGGATCGACGTCGCTCATCGCGCGCGCGCTCACAGGTCGACCGGCGAGGCGGGCATGGGCAGCGCCTCGAGGAGGTTCTCGACGGTCTGGGGGACGCCCGCGTCCGGGTCGACGGCGGCGTCGGCCCCGGCGTCGGGCATGTCGATGGGCGTGATCGTCCCCATGCGGTCGACGGTCACCCACTGCCCGTCCGGCATCACATAGGCGCCGACCTCGTCGTCGTACTTCGGGATCGCATGCTCGACCGGCGTCTCCCGCCGCCCGCGGATGCGCCCCTCGAGCACGTTCACGCGGAGCGGCTCGACCAGCTCGTAGACGTAGCCGCCCCGGTCGATCTCCATGTTGTAGGTCTCCTCGTTCTCCTCGCCCTCGTTCATGACGAGCGGGCGGCGGAACGCGAGCTGCTGCACGCCGGCGCGCCGGTGGGGGCGCCGCGCGAGCACGAAGCTCATGAGGCGCACCGCGAGGTGGTTGTGCATGCGGTGACAGCCGTGCGAGTGGCGCCGCATGATCGACATGTAGTCGACGCTGCCATGGGTGCGGATGCCCTCGTCCCCGCCGAGGCGGATGCCGTCGGAGGTCTCGAGGAAGCGCTGATGGTAGGCGGCGACGAGGCCGTAGGCGGAGGCGTAGCTCGGCCCGGTCTCGTGATAGTCGATCACGTAGTTCGGCTCGCCGCGGCGGCCCCGGCGCGGGTTGCGATCGAGGAGCTCGCGGGGCGGCGTCGACTCGGGCGGCAGCCAGACCGGCGCGGCCACGATGCGGGCCCAGACGCGCTCGCCGATCTCCGACATCTTGTACTTCCACATCACGGTCCCGTCGACGACCTCGGAGCGCCAGCCGCCGATGGTGGTGCCGAAGCGGGCGAGCGGGATGTCCTGGCCGCGGTACTTCGCGAAGATCGTGATGCGCGGGCGGCGCTGCACGGGCTGGGCGCGCTCGTTGCCCTCCGCGTCGTAGGGGAACTCGTACCAGACGTCGCCGCGGTCGATCTGGACGTGCAGATCCATCTCGTCCGCGTAGTACTCGGGCAGCTCGGGCGCCTCGATGGCCACCACGTGGCGCTGACCCGGCTCGAGCTCGCCGAGGCTCCGCAGCCACTCGAGCGTGCCCTCCGGCGTGTCCAGGCCGAAGGCGTCGATCACCCGCTGGCGGAGCTCCGCCTCCAGGTTCGGGATCGGGTGCCGCTCGCCGTCGGCCCCCCGGTAGGTGCGCGGCTCGCCGCTCGGCAGCGTCGAGCGGCTACCGTCCTCGATCACGCCGGCCGAGTGCACGGCCCGCTCGGTGAGGATGCGCAGCACCGCCTCGCGCTCGATCTCCATCGTGGAGAGGCGCAGCATCTCGAGCGTGTCGCGGCCCAGAAAGCCCCAGCCGTAGACGCGGTGGCGCCGCTCGAACTCGGCCAGCGCTTCGTGCGTCGGCCAGTCCATGGCGCCCTCGATGTAGCGGCCCTTGCCCTCGAAGTAGCCCTCGCACTCCAGACGCGCCTGGGCGGCGCGGATCGCCTCCACCTCGGGCCGCTTGTCCCGGTAGGCCCGCAGCCGGGCCCGGGCGCGGTCGTCGAGGGCGTCCGTGTCGAGCTCCTCGTGGGACTCCACGCCCTGCCGCTCGACCATGCGCTCGACCTGGCGCTCGAGGACACCGAAGCGGCGGGCGTCGCGGCGGGCCCGGTCGTTGTTGCGGTAGGCGACGAAGCCGTCGAAGTCGATCAGCGGCTGGAGATCGAGCCCCTCGCGGCACTCGAGCTCGCTCGCGGCCTCGAAGCGGGTGCGGAGCAGCCCGAGCGTCGGCGGGATGCCGTAGAGCTCGAGGTACATGTCGCGCTCGGCGCGCTCGCCGTGGTGGTCCTCCGGGAACTCGCCGCGGGCCAGCGCGAGGTAGGTCGCGCGGTAGGGGTTCGGGAGGCGCTCGCCGGTGGCGCGGTCCCGCTCGGAGAAGAGGTAGGGGGTCCAGTCCTCGCCGAGCTCGAGGAGCAGCACCCCCTCGTCGTCGGCGTGGGCGGCCTCGACCTCGCGGGCGATGGCGCCGCTCTCCCAGACGGGGACCGGGTTCTCCAGCTCCGGCTCGGGCTCCGGGGCCTCCGGCGCGGCGGGCGCGGGCGTCGGCTCGGGGGCCTCGGGGACATCCGGCGTGGCCGGCGCGGGGTCGTCCTCGCAGCCCAGGGCGAGGGCGAGGAGGAGGGTCCCGCAGAGGAGACGGAGGGGGTTCACGGTGCTTCTAACGTTGGCCATCGGGTGCTCCGGCGCAAGTTCCCGACGAGGGTTCATGCAGCCGCCGATCCATGCGAAAGAGCCCCAAAAACACGGGCGTTTCGGGGCGGATGGGCGTTCGTCGCGGCAAGCCGGACACGGCGGCGCGGCTGGGGCGCCGCTCTGGAACCGGCGGCGGGGGCGCCGGGGACGGAGCACGCCCGATCCGTCCTGTGTCCCCGCGCGGGCACGCGCTCCGCTCGCGGAAGGGCGCAAGGGGCGCAAGGAGAGCGTCCCCGGAGAGTGACCCCCTCGGACGAAGCCGTGATAGGATGCCGAGGTCGATGAGCGATCGTTCACGAGGCGAGGGGCTGTCCCGCAGGGACTTCGTGGGGACGGGCGCGGCGGGGCTGAGCACGGCCGCGCTGGGCTCGGCCGCGCTGAGCGCCACCCTCCTCCCGCCCGCCCGCACGAAGGCCGACGCGCCCGAGGCGTCGGACGTCGCGCCCACGGACGCGGCCCCCACGGACGCGGCCCCCACGCGGCGCTCCCGCACCACGCCCGAAGCCGTCCTCGTCCGCGGGCTGCCCGAGTCGGTCGGGGGCCACACGATCGTCGACGCGCGCCTTCACCTCGGCGCCGTGGCCGTCCGCATGCGCGCCCCGGACGGGAGCGCCTACCAGGTGGACGTGCTCCGCCGCGCGGAGGGGGAGCCGGCGCGGGGCGTGCGCGAGACCGCGGGGTACGCGCTCTTCCTCGCCAACCGCGGCGACGGCGGCACGCGGACCCACGAAGCGCACGGCCTCGGCCTGATGGCGCTCGCCGCCTGGCTCGCCCGGCACGAGTCGGTGCTCGCGGGGCACGCGCTCGCGAGCCACGGGGAGCGGCGCGCGGCACACCCGAACGGCGCCTTCCTCGTCGTCTGAGCGGACGGCTCGGCGCCCTCCCGCTTCGTCGCGCCTCCAGCTCGGAGCGGGCAAGGAGCCTCGAACGCGCGAGGTGGTGGACCGAGCGAGCGCGCGATGGTGTCCTCTCGGGACGTGCACCGGGTCGGAAGGATCGCGGCGCGCGGAGACGATGGGGACGGGGTGGGCCCGTCCGGGGCGTCGGGCTCGGTGATGCAGGAGCAGGGGGAGAGGTCGGATGGGGAGCGAGCCGGCAGGTGAGGCCGGTGCCGTCAAGAGCCGCCCGGTCGCGCGGGTCGGGCTCGCGCTCGCGCCGCTCCTCTTCGGCGTCGTCTGGCTGGCGCCCCTGCCCCTCGAGACCCCGGCGCATCGGCTGGCGGCGGTCTTCGCGGCCGTCGTCGTGCTCTGGGTCACCGAGGCGCTCCCCATCGCGGTCACGGCGCTGCTGATCGCGCCGGCGCTCGTGGCCACGGGCGTGACCGACGCGAAGAGCGCCTTCGCCCCCTACGCCGACCCGCTGCTCTTCCTCTTCGTGGGCGGCTTCTTCATCGCCCGCGCCATGTCGCGCCACGGCCTCGACCGGCGGCTCGCGACGGCGCTGGTGACGAGCCGCGCCGTGGCCGGGCGAGCGGAGCGGGTGCGGTTGGCCTTCATGGTCGCCGGCGCCGCCCTCTCCATGTGGATCAGCAACACGGCGACCACGGCGATCCTTCTGCCCATCCTCCTCGGGACCTTCGACGAGGGCGAGGAGGCGACCGGGAGCGTGCTCGCCGTCGCCTACGCCTGCAGCATCGGCGGCCTCGGCTCGCTCGTCGGCTCGCCGCCGAATCTGATCACCGCGCGCTTCCTGCAGGAGAGCGGCGTCGCCTTCGGCTTCGTGGACTGGATGGCCATCGGCCTGCCCTCGGCGATCGTGCTGCTCGTCCTCGCGCACCTCTTCCTCCGCCGGCTGGAGCCCCCCCGGGCGCGCGCGGCGACGAGGGAGCCCGCGGCGAGCGAGTCGAGCGCGGCGTCGACCCAGCCCATGCCGGTTCCGCTCACGCGGCGCGCGGCGCGGCCCCTGCTCCCGCTCGCGGCGCTCTTCGCGCTCGGGCCGGCGCTCGCGGAGGTAATCGAGCTCGACCTCCCCACCTGGGCGCCGGAGGTCGGGCTCGGCTTCGCGGGGGCGCTCTTCGTCATCTGGGCGGCGCTCTTCGTCGCCGCGCCCGGGAGCCGCTGGTCGCGCGGGGAGCGGGTCGCGGCGCTCGCCTTCGCGATGGCCGTCAGCGGCTGGATGGTGCCCGGGCTGCTGAAGGCGTCGGGCCTCGAGGAGGGGCGCGCGCTCGCCGCCGCGCTGCCGGGCGGGGGCGTGGCGCTGATCGCCGCGAGCGTGCTCTTCGTGCTCCGCGACCGGCGCGGCGAGCGGGTGCTGCCGTGGGAGGACGCGGCGAAGATCGACTGGGGGATCATCATGCTCTTCGGCGGGGGCATCTCGCTCGGCAAGCAGATGGTCGAGACGGGCTTCGCCGAGGCGGTCTCGCGGGGCTTCGTCGCGGCGACGGGGCTCGAGAGCCTCTGGGCGCTGACCGCGCTGGTGACGGTGTTCACGATCTTCTTCACGGAGGTCTGCTCGAACACGGCGTCGGCGAACATGCTCGTGCCGATCGTGATCGCCGTCGCGCAGGAGATGGGGGTCTCCCCCCTGCCGCCAGCGCTCGCCGTGGGGCTCGCCGCGAGCTGCGCCTTCATGCTGCCGATCGCGACCGGCCCGAACGCCATCGCCTACGGCACGGGGCGCGTCCCCCTGCCGGCGATGATGCGGACCGGCGCGGGGCTGAACCTGATCTGCGCCGGGGCGATCGTCGGGCTCGTCTGGCTGCTCACCTAGGGCCGCTCAGCGGACGCCGGCGGCGAGCTGGATCTCGGGGAAGAGCGGGCGCGTGGTCGTGCCGCGGAGCGCGTCCATGGCGGCGACGAGGTCCGCGAGGGGCACGGCCGGATCGGCGGTCAGCGTCACCCGCTCGGCGTGCGGATGCGCGGCGGCGAGGCGCGACGCGCAGAGGCGGAGGCCGGAGGCGTCGAGGGCCCCGGCGACGTTCGGTACGGTGCTGAGCACGGAGCTGGACACGGAGCTGGGCACGGAGCTGGACACGGTGCTCGACCCGGTCGCCTCCCCGGGCGCATGCGCCTCGCAGCCGGCCGCGTAGGTCCCCGCGCCGTCCGAGACGAAGGCGCCGCGCTCCGTGAGCACGACGGTCGGGCGCCAGCGCGCCTCCTCGCCGGGCGGGCCGTGGCTCGGGAGCTGCGCGTGGACCTCGCTGAAGGCGCCGACGGCGCCCATGGCCATCATGAGGAACACGAGCAGGTTCACGACGACGTCGAGGAAGGGGACGATGCTCAGCTCGTCGCGCTCGGGGGAGGGCGCGTCGGCGTCCTCGAGCGCGCGCCGGACGCGGCGCCGGACGAGGGCGCGCTGCGCGGCGCTCAGCCGGAGGCCGGATCGGTCGGGCTCGACGCCTCTGCGGGGGTGGCGGCGTTCTCCGGGGCGAGCGTCTTCTCCAGGGGGGCCTCCTCCTCGGGGACCTCCTCCTCGGGGGCGTCTTCCTCGGGGGTCGGGGCGCTGGGAGGGGGGCGGCGCGGCGTCATCTCGCATGCCCCTCCGACACCGCCGCCGACGCTCCGGTTCCGCCAGGCCTCGCCGAAGCGGCGCGCGGCGGGGCGGAGCGCGTAGGCGAGGGCGAGCCCGAAGAGCAGGCCCACCGGGCCATCGGGCCCGAAGCGCGCGGCGGCGACGGCCGCGAGCACCACCGCCGCGGGGACGGCCGCCCAGAGCATCGGCGCAGCGGCTCCCCGTTCCACCACGCGGCCGAGGTGCCGATAGGGCACGTCGAAGGCGCTCATGGCGACCACCGCGCCGCCGACGCACGCCCCGACGAGGGCCGGGGCGTCCCCGAAGAGGTGGAGCGAGGTGTAGACGAGCACGGCGCCGACCGTGCTCGGCGCGCCGCGGAAGCTCCCGTCCGCGCCGACGCCGCCGGTCCAGGTGAAGTAGGCGAGGCGCCCGAAGACGCTCGCCGCGTAGGCCACGCCGATCGCCACGCCCACGCCCCCGCCGAGCAGCGCGCCGAGCGCGAAGGCGGGCGCCACGCCGTAGCTCAGCGCGTCGGCGACGTCGTCGGCCCAGACCCCGAAGCGCGAGCCTCCCCAGCGCCGCGCCGCCGCGCCGTCGAGGCCATCGAAGAGGGCGCTCCCGAGCAGGCATGCGATGGCCGCGCCCGTGCGCCCGCCGGCGACGAAGACCATCGCCGCCCCGCCGCAGGCCAGGTTGGCGGCCGAGAGCGCGTCGGCGAAGCGCCGCTTCGGGAGCACGCCGAGGTTGTGGAGCGCGACGAGGGCGTTGAACGCGACGCTCACCCAGAGCAGGGCGACGACGCGCCCGGGCGTGATCGACGCCGGCGCCCAGCCGCGCCCGACGAAGAGGAGCGCGAGCAGGAGCGCGTAGCTCAGCGCCGTCCGCACCCGGTTCTCCGTGCTGCCCCGACCGGCCACGAAGAGCGCGAGGAGGACGAGGTCGAACCCGAGGCGCGCGAGCACCCCCTCGAGCGGCACGACCCGCGCGGCGTGGGCGCCGAGGACGAGGAGCATCGGGCTGTCGGTCAGGCGGTCGAGCACGCGGCCCAGGAGCGCGCCGCGCGCGTCGGCCGGATCGCGGCGCCCGCGGGCGACGACGCCGTCGAGGTAGTCGAGGACGGCGAAGAGCGCGAAGAGCCCGAGCGCCGCCGGGAGCGCCCAGGCGCGGGGCGCGGCCAGGACCGTCGCCGTGGGCAGCACGAGCGCGAGCTTGGCGATCGAGAGCGCGTCGGGCCCCAGCGGGGAGCGCTCGGCGAGCCGCCGCTCGAGCCCGTCGACGCAGGCCGGACGGAAGAGGAGGCGCGAAGAGGGTCGCGAAGGGGACATGGCCTCCGCTCGAAGCAGCGCCCGTGCCACCGGAAGAAACCGTGACCTTTCGGTCACCCTCGCGCGACTCCCTGCTCGATCGCGAAGCGCGTTGCGCAGCCCCACCGCAAAGCCCCCTTCGCGCCACGCCGCCGCCCGCCCAGGTTTCGAGCACCCCCACGGGCACGTTTCGAACGCATTTCTACCCCGTAAAAACCAGCGCATTCGCCCGATCGCGCCCTGCCCCGCGGCTATCCTCCAGCACCCGGATCCGCCGGGACCCACCATGCGTGACCCTTCGATGCGCCAGCGGACCACGGCCCGCGTCGCGGCCCCGACGCCTCGGCCCCTCGCCCTGCCCCGCCCCCGCGCCGAGCACCACGCCGCCCGCGCCCTCGAGCGCTGCGACGCCCTCGCGGCCTGCACGGAGGCGCCCGGCCTGCTGCTCCGCCGCTGCCTCACCCCGGCCATGGGCGACGCGCACACGCGCCTCGGCGCGTGGATGGAGGACGCCGGGCTCGAGGTCCGGGTCGACGCCATCGGCAACCTCCGCGGGCGCCTCCCCGCCCCCGCCTCCCCCGACGCGCCGACGCTCTACATCGGCTCGCACCTCGACACGATCCGCGACGCCGGCAAGTACGACGGCCCCCTCGGCGTGGTCCTCGGGCTCGGCATGCTCGAGGCCGTCCAGGAGCTCGGCCTCGCCCTCCCCTACGCGGTCGAGGTCGTGGGCTTCGCCGACGAGGAGGGCGTCCGCTTCGCGCGCCCCTTCCTCGGCAGCCGCGCCCTCACGGGCACCTTCCCCGGCGCCGACCTCGCCCTCGAGGACGACGAAGGCGTCCGCCTCGACGAGGCCATGGCGCGCTTCGCCGCCGCCCGGGGGGAGGAGCTCGGGGCGCCGCGCCGGGCCCTCGCCGAAGCGCGCTTCGAGCCCGAGCGCGCCCTCGGGTACCTGGAGCTGCACATCGAGCAGGGCCCGGTGCTCGAGAGCCAGGGCCTGCCCGTCGGCGTGGTGACCGCCATCGCCGGCCACTGCTGGCAGACGCTCCACTTCACCGGCCGCGCGGGCCACGCGGGCACGACGCCCATGAACCTCCGCCGGGACGCGCTCGCAGGCGCCGCGGAGCTCGCCCTCGCCGTCGAGGCCCTCGGCCGGGACGTGCCCGATCTCGTCGCGACGGTCGGCGCCATCGAGGCGCGCCCGGGCGGCAACAACGTGATCGCCGGCCACGCGGCCGTGGAGGTCGACGTGCGCAGCCCCGACGCCGGCCGGCTCGAGCGCGCGCTCCTCGATCTGCGCGCCGCCGCCGAGAGCATCGCCCGGCGCCGCGATCTGAAGCTCGAGCCCGAGCTCCACTTCGACCAGGCCCCCGTGCGCATGGACTCGGGGCTCCGCGGGCTCCTCGTCGAGGCGGTCCGCGACGCCGAGCAGCCCGTCCACGAGATGCCCTCCGGCGCCGGCCACGACGCGCGCATCGTCGCGCCGCTGGTGCCGAGCGCGATGCTCTTCCTCCGCAGCCCCGAGGGGCTCAGCCATCACCCCGACGAGAGCGTCCTCCCCGGCGACGTCGCCGTCGCCCTCGAGGTCTCCGTCGCCTTTCTCCAGCGCCTCGCCGCCCGCTTCGAGGGCCGCGCCGAGGCCACCTCCTGATGCAGGTGCCCGCATGAAGATCGACACCGCCCTCTCCCGCACGCGCGTCGCGCGCGACCACGCGCTGATCACCCCCGAGAGCCACGTCCCCGCGCCGCTCGTCGGCTGGGAGAAGAGCCAGGCCATCACGCTCATCGCGCCGGTCATGGGCGCGGGCTTCACGCAGCATCTCGTGACCATGGAGGCCGGCGCCGCGAGCGGCGCGCCGAGCGAGGGCGTCGAGCGCTTCCTCTTCGTGCTCGAGGGCGAGGTGACGCTCGAGGCCGACGCCACGACGACGCTCGCGCCCGGCGGCTACGCCTTCTTCCCCCCCGGCGCCGAGCACGTGCTCCGCGCCGCCGCGCCGGCCCGCCTCTTCCTGCTCGAGAAGGTCTATCGGCCCCTCGACGGGCACGCGCCGAAGGTCGTCATCGGCCGCGAGCAGGACGTCGAGGGCCAGCCCTTCCTCGGCGACCCGGACGCGATCCTGCGGCCGCTCCTCCCGGACGAGCCCGGCTTCGACCTCGCCATGAACAGCTTCGCGTTCCAGCCGGGCGCCTCGCTCCCGATGGTCGAGAGCCACGTGATGGAGCACGGGCTGATCTTCCTCGAGGGCGGCGGCGTCTACCGGCTCGGCGAGAGCTGGTACCCGGTCACGGCCGGCGACGCGATCTGGATGGCGCCCTACCTGCCCCAGTGGTTCGGCTGCATCGGCAAGACGCCGGCGAAGTACCTCTACTACAAGGACGTCTGGCGCGACCCGGCGACGGAGCCCCGTCGATGAGCGCGCCCCGCTCCGCCACGGCCGATCCGATCGCCATCGACGCCGCGCGCCTCTGGGACGAGCTCGAGGGCCTCGCGCGCATCAGCGCCCTGCCCGCGCCGGCCGTCACCCGCGTGCTCTACACGGAGGAGGACCTCGCGGGCCGCGCCTACGTGCGCCGCCTCGCCGAGGAGGCCGGCCTCGCCGTGCGCGTCGACCCGGTCGGCAACGCCTTCTACCGGCTCGAGGGCGCCGACCCGAGCCTCCCGCCCATCGGCACGGGCTCGCACATCGACGCCATCCCCAACGCCGGCAAGTACGACGGAACGGTCGGCGTGCTCGGCGGCGTCGCGGCGCTCCGCGCCCTCAAGGAGGCCGGCCGCGTGCCCGCGCGCCCGCTCGAGGTCGTCGCCTTCACCTCCGAGGAGCCGACGCGCTTCGGCCTCGGCTGCGTCGGCAGCCGCCTGATGGCCGGCGCGATCGCCCCCGACGCCGTGCGCGCCCTGGAGGACGACGCGGGCCGCTCCTTCGAGGAGGTGCGCCAGGCCGCGGGCTTCACGGGGGCCCTCGAGGAGGTGCGCCTCGCGCCCGGCCATTACGCCGCCTTCGTCGAGCTCCACGTGGAGCAGGGCCCGCGCCTCGAGGCCGCCGGCGTCCCCATCGGCGCCGTCACCGCCATCGCCGCGCCCGCCTCCTACGCGCTCGAGCTCGAGGGCGAGGGGGGCCACGCGGGCGCCGTGCTGATGCCGCGCCGGAAGGACGCCTTCGCCGCCGCCTGCGAGATCGCCCTCGCCGTCGAGCGCGCCGCCAAGCAGAGCGGCAGCCCGGACACGGTGGGCACCTGCGGCGTCTGCCGCGTCCACCCAGGCGCGATCAACAGCATCCCCTCGTGCGTGCACCTCGAGATCGATCTCCGCGACACGGAGCTCGCCTCCCGCGAGCGGGCCTTCGCCGAGATCGAGGCCGCCATCGAGGCGGTGCGCCGGGAGCGCGGCGTCCGCGTGGACGTCCGCACCATCAACGCCGACCCGCCCGCCGTCTCGGCGCCGCGGATCGTCGAGGCGGTCGAAGCCGCCGCCGCCGCCCACGAGCTCGCCAGCCAGCGCCTCGTGAGCCGCGCCTACCACGACACGCTCTTCATGGCGCGCGTCGCCCCGACCGGGATGATCTTCGTCCCGTCGAAGGACGGCGTGAGCCACCGACCCGACGAGTACACGGCCCCGGAGGAGATCGCCCAGGGCGCCGCCGTGCTCGCCGAGACCATGTGGGCCCTCGCGGAGAACCCGCCGAGCGCCCGGGAGGGAGACACCCGAGATGGCTGACGCCGCCGTACAGCTCGACCCCGCGGACACCGAGACCGAGGCCGCGCCTCCGAAGCGCCTCGACCTGATCCCGCGAGGCCTCGGGGCCCTCGAGGCGAAGCTCCGCCGCGACCTCGACATCCTCGACTACCCGGCGCGCCCCTGGGTGCCGCCGCGGACGACGCGGAGCGGGGAGCCGATCCTGAACGCGCTGATCGTCGGCGGTGGGCAGGGCGGCCTGGCCGTGGCCTTTGGGCTGATGCGCGAGAAGGTCGATCGCGTGCTCGTGGTCGACGCGCAGCCGCGCGATCGCGAGGGGCCCTGGCTCCGCTTCGCGCGCATGAAGACGCTGCGCACGCCCAAGCACGTGCTCGGGCCCGACCAGGGCATCCCCGATCTCTCGATCCGCGCCTGGTACGAGGCGCAGCACGGGCCGGGGAGCTGGGAGGCGGTCGGCTTCGTCCCGCGCGAGACCTGGGCGCGCTACATCGGCTGGTACCGGGACTTCCTCGGCATCCCCGTGCGGAGCGAGACGCGGGTCGGCGCCATGCGCTGGAACGAGGACGACCAGTGCTTCGACGTGCCGGTCGAGACGCGCACGGACGAGGGCACGAAGGCCGAGACGCTCCACGCGCGGAAGGTCGTGCTCGCGACCGGCATCGAGGGCTCGGGGCAGTGGTTCGTGCCCGAGGTCGTGAAGGGCAGCCTGCCCGAGACGCGCTGGGCGCACACGCACGAGCGCATCGACTTCGACGCCCTGAAGGGCAAGCGCGTGGCCGTCCTCGGCGCGGGCGCGAGCGCCTTCGACAACGCCTCGGTCGCGCTCGAGAACGGCGCGGCGAGCGTCGACCTCTACTTCCGCCGCGAGGAGCTCGTCCGCGTCAACGTGTACCGCTGGGCCGAGTTCGTCGGCTTCCTGCACCACCACGGGGACCTCGACGACGCGACGAAGTACCGTTTCATCCATCGCTTCTTCACGGCCGGCCAGCTCCCGCCCGCGCCGACCTTCGAGCGCGCCACCAAGCACGAGACCTTCCAGATGCACCCGGGCTCGCCGTGGGAGAAGACCTGGGTCGAGGACGAGGTCGTGAAGGTGCGGACCCCGCACGGCGTCTTCGAGCACGACTACGTGATCTGCGGCACGGGCTTCCGCACGGATCTGGCGAGCCGCCCGGAGCTGAGCGAGGTGGAGCAGCACATCGCGCGCTGGGCCGACCGCTTCACGCCGCCCGAGGGCGAGGCCATCGCCGAGCTGCTCCGTCACCCCTACCTCGGCCCGAGCTTCGAGATGACGGCGCGCGACCCCGAGGCGGCGCCCTGGCTGAAGGGGCTCTTCAACTACAACTTCGGCTGCCTGCTCAGCCTCGGCCTCGGCGGCGCGAGCATCTCGGGGATGAAGTACAGCGTGCGGCGCATCGTCGGGGGCATCACGAAGCAGCTCTATCTGGAGGACGCGGCGACGCACCTCGAGACGCTGGCCGCCTACGACGAGAAGGACTTCTAGGGCTCCCGTGGAGCGCGCTTTCCGCAGCCGCCGCGTCGTCACCCCCGACGGCACGCGCGCGGCCACGGTCCTCACGAAGGACGGCCGCATCACCGCCCTCGAGCCCCACGCGCTCCCGATCGAGCGCGTGGAGCTCGTGGACGTGGGCGACGCCTGGCTCGTGCCGGGCGCCGTGGACACGCACGTGCACCTGAACGAGCCCGGGCGCACCGAATGGGAGGGCTTCGCGACGGCCACCGCCGCCGCCGCCGCCGGGGGCATCACGACGCTCGTGGACATGCCCCTGAACTGCATCCCGGCGACCACCGACGTGGCCGCCCTCGAGGCCAAGCGGGCCGCCGCCGCGGGCCAGCTCCAGGTCGACGTGGGCTTCTACGGCGGCGTCGTCCCCGGCAACGCCGAGGCCCTCGAGCCCCTCGCCGACGCGGGCGTGCTCGGCTTCAAGTGCTTCCTGATCGACTCGGGCGTCGAGGAGTTCCCCCACGTCGACGCGGGCGACCTCCGCGCCGCCCTCCCCCACCTCGCGCGCCGCGGCCTGCCCCTCTTGGCCCACTGCGAGCTCCCCGTCTCCGAGCCGCCGACGAGCCCGGACCCGCGCAGCTACCGGGCCTGGCTCGATTCGCGGCCGCGCGCCTGGGAGCAGGAGGCCATCGAGCTGCTCATCGCCCTCGGCGAGGAGGCCGGGTGCCGCACGCACGTCGTGCACCTCGCCTGCGCGGACGCGCTCGACGCGATCGGCGACGCCAAGCTCCGTGGCGCGCCGCTCAGCGTGGAGACCTGCCCCCACTACCTCTCCTTCGCCGCCGAGGAGATCCCCGACGGAGACCCGCGCTTCAAGTGCGCGCCGCCCATCCGCGAGCGCGACCAGCGCGAGGGGCTCTGGGAGGGGCTCCGCGACGGGCGCATCGACTTCGTGGTGTCGGACCACTCGCCCTGCGCGCCGGCGCTCAAGCACCTCGAGGAGGGCGACGTGGCCCAGGCCTGGGGCGGCATCGCGGGGCTGCAGCTCAGCCTCTCGGCGACGTGGACCGGCGCGCTGCGGCGGCGCGTGCCCTTCGAGGAGGTCGTGCGCTGGACGAGCAGCGCCCCCGCCGCCTTCGCCGGGCTGAAGCACAAGGGCGCCATCGCGCCGGGCTTCGACGCGGACCTGGTCGTGTTCGATCCGGACGCGGAGATCGAGGTGGACGCGCGCGAGCTGAAGCATCGCCACGACGTCACGCCCTACGCCGGCCAGCGCCTGCGCGGCCGGGTGGAGGCGACCTGGCTGCGCGGCGAGCGCGTCTACGATCGGCGGAGCGGGCTCGCCCCGCGGCGACGCGGCGCGATGCTCGAAGGGGGCGCGACGTGAGCCTGGCCGAGCACCTGAACGCGCTGGAGGAGGCCGAGGCCGCCGAGGCGCTCCGGAGCTGCTGCGCGGCCCCGCGCTGGGTGACGCGCATGGTCGCCGCCCGCCCCTTCCCGGACGAGGCCTCGGTGCTGGCCATGGCCGAGCGGATCTGGTGGAGCCTCGGCCGGGACGACTGGCTGGCGGCCTTCGCGGCCCACCCGCGCATCGGCGGCGACGTGGAGGCGCTGCGCGCGAAGCACGGCCGGAGCGCGTCCATGTCGGAGACGGAGCAGGCGGGCGTGAGCGGCGCGTCGGAGGCGACGCTGCAGGCCCTCGCCGACGAGAACGAGGCCTACGAGGCGCGCTTCGACCACGTCTTCCTCGTGTGCGCGACCGGCAAGAGCGCCGACGAGATGCTCGCGATCCTGCGCGAGCGCATCGACAACCGCCCCTCGCGGGAGCTCCGCGTGGCCGCCGAGGAGCAGATGAAGATCACGCGCCTCCGCCTCCGCAAGCTCGGCGCCTGAGCGCGCGGCCCCTCCCCGCAGCCGCCGAGGCGCATAGGCCGATCACGCGCCTCCGCCTCCGCAAGCTCGGCGCCCGAGCCGACCTCGCGCGTGGGCGCGGATGCATCGGGCGGATGCATCGGGCGGATGCATCGGGCGGATGCATCGGGCGGACGCATCGGGTGGAGTCCGGGTAGAGTCCCGCCATGGGCATCAGCACGCACGTCCTCGACCTCTCCCGCGGCACCCCGGCCGAGGGCATCCCGGTGAAGCTCGAGCGCCGCGAGCAGGGCGGCGGCTGGCGCCTCCTCGAGGAGGCCGTGACCGACGCCGACGGCCGCGTGAAGGATCTGCTGCCGGCGGGCGAAGCGCTCGCCGCCGACGTCCACCGGCTCACCTTCGCCACCGAGGCCTACCTCGGCCCCGACGCCTTCTACCCCGAGGCCGCCGTGGTCTTCCGCGTGAAAGACGCCGCCGCCCACTACCACATCCCCCTCCTGCTCAGCCCCTTCGGCTACAGCACCTACCGCGGCAGCTGAGCCCACCCGCGGCGCACGCCATCGGGACGCTCCCCCCGGAGCCGCGCTCGCGTCGCGTCGAGCAAGCGCCGAGACGCCCCGAACCGCGATCGCTACCGAGGAGCGCACGGGCCGCGACAGCCGCGAAGTCGCGTCGCTGCCGAGGAGCGCACCGGCCGCTACAGCGGCGAAGCCACCCGACTGCGAACGGGAGCGCACCGCCCGCGAGAGCGGCGAAGTCGCGTCGCCGCCGAGGAGCGCTCCGGCCACGACAGCGGCGAAGCCACCCGTCTGCAAAGGGGAGCGCCCCCCAACATCTGCCCCGTAGCCCGGCCCCACGGGCCCGTGAAGCCGCCGCCGCCTCACCCCGAAGCGCCGCCGAACGAGGTTGCCGAGCGACCCCCCTTCCGCAGCGCAGCGCAACCGTCCCCCCGTCGCCACCCCGGCTCGGTCGGGGGAGCGCCCCCACCTCTGCCCCGTAGCCCGGCCCCACGGAGCCGCGTTCGCCTACCGACGAAGAACCGACCCATGTGACGCCGCGGCCACGCGGCGCCGAGGGCCCCACGGGCCCGCTGGTAAGCCAAAGATAGCGAGCGCAGCGAGCGGAAGACGCCCGGCCCCACGGAGCCGCACCGCCTTCCACTCGAAGAACCGACCCCTGTGACGCCGCGGCCACGCGGCGCCGAGGGCCCCACGGGCCCGCTGGTAAGCCAAAAGAAAAAGTGCAGGCCCGCTCCCTGAAGGAAGCGGGCCCGCTGCGGAGAGGAGGACGTCAGGTGTGTCGTCGGGGTTCCCCTTCGACCTCCCGAATCGATGTCGAGGTGCAGTGGGTCAGTAGCCCTCGGCCTCCATGGCGGCGTCGAAGCTCTCGAGCGCCGCGCCGCGGGCCTCGCGGGCCGTCGTCGCGCGCCGCGCCCGGCTCCGCACCCGGTTCACCCGCGTGCGCGTCTCCTCGAGGCGCTGCCGCTCGGCGGCGGGCATGGGCGCCGCGAGCGCGCCCTGGATGGCGTCGTCCGCGAACTCGTACTGGCGCTCGGCCTCGGCCCGGTCGCCGCGGTTCAGCGCCTCGGCGGCGGCCCGCTGCGCCCGCGCGGCCTCGAAGTTCGCGACCATCGCCTGCACGCGCGGCGTGGCGCTCTGCTGCACGGCGCCCCGGTTGCGCGTGACCTCGTAGCGGAGCGTCGTCCGCTGCACCTGCTCCTCGGCGGCGTCCGGCGCGCGGTAGACGAGCTGCGCCGTCGCGAGCTGCCGCTCCCCGGGCCGGTTCGTCTGCACCTGCGCGCGGAAGAGCACGTCGCGCCGCTGCCCGGCGTAGACGCTCCCGAGCGGCACGCGGAGCCGGCCGTTCGGCAGCACCTGGGCGCCCGTCGAGACGCCCTCGAGGATGCGCACGCCCGGCGCCGGCACGACCTCGATGTAGGCGTCGGTCGCGATGGTGCTCGCGAGCAGCTGGATCTCCTGCTCGAGGATCTGCGCCATCTGGTACGGCTGCTCGAGGTGGTAGAGCCGGCCCGAGCTCTGGACCGCGAGGGCGCCGAGCGTCGACTCGTCGTAGTCGAGGCCGACGCCGATGGCGCTCACCTGCACGCCGTACTCGGTGCCGTTGCCGGCGAGCGTGCCGAGCGAGCCCGGGTCCGAGGGGCCGACGTTGGCGTGGCCGTCGCTGATGAGCACGACGCGGCGCACGGAGTGGCTCTGGGGCGCCTGCGAGACGCGGCTGATGCCGGTCGAGACGCCGCCGAACATGTTCGTGCCGCCGCCGGCGTGGAGGTACTGCACGCGCTGCATGAGGCTCGGGCGCGTGGCCTGGTTGACCTGCGTGGGCGGGGCGATCTCCGTGACCCCGTTGTTGAAGGCGTAGATGCTGACGATGTCGCCGTCCGTGAGGCTCTCGAGGAGGCTCGAGGCGGCGACGCGGGCGTTCTGGATCTTCGCGCCGCTCATGGAGCCGCTCACGTCGACGACCAGCGAGAGCGCCATGGGCGGACGCGAGCGGACGGCCTGGCCCGGGACGGTCTCCGGGGCGTCGACCCAGACGCCGACGTAGGTCTCGCCGTCGGCGCCGACGAAGACGCGCGTGCGGACGGGGGCGCCGTCGACCCACTGGGTGGCGCCGCTGGAGCCGCCGCTCGACTGGATGGTGACGCGGGTGGTCTGGGCCTCGACGGGCGTGGTCGAGGCGCAGCCGAAGAGGGCGAGGGCGCCGAGCAGGGCGGGCAGGGCTCGATGGATCGGGGGTCGTCGCATGGTGGGGTCTCCTCCGGGCTCTCCGCGGGCCCGTGGGAGGTGTCGACGGGCGAGGGCGCGATTCGATCTGCGCGGCGGCGGATTTTTCTCGGCGACCGGTCCGCTCCCGCGCGGCCCCCGCGGCTCCCCTTGCGGCCCAGGAAGGCGTCGGGCACCCCGTACGTAGAAGCTCCGGAGGAGCCGCGGAGAAGCCGCGCGAACCCGCCTGGACGCCCGATGCCCCTGCTCGCCCTGCTCGTCGTGCTCGCCCTCGTGGCGCTGATCGCGGTGGCCCTCTCCCGGGCCAACGAGCTCTTCTGCGTCTCCGTCCGCGACGGCCGTTGCCTGGTCGTCCGGGGGCAGATCCCGACGGCGCTCCTCCAGGACTTCCGCGACGTCGTCGCCCGCGCCGGCCTGCCCCGCGCGACGATCCGCGGCGTCCGGGAGGGCGGCCGGCCGCGCCTGCTCGTCTCCGGCGCCGACGACTTCACCGCCCAGCGCCTCCGAAACACCTTCGGCGCCAGCCGTTGGGGGCGCGTCGCCGGGCTCGAGGCGGCCCCCGCCGAGCGCCGGGACCGCAACCTGGGCCAGCTCCTCGGCATCGCCTGGCTCGCCTGGCTGCTCACGCGGGACCGATGAAGCGCGCGGGCGACCGATGAGCGCGCGGTCGGCGCGGGTTCGTCACCGGCCGCCGCTCCGACGAGACGGAGGTGACGCGAGGTGCGCCCCCCGTGAGCGTGCGCACGCGCGCTCTGGCAGACTGCCCCCGTGCTGGCCTGCGTCGACGGGGATCACGTCGCTTTCGATGACGGTCGCCTCTTCGGGGGCGGCGCGCGCCTCTCGGGCTTCTGCCCGGATCCCCACGTGCTTCGCCTGCACCTCTATGGCCTCGGCCTCGGCGTGCACGACGCCCACGAGCTGGTGCGCCGCCGCTTTCAGATCCGCTTCCCCATCCAGCGCCTCCGCGCCCTCGTGGGAGGCCCCTGGCCCGTGCTCGAGGTGCGCTGGCGGGAGCGGGGCCGCGAGGACCGGCGCGTCTTCGGCCTCTCCTGGTCGCCCCGCGCGAGCTGGAGCCCGGCGCCCGAGGAGCGCGCCGCCGAGCGGGCCGTGCTCGAGCTGCTCCGCTTCGCCGAGCGCCACCGCTGGCCGGGCCGCCGCGTCGACGGCTGGTGGAACGTGCCCGACGTGCCGTGGGAGCGCGCCGCCGACCTCCCCGCGTCGGGCGCCGGCTACCGCCGCCTGGGTGAGCCGGTGATCGCGCGCGCCCCCGGCGTCCTCGGCTGGCGCCGGGTCCTCGCGTGGAACCGGCGCCCGCGCGAGGCCGCCCCCGAGCAGCTCGTGCTCACGGCGGACCACCTCTACGCGCGCTTCCAGGGCGGCCAGGTGGGGCGCGTCCCCCGCGGCGCCCTCCGCCGACGCGTGGACGACGGCCGCTTCACGCTCTTCCTCTTCGGCCGCGCGACCTCGGTGGTCATGGAGCGGGGCTGCCCGGTCGCCGCCCCCCTCGACGCCCAGCTCGCCCGCAACGTCCGCTGGCGCCGCTGAGGAAGCCGAGCGGATGCGGCGCGGGACCCCGGGGACTCGCCGCCCGGGCCCGTCGACTCCTCTCCGATCGACGGACCGAGCCGCCGGAGTAAGCTCCCCCGACCATGGTCGCCCCGCTCCCCGACGCCGTCGCGCTCACGCGCGCGCTCGTGGCCCAGCCCTCCGTCAGCTCGCCGGACCCGCGCCACGACCAGCCGAACCGCACGGTCATCGACCGGCTCGCCGAGTGGTGCGAGCACCTCGGCTTCCGCGTCGAGGTCATGCCCCTCCCGCAGGACCCCTCGAAGGCCAACCTCCTCGCGACGCTCGGCGACGGCCCCGGCGGGCTCGTGCTCACGGGCCACTCGGACACGGTCCCCTTCGACGCGGAGCGCTGGGCCACCGATCCGCTCGAGCTGGTCGAGGACGAGCGCGGCCGCCTCTTCGGCCTCGGCTCGGCCGACATGAAGGGCTTCTTCGCGGCCGCGCTCCACGCCGCCTCGCGCTTCCGCGCCGGTCAGCTGAAGGAGCCCCTCGTGCTCCTCGCCACGGCCGACGAGGAGAGCACGATGAACGGCGCCCGGGCCCTCCTCGAGGCCGGCCGCCCGACGGCCACCCGCGCCGTCGTCGGCGAGCCCACCTCGCTCACGCCCGTGCGCATGCACAAGGGCATCCTCATGCAGGCCGTGCGCATCCAGGGCCGCTCCGGTCACTCCTCCGATCCGGCCAACGGCGCCAGCGCGCTCGAGGGCATGCACCGGGTCCTCGGCGAGCTCCTCGCGCTCCGCGCCGAGCTCCAGGCCGCGCACCGGGACGAGGCCTTCCGCGTGCCGATCCCGACGCTCAACCTGGGCCGCATCGAGGGGGGCGACAGCCCGAACCGCATCTGCGGGAGCTGCCACCTCACCTTCGACCTCCGCCTGCTCCCGAGCATGGACCCGCCCGCCATCCGCGCCGCCCTCGCCGAGCGCCTCGACCAGCTCTTCGAGGGCGAGGCGCTCGAGGTCGCGCTCGAGAGCCTGACCGACGTGCCGCCCTTCGAGACGCCCGCCGACGCGCCGCTCGTCCGCGCCGCCGAGGAGCTCAGCGGCCAGCCCTCGCGGGCCGTGATGTTCTGCACCGAGAGCCCCTTCTTCCGCGCCATGGGCATGGAGACCATCGTGCTCGGCGGGGGGAGCATCGACGTCGCCCATCAGCCGAACGAGCACACGAGCCGCGGCGACCTCGAGCGCGCCGCCGAGCTCTACGCGCAGCTCATCCAGCGCTTCTGCGTCGAGGGCGCAGCGTGAGCGCGGAGAGCCCCACGCGCTTCGTCGACTGGTTCCGCCTCTCGGCGCCCTACATCCGCGCGCACCGGGATCGCACCTTCGTGATCGTCTTCGGCGGGGAGGTGTTCCAGTCGAACGGGCTCCGCGACCTGGTCTACGACGTGGCCCTGCTGCACGGGCTCGGCGTGCGCGTGGTGCTGGTCGCTGGGTCGCGGCCGCAGATCGAGAAGCGCATCCGCGAGCGGGGCGGCGCCTCGCGCGTGGAGCGGGGCGTGCGCATCACCGACCGGGACGCGCTCGCCGCCGCCAAGGAAGCGGCCGGCACCAACCGGGTCGAGCTCGAGCGCCTGCTCAGCATGGGCCTGCCGAACTCGCCCATGGCCGGCGCGCGGGTGCGGGTCGCCGCCGGGAACTTCGTCACCGCGCGGCCCTACGGGGTCGTCGACGGCGTGGACTACGCGCACACGGGCCGCGTGCGCCGGGTCGACGCGGAGGCCATCGGCCAGCGCCTCGACGAGGGGGCCATCGTCATCCTCACCCCGCTCGGCTACTCGGTCACCGGCGAGGCCTTCAACCTGGGCACGCCCGAGCTCGCCGCCGAGACCGCCGTCGCCCTCGGCGCCGACAAGCTGGTCGCGCTCGTCGAGGGCAAGGGCGTCCTCGACGGCAAGGGCGGCATCCACACGGAGCTCAGCCTCCCGGAGGCCGAGGCGCTCGTCGCCTCGAAGCGGCGCTTCGCCCAGGACGTGCGCCAGCACCTGGAAGCCGCCACCCGCGCCGTGCGGGGCGGCGTGCGGCGGGCGCACCTCGTCGGCCGCCGGGAAGAGGGCGCGCTCCTCCGCGAGCTCTATACGCGCGACGGGATCGGCACGCTGATCACCAGCGAGCTCTACGAGGGCGTGCGGCCGGCGCGCCTCCGGGACGTGCCTTCGCTGATGGCGATCCTCGAGCCCCTCGAGCGCGCGGGCGTGCTCGTGCACCGGCCCCAGCAGGTGCTCGAGGAGGACGTCGATCGCTTCGTGGTGGCCGAGCGCGACGGCCTCGTGCTCGGCTGCGCGGCGCTCTACACCTTCGAGGGGGAGGCCATGGGCGAGCTCGCCTGCCTCGCCGTCTCGGACCGCTTCCGCGAGGCTGGCCGGGGCGAGCGCCTGCTCCACGCCATCGAGCGCCGCGCGCGGGACGAGGGGCTCACGCACCTCTTCGTGCTCACGACCCAGGGCTCGCACTGGTTCATCGAGCGCGGCTTCGCGCCGGCCAGGCCGAAGGACCTCCCGGCGGGCCGCAAGCGCTACGACCGCCGCCGCAAGTCGAAGGTCCTCGTCAAGCGGCTTCCGCTCGCTGACGCTCGCTAATTCTGGCTTACCAGCGGGCCCGGGGGGCCCTCGGCGCCGCGTGGCCGCGGCGTCACATGGGTCGGTTCTTCGACGCGACGCGAACGCGGCTCCGTGGGGCCGGGCGTCTTCCGCTCGCTGCGCTCGCTAATTTTGGCTTACCAGCGGGCCCGTGGGGCCCTCGGCGCCGCGTGGCCGCGGCGTCACACGGGTCGGTTCTTCGAGTGGAAGG
>PABA01000043.1 GCA_002699025.1 Sandaracinus sp. | reverse complement strand
GGGGAAGCGGGGAGGCCGGGAAGCGGGAGGGGAGCGGGGAGGCCGGGAAGCGGGAGGGGAGCGGGGAGGCCGGGACCGGGAAGCGGGAGGGACGCGGGAGGGGGGACCGGGAAGCGGGGGAGCCGGGAAGCGGGCGTGAGAACGGGCACGGGCAAGGGCACGGGCACGGGCACGGGATCTTTTTTCTTCTTCGGGGCCCGAGATGTCACAGGGGGGAATTAGTGTTCAGTGCGTCGACGGAGACCCCGCGACGTACGGGCCGTTTCGAGGCTCGGCGACCTTGACCTGATCACGTGTTCAGTCTAGATCGAGAGGTGCCAGCGATGATCCCCCTCCCTCACCGCTCCCCCGACTCCGCCCGCTCCGCCGCGCTGGCCGCGGCCTGCGCCGACGTCACGCGCGGCGCCGAGCGGATCACGCGCGAGACCGCCCCCGGGCGCCTCCCGGAGCGGCGCCTGAGCGAGATCGGCGGGCTCCCCGAGGCCGCCGGGCTCGCGGCGCGGACGAGCCTGGCCGTGGCCGAGGTCGTGCGGGTGCAGCGCGAGGGAGAGCCGGTCGCCTGGGTGCAGCCGGAACGCTCGGGCAGCTTCTACGCGCCCGACGCCGCCGAGGCGGGCGTCGACCTGGACGAGCTGGTGCTCGTGCGGGTGCCCGACCGGGCCACGGAGCTGGCGCGGGCGGCCGAGCTGCTCCTCCGCTCCGGGGGCTTCGGCCTGGTGGTCGTCGACCTCGAGGATCTGGACGCGCGCTCGGGGCGCATGCCGGCGCGGGCCCTCTCGCGGCTCCACGCGCTCGCGCGAGAGCACGACGCGCGGGTGCTGCTGCTGACGGCGCCGGCCGAGGGGGCGCTCGGGCCGATGGTCGGCGTGCGGGTCGCGCCGCGGCGGGAGCGGGCTGGCGAGGGCTGGCTCGTCCGCGCCGAGCTGGTGCGCGACAAGGCGGGCGTGGGCGCGCTCGATCCGCTGGCGCTGCGCCCGCCCGAGGGGGCGAGCGCGGCCGACGCGGTCCACGAGCGGAGCGCGCGGCCTTCGGTCGGGGCGCCGGGCGTCGCGGCCGTGCTTCCCCTGCGGCGGCGCCGCGAGGAGGTGAGCCGTGTCGCGAGCTGAAGCGCAGGCGACGCTCTTCGATCCCGCGCTGCTCGCCCCGCGGTCACGAGGCGAAGACGCGGCAGAGGGCGCGGCAAAGGGCGCCAGCGGAGCTTCCGACGAGCCGGCCGCGTCCGGAGCGAAGGGCCGTGAAGGAGCCGTCCGTGAGGGCGGCGGCGGCGAGGCCGGCGGTGATGGGACCCGCGCCGGGGCGGTCGGGGCGCGGGAGGTCACCGCCGTCACGGCCGTCGGGGAGCGCGCCCCCGATGCGCCTTCGCCCGAGGGCTCGACGCGAGGTCGGCGCGAGCGCCCGGCGAGCGCCCGAGGTGGAAGCCGCGCGGCGCACCCGGACCGCTCGCCAGCCCGTCGCCGGGGCCCAGCCCCCGAAGAGGCCTGCGTGGCGCTGCCCGCGCTCCCGATCCAGCTCCTGCTTCGGCGGCGGCCGGGCTGGCGGGGCACGCCCGTGGCGGCGGTCGCCGACGAGGGGCCCGAGGCGCCGCTCACGCACGTCAGCCGCGAAGCGAAGAAGCGGGGCCTGCGGCCCGGCCTGGCCCAGGGGCTGGCCCGGGACCTGGTGCCGGACCTGCGGACGGGGGTCATCGGCCCGGCCGACCTCGCGGCGCTGGAGACGGAGCTGCTCCGCGCGCTCCGCACCTTCTCGCCGCGCGTGGAGCGGGCCGAGGAGCGGAGCGGCGCCTTCTTCGTCGACCCGACGGGCCTCGAGGGCATCTACGGCGGCGCGGAGGGCTGGGCCGAGACGGTGCACCGCTACCTCGCCGGGCGCGGCTTCGTGGCCGCCGTGGTCGTGGGCTTCCGGCGTCACCGGGCGCTCGCGCTGGCCCTCGGCGCCCGCGGGCCGCGGGTGCTCCACTCGCGCGAGGACGAGCGCACCGCGTCGGACGCGATCCCGCTCCGCGCGCTCGGCTGGCCCGAGGCGCTCTGCGAGCCGCTGGCCATGCTCGGCGTCGAGACGCTCGGGGCCTTCCTCGCGCTGCCCCGCGGCGAGCTCATGAACCGGCTCGGGCCGGAGGCCGCCGCGCTCCACGCCCGCTTCGGGGACGACGCCACGCTGCCGATGCAGCCCGTCCAGCCCGAGGCCGAGCGGCGCGTGGGTCGCGAGCTGAGCCCGGCCCTCGCCGACCGGGACGGCCTGCTCTTCGCGAGCAAGGGTGTCCTCGACGAGCTCCTCGCTCAGCTCGAAGCGCGCGGGGAGCGGCTCGAAGCGCTGACCCTCGAGCTGCATCTCGAGCGCTACGGGCCGGGCTGCGCGCTCGAGGACGACGAGCGTCGCCTCGAGGAGCGGATCACCTCCGCCGAGCCGACCAACGACGCCCGGACCTGGCTCGAGCTCCTCCGCCTCCGCCTGGCCGAGCGGGAGCTGCGCGCGCCCGTCGAGCACCTGGTGCTCGAGGCCGACTCGGCCCGCGCCGAGCACCGGCAGCTCTCCACGGAGGGCGAGCGCCCGCGCCGGGACCGCGAGGCTGGCTCCCGCGCCCTCGCCCGGCTGCGCGCCACCTACGGCGAGCGCTCCGTCGTCCGCGCCCGCGTGCAGGACGCCCACCTTCCGGAGGCGCGGGTGCGCTTCGAGCCGCTGCGACGGCTCCCCGAGCCCCGCCCTCTTCGCCGACACGATCTTCGCTCTGGGCCGCCGGTCCCACTGCCGAGCGCCGCCCCCGCGGCGCCGGCCGGGGCCGGTCCTTCTTCCGCCCCGCCACCGGCGCGCGTTCCTTCTTCGCGCGCGCCGGTGGGTGCGGCGCAGCTCGCCCCTGCGTCGCACACCCTCCTCCGAGGGGCCGGCGGCCCGGGGCACCCTTTCACGGCCCGGCTGGCAGAGCCGGGCCTCCGAGCGGACGGGACGGACCGAGCAGACCCAGCCGAGCGCGCGAAGAAGCCGACGGACGAGCTGGACGAACGCCCGGATGACGCCCGGACCGAAGCCACGCCACACGCAGCCACGCAGCACGCAGCCTCGCAGCACGCAGCCACGCGGCCCGAAGCCTCGCAGCACGAAGCCACGCGGCCCGAAGCCACGCGGCCCGAAACCGCACGCGCCGCTGCGCCCTGGATGGTCGCGCCGACCGACGCCGCCGAGCACGAGTCGTTCCGCGGCGCCCATCCCAGCGCGATCGACGAGCCGGGCGCGGCGGCGAGCGCTGGGCCCCCGGCTCGGCTCCAGCGCCGGCTCTGGCCGGCCCCCGTACGGCTTCGCGCGGAGGGCGGCTGGCCCTGGCTCGATGGGGCGCCGGCCGAGCGCCTCCAGGGGCCCCATCGGGTGAGCGGCGGATGGTGGGGCGCGCCCGCCAGCGACGGCGCGCTCCGCGAGACCGAGCGCGACTACTACTACGCCGAGGCCCGCTCCGGCGCCCTCTACTGGATCTACTTCGACCGCGTACGCGAGCGCTGGTTCGCGCGCGGCGTCGTCGACTGACCCGTCCTCCCTGCGCCACCCCGGCGCTCGAGCCTCTCCGGCCGCGTTCGGCGCGCCGCATCGCGGACGTGCGCTCGGCCGTGGCCCGCCCGGTGCCCTCATGTACACGCCCCTCTGGGTCAAGAGCCATCACTCCTTCCTCGAAGGCGCGAGCAGCCCCGCGGAGCTGGTCGATCGGGCGGCCGATCTCGGCCTCCCGGCCCTCGCGCTGACGGATCGGGCCGGCGTCTACGGGCTGGTCCGGGCGCACGTGCGCGCCCGCGAGCGCGGCCTGAAGCTCCTGCTCGGCGCCGAGCTCGAGCTCCGCGAGCGCGCGGGCGAAAGCGTGATCGGCCGCGGCGGGAGCGACGGCGGCAGAGGCCACGCCGGGAGCGACGGCGGCAGAGGCCACGCCGGGAGCGGCGGCGGGAAGAGCCGCGGTCGGAGCAGCGGCGAGAGAGGCCACAGCGAGAGAGGCCGCAGCGGGAGAGGCCTCAGCGAGGGAGGCCGCAGCGAGAGAGGTCGCGACGAAGGCCCGGCGGACACCTCGCTCGGGCGGGTGGCGCTCCTCGCGCCCGACCGGGCGAGCTACGGGCGCATGTGTCGCCTGCTGACGATCGGGCACACGCGCGGCGCCAAGGGCGAGGCCTGGGTCCGCCCCGAGGAGCTCGCGGAGATGGGCCGGGGCCTCGTGGTGCTGAGCGACGCGGCCCCGCTCCTCGCCCGGCTCCGCGCCGCGGGGCTCCCGCCCGGCGACCTCTGGGCCTTCTGCGGGCGCCACCTCGCGCCTGGCGAGCGCGAGCGGGAGGCCGCGCTCCGGGCAGCCGCGGGGCGCCTCGGCCTCGGCGCCGTCGGGGGCAACGCCGTCCTCTACCACGACCGCGCGCGACGCCCGCTCCAGGATGTCGTCACCTGCGTCCGCCACGGCACGACGCTCTCGAAGGCCGGGCGCCTGCTCCAGCCGAACGGCGAGCATGCGCTCCTCGGCCCCGAGGTCATGGCCTCGCGCTTCGCCGACGCGCCCGAGCTCCTGGCGGCGAGCCGGGCCCTGGCCGAGCGCTGCGACTTCCGCCTCGATCAGATCCGCTACCGCTACCCCGGCGAGGAGCTGCCCCCGGGCGAGACCGAGGGCCGCTGGCTCCGCCGCCTCGCCTTCGAAGGGGCCGCGCGCCGCTACCCGGGCGGCGTGCCGAGCGCGGTACGCGCCCAGCTCGAGCGCGAGCTCGCCGTGATCGAGGACCTCGACTACGGCGGCTACTTCCTGACCATGCACGAGATCGTCCGCCACTGCGGCGACGAGGGCATCCTCTGCCAGGGCCGCGGCTCGGCGGCGAACAGCGCGGTCTGCTTCTGCCTCGGCATCACGGCCATCGACCCGGTGCGCATGGACCTGCTCTTCGAGCGCTTCCTCAGCCGCGAGCGCGCCGAGCCGCCGGACATCGACCTCGACATCGAGCACGAGCGCCGGGAGGAGGTCATCCAGCACGTCTACGGCCGCTACGGCCGGCGGCGCGCGGCCATGGTCGCCAACGTCATCCGCTACCGCGGGCGCTCGGCCGTGCGCGAGGTCGGCAAGGCCCTCGGCGTCCCGGCGACGGACCTCGACGCCGTGGCGCGCCAGCTCTCGCACTTCGGCGGCGACCCCTTCGACGACGCGCTCGCGCGGGACGCCGGCCTCGACGCGCACGCCCCGACCACCCGGCACCTCCTGCGGCTCGCCGCCGAGCTCCAGGACGCCCCGCGGCACCAGTCCATCCACCCGGGCGGCTTCCTCCTCGGCCTCGAGCCCGTCGACGAGCTCGTCCCCATCGAGCCCGCGACCATGGAGGGACGCACCGTCATCCAGTGGGACAAGTACGACGTGGAGGACCTCGGCCTCTTCAAGGTCGACCTGCTCGGCCTCGGCGCCCTGACCTGCATCCGGAAGGCCTTCGAGCTGCTGCAGGCGCACCAGGGCCTCGAGCTCGACATCGCCTCCGTGCCCGCCGAGGACCCGGCCACCTACGAGATGGTCTCCGCCGGCGATACGGTCGGCGTCTTCCAGATCGAGAGCCGCGCCCAGATGGCCATGCTCCCGCGCCTGAGGCCGCGGACCTTCTACGACCTGGTCATCGAGGTCGCGATCGTCCGCCCCGGGCCGATCCAGGGCGACATGGTGCACCCCTACCTCCTCCGCCGGCACGGCGACGAGCCGGTCGAGTACCCGCACCCGAAGCTGCGGCGCATGCTCGAGAAGACCCTCGGCGTGCCCATCTTCCAGGAGCAGGTGATGAAGGTCGCGGTAGCGGTCGCCGGCTACAGCCCGGGCGAGGCCGACCAGCTCCGCCGTGACATGGCGGCCTGGAAGAGCTCGGGGAAGATCGAGCGCCACCGCGACCGGATGATCCCGCGCATGATCGAGAGCGGCATCGCGCCCGAGTTCGCCGAGCGGGTCTTCTCGCAGATCCGCGGCTTCGGCGAGTACGGCTTCCCGGAGAGCCACGCGGCCTCCTTCGCGCTGCTCGCCTACGTGACGGCGTGGCTCCGCTGCCACCACCCGGCCGCCTTCGTCTGCGCCCTGCTCAACGCGCAGCCCATGGGCTTCTACGGGCCGGCCACGCTCGTCGACGACGCCAAGCGGCGCGGCGTGGAGGTGCGCCCCGTGAGCGTGCAGACGAGCCGCTGGGACCACACGCTCGAACCCCGACCGGAGGGGGGCGAGGCGCTGCGGATCGGGCTGCGGCTGGTGAAGGGGCTCGCCGAGGCGGACGGCGCGCGGGTGGAGGCGGCCCGGGGCGGGGGCGCCTTCCGGGACCTGGCGGACTTCGTGCGGCGGACCCGGCTCGGCGCGAAGGCCCTCGTGGCGCTGGCGGAGGCGGGGGCCTTCGAGCCGCTCGGCGTGAGCCGGCGGGACGCGCTCTGGCAGGTGCGGGGGCTGGTGCGCGCGCTGGGGGACGGGCTCGCCGAGACGGCGCCGCGCACGCAGCTGAGCTTCGAGAAGCTGAGCCGGGAGGAGGAGGTGCTCTGGGACTACCGGGCCACGCGCCACAGCCCGCGCGGGCACCCGCTGGGTCGCTTCCGCGCGGCGCTCGCGGCCCAGGGCATGCCGACGGCGGCCGAGCTCGAGGCGCTCCCGGATGGCGCGCGGACGGACTTCGTGGGCCTCGTGATCTGCCGGCAGCGGCCGATCACGGCGAGCGGGGTGACCTTCGCCACCCTCGAGGACGAGACCGGCTTCGCCAACCTGGTGCTCTGGCGGGACGTCTTCGAGGCGCACCGGGTGCTCGCGAAGACGGCCGTCATCTTGGGCGTGAGCGGTCGCATCCAGAAGGCCGAGGGGGTCACGCACCTCGTGGCCGAGCGCCTCTGGCCGCTCCCGAACGCCCTCCGCCCCCAGGCCCGCGAGATCGTCCACCGCTCGCGTGACTTTCGCTGACGGAGCGCACGGGGACCGCCGGGAGCCCGAAGGAGGCGGCGCACGCGCATCACGGGAACCGCGGGCCCGAGGAGGCGGCGCGCGCGCAGCAGGGAGACCGCGCGCGCTCCCTGGGCGGCTGGGCTCAGGCGGGGACGGACGGCGCGGCGGGCGCGCTCAACACTGGGTCCAGACGAGCACGCCCACGAGGAGCCCCACGAGAAGGAGCGAGGCCAAAAGGCCCGTGAGCGGCCCCTTGGCGGCGCGCGGGCCGCGCACGTCGTCGCGGCGCGGGCCTCCCGGCGGGGGCGACGCGGCGCTCACGCGTGCTCCTCGGTTTCCGCGGGCGGCGGCGCGGCGACGAGCCGCTCGACGCGCTTGGCGATGCGCTCGGGCGGCCGGAGCCAGGCCGCGGGATCGAGCCCCTCCTGGCAGGCCGGGCAGCGGAGCGCCTCGACGCGCGCGGCGTGGCCGCAGGCGGGACAGGGGCGGCGGCGGGTCCGGTCGACGACGAGGGCGGCGGCGAAGAGCGCCGCCGAGCCGAGGGCGAGGAGGAGGAGGATCAGGAGCGGCAGGAGCGGAAAGAGGACGATGAAGATCGCGAAGGTGAGGAAGCCCGCGTCCTCGAGCCGCGCGATCCAGGTCGTGCCCGCGCCCTCCACGTACTCGACGATCCGCTCGCGCACGGCGGAGCGGACGAGGGCGAGCGTCATGGCCGTGCCGCCGCCGCTCGCGATCTCGAGGCTGCCGAGCTGGTACTCCTGCGCCTGGGCGACGGTGGCCTGGCTCGCGACGGCCGCCGCGAGCGCGAGCCCGACGCGCACGAAGCGCATCGTGGTCTCCGCGCCGACCGCGTGGTCGCGCTCGTAGAGCCACTCGCCGATGGCGAAGGCGACCGCGAGCACCATGCCGACCGGATGCGCGAGGAAGGCGAAGCCCTCGGGCGCGTCCACGGCGCCGAAGCCCATCGCCAGGCTGCTCGCGGCGACGGCGAAGCTCGGCCGGAGCCCGGCGAGCATGCCGACCTCCACGATCTGGAGCGTGCTCTGGTCGCTCACGGCCTAGCCTCCCGCGCCATGCGCCCCATCCTACGCGCGGCGGGCCCGCCGTCTTTCGCGCCGCCCTGGATCCGCGCCCCCTCTGGCCTCCGCGCAGCAGGCCCGCCGTCTTTCGCGCTGCCGCGCCTGCGCGTCGCCTCTGGCCTCCGCGCCGCGGGCTCGCAGTCCTTCGCGCCGCCGCCGAGCCGCGCCGCCCCAGACCTCCGCGCAACGCGCCCACCGTTCTTCGTACCTCCGGGGCTCGGCGCCGCCTCCCGCCTCCGCGCCGCGGGCGCGCCGTCTCTCGCGCCGCCGCCGAGCCGCGCCGCGCCCGGCCGACGCGCCGCGGGCGCACCGTCCCTCGCGCCGCCGCCGACCCGCGCCCCCTCCGGCCTCCGCGCCGCGGGCGCACCGTCTCTCGCGCCGCCGCTGACCCGCACCGCCCCCGTGCTCCGCACCGCGGGCGCACCGTCCCTCGCGCCGCTGCCGACCCGCTCCGCCCCCTGCCTCCGCGCCGCGGGGCCTCCTCGCGCGGGGCCATCGAGCCGCGCTGGCGCCGCTCTCCGCGCCATCGCCCGGGCGCTCACTCGAGCCCCACGCAGGAGAGGAAGCCCTGCCAGGCGGCGAAGAGCGTCGACGCCACGCCGATGGCGATGGCGAGCACGAGAAAGACGAGACCCGCGGCGAGGAGGAGCAGCAACCACTCCACGCCGGCGATCGGCTCGCGGGCCTCCTCGCGCGCGAGCTGCCACATCAGGTAACGACGCCCGGCGAGCCAGACGGCGCTGACCATGAGGGCCGTCTCGATGGGCGCCGCGCAGGGGAAGAAGAGCGCCAGGCTGCCCAGCGTGAGGATCCACGTGGTCATGAGGCGGAGGGTCCAGCGGGCGACCCGCCGACGCCGGCCCGCGAGGAGCGCGAGGCAGGGCCCGACCACCCAGACGCGAAAGGCGATCAGCGCGCCGAGCTGGGGGAGCAGGGCGAGGAGCGAGAGGGGCGCGGCGAGCACGCTCACGCCCGTCGTGAGGCCGAGCACCAACCAGAAGCGCTCCATGCTCATGGCGGCGAGCTCGCCACGCACGCGCGCGCCGAAGCCGTCCTCCGGGTAGGCCCCGCCGCAGACGTCGCAGGGCGCCCCGGAGAGGATGCCGGGGGAGCCGGTCACCTCGGCGCAGAAGGGGCAGCGCCCGCGGAGCGCGAGCGCGAGGCCGTGCTCGAGCACGCGTGGGGGCGTCGGCGCGGTCCGGTACGCCCCCTGCCCCGCCGCTCCGATGCCGCCCATGCCCGCAGCCTACAGCGCCGACCTCGCGTCGAGCCACGGCAGCCCGGCCTCGAACGCGCCACACTCGCGCCCAGAGCCCCAGCGCGACCCCAGCCGCAGCACGAAACGCGAGCGCCAACACCAGCGCGGGCCCCAGCAGCCCAGCCCGAGACCCAGCCCGAGCACCAGCACCAGCCCGAGCACCAGCGCGGACCCCGGCCCGAGACCCAGCCCGAGCACCAGCACCAGCGCGAGCGCGCGCGCGAGCACCAGCGCGGACCCCAGCCAGCCCAGCCCAGCCCGAGACCCAGCACCAGCACCAGCACCAGCCCGAGCACCAGCACCAGCGCGAGCACCAGCACCAGCACCAGCACCAGCGCGAGCGCGAGCACCAGCACCAGCGCGAAGCACCAGCAGCCCGAGCACCGCCGCGCTCGGAGGGCGAGCCGAAGCCCAGCGCCTCTCGAGCTCCGGCTCCACGCTCGGGGTCCGGAGCTCCGACGCCCCCGCCCTGCGCGAGAGAAACTGAACTCGACGTCGAGTTCAGCTTCTTGCCAGGTCCTCCTCTCCTGTGAGCCGACGAACGGACGCGAACGCAACCGCCCGTCATCATGTGGAATTCCGCCCTCGGTCGCCCCCCTCCCGCCGCCCGAGCGTCCCCGAACCCCTCGGTGTCCGCAGGACGCGTGGTGGCGTCCGCAGGACGCGTGGCGCGGTGTCCGCAGGACGCGTGGTGGCGTCCGCAGGACGCGTCCTGGGAGGAGCGGGAAACTGAACTCGATGTCGAGTTCAGCTTCTTGCCAGGTCCTCCTCTCCTCTGAACCGGCGAACGGACGCGAATGCAACCGCCCGTCATCATGTGGAATTCCACCCTCGGTCGCCCCCCCCCCGCCGCCCGAGCGTCCCCGAACCCCTCGGTGTCCGCAGGACGCGTGGTGGCGTCCGCAGGACGCGTGGTGGCGTCCGCAGGACGCGTGGTGGTGTCCGCAGGACGCGTGGTGGTGTCCGCAGGACGCGTGGTGGCGTCCGCAGGACGCGTGGTGGCGTCCGCAGGACGCGTGGTGGTGTCCGCAGGACGCGTGGTGGCGTCCGCAGGACGCGTGGTGGCGTCCGCAGGACGCGTGGTGGGAGGTGCGCCGGCGGCGGGGTCTGGTGAGCTCGAGCCTCGGGCTCGCGCGGCTGGGCCTGCGGCTGGGTCTCGGGCTGGGCTGGCGCTGGGGCTGGTGCTCAGCGAAGCAGCGCGAGGACCACGATGAAGACGCCAGCCAGGAAGCACGCCGCGAGGAGCACGCGCACCAGCGCCCGCAGCAGCCGCCGGGCCGAGCCGCCCGCCCCCGGCTTCCTCGCCGGCAGGTAGGTCGCCACCGTGAGGCCGAGCCCAGCGAGCCAGGCGGCGATCCCCCCGCCCCAGTCCGAGTCGATGCCGTGGGAGCCGAGGAAGAGGAGCCCGAGGATGTAGGTGGCGACGGCGGTCGCGAGGGCGAAGCCCGTCGACAGGAGGATCGCCGCCAGCGGGCCCGCGCGCGGCCGCCGCCCCTCGCCGTCGATGGCCAGGAGATCGCGGAGGCGCGCCTCCCGCGCCTCCAACGCCTCGCGCTCGCGGCGCCGGTCCAGCACCTCACGCCGCGCCGCCGTCACGGCCCGCTCGAGCGCGTCGACCTCCGTCTTCAGGGCGTCGAGGCTCATCCGACGTAACCGTTCAGCCCGGCGAAGAGGCGGCTGATCTCGATCACTTGGGGATCCGCGATCGACACGCCGATCACGATGTGATCTCGTGACGGTGTGGAG
>PABA01000042.1 GCA_002699025.1 Sandaracinus sp. | reverse complement strand
TGTCGTAGGTCTTCATCGGGGGTCGTCTCCGTTGGCTTGGGTTCTTGACGTCGCAAGTCTGCCGGATTCGACCCCCTTCATTGCATCTCTGCCCGTGCCCGCGGATCGTCGAGGGGAACCGAGAGGAGGGCGGGCCACGCGACGGAGAGAGCGAGAGCGTCAGCGTCGCCAGCGCCAGCGTCAGCGTCAGCCCAAGCGAGAGCGTCAGCGTCACCAGCGAGAGCGTCAGCGCCAGCTCCAGCGTGAGCGCCAGCGTGAGCGCAGCACCAGCCAAGCGTGAGCGTCAGCGCCAGCCAAAGCGCCAGCGCCAGCGCCAGCGCCAGCCCCAGCGTGAGCGCCAGCCAAAGCGTGAG
Organism: Sandaracinus sp.; assembly: GCA_002699025.1. Lineage (GTDB taxonomy): Bacteria > Myxococcota_A > Polyangia > Polyangiales > Houyiibacteriaceae > Houyiibacterium > Houyiibacterium oceanicum. Next base: position 40,001 of record PABA01000042.1, on the reverse strand, counting down.
CGTCAGCGCCAGCCCCAGCGAGAGCGCCAGCCCGAGCGCCAGCCCCAGCTTCGAGCCCAAGCCCAAGCCCGAGCCCGAGCCCGAGCCCAAGCCCGAGCCCCAGCGTGGAGCCCCAGCCCGAGCCCCAGCACCCGCCCGAGCGGAAGCGGGGCGCTCCCGCCCCGGGCCCGACCGTGTCGCGTTTTTGATCCCCGCCCCGCGCGCCCTCTACCCTGTTTCCACCATGCAGGTGTGGCTCCCGCGCGCGGCCTTCGGCGCCGCTCTCCTCCTCTCCCTTCCCCTGGCCTTCGATCTCGCGAGCGCCCAGGAGAGCCGCGCGGAGGTCTCGCCCACGCGCGGCGTCGGCGACTACGCCGGCGTCCGGCCCGGCAGCGCCAACCCGCCGCCCCGCGCCCGCGCGGTCCAGCGCGCCGGGTCCCGACGGCGACCGGCGCGCCTGCTCACCTGGCCCGGCTTCATGCCGCTCCCGCGTGGGGCGAGCCGCTTCTTCCTGCAGCTCAATCAGCCCGTGCAGCCCCAGTCGAGCGCGAGCGAGGGCCGCTTCGAGGTCCTCCTCCCCGGCGTCCGCACGCACCTGCGCAACACCCGCCGCCCGCTGATCACGCGCTACTTCCAGACCCCGGTCACCCAGGCCAAGGTCGAGCGCCGCGGCCGCAGCGACCTCGCGGTCGTCTTCCAGCTCCGCGCCGCCGTCACGCCCGCCGTCAGCACGGGCACGCAGAACGGCTACCACTACGTCTACGTGGACTTCCCCGCCGGCGACTGGCTCCCGGACGAGCCCCAGCCGGCCCCCCGCCCGCCGAGCTCGGTCGGCGTCGTCCGCGTCCGCTGAGGTCGCGCGGGGCGTGGCCCCGGCTGCAGAGAAGCGTCGCCCGAGTCAGCCGCGGAGCTTGGCGATCAGCTCGTCGCCGTCGGCGACGTTCCCCTCGAAGTCGCCCCGCAGGTCCTTCACGCGCACCTCGCCGGCGGCCTTCTCCTGCTCGCCGAGCACCAGGGCCCAGCGCGCGCCGCTCTTGTCCGCGCGCCGGAACTGGCTCTTCATCGACTTCCCGCGCAGGTCGGCGTCCGCCCGGAAGCCCGCGTCGCGGAGCTTCCGGAGCAGCACCACCGCGTCGCGCCGCAGCTCGGGCGCCTGCACCACCAGGAAGGCGTCCAGCGCGGCCTCGCCCTCGGCCTCCTCCATGCTGAGCAGGAGTCGCTCGATGCCCATGGCGAAGCCGATGGCGGGCACGGGCGGGCCGCCGAAGTCGCGGATCATCCCGTCGTAGCGACCGCCGCCGCAGAGCGTGTTCTGCGCGCCGAGGTCCCCGCCGCGCCCGCGCACCTCGAAGAGGGTCCGCGTGTAGTAGTCCAGGCCCCGCACCAGGCTCGAGTCGACCTGGTAGGGCGTCCCCAGCGCGTCGAGCGTCGCCTTCAGCTCCTCGAAGTGCGCCGCGTCCTCCTCACCGAGGTGGTCGATGAGCCGGGGCGCGTCCGCGGCGATCTCCTGGTCCTGCGCCGCCTTGCTGTCGAGCACGCGCAAGGGGTTCCGCTCGAGGCGCCGCTGGCTGTCCTCGCTCAGCTTCGCCGCGTGCGGGCGCAGGTAGGCGAGGAGCGCCTCCCGGTAGCGCTCGCGCGTGTCGCCGGAGCCGAGCGAGTTGATCAGCACCTCGACGTCGCGCACGCCGAGCGCCTCCAGGAAGCGCACGACCATGTCGATCATCTCGGCGTCGCAGTGCGGGCCCGGGTCGCCGTAGACCTCGCAGCCAGCCTGGTAGAACTGCCGGTAGCGCCCCTTCGCCGGCCGCTCGCGCCGGTACATGGGCCCGAGGTAGTACCACTTCGAGACCGGCTCGAGGTTCGGGACGTTGTGCTGCAGGTAGGCGCGCGCGCAGGAGGCGGTGCCCTCGGGGCGGAGCGTGAGCGACTTCCCGCCCTTGTCCTCGAAGGTGTACATCTCCTTCTCGACGATGTCCGTGACCTCGCCGATGGAGCGCACGAAGAGCTCCGTGGGCTCGAGGATGGGCGTCCGCACCTCGGCGAAGCCGTAGCGCTCGGCCATGCGCTCGAAGGTGCGCTCGACCCGATGCCAGCGGCCGATCTCCGCGGGCAGGAGGTCGTTCATCCCCTTCACGGAACGGAGCTTCGCCATGGCGGGGGTCTAGCCGAAGGGGCCCCCGGCCGCCAGCGTCGGGGCGTCCGGAGCGGCTCCCGTACCGAAGCGCTTCGCGAAGTGTTTCCGTACCGGCGAAGCGCGAAGGCCGAGGGCGCGGCTCGAGCCGTCCCCGCCGCCTGGAGCGCGCGAGCCATCGCCGCAGGCGCCTCGGTCAGCGCGACCGGGTCGCCGCGATCAGAGCCCGTGGAAGGCGGCGGTGGCGCGGGCCAGCGCCGCCTCGCGGCGGGCGCGCTCCTCGGGGGAGAGGTCCGGGTGCCGATCCGGATGGAGCGCCAGCGCCAGCGCGCGAAGGGCTCGCCGGTCGCCAGGTGGCGCGGGGCGCGCCGGCAGCGGGCGCCGCGCCGGGCTGCCCGGGGACCGATGGGCCCGGCGGCGCGGGCGCGGCGGCCGCGGCATCACCGCCACCACCTCCCGGGGCTCGACGCGCCGCCCGACGAAGCGCGGCGTCGCCTCCGTGCCGTCCACGAGCCGGCCGAGCGCGAGGAGCGCGTCCCGGAGCTGGCGCTCGAGGCCGCGCCGCACACGCGCGGGCTCGGCGCCGGCTGCCCGGGCCAGCTCCCCCGAGCGCCGCTCGGAGCGCGCGAGGCTCTCGAGGGCGCGCCGGTAGCCGTCCTCGTCCAGGCCGCCCTCGCGCCGGAGCCGGCGGAGCAGCGGGTCGAAGCGCCCGGCCACCCGCGCCGCGACCACCCGGCCTTCGCGCAGGAGCACCCGGTGCGTGCGCCCGGCCCGGTGGAGCTGCAGCTCGCCCTCGGCGCCCGCGCGCCCGAGCACCTCGAGCAGGGCGCTCAGGCTGCTGCGGCGCAGGTCCGAGGGGAGCGTCGGGGGCACCTCCCGGGCGTCGCACGCCCAGCCCCGCGCGACCAAGTTTCCGGCGACCGGGTCTCCGGCGGCGCCCATCCTCGCGGAGCCGGCGACCCCACGGGCGGCGGGCAGCCCCCCGGTAGCGCGTCGTGCGCGTCGTGATCGCCTCGAAGTCGCGGTTCAGCGGCGGACGCCGTCGTACTCGTCGATGCGTTCGAGGGAGGCGTCGTCGAGCTCGCCCGAGAGCGGCACCAGCTCGGCCGGGCTCATGCCGTCCTCGTTGCAGGCGTTCGAGCGCGCGTTCCCCGCCTCGGCGCAGGGGTCGTCCCGGCGGTAGGTGGTCGCCGTCAGCAGGAACTCACAGTCGTTCACGTCGCCGAGGCAGGAGTACTCCTCGCGCGCCTTCTTCCCGCAGCGGCGCCCCTTGTCCTCGCGCCACTCCACGCCCGCGAGGCATGCCCAGAGGCAGGTGCGCTCGTTGATCGTGATGTCGCAGCGCGTCACCGCGTCGCAGTAGTCCCCGCACGCCTTCTCGGCGCCGGGCGCCTTGCAGCCCGCGCCGAGCACCAGGGTCGAAGCCAACACCAGCCCGAAGAGTCGAATCCCGCGCACGGCGAGAAGGTACCCCCGCCGTCGCCTCCGAGCCAGCGCCTCCGAGCCAGCGCCTCCGAGCCAGCGCCTCCGAGCCAGCTAGCGCGACTTCATCAGATGCGTCGTCGCCTCGCCCAGCCCTTCGAGGGTCAGCGGGAACATGTCGAAGACGCCGCGGATGTGCTCGATGGTGTTGCCGTACCAGTAGCGCTGCGGCTCCGGGTTCAGCCAGACGCTCCGCCGGAAGTGCTTCTGCAAGCGCATCAGCCAGACGATCCCCTCGGCCCGCTCTTCGCCCGAGTAGGTGATCGACCCCCCCGGCGAGAGCAGCTCGTAGGGCGCCATCAAGGCGTCGCCCACCACGATCAGCTTGTAGTGCGGCCCGCACTCGTGGAGCAGGTCGTCCACCCGGATCGGGTCCGTGAAGCGCTCGGTCTCGTAGACCCGCCCGTAGACGCAGTTGTGGAAGTAGTAGGTCCGCAGCTCCTTGAAGTGCGACGACTTCTTGGTCGCGCTGAAGAGCCGCGAGCAGAGGTGCGCGAAGGGGTCCATGGACCCGCCCACGTCCATCATCAGGATGATGCGCGTGTTCGGTCGCCGCGGCGGCCGCGTCACCACCTCGAGCTCCCCCGCGTTCCGCGCCGTCTCGGCGATCGTCTCCTCGAGGTCGAGCTCCTCCTCGCCGCCGACCCGCGCGAAGCTCCGCAGCTTCCGCAGCGCGAGCTGCATCTGCCGCACGTCCAGCGTCAGGTCCTGCCGGTACCCCTTGTAGAGCCGCGCGTCCGCCGTCTTGATGGCGCTCCGCCCGCCGCCCTTGCCGCCGACCCGGATGCCCTGCCGGGCCGCCTTTCCGCTGTGCCCGAAGGGCGAGGTGCCGGCCGTGCCGATCCACTTGTTCCCGCCGTCGTGGCGCTCCTTCTGATCGCGGAGGCGCTGCTGGAAGAGCTCCTCGAGCTCGTCCGGGTCGAGATGCTCGAGCAGCGCCCGCTCCTCCTCCGTCAGCTCGCCCTCCCGCTCGGCCGCCTCGCGCAGCCAATCGAGGAGCTCGTCCTTCAGCTTCTTCGACTCGACCTCGATGCCCTTGAAGACCTTCAGGAAGGCCTGGTCGAAGTCGTCGAGGTGCCCCTCCCGGTGGACGAGGAGCGCGCGCGCGACGTGGTAGAAGCCGTCCAGCGAGCTCTCGTGGAGCCCGGCCTTCAGCGCCTGGGCGAGCGCCACCGCCTCGGTGGCCCCGACGGGCACGCCGCGGTCCCTCAGCGCGTAGAGGAAGGGGATGAACACGGCGCCCTCAGCTCCTCCAGCGGCGCCCGCCGGCGAGCTGGTCCGCGAAGGCGACCAGATCCTGCTCCTTCTTCAGCAGCGCGCCGAGGAAGGGCAGGTTCTTGTCGAGGCGCACGTCCCCGACGCCGGCCTTCTGCAGCACGGCGATCCAGTCGACGAGCTCGCTCGTGCTCGGCCGCTTCCGGAGCCGCTTCATGCTGCGCAGCTCGTAGAAGGTCTGGATGGCCTGCTCCGCGAGGCGCTCCTCGAGGTCCGGGTGATGCACCCGCACGATGCGATCCATCAGCTCCGGCGTCGGGAAGTCGATGAAGTGGAAGACGCAGCGGCGGAGGAAGGCGTCCGGCAGCTCCTTCTCGGCGTTCGAGGTGATGATGACGATCGGCCGGTGCTTCGCCGAGACCTCCTCCTGGAGCTCGTCGATCCAGAAGCGCATGCGGTCGAGCTCGTTGAGGAGATCGTTCGGGAACTCGACGTCCGCCTTGTCGATCTCGTCGATGAGCAGCACCACGCGCTCGTCCGCCGCGAAGGCCTTCCCGACCGGGCCGAGCTTGATGTAGTGGCGGATGTCCGAGACGTCCTTGTCCTGGAAGCGCGAGTCGTAGAGGCGCTGGACCGTGTCGTAGACGTAGAGGCCGTCCTGGGCGCGGGTCGTGCTCTTCACGTTCCAGCGGATGAGCTCCCGCCCGAGCGCCTCGGAGACGGCCTCCGCGAGGAGCGTCTTGCCCGTGCCCGGCTCGCCGCGGACGAGGAGCGGACGCTCGAGCACGAGCGCGCAGTTGACGGCGGCCTCCAGGGACTCGCTCGTGAGGTAGGTGTCGGTGCCTCGAAAACGTCGGAAATCGCTCATGGATCAATTGGGACGGGCCGCGCGGGCGACCGTCACTTCCTTCCGTTCTTCTTCTTGCCGGACTTCTTCCGGGGGGAGGTGCGGGGCCGGACGCGCTCGTAGGTGCGCCCGAGCCGGAAGCCGATGCTGCCGCCGACGAGCGCGCCGAGGCCGAGGAGGAGCAGGTAGAGGATCATGGCGCGGAGGGGGGGCGACTGAGGGGAGGGCGCGGCGGCCGTCATCGGGAGCCCCGGCGCCCCGAGCGTGGGGTCGGGGAGGCTCGCCGGGGAGGGCGCGCGGCGCCGTTGCTGAATGGCCATTCAACGGTACCATGCGCCGCGCTCCACGCCACGAGACCGCGCCCGCCATGCCCCACCGTCCTCCGCTCCTCCTCGTCCTCTCCCTCGCGCTCGCGGCCTGCGGCAGCTGCGGCGGCTGCGGGGAGGAGGCGCTCGTCGAGGGCCCGCACCCCTACGTGCGCTGCGCCCTCGCCGAGCCTCCCGAGGAGCCCTTCGAGGCCGGTGGGCTGAGCTTCACCCCCGACGAGCGCGTCCTGCGGGTCGAGGGCGCCGAGCGCGTCTGGGCCTTCTCCGCGGGGCCGGGCGCCGCCGAGGCGCTCGCCGACGCGCCGGACGCGCCGCTCCTCGTGCTCGGCGGCTTCGCCCCGGACGCGGAGACGGCGGCCGCCTTCTTCGAGGCCGTCGGCGAGCGGGTCGCGCTCCTCCTCCCGGGGGGCGAGGACGATCCGGAGGCGCTGAGCGAGGCGCTCGACGAGGCGGAGAGCCCGAACCTGGTCGATCTCCGCGGTGTCCGCCGCCTGGACCTCGGCGGGGCGTCCTTCCTGGTGCTCCCCGGCGCGCCCGAGGGACGCTACGCCCTCGGCGAGGCCCGCTGCGGCTACGGGGAGGACGACCTCGAGGCGCTCCGCGACGCCGCCGACGACGTCGAGGGCGGCCTCCTCTCCTGGGCCGCTCCGCGCGGCGCCGGCCCGGGGCCGGATCTCGGCCACGGCGGCGTGAACGCCGGGGACCCGGCCCTCGGCGCGCTGGTGGAGGAGCTCGGCCTTCGCGGCGGCGTCCACGCCTTCCCGCGCACGCAGGCCGGTCGCGCCTTCCTGGACGGCGCGCCCGCGAGCCCCGGCGCGGCGGGCGCCCTCGCCGTCGCCCTCCCCACGGCGGGGCTCCCGGACGTGCGGGCCGACGGCTCGCGGACCCGCGCCTCGGGCCTCCTCCTCGAGCTCGCCGAAGGCGGCCTCCGCGTCGCCAGCCCGTAGCTTGCGCCCGGTCCCGCGCTCGCTATGGTCCGCGCTCCATGGCCCGCTTCACGCTCCACGTCGCCGACATCGAGGCGAAGGGGCGCCGCGACTACCACTTCGCCGTCCCGGCCGAGTGGCTGGCCGAGGCGCTCGCGGATACGGAGCTCCGTCCGGCCACGGGCGAGCCCGGCGAGCTGAGCGTGAGCGCCAAGAAGCTCGGCGACGACGTCTACCTCGACGGGCACCTCCGCGCGGCCGTGCGCTTGCCCTGCGCCCGCTGCGGCGAGGACATGACGCTCGCGATCGACCTGCCGCTCCAGCAGTTCCTCAGCCCGCGGCCGGACACCCCGTCGCCCATGCCCGAGGAGCTCGAGCTGACGCCGGAGGACCTCGATCGCGATTACTACGCGGGCGAGAGCATCGAGCTGGACGCGCTGGTGCGCGAGCAGATCCTCCTCGAGGTGCCGATGCGGCCCGCCCACGAGGGCGGCTGCGATCCCGAGGTCGAGAAGATCCTCGCGTCGTCGAGCGAGAGCCCGAAGAAGGAGTCGCCCTTCGCGGCGCTCCTCTCGCTGAAAGACCAGGCGAAGAAGGGGGAGTGATGTTCGATCTGAGCGGGAAGGTCGCCTTCGTGACGGGCGGCAGCCGCGGCATCGGCCGCGCGATCGGCGAGGCGCTCGCGAAGGCGGGCGCGACGGTGGTGCTGAGTTACCGCAGCAACGCCGAGGCGGCGCAGGCGGCCGTGGCGGCCATCGAGGAGGCCGGCGGCAAGGCCGAGGCCGTGCAGCTCGAAGTGGGCGATGGGAACGCCTGCGCGGACGTCATCAAGGCCGTCGCCAAGCGGCACGGGCGCCTCGACATCCTCGTCAACAACGCCGGCGTGGCGCGCGATCAGCTGCTCCTCCGCGTGAAGGACGAGGAGATCGACGAGACCTTCGCGACGAACGTCGCCGGCTCGATCCACTGCGCGAAGGCCGCCATCCGCCCCATGATGCGCGCCAAGCAGGGCCGCATCGTGAACCTCTCGAGCGTGGTCGGCGAGGCCGGCAATCCGGGCCAGGCGGTCTACTCGGCGTCGAAGGCGGCCCTCCTCGGGTTGACGAAGACCCTGGCTCGCGAGTACGCCACCCGCGGAATCACGGTCAACGCCGTGGCGCCGGGCTACATCGAGACGGATATGACGACTGGGCTCCCGGAAGAGGCCAAGAAGGCCATCGTCGAGCAGACGCCCCTGGGGCGCGTCGGCCGGCCCGAGGAGGTCGCGGCCGCGGTGCTCTTCCTGGTGAGCGACGAAGCGTCGTACGTCACCGGGCAGGTGCTCCGCGTCAACGGGGGCATGTACGTCTGAAGTGCCGCCCGGCGAGGCCGGGCGTGAGGACCCGCGAGACCCCTGGGTGGGCTCGCAACGGAACGCGCGGCGGTGGACGTCGCGTGACCCTGGAGGATCGGAATGGACATCGCGGACAAGGTCAAGGAGATCATCTCGCAGCAGCTGGACGTCGACGCGGCGAACATCAAGGACGAAGCCGCCTTCATCGACGATCTCGGCGCGGACTCCCTGGCCATCGTCGAGCTGGTGCTCGCCTTCGAGGAGCAGTTCGAGATCGACATCCCCGACGAGGACACGGAGAAGATCCGGACCGTCGGGGACGCCTGCAAGTACATCCAGGAGCGCGCCAGCTGAGAGGCTGTCGGGTGGACCCGGCCGGGCGTCGGGTCGACCTCGCCCCTCGTGTCGTGGTCCCGCTCGGGACGCAGCCGGTCGTGGATCCCGCGGCCGGCCTCGACGCGTCGGGCCGGCGCCCCCGCGGGCGGCGCCGAGAATCGACACCGTTTCGTCGTGCGCGCGGGGCCTCCCGGTCGCTCGCGGCGCGGACGGTGCGCCGTCCTCACGAACAGTCGTCACGAGCAGTCGTCACGAGCAGTCGTCATGAACACCGGCCGGGCGGCGTCCTCGCGAGGCGAGGGCTGGCCTTCGCGGTCCGGAGCCACCACGTAGGGTGAAGCGAAGATCATGCGGAGAGTCGTCATCACGGGCATGGGGGCCGTGAGCCCCTGCGGAAGGGACGTCGCGGAGACCTGGAAGAACGTCTCCGAGGGCCGGAGCGGCATCGGGCGCATCGAGCGCTTCGACGCCTCCGCCATCGCCTCGCAGATCGCGGGCGAGTGCCTCGACTTCGATCCCGAGCAGTACATCGAGAAGAAGCGCCTCCGCGAGATGGCGCGCTTCATCCACCTCGGGGTGGCGGCGAGCGCGCAGGCGGTCGAGCAGTCCGGGCTGGGCGAGCTGGATCAGGAGGGCAAGGATCGGGTCGGCACCTTCATCGGCGTCGGCTTCTGCGGCCTCGAGGTCGTCGAGGATCAGCAGAAGCGCCTGCTCGAGAAGGGGCCGCGGCGGATCAGCCCCTACTTCATCCCCTCGGCGATCTCGAACCTGGCGCCGGGGCAGGTCTCCATGCGCTTCGGCTTCCGGGGCCCGAGCCTGACGACGACGAGCGCCTGCTCGAGCGGCGCCCACGCGATCGGCGAGGCCTACCGCTGGATCCAGCGCGGCGGCATCGAGGCCGCGGTCGCCGGCGGGGCGGAGGCCTCCGTGACGCCGCTCGGCGTGGCCGGCTTCGCCGCCATGCGCGCGCTCTCCAAGCGGAACGACGCCCCCGAGAAGGCGAGCCGCCCCTTCGACGTCGGCCGCGACGGCTTCGTGATCGCGGAGGGCGCGGGCGTGGTCGTGCTCGAGGAGCGCGAGCACGCGATGAAGCGCGGGGCGCCGATCCTCGCGGAGGTCGTCGGCTACGGCGCGACGGCGGACGCCTACCACCTCACGCAGCCGGCCCCGGACGGGGAGGGCGCCCAGCGGGCCATGCGGCAGGCGCTGCGGGACGCGCGGCTCGAGACGACCGACGTCGACTACATCAACGCCCACGGCACCTCCACGCCGACCGGCGACGTGCAGGAGCTCCAGGCGATCCGCTCGGTCTTCGGGAGCCACGCCCAGGAGGGGCTCTGGGTCTCGAGCACGAAGAGCATGCACGGCCACCTGCTCGGCGCGGCGGGCGGGCTCGAGTCGGTGATCTCGACGCTCACGCTGACGGAGAAGGTGGTGCCGCCGACCATCAACCTCGACGAGCCGGACCCGGCCTGCGAGGGGCTCGAGCTGGTGCCGCACGAGGCGAAGGAGCGCGACGTGAAGGTCGCGCTGACCAACAGCTTCGGCTTCGGCGGCACGAACGTCAGCCTGATCTTCCAGCGTCACTGACCCGCGGCGTCACGGCGCGCGGCGTCATGGGCGCGGCGTCATGGGCGCGCGGCGTCCGGGCTCACCGGTCGCGCGGCTTCACCGGTCCGCGGGTTCACCGGCGAGCGGCTTCAGCGGCCAGCGGCGTCCGCGTTTCGGGTCGGGTGCGGACCGGGGGGCTCGGGCGTGCTAGGTCGCTCGGCATGAAGGTCTTCGTCGGCGGCGATCACGCGGGCTTCCCGCTGAAGCAAGAGATGGTCGAGGTGCTGAAGGAGCTCGGCCACGAGGTCGAGGACGTCGGCGTGCACTCGACCGAGAGCGCGGACTACCCGGACTTCGCGCACCCGGTGGCGGCGCAGGTGGCGGCCACGGAGGGCGCGCTCGGGCTCCTGATCTGCGGCTCGGGGCAGGGCGTGTGCATGACGGCGAACAAGCACCCGGGGGTGCGCGCGGCCCTCTGCCACGAGCCCTGGAGCGCGGCGATGACGCGGGCCCACAACGACGCCAACGTGCTCTGCATGGGCGCGCGGGTGGTCGGCGGCGGCCTCGCGCGCGCGACCCTCGAGGCCTTCCTCGCCGGGCGCTTCGAGGGGGGCCGACACGCGCGGCGCGTGGGGAAGATCGAGCTCCCCGAAGGAGGCGCCGCGTGATCCTCCCGCAGGACGCCCTCTTCCGGGAGGAGGCCGAGCGCTTTCGGCTGCGCTGGCACTGCGAGGACTGCGCCCTCTTCGACCCGGAGGGGGAGCGCTGCAGCCACGGCTACCCGAGCGAGCGGCACCGCGCCGCGCGCTACGAGGATCCGGAGGCCGAGCTCCTCTTCTGCAAGGAGTTCACGCTCTTCTGAGCGGCGGCCCAGCGTCCACCGACGCCCGGCGTCCACCGACGCCTGCCGACCCACGCCGGCGCGCGCGGATGCTCACCCCGCCAGGCTGCGCACGCCCGCGCGGTGGACCTTGCCCGGCAGCTCGCGGCCGACGATCGCCTCGGCGACCTGGCCCGCCTGCCAGAGCTTCTCGAGGTCCACGCCGGTCTCGATGCCCATGCCGTGGAGCGTGTAGACGAGGTCCTCCGTCGCGAGGTTGCCCGCCGCGCCCGGCGCGTAGGGGCAGCCGCCGAGGCCGCCGACGGAGGCGTCGAAGTTCGTGATGCCCATCTCGAGGCCGACCAGCACGTTTGCGAGCGCCGTGCCGCGCGTGTCGTGGAGGTGCAGGGCGATCTTCTCGGCGGGGATCGACTTCAGGAAGAGCTCGAGGATCCGCCGCGTTTGCAGCGGCGTACCGACGCCGATGGTGTCGCCGAGGCTGACCTGGTAGCAGCCGGCGCGGAGGAGCTCCTCGGCGATCTCCAGACCGCGCTCGGGCGGGACCTCGCCCTCGTAGGGACAGCCCCAGAGCGTCGAGACGTAGCCGCGCACGCGGAGGCCCGCCTCGACCGCCGGGCCGATGACGGGCTCGAAGGCCTTCAGCGTCTGGCCGACGGTCTTGTTCACGTTCTTGCGGTTGTGCTTCTCCGACGCGCTGAGGAAGACGGCCACCTCGTCGACGTTCGCCGCGATGGCGCGCTTCAGCCCGGTCGCGTTCGGGACGAGGGCCGAGTAGACGACGCCCTCGCGACGCTCGAGCATCTCGCAGACCTGGTCCGCGTCGGCCATCTGCGGGACCCACTTCGGCGAGACGAAGCTCGTCACCTCGATGCGCTTCAAGCCCGCGTCCTGGAGCGCCTCGACCAGCCGGACCTTGGCGTGGGTCGCGACCTGGGCGCCCTCGTTCTGGAGGCCGTCGCGGGGCGAGACCTCGTAGATGGACACCGATTTCGGGAGCGCGTCGAACATGTTTCATCGATGCGGCGAAGCCGCAGGGGGGTCAAGGAGTCAGGTCACGCTCCCCCGGACCGCCGCCCGCGAGCGCGCCGCGCGAGGCTCTCCGATCGCCGCCGGGAGCCGCGAGAACCGGCCATCCCGTACGTGCGGGAGACGCCGGACGTGTCTTTCCGTGTGGCCCCGGTCCCATGCGCTATGCTCGCGCGCATGGGACCTCTCGCCGCGCTGCTCGTCGCGACCCCCGTCTTCGGATTCTCGCTCTCGGTCGACCCCTCCCTGGCGGCGGGGCCGAGCCTCTCGAACGTCCCCGTCGTCGCGGCGGTGCAGACGTCCGCGGAGGGCGGGGAGGAATCCGGGAGCGACGCCTCCCCCGGCGCGCCGACGGTCGCCGAGCAGATGCAGGAGCGCGGCCGGCTCGCGAAGCTGCACCGCGCCCTCGGCATCGCCACCTGGGCCTCGATGACCGGCACGGTCGTGCTCGGCTTCCTCCAGTACTGGAACCTCTACGGGGGCGGAGGGCTGGCCGACACCCCCTGCGTCCAGGGCGACGCGATCTTCGGGCAGAGCTCCTGTACGCGCCAACCCTTGCCGCACCTCATCAGCTCGATCGCGACGACCGCGCTCTACTCGGTCACCTTCGGGCTCTCGCTGCGCATGCCCGACCCCATGAACCTCTCCGAGGGGGACAGCGACTACGCGCAGAACCTGCGGCGGCACAAGCGGCTCCGCTGGGTCCACCTCGCGGGCATGGTCGCCCAGCTCGCCCTCGGCGCGATCATCGCGAACGGCGACTCCTTCGGCCTGAGCCGCGCGAACGACTACTCGACGCTCAAGGCGCTGAGCACGGTGCACATGGCCATCGGCCTCGTGACCTACGGCACCATGACCTGGGCCGGCACGATCTTCCTGTTCTGACGCCGGCCCTCCGGCCCGGCACGGTCTTCCCGTCTCGACGCCGGCCCTCCTGTCCGGAACGGTCTTCCTCTTCTGACGCCGGTCCTCCGGAGGAAGCCCTCGGCGGTGAGAGCTGCGCGCCGAGAGCCGCGTCCGCGCGCGTTCTCTCCCCGCGTGCCGTGGCGAGGTCCGCGAGCCTCGACCCGGCGCCGCGGCGAGAGCTCGGCAGGGTCACTCGTGGTCCGTTCGGTGGAAGCCCCCGCGGCCGCACTCGTAACGCCTCAGCGCCACCTCCCGGCCGAGCGGCGTCGCGATGAGCACGGCCTCGCCGGTCCACACGGCCCGGCTGCCCTCGGGCGCGACCTCCTCCGGCAGGAGCGCTTCGACCCGCTCCCGCGGCGCGTCCCAGCGGTCCTCCCAGGCGTCGATGCGCACGCGCGGTCTCCCGTCGAGGCAGTCCACCCGGGGCGCGCCGCTCAGCGGCTGGAGCGCCCGGCCCGCGGAGGCGATGCGCATGCCGCGCATGCCCTCGTCGCAGCGGCCGAGCACGACCACGCCGTCGCCGAAGGGCACGAGCCCGCGGGGCGCGCAGCCCTCGAGGACGCGCTCGGCGTGGGCGTAGCGGGGCTCGAACTGGACGGCGAAGACCGTCGTCGCCGGCGCGCCGCCGGAGCCGTCGCAGAGCGCGTAGTACCAGACGCCCCCGACCGACGCGAAGCCGACCACCGCGCGCTCGCAGGGCTGCGGCAGGGCCAGCCCGACCCCGCGCCGCTCCGTGGTGCCGGGCCCGAGCCGGGTCACGCCCATGCGCGTGCAGCGGGGCCGCTCCGGCGGGGCGCCTTCCTCGCAGGGCCCGAGGTCGCCGCGGTGCAGGACCTCGAAGTCGTTCGCCTCCGCCGCCACCGCGACGTGTCCGCGGCCCCCGGCCCGGGTGCGGAGCGTCGGCCCCAGGGCGACCGGTGGCGAGAAGGCCTCCCCCGCGTCGTCGCCGTAGGCCGCGCGCACCGAGAGCTGGGTCTGGTTCCGGCGCACCCAGGCCACGGCCAGGCGCCCGTCCGCCGCGCCGGCGGCGATCTCCACGGCGTCCGGCGGCAGCTCCGAGCCCACCGACCCGCCCCCGACGAGGGTCCGCTCGGGCCCCGCCGCGCCGCCGCGCCGGTCGAGGGGCACGAGCCGCAGCTCGCCGCCGGCCTCCGAGGGCGCGCCGTAGATCCAGAGTGGCCCCCGGCTCCCGACGACCAGGTCGAAGCTCGCGTCCGTCGCCAGCTCGCGGGGGGCGGCGACCTCCACCCGCGGCGGAGCCGGAGGGGGCGGAGGCGGCGGCGCGGGCGGCGGCTCGTCCTCGCACGCCCCCCACAGCAGCCCGAGGAGCACGCACCCCATCGCCAACGCACGCATCCGGGGGATGGTGCCAGAAAGGCGCCGTCTCCGGGGCCGTCCGCCTCCGCCGAGGAGACGCCGACCGGGACCCTCCGCCCGGCGGGCGAACCGTGAGGGGAAATCGCGGTTGATTGGCGCGACCGCGCGCGGTTACCATCGCCGGCGCTGCGGAGAGGGGCTTCTTTCTTGCGAGAATCCTTGGGGATTCGGCGATTTCGGCGGGCACTTCGCCTCCTTCGGGAGAGGGCCGCCGAGCTGCCGGGAGCCCCGAGGGACTCGCGGGAAAGGCGCGCTCACACCGCGCGGACATGTGGAGGCAATACAGCCGATGGCGTCGCTGACGGTCTCGAACTACCTGGGCAATCTTCAAGACGACCCGGAGGACGCCGAATCCTTCGAGGGGCTCCGGGAGGCGCTCGCGAGCGGCGATCCCGAGCGGGTCGGCGAACAGCCTCTCCGCCTCCTGGAGGCGGCGCGGGCCACGCACGAGAAGCGCGGTGAGGCCCGGGCGGTCGCCTGGCTCATCGAGCTCGAGGTGGAGCTCAGCGCCGACGACCCGGGCTTCCAGGCGACGCTCCTGAAGGAGCTCGGCCGCCTGCGTCGCGAGGAGCTCCTCGACGACGCCGGCGCCCTCGAAGCCTTCCGGCGTGCCCTCGAGGTGAAGGCCGGCGACGAGGACGTCGAGGTGGCCATCGAAGAGATCGAGCAGGCCGCCGAGAAGTGGCGCCCGATCGCCGATCGCTTCATCGAGGAGGCCAAGGACGCGAGCGACGCGAGCCTCAAGGCGTCGATGTTCGCGCGCGCCGCGAGCCTGGTCTGGCAGCACCGCAAGAAGGGCCGCGCCAAGGAGGTCGACAAGCTCTTCCGCTGGGCCCTCAAGGCCGACCCGGCGAACACGCGCGCGGCGCGGCTCTACTGCGTGACGCTCAAGTCGCGGAAGCGCTGGAAGGACGTCGCCGAGGTCTTGAAGAGCACCGCCGACGCCGCCCGCAACCGCGACGAGAAGGTGAACCTCTACGTCGAGGCCGGGCGGACGGCCGTGCGCCACCTCGAGGACTCGGCGCTCGCCGGCGAGTGCTTCGCGCGCGTGCTCGACTTCGTGCCCGGCCACGAGGAGGCGCTCCGCTACCTGGTCGAGCACTACACCGCCCGCGAGGAGTGGGATCACCTCGTCGCGCTCTACGAGGACGCGCTCCGCTCCCGGCAGAAGCTCGAGAGCGAGCAGGGCGTGCTCCTGCAGATCGGCATGGTGCACTGGCGCATGCGCGGCGCCCCCGACGAGGCCGAGCCGCACTTCGCGCGCCTCCGCAAGATCGCGCCGTCCCAACCGGCGATGATCGAGTTCTACCGGGACTACCTCGGCGCGAAGGCCCAGAGCGAGGACCCGGCCACGGCCGACGAGGCCAAGCAGCGCCTGCTCACGATCCTCTCCGACGCGCAGCGCTCGGCGGACACGGAGGAGCGCAAGCTCGCGCTCGCCATCGAGCTCGCCCGGGCGGCCCAGGAGGCCGGCGCCACGGACCGGGCCATCGACGCCTGGAAGGCGGTGCAGCGCCTCGACCCGACCCACGCCGACGCCGGCGACGCGCTGCGCGAGCTCTACCGCGCGGGTCAGAAGTGGAACGCGCTGGTCGAGGTCATGCGCGCCGAGCTCGACGCCCTCGAGGCCCAGAGCGACGACGCCGACGTGAAGGCGCGCCGCGTCGCGCTCCTCCGCGAGCTGATCGCCATCTACCGCGACGAGCTGAAGCTCGACGTGATGGTGATCAACACCTACAACGCGCTCCTTGAGGAGGAGCCCGGCGATCAGGAGGCCCTCTCCCAGCTCGCCGCCACCTACGAGCAGATGGGGCGCTGGAACGACCTCATCCAGGTGCTCGAGCAGCAGGCCGAGGCGGCCGAGAGCGACGCCGAGAAGGTCGCCCTGCACGGCCGCGTCGCGCGGCTCTGGATCGACCGCTTCGCCAACTACAACAAGGCGACGGAGCCGCTCGAGAAGGTCGTCGAGATCGAGCCCGAGAACCGCGAGGCGCTCGGTCAGCTCAAGACCATCTACACGAAGAAGCGCGCCTGGAAGCCGCTCTACGCCGTGCTCGAGAAGGAGAGCGCGCTCGCGAGCGATCCGACGGCGCGCCTCGAGATGCGCATCGAGATGGCCAAGCTCGCGGGCGACCGGCTGCACCGCAACGACGAGGCGATCGTGCTCTGGCGCGGCATCCTCGAGGAGGCGCCGGAGACCGAGGGCGCGCTGCAGACCCTCGAGAAGCTCTCCGAGCGCGAGAAGGACTGGGAGACGCTCGCCTTCGCCCTCGAGCGCAAGCTCGGCGCCGAGGAGGACGAGAAGAAGCGCATCAAGATCCTCCAGAAGCTCGGCAACGTCTACGGCGAGCACCTCGACGACCCGAGCCGCGCGGCCGACGCCTGGAAGCGCATCCTCGAGATCGACCCGAAGAACGGGCGCGCCCTGCGCACGCTCCGCGAGACCTTCATCAAGGGCAAGGACTGGGAGGGGCTGCACGCCCTCTACGCCGAGGCGGAGGACTGGGAGGGGCTCGTCGACGTGCTCGGCACGGCGGCGGACCGGACCGACGACGTCGAGGACAAGAAGGAGCTCAGCTTCCGCGCGGCGGCCATCTACACGGAGCAGCTCGGCAACCCGGAGCGTGCCTTCCGCAGCTACGAGCGCGTGCTCGCCGTCGAGCCGACGAACGAACGGGCGGCGCGGGCGCTGATCCCGATCTACGAGGCGCAGGACAAGTGGCGGCGCCTGGTCGAGATGAAGGAGATCCTCCTCGGCAACGTGCCCGCGGACGCGCCCGTGGAGGAGCGCCTGGCGGCCATCGAGGAGCTCGCCGAGCTCGCCCACGAGCGGCTCGGGGACGAGCAGGCCTCCTTCCGCTGGGCGAAGAAGGCCTTCGAGCTGACGCCAGACGACGCGGGGGTGCGCGCGCGCTTCGAGGAGGCGGCGGCGCGGGCCGGGGCCTGGGAGCCCTTCGTCGACGCGCTCGGCAACCGGCTCACGGACGAGGACGTCGGCGACGAGGAGTCGCTGGCGCTCCGGCGGAAGCTCGCGGAGATCCAGGGGGAGAAGCTCGGCGAGACCGGTGAGGCCATCGCCCAGCTCGAGCAGATCCTCGAGGCCGAGCCGCGCGACGCGGACGTGGTGGCCGTGCTCGACCGGCTCTACCGGAGCGAGGGGCGCACGCGCGACCTGCGCAAGCTGAAGGTCCACCGGCTCCAGCACGTCGACGACGCCGACGAGCGCCTCGCGATCCTCCGCGAGCTCGCCCAGCTCGAGGAGGACGTGCTCGACGACGCCGAGGGCGCGGCCGCGCGCTACCGGACGATCCTCGAGATCGAGCCGACGGATCCGGAGGCCCTCGAGGCCCTCGACCGGCTGCTCACGCAGGGCGAGCGCTGGGAGGAGCTGGCGGAGGTGCTGAAGCGCCGACGCGAGCTGGACGACGCGGACCGGATCGGGCTCACGCTCCGGCTCGCCACCCTCGAGCGCGAGAAGCTCGGGGACGACCGCGGCGCCCTCGACCACTACGCCGAGGTCATGGACGCCCGGCCCTCGCACCCCGAGGCCGTGGCCGGCGTCGAGGCCCTCGCCGAGAAGGACGCGCTGAAGCTCCTCGCCGCGCCGCTCCTCGAGCGCGCCTACGAGAACTCGGCCGAGCCGGAGAAGCTCGCGGGCGTGCTGCGCCTCCGCCTCGAGGCCACCGAAGACGAGGAAGAGACGCGCGAGCTCCGCCTGCGCCTCGCCGAGCTCGCGGCCACCTCCCTCGGCGACGCCGACGGCGCCTACGCGGCGCTCGAGGCGGCGTTCCTCGATCGCCCCTCGGACGTGGACCTCTGGGATCGGCTCGCCAACGCGGCGGAGGCCGCCGGCAAGCACGAGGCGCTCGCCACGGCCTTCGCGACCGCCATCGAGGCCGGCGAGCTGCCCGACGGGGACCGGGCCGCGCTCGCCTCGCGCGTCGCGGAGATCTACGACGTCATCCTCGGCGAGCCCGCCAAGGCCGAGCCCTTCCACAAGAAGGTCCTCCTGGATGACCCGCTCCACGAGCGGGCCTTCCTCGCGCTGAAGGAGCTCTACACGACGCAGGAGCGCTGGGACGAGCTCCAGGCGCTCTACCGCAACCGCATCGCGGAGACCGTCGACGGCGAGCAGAAGCTCGAGCTCCTGCTCCAGGTCTGCTTCCTCTTCGAGGAGATCCTCGAGGACCCGGAGCTGGCCATCCGCTCCTACCAGGAGGTCCTCGAGCTCGAGCCCGAGCACTACAGCACGCGGCGCGCCCTCGACCGGCTCTATCGGCGCACGGAGCGCTGGCGCGATCTCGTCGCCCTGCTCCGCCAGGAGCTCGACCGGGAGGAGGACGAGCGCGGCAAGATCGACCTCCTCTACGAGATCGGCGAGCTCCACGAGCAGCGCCTCGGCGAGCCGACCATGGCCGTCGACCAGTACGAGCAGGTCCTCGAGAAGGCGCCGACGCACGTGAAGGCGCAGCAGGCCCTCGAGCGGCTCCTCGGCGAGCCGAGCCAGCGCCAGCGCATCGCCGCGACCCTCGAGCCGCTCTACGACGCCCAGGGCGCCTGGGGCGAGCTCGCGCGCATCCTCGAGGTGCAGCTCGAGGACGTCTCCGATCCGGGCGGGCAGCTCGCGCTCCTGACGCGCATCGCCTCGCTCCAGGAGGACAAGCTCGGCGACGCCGAGAAGGCCATGGGCGCCCTCTCGAAGGCCGTGCTCGCCGATCCGCAGGACGCGTCCGTCCGCCAGGAGCTCGCCCGCGTGGCCGGGCTCCGGGGCGCCGACGCCGAGCGCGCCGCCGTGCTCGAGAAGGCCGCCGAGCAGTCGGCGGACTCGACCTTCCTCCACGCCGAGCTCCTCCTCGAGCTCGCGCGCCTCTACGACGACCAGCTCGGCGACCTCGACGCGGCCGAGCGCACCTACGCGAAGCTCATCGAGGTCGACGGCGACAACCCGGACAGCGTGCTGCCGGCGGCCCGCGCCCTCGAGCGCATCCACATGGGGCGCGACGAGCACGAGAAGCTCGCGGGGGACCTGCGTCTGCAGATCAAGCTCGAGTTCGACCAGGAGAAGCGCGGCGAGCTGCTCCTCCGCCTGGCGACGCTCCTCGAGGAGGTGCTCGAGGACACGGACGGGGCCATCGCGGCGCACCGCCAGCGCCTCGACGTGGACCCGGCGGACGTGAGCGCGATGCGCTCGCTCGAGCGGCTCTACGAGCAGAAGGGCGAGTGGCAGAAGCTCATCGGCGTGCTCCAGAGCCGCGAGGCGAGCATCGACGACGCGACCGAGCAGGAGGTCGTGGTACAGCGCATCGGCGAGGTCTACGAGACGAAGCTCGAGGACCTCGACAACGCCATCGTCGCCTACAACGACGCGCTCTCGCGCTTTGGGCCCCACGCGGAGACCCTGGTCGCGCTGGCGCGCCTCTACGAGCGCGGCGAGCGCTGGGACGACCTGCTCGAGATCCTCGAGATGCAGGAGGAGCAGGCGGAGGGCGAGGCCGCGGCCGAGCTCCGCTTCCGGCGGGCGCAGCTCATGCGCACGAAGACCGGCGACGTGGAGCGCGCCATCGAGACCTACGCCGAGGTGCTCGAGGTGCTCCCGGGGCACGAGGGCACGATCACCGCGCTCGAGGAGGTCATCACCGACCCGGAGGCCGACTACCGGGTCGACGCGGCGCGCACGCTCGTGCCGCACTACGAGGGCGCTCAGGCCTACGGGGATCTGGTGGCGGCGCTCGAGGTGGTCGCCGAGAGCGACGACCCGCTCGAGCGGCTCCGCTCCCTGCGGCGCGCGGCGGAGGTGGCCGAGGTCGGCGCCGAGGACCAGGCGCAGGCCTTCGCGCTGACGGCGAAGGCGGTGAGGGCCGGCCTCGGCGAGCCGGATCTGCAGGACATGCTCGCCGACCTGACGCGCTACGCGGCGGCGGCGGACAAGCACGTCGAGCACGCGGCCTTCCTCGAAGAGGTCGCGCCGGACATCCTCGACGGGGACCTCCAGTCGGCGGCGCTGCTCGAGGCGGCGGCGGTCGTGCGGGCCCGGCTCGAGGATCGGGATCGGGCGCGGGCCCTCTACACGCGCGTGCTCGAGAACCGGCCGGACCACGGCGGCGCCCTGGACGCGCTCGACGAGCTGCACGGGGAGGCCGAGGACTGGCCGGCGCTGCGCGACGTGCTGCGGCGCAAGACCGAGCTGGCGGAGACGGCCGAGGAGCGGATCACGCTGCTCGAACGGCGCGCCGAGCTCGACGTGGAGAAGCTCGACGACCTGCCGGCGGCGATCGACGCCTACGAGCAGGTGCTCATGGAGCAGGAGGACCGGCAGTCGGCCTACGAGGCCCTCCGGCGCCTCTACGCGAAGGCCGAGCGCTGGACCGATCTCTCGGCGACGCTCGAACGGCAGCTGGACGCGGGCGTGGGCAACGCCGTGGAGGTGCGCCACGCGATCGCCGAGGTGAGCCTCGAGCATCTGAACGACGAGTACGCGGCGCTGGACCAGCTCCGCGAGGCGCTCGCCGTGGACAACACGCACGCGCCGTCGATCGCGCTCCTCGAGAAGATCATGGAGGAGCGGGAGGAGCATCGCGGGGCCGCCGCGGAGATCCTCGAGCCGGTCTTCCTGGCGCAGATGGACTGGCCGAAGGTGACGGCCACGCTCGACGCGCGGCTCTCGTCGACCGACGTGCTCGAGGAGCGCAAGGCCATCCTCGCCAAGCTCGGGCAGATCCACGAGGACTACCTCGAGGACCTCGAGGGGGCGCTCGCCGTGTACGGGCGGCTCTTCCGCGAGGACGTGCGCGACCGGGAGGTCTGGGAGACCCTCGAGCGGCTCGGGCGCGTGCTCGACGCGCAGGCGGAGCTGGCCGGGATCTACGGCGGGGCCATCGAAGAGGGTGGCGTCGTCGACGAGGAGACGGCGGAGGTCGCGCGGAAGGCCGGGCGGCTGCGGGCCGGGCTCGGCGAGAGCGAGAAGGCGGTCGAGCTCTGGTCGCGGGTGATCGAGTTCGAGCCGACGGATCGGGAGGCCTTCCAGGCGCTCGAGGAGGCGTATCGGTCGCTGGTCTCGGAGAGCAAGGCGCTCGCCGAGGCGAAGCAGGCCGAGGCGGAGGCGCCGCCGCCCGTGCCCGAGGCGGCGCGGGCGAGCGATCCGGGCGTCGCGCCCGGCGAAGCCGCGGAGGAGAGCGCCGAGGCGGCGGAAGGCGAGGCCGGGGAGGAGAGCGCCGAGGCGGCCGAAGGCGAAGCCGCGGAGGAGAGCGCCGAGGCGACGGAAGGCGAGGCCGAGGCGGCCGAAGGCGAAGCCGCGGCGGAGAGCGCCGAGGCGACGGAAGGCGAGGCCGAGGAGAGCGCGGAGGCAGCCGAAGGCGAGGCCGAGGAGAGCGCCGAGGCGCCGGAAGGCGAGGCCGAGGAGAGCGCTGAGGCGCCGGAGGCCGCGGAGCCCGCCGAGGATCCGCGCGTCGCCGCCCGCGAGGCGGCCCGGGAGGCCGAGGCCCGCGCCGAGCGCTGGACCGAGTCGCTCCTCGACCTCTACCGCCGCCGCGTCGACGTGGCCGAGAGCGACGAGGAGCGCGTGCAGCTGCTCCACCGCGTCGCCGACCTGCAGGAGGACGAGGCGGAGGTCGACGCCGCCATCGACGCCTACCGGCAGGCCCTCGAGCACGACCCGAACGACATCACGGCCGTCGAGGCCCTCGACCGGCTCTTCACGGAGACCGAGCGCTGGCCCGACCTCGCCGATCACCTCCGCTTCCGCATCGACGCCTCCATGGGTGGCGCCGAGGAGGCGGACCTGAAGCATCGGCTCGCCGTGCTCCACGTGGAACGCCTCGACGACGAGGTGATGGCCGTGGACCTCCTCGAGGAGGTGCTCCAGGCCGACCCGACGCACACGCCCTCCATCCAGACCCTCGAGGGGCTGGTCCTGAAGGACGAGCTCAAGCTGCGCATCACGCAGATCCTCGACCCGATCTACCGCGGTCAGGATCAGTGGAAGAAGCTCGTCGCCGTCCTCGAGGCGCAGGTCGAGATGACCGACGACCCGGTCGACCGGGTGCGCCTCCTCGGCGAGATCGCGCAGCTCCACGAGGACCGCGGCCAGGACGGCGCCCGCGCCTTCGAGGCCTGGGCGCGCGCCTTCGCCTCGGATCCGCTCGACGAGGGCCCGCAGAAGGAGCTCGACCGGCTCGCCGGCCTCCTCGACATCTGGGACGAGCACGTCGCCGCCTACGAGGCGGCCCTCGCCAAGACGACCGACCCCATGCGCCGGAGCCAGCTCCTCGGCACCATGGCGCGCGTCCACGACGAGAAGCGCGGCGACCCGCGCGCGGCCATCGAGACCTACGAGCGCCTCGCCGAGAACGACCCGGACGACGTCAGCGCGCTGGACGCCCTCGAGGCGCTCCACACGATGGTCGCCGACTGGCGCGGCCTGGTGGAGGTCATCGACCGCAAGGTCGAGCGGAGCTTCGAGCCGGCCGAGCGCGCCGAGCTGCTCCGCCGCGCGGCCTCCGTGCTCGAGGAGCTCCTCGGAGACCCGAAGGGCGCCATCGATCTCTACGAGCGCGCGGCCCAGGAGGACGACCAGGATCCGGTCGCCCTCGAGGCCCTCGACCGGCTCTACGCGGCGCATAGCGAGCACGAGCAGCTCGCCCGCGTGCTCCGGCGGCGCGTCGAGGTGGAGGAGGACGCCGAGCTGAAGGTCGAGATCGGCCTGCGCCTCGGCCAGCTCCACGAGACCCAGCTCCAGCAGCCGGAAGACGCCATCGACGCCTACGTCGGCGTGCTCGACGTGGAGTCCGGGCAGAAGGACGCCATCGCGGCGCTCTCCCGGCTCTACGAGCGGCAGGCGCTCTGGCCCGAGCTGCTCGAGAACCTGAAGCTCCAGGCGGGCCTCGCGGAGAACGTCGACGAGCGCGTCGCGTTCATGCACCGGGCCGGCGAGGTCACCGAGCGCGAGCTCGACGACGTGCTCGAGGCGATCACGCTCTACGAGCAGGTGCTCGAGCTCGACAACCGGCACGAGCCGGCGCTCGAGGCGCTGGTGCGCATCAGCCAGCTCGAGGACTACCGGGCCCAGGCGGCGGAGATCCTCGAGCCCCTGCTCCACCTCCAGGAGCGCTGGGACCTCCTCGCGGATCTGAAGAAGCTGAAGGCCGACGCGGCGCTCGATCCGCTCGACAAGAAGCAGGAGCTCATCGCCCTCGCGGAGGTGCGCGAGAACGGGCTGCAAGACGCGAGCGGCGCCTTCGACGCGCTGGCGCGGGCCCTCGGCGAGGATCCGAGCGACGAGGAGATCGCCGAGAACCTCGAGCGGCTCGCGGCGGCCACCGATGGCTACGGCAAGCTCGCGGACACGCTGGCGAGCCGGGCGAGCTCGGCCCTCGACCCCGTCGTGGCCCGGGGGCTCTACGTGCGCCTCGCGCGCATCGCCGAGGAGCGGCTCGAGGACGACGCGCGGGCCGTCGAGGCCTACCAGCGCGCGCTCGAGCAGGTGGGCGACGACGTCGACCTGCTCGCGGCCCTCGACCGGCTGCACGTGAAGACGGAGAGCTGGACGCCCCTCTCGGAGGTGCTCGAGCGGCGCATCTCCATGGCCGACGATCCGACCGAGCGTGCGGCCCTGCTCGTGCGCCTCGGGGAGCTGCGCGAGAAGCAGTTCGGCGATCTCCGGGGAGCCTTCGCGGCCTACCAGGAGGTCGTCGAGCGGGACCCGGGCCACGACGCGGCCCTCGACGGGCTCCAGCGCCTCGGCGAGAACGAGGAGCTGGCGCTCGACGTGGTCGACACGCTCGAGACGGCCTTCCGCGAGACCGGCGCCATGGACCGCATCGCGGGCCTCTACGACATCCGCATCCACCTCGCCGACACGGACGGAGAGCGCGTGCAGATGCTCCAGGAGGCGGCGCAGCTCTGGGAGAACGACCTCGGCCAGCCGGACAAGGCCCTCGCGTCGATGCGGAAGGCCTTCGAGATCGATCCGCGGGACGAGATGATCCTCGAGGAGGTCGAGCGCCTGGCCACGGCCTGGGGCGCCTGGGAGTCGCTCCGGGGGATGATCGAGAAGATCGCCGAGGCCGGCGACCTCGACCGGGAGCTCGGGCGGGAGCTGAACCTGCGGGCGGCCCGCTGGTACCGCGACCAGCTCGGCGACGGAGAGGCGGCCGAGGGGCGCCTGCGGGCGGCCATCGAGGCGGACCCGGAGGCGGGCGAGGCCCATCGGCAGCTCGTGGAGCTGCTGCGCGTGCCCGAGCGCGAGGCGGACCTCGTGGCGGCGCTCCGCGCCTGGGCGGAGATCGAGCTCGACGAGTTCTCGAAGAAGGATCGGCTGCGCGAGGCGGCGCGGCTCGCCGAGTCGGCGCTCCAGTCGCCGGGGGTCGCGGGCGAGTGCTACGAGGCCATCCTCGAGATCGACGGCAGCGACGCGGAGGCGCTCGCGGACCTCGGCCGCATCCGCCAGTCGGAGGGGCGCTGGGACGCGGTCGTGCCCCTGCTCGAGAAGCGCATCGAGGTCGAGATGGACCCGGAGGAGCGCCTGGGGCTCCGGCGTCAGCTCGCCGAGGTCTTCGCCGGACCGCTCGAGGACGCGGAGCGCGCGACGAGCGCCCTCGAGGGCGTGCTCGAGGAGGCGCCGGAGGACCTGGAGGCCATCGGGGCGCTCGAGCCCCTCTACGAGCAGGCGGAGCGCTGGGACGACCTGCGCGGGCTGCTGGATCGGCGCCTCGAGATCGCGACGAGCGACGAGGAGCGGGTGGCGGCGCGCGTGCGGCTGGCGCGGCTGATGGAGAAGGCCTTCGGCAAGCGCGACGAGGCCATGAGCCAGCTGCGGGAGATCCTGGAGATTGACCCGTCGAACGGCGAGGCCCTGGACGAGCTCGGGCGGCTGCTCGAGGCCGAGGAGAGCTGGGACGAGCTGGCGGAGCTCCTCGAGCGGCGCGCGGACGACGCGGCGGCGCTCGGCGACGTGGCGACCCAGAAGGGCTTCCTGGTGCGGCTGGCCGGGCTCCACGAGGAGCAGCGCGAGGATCTCGCGGCGGCGGGCGCGGCGCTCGACCGGGTGCTCACGCTCGATCCGCAGGACGTGGCGGCCGTGGAGCGGCTCGCCGGGCTGCACGAGGCGCAGGGCGAGTGGGCGGCCGTGGCCGCGGATCTCGAGCGGCTGCGCGGCCTGCAGGAGCCGGCCGAGGCGGCGAAGACGAGCCTCCGCATCGCCGAGCTCGCCGAAGAGAAGCTCGAGGATCCGGCGCGGGCCGCCGGGGCGCTGGTGGCGGCGAACGAGCTGCAGCCCTCGGAGGCGACGCGCGAGCTGCTCAAGGCGCACTACGAGAAGCACGAGGAGTGGGCGGCGCTCGCGCAGATGCTCGACGAGGAGCTCGCGGGCATCGAGGAGGACGCGGCGAAGGTCGCGCACCTCAAGCGCATCGCGGACCTCTACATGGAGAAGCTCGGCGACGCGGCGACCGGGGTGGGCTACCTCGAGCGGGCGGCCGAGCTGACGCCGGACGACCGCGAGGTGCTGCTGCCGCTCTGCGACCTCTACATCGAGGCCGGGCGCCAGCAGGACGCCGTGCCCGTGCTCGAGAAGATCATCGAGAGCTTCGGCACGCGGCGCAGCAAGGAGCTCGCGCAGTACCACCATCGGCTCGGGCGGGCGCTCGAGGGCATGGGGGATCAGGAGGGCGCGCTGAAGCACTACGACGCGGCCTTCAAGATCGACCTCACGAACGTGGCGATCCTGCGGGACCTCGGGAAGCTGACGCACCGGCAGGGGGACCTCGCGCGGGCGCAGAAGACCTTCCGGGCGCTGCTCCTGCAGAAGCTCGACGAGAGCGCGGGGATCACCAAGGCGGACGTGTACTTCTACCTGGGTGACATCTCGCACCAGCAGGGCGACGCGCGGAAGGCGAAGTCGATGCTGGACCGGGCGGTCTCCGAGGACGCGGAGCACGCGCAGGCGAAGGCGCTCCTCGAGCAGATCGGCTGAGGAGCCGGCGCTGGCTCGCGCGTCGGCGGCTCGCGTGCCGCGCCGGGCCCGGAAGGCGGTGCTCACGCGTGGCGCGGGGCGGTCGCTTTCCGGGGCGGCTGACCCCATGCTGGGCGCGTGAACGAGACGAACGACGCGACCCGCCCGCTCGCTCCCGCCCGCGCCGGGACGCTCGTGGCCATCGACGGGGAGGTGATGGCCCTCGACGAGGCGCGCGTGCCCGTCACGGACCGCGGGTTCCTCTATGGGGACTCGGTCTTCGAGACCTTCCGGAGCTACGGGCGCCGGGCCCACGCCCTCGACCGGCACCTGGCGCGGCTCGAACGCTCCGCCGCCGCGCTCGAGATCGCGCTCCCGGTGGGGCCGGAGGGGCTCCGCGAGGAGGTGCGCGGGCTGCTCGGCGCGAGCGAGGACGAGCGGCGCGTGCGGCTGATGGTGACCCGGGGGGACGCGCCGGCGCTGGCCGACGACGGGGCGCGGCGGGTGATCCTGGCGGCGCCCTTCGCCGGGCACCCGCCGGAGCTCTACGCGCGGGGCGTCGAGGTCTGCCTGGTGCAGGGGGCGCGGAGTCACGCGCAGGCGAAGGCGGGGAGCTACCTGGTGAGCGTGCTGGCGGCGCGGGAGGCGCGTGCGCGGGGGGCCTACGAGGCGATCCTGGTGGACGGCGAGGACGTGCTCGAGGGGGCGACGAGCAACGTGTTCGTGGTGTGCGGAGACGTGCTGCGCACGCCGGCGGCGGGGGTGCTGCCGGGGGTGACGCGGGGAATCGTGCTGGAGCTGGCGGCCGACGTCGGCCTGCGGGTCGAAGAGGGGCCGCTCGAGGTGGAGGCGCTGCGCGGGGCGGACGAGGCCTTCTTGACGAGCTCGACGCGCGAGGTGATGCCGATCCGCGCCGTGGACGGCGCGGCGCTCGGGAGCGGCGAGGTCGGTCCGACGGCGCGGGCGCTGCTCGAGCGCTACCGGGAGACCGTCCCGTCCCGGCTCGACTGAGTCCTGCGGACGCCTCAGCGGGAGTCCTGCGGACGCCTCAGCGGTAGTCCTGCGGACGGCTCTCCGGGAGCCCTGCGGACGCCTCTCGGGGAGCCCTGCGGACGGCTCTCGGGGAGTCCTGCGGACGCCTCTCCGGGAGTCTGGAGGTCCGCCGCCTCCACCGTCGTACGCCGGGCCGAGGGGAGCTCCCCGGGGCCGGCCGACCGCCGCGCCGTCGGGATCGACCGCGGAGCCGTCAGCTCGCCCCTCGGCGCTGGCCGGGGAGGGCGGGGCGCGCCAGCTTCGCTCGAGTGAACGACGCGCGACCCCCCGAAGCGTCCTCGGCTCCGGCACGGCCCGATACGCCTCCGGCAGCCCCCCGCCGGCCCTTCGGCGCGCACGGCTTCGACGCACCGGCCCTCGGCCTCGGCGCCGGGCCTCTCGGCGCGGCGAGCCTCGAGGAGGACGCGGTCGATCGCGTCCTCGGGAGCGCCCTCGAGCGGGGCGTCACCCTGATCGACACGGCGCCCTCCTACGGCCGCTCGGAGGAGCGCCTCGGGCGGCACCTCGAGGGGCGGCGCGAGGGTGTGCTCCTCTCGACGAAGCTCGGCTACGGCGTCGAGGGGGCCCCGGACTGGACGGGCGAGTGCATCCGCCGTGGCGTCCACCAGGCGCTCCGGCGCCTCCGCACCGAGCGCCTCGACCTCGCCTTCCTCCACTCCTGCCCGCCCGAGACGCTCGCGCGCGAGGACGTGCTCGCGGCGCTCCGGGACGCGGTCGAGGCGGGCGACGTGCGGGGCGCGGGCTACTCGGGGGATGGTCCCGGGCTCCGCGCGGCGAAGCGCGAGCCGCTCTTCGGCGCCTTCCAGGTGAGCCACAACCTCGTCGACCAGGAAGCCCTCGAGGAGGGGCTCCCGGCGGGCGCGGGCGTGCTCGCCAAGCGCCCGCTCCTGAACGCGGTCTTCGCCGGCCTCGGCGACGCGCCCTCTCCCGACCGGCTCGAGCTCCGCCAGCGCTTCGAGCGGCTCCCGCCCGCGCTCCGGGCCCCCGCGCTACCAGGCGGCGTGGCCGAGCTCGCCCTCCGCTTCGCCGCCTTCGCCCCCGGGGTCCACACGACCCTGGTCGGGACGACGCGCCCCGCGCACCTCGAGGCCAACCTCGACGCCCTCGCGCGGGGTCCCCTCCCGGCGTCGCTTCGCGAGGCCATCCGGGGCGCCTGGGCGGCCCACCGCTGGCCTGGCCTCGTCTGACCGGAGCCCTTCTCCGGGCCCGCGGACCGTCCGGGCGCGAGCGGGCCAGATCCGGTGCCCTTCCCAGGCAGCGAGGACCGCCGCGGGCGCGGAATCCGCTTGCGATGGCGGCGCCCGCGCATTATCTCGACGGGCCCTCGCGGCTCACGCGAGGCCCGGAGTCAATCATGAGCGACACCAGCAAGACCAAGACGCGTCGGCAGCTCAAGCAGAAGAGCATGGGGAAGAAGCGCAAGAAGGCGCTCGAGAAGAACGGCACCACGCCGAAGTTCCCCATCCACAAGGACAAGAACGACTGAGAGCGAGGCGCTGCGGCGCCTCGTTCGGGCGGGATTCCAGACTCCCGCTGAAGCGCAGCTCTCCCATGGGAGCAGCTCTCCCATGGGAGCTGTCGGGTCCCCGCCGTCCGCACGTCCTGGTCGCCAAGCCGCCGAGCATGGGGCGGTGGACGATGGGGCGGTGGACGACCGGGCGGTGGACGACCGGGCGGTGGACGACCAGCTCGGCTCCCTTCGCCTCCCCCCGCGAAATCCCCCGGATTTCGCCAGAGCGACCGGTCGCTAGTGGAGCGTGTGTTGTCGACCGTCGTGCTCGACGGTCGGCACGCCCGGCTCGCGACCCTGGGGCGGGTCCGCGCTGACCAGCAGGAGGGGCTGCTCCTCGCGCTCGACCCGCGCATCGATGATGCGCTCGAGCCGCTCGAAGGTCTGGTCCCGCTCTCGCTCCTCCGCCTCCATGGCGGCGAGCTTCTTCTTCGCCTGGCTGCGGCGCCGGCGCCAGGCCCAGACGAGGAGCACGGCGGCGAGGACCCAGAACGTGCCCCCGCCGACGAGCACGGGCCAGGAGCTCATGCGATCGTCGAGCTCGGCGAGCCACTCGCGCTCGAGCTGGGTCGGCGTGAGCGCGTAGGCGTCGAGCAGGGCGGCGTCGAAGCCGGCCCCCTCGCGCATCTCCTCGATCAGCTCGCGGAAGCGCCGGGCGCCCCGATCGTCGCGCCGCAGGAAGGTCACGACGTCGGCGGCCTGCGCGTAGGCCATGTCGACCTCGTGGGCCCGCGCCGGGAAGCGCCCGTCGAGCTCCGCCAGGGGGATCAGGTCGCCCGCCCCGTGGCCATCCCAGAGCGTCTCGAAGCGCTCGAGGGACTGCTCGCCCGACTGGTGGATGGCCACGCCCTCCACGAACCAGCGCGGCATCTCGCGGCCGCGCACGGCCCGGCGCAGCGCGACGTGGCTGAGCTCGTGGTGGAAGACCTCTTCGGCGTCCGGGACACCCCAGCTCTCGGGGGCCGTCATCGAGAGCAAGATGAGCCCCGCGTGCGGGTAGGCCACGCCGGTCGCGTAGCTCGGCGGGGGCATGCCCTCCGGCGCCAGCCGGCGCATCTCGTCCGGGTTCCGGGCGACCCGGATGACGAGCGCGTCCTCCACGTCCACGCCGAGATCCGCCTCCAGCCCGGCCCAGAGCTCGGGCAGGCGCTCGCGGAGCGCGCTCACGTCGCTCTCGAGGGCCCGCGGATAGTCCCAGCGGACCTCGCCGTCGCGCGCCTCGTTGAAGTCGGAGGGGGCGCGGGGCAGCGTGAGCCGGCCGCCGGCCGTCACCTCGTCTGCCGGCGCGTGGGCGTGGAGGCCCGTCGGCTCGATCAGCGCCGCGAAGAGGACGAGGAGGAAGGCGGCGAGGGCGTGCCAGATGCGCCGGGGGGTGGGGCGGCGGCGCGCGCCGCCCGCGTGGTGCTCGCCCTGCGCCCCGGATCCCGCCGTGCTCATCGTCGTGTGCCGAGGCCCTTCACTCCGCCCCGAAGCCGAAGCGTAGCACCGGCGGCGGTGGATCGTCATCGCCGCGGCGGGCGCGCACGACGAAGAAGACGAGCGTGCCGGCGAGGAGGAGGCCGCCCACGAGGTAGGCCCAGTTCTCGCGGAGCCACGCGCGTGCCGGGGGGAGGTCATCGACTTCTTCGTCGCTCTCGGGGGGCTCGGCGTGACGGGCGACCTCCCGGGGCGGGGGCGCGCCGCGGCGGCGGTGGGCGGCGCGGGCGGCGGCGACGACGAAGGCGGCGGCTTCGTCCAGTGGCTCGAGGGCGGGGCGATCCTCGAAGAAGGCGAGGGCGCCGACGTCGAAGACCTCGAGCTCGACGGCGCCTTCCCGGCGGCGGAGGGCGACGACGGCGTCGGCCCCCACCATGCGGCCGAGGGCGAGGAGGCCCTCCGAGTCGTCGTCGCCCCAGCCGAGCCGGCGCCGCTCGCGGCGGACCCGCTCGAGCCCGTCGTCCTCGCCCGGCTCTCCCCGGAGCGCGGCCCGGAGTCCCGGGTCGCTCGGCAGGACGACGCGGCCTTCGAGCGCGCGCTCGAGGCGCTGCGCGGCGTCCTGGAGCAGCCCGTCCGGATCGCCGGTGACGACGACCGCCACCTTCGCGTCGGACGGCTGCGCGCCCGCTTCCGCGTCCGCTCCGGCTCGGGCTTCAGCTGATGGAGCTTCTGCTCGGCCTCGGGCTTCCGCATCCGCTCCGGCTCGGGCATCCGCTCGCGCTTGGGCTGGAGCTTGGTCTTCGGCTGGAGCTTGGGCTTCGGCAGGGGCTTGGGCTTCGGCTTCGGCCCCCGCGTCGGCGTCTGCTCGGGCTTCGGCTTCGGCGCCCGCGTCGGCTTCTGCTTCGGCTTCGGTTTCGGCCCCCGCGTCGGCTTCTGCTCGGGCTTCGGTTTCGGCCCCCGCGTCGGCCTCGGCTTCCACCGGGGCTTCCGCGGCCCCCTCCTGCGCCACCGCCACCCCGTCGAGCCCCAGCGCGAGCCCCAGCGCGAGCCCCAGCGCCAGCTCGACGCGCGCCCTCACGGCGCCTCCGTCTCGGGTCCGATCTCCTGCGGCTCCCGGCCCGCCATCCGGACCTCGCCGGTGAGCGCCCCCTCGCCCGTCGGCTCCTTCTTCGGCGCTCGCGGGTGGTCCCCCCGCCCGAGATCGATCCGCACCAGCGTCAGCCCCATCGCCGGCGCCGTCTGTCCGCCGTCCTTGCGCTGCCCCTCCGGCGCGAGCATCCGATCGATGCGGCTGGGCTCGAGGTGCAGCCGGCCGATGTCCACGAGCGTGCCGGCGAGGATGCGCACCATGTTCTTCATGAAGGCGTTCCCCTCGACCTCGATGGCCAGCATGTCCTCCCGGCCTCCCCAGCCGGGCAGCACCCGCACCGAGCGCATCGTCCGCACGGTGTTCTCCCGCCGGTCGTCGTAGGCGCGGAACGCCTTGAAGTCGTGCGTCCCTTCGAGCCGCCGCGCCGCGTCCCGCATCGCCTCGAGGTCCAGGAAGGCCTCCACCCGCCGCGGACGCCCGTGCTTCGGGATGTCCTTGCGCCCCGAGCGCGAGCTCAGGTGCCAGGCCTGCCGCCGCGAGAGCGGGTCCCGCGTCTCGCCGACCGTGATCTGGTAGCGGTAGAGCTTCCCGGTCGTGTCGTTCCGCGGGTCGTAGCGCCGGTCCACGGCCTCCGCGCCCATCACCGCCACGTCCGGCGGCAGGAGCCCGTTCAGCCCGTGGGTCCAGGCCTTCTCGGGGAGATCCCGATCGCAGGCGAAGGACGCCACCTGCCCGAGCGCATGCACCCCGGCGTCGGTCCGGCTGCAGCCGCGCATGCGCGTGCAGCGCAGCCCCAGCGCCCGCACGGCCCGCTCCACGGTCTTCTGGACCGTGCGCACCTTCGGCTGCGACTGCCAGCCGTGGAAGTCCGTTCCGTCGTACGCCAGCGTCAGCTTCACGCCGTACGCCAGGCGCACCTTCGGCTCGCCCTTCGCGGCCTCCCTCTCGCTCACGACGCGCCGCTCAGAAGGTCAGCCCGAGGCCGACCGTCCAGGTCAGGGAGTCGCCGAAGTCCGTGCCGCTGGTGATGTTGCTCCCCATCAGCTCGAAGAGGAGGTAGCTGTGGTTGATCCCCCAGTCCGCGTCCAGGCTGGCGGCGCGGCGCGGGCTGATGAAGTCGAGCTCCAGAGCGACCTGGGCGGCCCAGCGGAGACCGTAGACGGTGCCGCTCCCCGTCGAAGAGCCCCCGTCGACGTCGTAGCGGATGATGTCCGGTCCGATCTTGCCCGTCAGCACGATCGGGATCCCGAGCTCCCGGGCCAGCACGTCGACGCGCAGCACGGCGAGCGGGGCCAAGGGGAAGAGGCGCAGCCGGCCGCTGTCGTCGAGCGAGTCGTTCTCGTCGCAGGTCGCCGTCGCGCAGAGCTTGCCGTCGAGCTTCACCCAGCTGAACGAGAAGCCCGCCCCGAGCATGCCCACGTAGGGGATGCGCAAGGGGAGGACGTCGAACTCCATCCGCAGCTGCGGCCCCCGGTCCCCGGAGAAGATCGCCGTTCGCCCCGCGTCGGGCGTGTAGGTGCCCACGCCGAACTCGAAGGCGAAGCGCTCCACCGAGGCGCGGCGGTTCCGCGCGCGGAGCTCGTCCGAGTACTGGGCCGACGCCGCGCCGCTGGTGATGGCCACCGCGGCGAGCGCGAGCAGGATCCGCTTCATCGTGTCCTCCGGCGCCCCAGCGCCAGCGCGACGCCCCCGATCAGGGCGAGGAAGAGGGGCGAGCCGGTCCGCGCCGGGCTCGCGCTGCAGCCGCTCTCGCAGCCGCCTTCGACGAGGTCACAGTAGCCGACGCCCTGCACCTTCGTGATGCAGACCGGCGTGCTGAGATCGCCCTCGTTGCCCGAGAAGTCCACGGCGGAGACCGCCACGCCGACCTGGGCGCCGTCGGCGATGTCGCTGCCGAGGGTCACCTCGCGGCGCGTCACGCCGAAGTCGGTGGTGCCCACGAGCGAGACGATGCTCATCATCGCCATGCCGCCATCGTCGGTGGTGCCGGCGTCCTCGGCCGTGCCGGCGTCCTCGGTGGTGCCGGCGTCCTCGGTGGTGCCGGCGTCCTCGGCCGTGCCGGCGTCCTCGGCCGTGCCGGCGTCCTCGACGATGCTCATGCCGGCGTCGGTCCCGCCGGTGCCCCCGTCCACGCTGAAGGGGTCGCAGCCGTCCGTGTCGACGTAGACGCGGTAGCGCATCTGCGCCTGGGTCGTCGTCGGGCCATCGGCGAGGGCGTCCCACTCGATGGTCGGGCTGCTCCCGCGGAGCTCTGCGCTCGAGGTGATCGTCGGCGCCGGCGGCGGTGAGCCGTCGATGATGATCGTGAAGGAGGCCGCCGTGGCCTCCCCCGTGACCATGTCGCTCGTCGAATCGAAGAAGTAGAGCGTGTAATTGTTCTGCCGGTCGCAGATGTTCTGGCCGAGGTCGTCGCGGGACGGGTCGCCCGCGGTCACGTCCGCCAGCGGGAGCTCGAGGCTCACCTGCCCGCTCGCGCCCGCCGTGACCGTGTAGGTCCCGACGACGGCGCAGGTCCGGTCGATCTCCGGGGTCCGCCCCGCGGTCGCCTCGCAGTCGCTGCCGCTCGCGTCGTCGTGCCAGACGTTGACGCTGTTGGTGGTGATGCCGGTGAGCCGGAAGGTGATGATCGCGTCCCCGCTCGCGCAGTCGGCGGCGTTCACCCCCCGGCTGAGGGGCTCGGTCTCCGTCCGTCGACCCCCGGCCGTGCTCTCGATGCTCTCGATGGCGACGGTCTGCGCGCTCGCCGTGCTGGCGGCGAAGAGCAAGGAGGCGGCGAGGAGCGGGGCTATGCGGGATCGAGGAGGCATGGCGTCGAGACCCTAAGCAAGGAGCAGACCAGAGCGGGCGCGCGGCGAACCAGAAAGACAGGTCTTCGGGTCCACGGCGCGCCCGCCATTGTGGCATGCGCCGCCCTCGCGGGAAGGCGGCGCATGACAAAACGTCAGAGGAAGAGCCCCTCGGCGATCTGCACGGCGTTCAGGGCCGCGCCCTTCCGCAGGTTGTCGGCGACCACGAACATCTGCAGCCCGCCCGGGTTCCCGACGTCCTCGCGGATGCGCCCCACGTAGACCGGGTCCGTGCCCGTCGCCTCGATGGGCGTCGGGTAGACGCCGTTGGCGAAGTCGTCGACGACCTTCACGCCGGCGGCCTTCTCGAGGAGCGCCCGCGCTTCGTCCGGCGTGATCGGCTTCTCGGTCTCGATGGCCAGCGACTCGGCGTGGCCGTTCACCACCGGCACGCGCACGGCCGTGGGCGACACGCGGATCGAGTCGTCGCCGAAGATCTTCCGGGTCTCGTGGACCATCTTCAGCTCCTCCTCCTGGTAGCCGCTCTCGACGTCCCGGGACCAGTGCATGAGCACGTTCCCCGCGAGCTGCCCTTTCAGCGTCTCGAGCTCCCCGACCGTCTCCCCCGCGGCGAGCTGCTTCATCTGCGTCTCGAAGGCCGAGACGGCGCCAGCGCCCGAGCCGCTGATGGCCTGGTAGGTGGCGACGACCACGCGCGTGATCTTGGCGGCGTCGTGGATCGGCTTGAGGGCGACGACCATCTGGATCGTCGAGCAGTTCGGGTTCGCGATGATGCCCTTCGGGCGATCCTTCGCGGCGGCCATGTTCACCTCGGGCACCACCAGCGGGCACTCCGGGTCCTTGCGGAAGGCCGAGGAGTTGTCGATGACCACGGCGCCCTTCTCCGCGGCGATCGGGCTCCACTCCTTCGAGGGGCCGGAGCCCGCCGAGAAGAGTGCGACGTCGACGCCCTCGAAGACCTCCGGCGCGATCTCGCGCACGGTGTGCTCCTCGCCGCGGAACGGGACCTTCTTGCCGGCCGAGCGCGCGGAGGCGACGGGGACGAGCTCCCCGACGGGGAAGTCCCGCTGCTCGAGGACGCGGAGCATCTCGCGTCCCACCATTCCAGTCACGCCGGCGACGGCGACCTTGAGCTTCTTCGACATGGCCCACGAACTAGTCGGAAAACGCTCGCGGGCAAGTCCGATCCCCCCGAACTGCCGTGATTTTCGCGCTTTTCGCCGCTCAGCCCCCATCCCGAGGGGCGCCGGCGTGAGGGCCCGCACGGCAGGCGGCGTGGCGCTGGGCCTAACGGTCGGGCTCTTCGGCCGACCCTCGGGGGTGGCGTGCGAGGCGCCCTCGCGGCATGCCCTCTGCCATCGGGGAGCGGGGCGCCGCACCCTCCCGCTCCGCCGCTCAGCCCCAGGACGAACCATGCTCCACCACCCGCGCTTCGTCGCCGCGTTCTTCTCCGCGCTGCTCCTCGGCGCGCTCCCGGCCCATGCCCAGGATGCCGCTGCCCAGGGTGCCCCTGCCCAGGACGCCCCTGCCCAGGAGGGCCCTGCTCAGGACGCCCCCACCCCCGAAGAGACCGCGCGCGCAGCCGAGACCGCCGAGCCGGCGACGCGGCCTGGCGGACCGTCGTCGGAGGAAGAGGTCCGCGCCCAGCTGGCGGCCCTGGCCGAGCCGGGCGGGCTGACGGCGGATCAGGCGGCGGCCCGGGCCGTCGAGACGGCGCCTTCGGTGCGGCGGGCCGAAGCCTCCGTGCGGGTGGCCGAGGCGGCGGCGCGCCAGGCGTGGCAGGGGTTCTTCCCGCAGTTCGAGGCGAGCTTCCGCTACACGCGCCTGAGCGACATCGACCAGCCGGACTTCGGCGGGTTCGAGATCGGGGATCCGGCCGTGCTCGAGGGAGCGACCGAGGCCGTCGACGATCCGGACGCGCGCTTCCTCTGGCAGCAGCTGATCAGCGGGCTCTCGAGCACCTCCGAGAGCTTCCAGTTCCCGGTCATCCTGAACCAGTACGCCTTCCGTGCGACCGTGACCTATCCGGTCTCGAACGTGCTCTTCACGATCCTCCCCGGCTACCGGGCCTCGGAGACGGCGGCCGAGGCGCAGCGGGCGCAGATCCGCGGGGAGCAACGGCAGGTGGCCCTGCGCGCGCGCGAGGCCTTCTACGAGCTGGCGCGGGCGCGGGGCACGTTGGTCGTCGCCGAGAAGGCGGTCGAGCAGGTCGAGGCGCACCAGCGGCAGGTGCAGGCGCTCGTCGACGCGGGGGCGGCCGCGCGCGTGGATCTGCTCCGCGTGCAAGCCCAGCTCGCGCAGGCGAACGTGAACGCGGCGCGGGCGCGGGGCGGCGTGGCGCTGGCGACGCGGGCGCTGCAGGTGCTGCTGCACGAGGAGCCGAGCGGGAGCCTGCGCCTCGGCGAGGACTTCTCCCAGACCGTGCCGCCGCCGAGCGAGAGCCTGCCGGAGCTGACGGCCCGGGCCCTCGACCAGCGGCCCGAGATCGTGGCCATGCAGCAGGTCGAAGAGGCGCGGGAGCGGGCGATCCAGGCGGACCTCGGGCGCCGCTACCCGCAGCTCGCGCTCCAGGCGAACCTCGACTACGCGAACCCGAACAACCGCTTCATCCCGCAGCAGGAGGAGTTCAACGCGAGCTGGGACATCTCCGTGCTGCTCCGCTGGTCGCCGAACGAGTTCGGTGACGCGCGGCAGCGGGTGGAGACGGCGCGGGCGCAGCTGCTCGAGGTGCAGGCGGACATGGCGCGGCTCGAGGACGCGGTGCGGCTCGAGGGGGCGCAGGCCTTCGAGGAGCTCCGCTCGGCGCAGCTGGCCTTCGAGGCTTCGAAGGTGGGGCTGCACGCGGCGGAGGAGAGCTACCGCGTGCGCTTCGATCAGCTCCAGGCGGGCGCGGCGGTCACGAGCGACGTGATCGACGCAGAGGCGGAGCTGACGCGTGCGCGCCTCGAGGTGGTGGACGCGGCGATCGGTGTGCGGCTGGCGCGCGACCGGCTGGACGCGTCGGTCGGCGAGTAGGGCCGGGCGGCGGGCCCCGTGCGCGAGCGCATGGCGCCGCGCCGCCTTCGGCCCCATGAACGTCGCAGCTCCGCCTCCGACGGGGGCGGCGCAGAGGTCGCGTGGGGACGCGGCCGGGGTGTTTGGAGAACGTGGAACGACGCATCGGATCAATCGGACTGGCGGTGGCCTTCTGCGCGCTGTGCGCGGCCAGCGCCGCGGCCCAGGAGGCGGCCTCGGCCCCGGAGGCGAGCGCGCCGGCGGCGCCCGCCTCGCACGCGCCCGTCGTGCCCGCCGGATACGAGGCCCTCGCCGAAGAGGCCGAGCCGGAGGCTGGCGCGGCCGGAGCGGAGGGCTCGGAGGCGCGCGGCTCGGCGGGCGCGGCCCCGCCCGACGACCTGCAGCTCCGCGCGCCGGCCCACGCGCTCGGCCCGCCGCCGCCGGACGCCGCCCTCTTCGACGCCCCGCGTCCCTGGCGCCCCCTCCTCGCCGTCTCGCTCGGCGTGGCCTCCGCCTTCGCCGGGGCCGTGATCTGGGCGCATGCCGGCGAGCACGAGCGAGGCGAGCGGCGGCTCGGTCAGGGGCTGGTCGGCGTCGGCGCGGCTGGCGTCGCCTTCGGCGCCTTCGTCCTCGGTCCGCAGCAGGGCCGGGCCACGGCGCGCTGGCTGGCGGCCGATCGGCAGCGGAGCGCCGCCCTCCGCGTCGGCGAGCCCTTGCCCTGGGTGGCCCTGATCGCCGCCGGGCTCGTGCTCACGCCCGTGGGCATCGCGCTCCACCGGCACGGTCAGCACCAGCGCCGCCGCAAGTGCGAGGACGGCGAGATGCTCTGCGAGGACGGGCTGGCGCACCGCGCGGGCGGCCTCGGGCTGGTGATGGTGGGCACGGCGGCGGTCCTCGCGGGGAGCGCGTTGCTCGCGCGGCTGATCCGCCGTCACACGCTCTCGGAGGGGCCGCGCTGGGCGCTCTCCCCGGCGATCGATCCGGTCGGTCGCGGCGCGCGCCTGGGGCTCTCGACGCGCTTCTGACGAGGGGGGCCTGGCCGGCCGGGCCGGTCGCGCGACGATCTCTCGAGGCTTCGGCCCGTCGGAGCAGTCCATCGGAGGTCCGCCGCCGCTCCGGGGTCGTCGCCGAACCCGCGGTAGGATGGGCCATGCGCGCTCCCGCCCTCCCGCTCCTCGTTTCCCTTCTCGCCTGCGGGGACGGGGGCTCCTCCAGCGGCGAGATCCTCCCGGCCGGGAGCGCCGTGCCCTCGGTGGCCGAGGTCGATCCGGCGCTCGCTGCGCAGATCGACGCCGAGGACCAGGTCGAGCGCGAGGTGCCGCGCTTCGGTGCCTTCGTCGACGGCGAGCGGGTCGAGTACTGGCTCCTCGGCGAGGCGCCGCGCACGCCCATGCCGGCGGTCGTCCTCTGCCGCGACGAGGGCGGCACCTGCGAGCCCATCGACCACCCCCTCATCGTCGACGCGCTGCCGGGTGAGGAGGGCTACGGCCCCTACCTCGCCATCGAGCTCGCCGCCGTCACCGAGCGCTACGCCGGCGAGCGGATCACGAGCCGCGCCGCCGTGGACGCCGCCGTCGACCGGGGGCTCCTCGAGGCGCCCGTCGCGCTCGGCGCCCACGCCCACTGCCCCATCGTCCACCCGGACGCGCGCCTCGAGGGGGGCGAGCCTCCCGTGCCGATCCACGTCCGCGGCATGCGCGCCGACTGCTTCCACATCGGCCGCGGGACCGGCCGCCGGGGCCTCGGCGCGCGCGTCCTGGAGAGCGCCGGCACGGTCCTCGTGCGGAACGTGTACGTGCTGACCCGCGAGGGCGAGGACGCGCCGCTGAACGAGGCCATGCGGAACGCGGACCTCACCGGAGACGGCGACCAGGTGGACTCGAACAACCTCTTCGGCGCGGGCCTCGGAGACGCCGACTACACGCCCCTCTGGCAGCTCGTGACCGTGACCGTCCCGGCCGACACGGGGAGCATCGACACCTCCATGGACGAGGCCGTCGCCGAGATCACCGCCGACACGCAGCTCTTCGACGTCGACGAGCTGACCTACGAGATCACGCCCAAGGCGGGCGAGGTCGTGGAGTACGCCCTGCGCGAGACCTTCCTCGACTGCCCCATCGCGCCCTGAGCGGGCCCCACGGCGCTCAGCCGTGCCGCTCGGTCGTCGCGCGGGCGCGGAGCTTCGCCACCACGGGCTCGTCGGCCGGCGGCAGGTCGTAGCCGTCGAGCGCGTCCGGGTGCACCCAGGCGTGGTCCGCGACGCCCAGGTGGCGCACCGCGCCCCTGCGGAGCCGGCAGGCGTAGAAGAGCAGGAGCACGCTCTTCTCCGGGTAGGCGTGGAAGGTCACGTCGAGGATGTCCTCCACCTCGACCTCGATGGCGCACTCCTCGCGGCACTCGCGCACGACGGCGTCCCGCGGATCCTCGTCGGGCTCCACCTTGCCTCCGGGGAACTCCCACTTGCCGGCCAGATGGGCCCCCTTCATGCGGCGCGTCAGCAGCACCTCGGGGCCCTCGTCTCGACGGATCACGCCAGCGGCGACGAGCACGGTCATGGCGCTCGGCATACCGAGCATGCTGGCCCCGCGCGAGCCGACTCCGTGGCGACTCCGTCCGGAGGGCGCTGGCCGAGCGGCGGGGGGAAGGAAGAACTGAACTTGACGTCAAGTTCAACTTCGCGGGGCTCGACCTCCGGTTCCCCCGCGGGCGCTCGACCCCCGCTCTCGCGCAAGCAGCCGTCATCGTGGCGCATTCCGCCATCTGGCGAGCCCTCGCCCACGTCGACCGCGCGTCCCAAGAGCCCCCCGGTGTCCGCAGGACGCGTGGTGGTGTCCGCAGGACGCGTGGCGGTGTCCGCAGGACGCGTGGCGGTGTCCGCAGGACGCGTGGCGGTGTCCGCAGGACGCGT